>NZ_CP015583.1:2831250-3485000 GCF_001941945.1 Roseomonas gilardii | reverse complement strand
CGGACATGAGTAGCGATAAACAGGGTGAGAACCCCTGTCGCCGAAAGTCCAAGGGTTCCTGCGCAAGGTCAATCCGCGCAGGGTGAGCCGGCCCCTAAGGCGAGGGCGAAAGCCGTAGTCGATGGAAACCAGGTGAATATTCCTGGGCCTGACAGACGTGACGGCTGCCAACCGTTGTTCCTCCTTATCGGATTGGAGGGGCAGCCAAAGCAGCCCAGGAAATAGCGCTGTCGAGAAAGACCGTACCCGAAACCGACACAGGTGGACTGGTTGAGAATACCGAGGCGCTTGAGAGAACTATGCTGAAGGAACTAGGCAAATTACTCGCGTAACTTCGGGATAAGCGAGACCCCTTCTTGCGCAAGCAAGGTGGGGTGGCACAGACCAGGGGGTAGCGACTGTTTAGTAAAAACACAGGGCTCTGCGAAATCGAGAGATGACGTATAGGGTCTGACACCTGCCCGGTGCCGGAAGGTCAAGGGGAGATGTGCAAGCATCGAACCGAAGCCCCGGTAAACGGCGGCCGTAACTATAACGGTCCTAAGGTAGCGAAATTCCTTGTCGGGTAAGTTCCGACCTGCACGAATGGTGTAACGACTTCCCCACTGTCTCCAGCATAGACTCAGCGAAATTGAATTCCCCGTGAAGATGCGGGGTACCCGTGGTCAGACGGAAAGACCCTATGAACCTTTACTGCAGCTTCGCAGTGGTGCCAGGAAGGAACTGTGTAGGATAGGTGGGAGCCATCGAAACCCGGGCGCTAGCTCAGGTGGAGGCAACCTTGAAATACCACCCTGTTTCTTTCTGGCATCTCACTGAGCCCGGTTAGCCCGGGCCAGGACCCTGCGTGGTGGGCAGTTTGACTGGGGCGGTCGCCTCCCAAAGTGTAACGGAGGCGCGCGATGGTGGGCTCAGGCCGGTCGGACATCGGCTGTTGAGTGCAAAGGCATAAGCCCGCCTGACTGCGAGCGCGACAGCGCGAGCAGAGACGAAAGTCGGCCTTAGTGATCCGGTGGTCCCGCGTGGAAGGGCCATCGCTCAACGGATAAAAGGTACTCTAGGGATAACAGGCTGATCTCCCCCAAGAGTCCACATCGACGGGGAGGTTTGGCACCTCGATGTCGGCTCATCGCATCCCGGGGCTGGAGCAGGTCCCAAGGGTTCGGCTGTTCGCCGATTAAAGCGGTACGTGAGCTGGGTTTAGAACGTCGTGAGACAGTTCGGTCCCTATCTGCCATGGGTGTTGGAGACTTGCGAGGATCTGTCCCTAGTACGAGAGGACCGGGATGGACGTACCTCTGGTGCACCGGTTGTTCCGCCAGGAGCATCGCCGGGTAGCTAAGTACGGAACGGATAACCGCTGAAGGCATCTAAGCGGGAAACCAGCCTCAAAACCAGGTCTCCCCAAGGGCCGTGGAAGACCACCACGTCGATAGGTCGCAGGTGGAAGTCCGGTAACGGATGCAGCCGAGCGATCCTAATCGCCCGATCGAACTCCATCACTCCCCCGCCGCCGCAGTCCCCCTCAACAAGGGACACCGCGCGCAGCACCAAAGCGCACCCGCTCAGTCAGCAACACACACTCACAACACCCGATACCCCGCTCCCCCCAGCCCCAAAGCCCCATAAAGCCACAAGGCCCAGATCCTCCATCACCCAGCGCATCAGGTCGGTACACTACACACACCTCCACGGTTCCCATCCGGTGGCCTGGTGGCCCTAGCGAGGCTGCCACACCCGATCCCATCCCGAACTCGGCCGTGAAACGCCTCAGCGCCCATGGTACTGCGTCTCAAGACGCGGGAGAGTCGGTCGCCGCCAGGCCGCCCGATGGGAACCTACACACACAACACACCGACCCGATCCGATGCACTGATTGCAAAGCCGCCTGGTCAGGGCGGCTTTTTGCATTTGCAGCCCTTGATGGGCGCCGCTGCCTGCGGCCGTGATGCTCAAGCCCCGGGCGCCGATGTGGTGTACCGGACATCCCTTCCCGGCTTTATGATGGGAACTCGGGCATTCCGGAAAGGCACCGCATGCAGGTCGAAGGGCGGGGCGTACAGTCCATCGAAGTGGGCGGGCGATTGTTGCAAGCCCTGGTGACGCTGCCTCAGCCAGCTATGCTGCGTGACCTGGCCACGGCGGCGAACCTGACGCCGGCCCAGGCGCACGCCTATCTGGTGAGCTATCGCAAGCTCGGCCTGGTGGAGCAGGATCCACTCAGCGGGCGCTACGCCCTGGGTCCCTTTGCGCTGCAACTGGGCCTCGCCCGCATGCACGCCTCGGACCTTCTGCGGATGGCGTCGCGTGCGGCAGCCGAGATGATGGAGCAGCTGGGGTTGATGGCCACCATCGCCGTCTGGGGCACGCATGGACCCACCATCATCCAGGTCCAGGAATCCAGCATGCCGATCCACGTCAATCTGCGCGCTGGCTCGGTCTACACGATCACCGGCACGGCCACCGGGCGGCTCTTCGCGACATTCCTGCCCGCACGGCAGGTGCGCCCTCTGCTGGAAGAGGAACTGGTCCTCGGCTCACGCAGCCGCAAGGTCGGCCATGCCACCTCGCAGGCGGAACTGGACCGGCAGATCACGGAAATCCGCTCGCTTGGCTATGCCACCACGGAAGGCATCCCGGTGCCCGGCATCAACGCGGTGGCCGCGCCGGTTTTCGACCATACCGGCCAGATGCAGTATGCCATCACCGCGATCGGCAATGCCGGCATGCTCGATGCCTCGCCGCGCAGCCCGCAGGCGGAGGCGGTGCTGGCCTTCGCGCAACGCCTTTCCTCGGAACTCGGGCATCAGTTCGAGCGGGAGGGCCGAACGGACGCGAAGCTCAGTGCCCCGCGCCGAGGTAGGCCGCGCGCACCTGCGGATGCCGCAACAGGGCCGCGCCCGTCCCGGAAAGCGTGACGCGGCCGGTTTCGAGCACATAGGCACGGTCGGCCACGCCGAGGGCGAGGTTGGCCATCTGCTCCACCAGCAGCACGGTCATGCCACGGCGCCGCAGGTCGCGGATGATGCCGAAGATCTCGCGGATCACCAGCGGCGCCAGACCCAGCGAAGGCTCGTCGAGCAGCAGCAGGCGCGGCTGGCTCATCAGCGCGCGCGCGATGGCCAACATCTGCTGCTCTCCGCCCGAAAGCGTCACCGCCATCTGCGACTGCCGCTCGCGCAGGCGCGGAAACAGTGCGAACTGCTCCTCCACTGCTTCCGCCATCCGCGCGGGCGAAAGATCGCGCGACCAGGCGCCGAGCTCCAGGTTGTCGCGCACGCTCTGGTCCGGAAAGACGCGCCGCCCTTCGGGCGACAGCGCGATGCCGGCGCCGACGCGGCGATGCGGCGGCAGGGTGGTGATGTCGCGCCCGTCGAAGCGAATCGTGCCGGACTGCAACGGCAGCAGCCCCGCAATGGCCTGCAGCAGCGTGGTCTTGCCCGCGCCATTGGCGCCGACGATGGCCACCACTTCGCCCGTTTCCACGCGGATGCCGGCCTCGCTCACCGCGCGGATGGGGCCGTAGCCGATGCAGGCGCCCTCGACCTCCAGCATCGCGCTCATGCCCGCAGCGCCAGGACGGGTTCCACCGCCTCGGCCTCCGGCAGCTCCTCCGTGCCGAGATAGGCGGCGGTGACACGCGGATCGGCCTGCACATGCGCGGGCGTGCCCTCGGCGATGGTCTCGCCGTAGTCGAGCACGATCACGTGGTCGGAAATGGCCATGACGAGATCCATGTGATGTTCCACGAGGAGGATGGTGATCCCGCGCTCCCGGATGCGCAGAAGGATCTGGCCCAGCTCCGCCGTTTCCTGCGGGTTGAGACCGGCGGCCGGTTCGTCGAGCAGCAGGAGTTGCGGCTCCGTCGCCAGGGCGCGCGCCAGCTCCGTGCGGCGTTGCAGGCCATAGGGCAGGGAGCCCGCCGGCTCGTCGGCGAGTGGCGACAGGCCGAGGAAGCGCAGGATCTCCCCGACCCGGCGCCGGGCGGCCGCCTCCTCCCGCCAGGCCAGGGGCAGGCCGAACAGCGAGGACAGGAAGCCGTTGCGCATGCGCGCATGCTGGCCGAGCAGCACGTTGTCGCGCACCGACAGGTCGCGGAACAGGCGCAGGTTCTGGAAGGTGCGGGCGATGCCGCGGTCGCAGATCGCATGCGTCCCCGCCCGGCCCAGGCTGCGGCCCAGGAAGCGGATCTCGCCGGAATCCGGCTGCACCACGCCGCTCAGCATGTTGATGAAGGTGCTCTTGCCAGCACCGTTGGGGCCGATCAGCGCATGGATATGCCCGCGCGTGAGTCGGACATGGACATCCCGCGCCGGATGCACGCCGCCATAGGATTTGCTCAGCCCCTCGGCCTGGAGCAGGGGCGCGGAAGCGGCTGCCGGCTCCGCATCGCGGATGGGGAGGGACGCCGTGGCATCGGGCGCAGCCGCGCGCCGCTCACCGGAACGGGCGGGTTGCCACAGCCCGGCGATCACCCCGGCCAGGCCCTTCGGCATGGCATAGAGGGCGAAGAGCAGCAGCGCACCCTGCACGAAATGCTCGATCCAGCTCCAGCGCGCCACCAGGGCGGAGATCACCGTCAGGCTGACCGCGCCCAGGATCGGCCCGGCCAGCGAGCCCGCGCCGCCGAACAGCACCAGCAGCAGGATGAAGATCGACAGGTTGAAGCTGATGAAGTCGGAATTGATGTACTGGTTCTGCTGCGCGACCAGCGCACCGGCGAGGCCGCAGGTGGCGGCCGCGATCACGAAGGCCAGGATCTTGTAGCTATGCACCGGCACGCCCACGGCGCCCGCCGCGATCTCGTCCGCCTGCAGGGACAGGAAGGCGCGGCCGAAGCGGCCCGTGAGCAGGTTGCGCAGCAGCAGGTGCAGCCCCAGGCCGAGCAGGATGCAGAGCCAGACCCATTGCTGCATGTTCAGCGCCTCGCCGCCGAAGGTCAGCGGCTTGATGGCGTAGATGCCCATGGCGCCGCCGAAGATGTCGGAGGCCTCGGTGACCAGCTTCTCCACCACGATGCCGAAGGCGAGCGTCACCATGGCGAGGCTGGGCCCGCGCACGCGCAGCGACGGGGCGGCGATCAGCACGCCGGCGGCGGCGGCGATGCCCGTGGCGAGCAGCAGCGACAGCCAGGGTCCGAGGTCCCAGCTCGTGGTGAGCAGCGCCACGCCATAGGCGCCGGCGGCGAAGAGCCCCGCCTGGCCCAGGGATTTCTGCCCGGCGAAGCCGAGCAGCACGTTCATCCCCGAGGCGCAGAGGAAGTAGATGCCGATGTTGAAAAGGATGCGCAGGTAGAAGTCGTTGGTGACGAAGGCCACGGCGAGTGCCGTCGCGCCCGCCAGCAGGATGGCCGCCAGGACATGCCGCATGGGCGTCACACCTTGTCCAGGGCGCGTGCGCCGAACAACCCGTTCGGGCGGATGGCGAGCACCAGGATGATCAGGAGGAAGATGACGATCTCGCGCCACTGCGCCTGCCAGAGCGCCACGCCAGCCTCCAGCAGGCCGAGCGCGAAGCCGCCGAAGATGCAGCCGCGCGGGTTGTCGAGACCGCCCAGGATGGCGCCCGAGAAGGCCTTCAGCGCGATGCCCATGCCCATGAAGAGCGAGGCCGAGGCGATCGGCGCCACCAGCACGCCGCCCAGCCCCGCCAGCCCGCTGGACAGGGCGAAGGCCCCCAGCATCACCGCGCCGACATTGATGCCCATCAGCGCCGCCACCTTCGGGTCATGCGCCACGGCGCGCATCGCCTTGCCCAGCCGCGTGCGGCGCAGCAGCAGGTCGAGCGCCACCATCAGCAGCACCGCCACCGCCAGCACCGCGATCTCCTGCGGCCGCACCCCGGCACCCCCCAGGCGCAGCACCTCGTCGCCGAAGGGGGAGGGCATGTTGACCGGTGCCGGCCCCCAGACGGCGAGGCCCAGGCTCTGCAGGATGATGCCGAAGCCGATGGTGCTCATCACCCAGGACATGCCCGGCTTGCCGGCGAAGGGCCGGATGGCGGCGATGAAGAGAAGGAGGCCGAGCGCGCCCATCGCCGCGCCCGCCGCAGCGGCCGCGGCGGGATAGCGGAAGCCCGCCGAGGCCGCCGGCTCCAACGCGGCGAAGCTGCCGCCGCCGGAGAACAGGTAGAGCGCGGTGACGCCGAGGAAGGCGCCGACGCCGATGAACTCGCCCTGGGCGAAGTTCAGCGTGCGGGTGGTGGTGAAGGTGATGCTGAAGCTCAGCGCGATCAGCGCATAGACGCCGCCGATCGCGAGCCCGCTCACCAGCGCCTGCAGATAGGTCGCCAGCACGGAGTTCCTCCCTCTTGCCTCGCCGGGGCTCAGCCCTTGAAGTCGCCTTCCTGCAGGTTCTGCACGACCTCGTCGCGGAAGGCGGCCAGCTTGCCGTTGCGCCAGCAGGTCCAGCGCTGGTCGGCGGCGGTCAGCCCCTCATGCTCCGTGCGGCTGAAGGGGTGGTCATAGGTCTTGGCATAGCCCTCGACCTTCTCCTTCAGGTCCTCCAGCGACGCGCGGATGGCCGCGCCATCGGTCTTGCCCGCCTGCTTCATCGCGGCGGCCAGCAGGACGGTGGAATCATAGCCGTGCACGGCGAAGGAAAAGGCGGAATCCGCGTCCAGCTTCGGGCGGATGCGGTCGAAGAAGGCCTGCTGGTGCGGCGTGCGGTCTTCCGACACGGTCCGCAGGAAGATCGGCTTTTCCGCCAGTTCCGGGCCGGCGGCGTTGATGAAGCTCAGGTTGTCCGCTGCCCAGCTCGTCAGCACGATGGGGAAGTAGCCGATCTTGTCCATGCTGCGCATGAGCTGGCCGATCGGCGTGCCCTGCGCCCAGACCAGCGCCGTCTCCACCCCGGCCGCGCGCAGCTTGGCGAGCTGCGAGGTCATGTCCGTGTCGCCGACGTTGAACTTCTCGCTGGCCACGGCGGTGAGGCCCTGGGCCTGCGCCACCTCCTGGAGGTCCTTCAGCCCACCCTGGCCATAGCCCGTGGTTTCGGTGAGGAAGCCGATCTTGCCGGTGCGCGGGTTCTTCTTGGCATAGGCCATGAGCGTGACGACCTGGATGCGGTCCACGCTGCCGATGCGGAACATGTAGTTGTCGGCGCCCTCGCGCACCGGCTTGGTGATGTCGGTGGCCGAGCCGATGCAGCCCATGACCGGGATGCGCTTCTGGTTCGGGATGTGCTTCCAGGCCAGGGCATTGCCCGAATTGGTCGGGCCGAAGACCGCGGCGACCTTTTCGTTGTCGATCAGGTCGCTCATGTTCTGGATGGATTTCGGCGGCTGCGAGAGGTCGTCGCGGACCGTCAGGCCCAGCGGGCGGCCGAGCACGCCGCCGGCCTTGTTCACGTCCTCCATCGCCGCCTGGATGCCGACCACGGCGGCGCGGCCGGACTGGGCGGAAGGCGAGGCCGAGAGGTCGCCGTTGAAGCCCAGCCGGATCGGCTCCGCCTGCGCCAGCGCGCCGCGATGCGGCAGGGCGAGGGCCGGGGCGGCGAGCAGCGCCGCGGCGGCGCGGCCGAAACCGCGGCGGGTGGGGCCGGCGGCCTCCGGGTGGGGGGTCTTTCCTGTCATCACGTCCTCCTCAAGGCCTTTGGCCATGACGGCCAGGAGGAGGTGCGGACGACGGCATCCGCCATCGTCCTCCCGTTTCCGTCCCGCCCGTTCCGTGCCGGGTCTTGCCGACCCTTCTTGGCCATGGAGGCTATGTCCTGGCGAAGCGTTACGCAATGAACAAATCGTCTCCAACGAGATGATTTGTCCCTTGCGAATGAATTCGCTCTGTGTTTGCCTTTCCGCAATCCCGCCCGGCCCGCCGGCGCCTCCTGGCGCCCCCGGCACGGAGCGGCCATGGAACGGGAAGGAAACTCCAATGCTCCTTGCAGGGCATCTCGCACTCGTCACCGGCGCGGGGCAGGGCAATGGCGCGGCGATCAGCCTGGGGCTCGCCCGGCATGGCGCGGCGGTGGTTGCCACGGATCTCGACGGCGATGCCGCGACGCACACCGCGGAGCGCATCCGGGCGGCGGGCGGCACGGCCTATGCCCATGCGCTGGATGTCGCCGACCTGCCCGCCTGCCGCGCCCTGGCCGCGCGCCTCGCGGAGGAAGCGGGCGACGTCTCCGTGCTGGTCAACAATGCCGGCATCTGCCCGCGCCATTCCATCGACGACCCGGCGCTGGACGATGCCTGGGAGGCCGCCATGGCGGTCAACCTGCGCGGCACGCTGAACGTCACGCGCGCCCTGTTGCCCGCGTTGCGCCGCAGGCGCGGCAGCGTGGTGAACATGGCCTCCATCGCGGCCTTCGTCTCCACCGCCACCTCGGTCAGCTATCCCGTCTCCAAGGCGGGCGTACGCGCGCTGACGCAGAGCCTGGCGCAGGAGCTGGCGCCGGACGGCGTGCGGGTGAACGCCGTCGCGCCCGGCACCTTCGCCACCCGCATGACCGAGGCGACGCGCTCCAACCCCGAGCGCTCGGCCCGCTTCCTGGCCCGCATCCCCATGGGCCGGTACGGCGAGCCGGAGGAACTGGTCGGCCCGGTCGCCTTCCTGGCCTCCGGGATGGCGAGCTACGTCACCGGCACGGTGCTGGTGGTCGATGGCGGCTATCTGGCGCTCTGAGGCGATGCCGATGATGCTGCGCATGGGCCTCCTCACGCGCCGGCCGGAGGTGCCGCCGGATCAGTTCGCCCGCCACTGGCGGGACAGGCACGGGCCGCTCGCCACGCGCCTGCCGGGGCTGCGGCGCTACACGCAGAACCTCGTGACCGACCGCTCGCAGCTCGCCATCGACCATGCGCGCGGCGACTGGGCGCTCGACGGCGTCTCGCAGCTCTGGTTCGACGACGCGGCCGCGATGCAGGCGGCGGTCGATTCCCCGGAATTCGCGCCCATTCCGGAGGACAACGACCGTTTCGCCACGCTGCGCGGCGTGCTGCTGGCCATGCCCAACCTAGTGGTGCCAGTACAGGAGCCAACGCAGGACGGGCCGCTGATCAAGCGCATGTCGTTGCTGCGCCGCCGGCCCGGCCTGGATGCGGCGCGGTTCCGCGAAGAGTGGTTCGGCTTCCATGCCGAGGCGGTGCGGAAATTTCCCCGCATCGCGGGCTACACGCAGAACCTGGTGGTGCAGCGCGGCGGCGACCCGCGCCATCCGCTGCCCTACGAGGCCCTGCCCGTCGATGGCGTGGTGGAGATGTGGTTCCGCAGCCGCGAGGACCTCGAAGCCGCCTTCGCCTCGCCTGCGGCCGTGGTGTCGCAGCGCCATGCGCTCGATTTCATCGCCGAGATCACGACCTTTCTGGTCGAACCGCACCGGGTGCTGTGATGGTGCCGCTGCTCTTCTCCCCGCTGCGGCTGCGCGGGTTGACGCTGCCGAATCGCGTGGTGATCTCGCCGATGTGCCAGCATGCGGCGGAGGAAGGCTGCGCCACCGACTGGCACCTGGTGCATCTCGGCAAGTTCGCTCTGGGCGGCGCCGGGCTGATCCTGACGGAAAGCACCGCCGTCTCGCCGGAAGGGCGCATCGGCATCGCCGATCTGGGCCTCTGGGCGGATCATCAGGTGGAACCGCTGCACCGCGTGGTGCGCTTCGTCCACGAACAGGGCGGCGCCATCGGCGTGCAACTTGCCCATGCGGGACGCAAGGCCGGCAGCGCGCCGCTCTGGGAAGGCGGGCATGCGCTGGGCGAGGCCGAGCTCGCGGCGCGGGGCTGGCGCCGCCTGGGCCCGAGCGCCATCGCCGCCGGCCCCGCCTGGAGTCGCCCCGAGGCGCTCGACATGGCGGGTATCGCCCGCGTCACCGGGGATTTCGCCGCCGCCACCCGGCGTGCCGAGGCCGCCGGCTTCGACGTGCTGGAGCTGCATTTCGGCCATGGCTATCTCGTCGCGAGCTTCCTCTCCCCGCTCTCCAACCGCCGCGAGGATGCCTATGGCGGCGATCGGGAAGGCCGCATGCGCCTCGCGCTGGAGATCGCGGCGCGGGTGCGCGAGGCCTGGCCCGCCGCGAAGCCGCTCTTCTGCCGCCTCTCCGCCGTGGATGGGGCCGAGGGCGGCTGGGGGCTGGAGGATTCCGTCCTTCTCGCCCGGCGGCTCAAGGCGCTCGGCGTCGATGTGATCGACGTGTCCTCCGGCGGTCTGACCGAGGAGACGCGGCGCCTGGCCGTGCCGCGCGGCCCCGGCTTCCAGTGCGGCTTTGCCGAGGCCATCCGCCAGGGCGCCTCGGTCCCCACCCAGGCGGTCGGCATGATCCTGGACGGGCCGCAGGCCGAGGCGGTGCTGCGGGACGGGCAGGCGGATCTCATCGCCATCGCGCGCGAGGCGCTGCGCGACCCCTACTGGCCCCGCCACGCGGCGGAACAGCTCGGGCTGGAGGAGGACTACGCCGGCTGGCCGGAACGCCATGGCGTCTGGCTGGCCAAGCGGGAGCAGAGCATGGGCGGCGTCCTGCGCCAGCGGCGGGCCGAGCTGGCGCGGGCCATGGCCGATACGACAGAGGCCGCCACGATGGGAGGAGAACAGGAATGAGCGACGTGATGGAATGCGACGTGCTGGTGGTCGGCTCCGGCGCGGGCGGCCTTTCGGCGGCAGTCAGCGCGGCGGCACGCGGCCTCTCGGTAATCGTGGCGGAGAAGGAGCCCTGGGTCGGCGGCACCACGGCCCTGTCCGGCGGCTTTCTCTGGGTGCCCAACAACCCCGTCTCGTGCCGCGACGGCATCGAGGACAGCATCGAGGCCGCCCGCACCTATCTGCGGCACGAGGCAGGGAACCATTTCAACGCCCCGGCGGTGGATGCCTTCCTGGACACGGGCGCGGAGGCGGTGGCCTTCTTCGAGCGCGAGACGGCGGTGCAGTTCGAGGCCGCCTCCGCCTTCTCCGACTATCACCCCACGGCGCCGGGCGGGCGTCCGGGTGGACGTTCGATCAAGGCGCGCGACTTCCGGGCGCAGGAGCTGGGCGGCGAGTTGAAGCGCCTTCGCCCGCCTTTGCCGGAGCTGACCTTCGCCGGGCTGATGGTGGGGTCGGGGCCGGAGCTGAAGCACTTCTTCAACGCCACGCGCTCCCTGGCCTCCGCCGCCTATGTGGCGCGGCGGCTGAGCGCGCATGCGCGGGACCTCGCGCTGAACGGGCGCGGCATGCTGCTGACCAACGGCAACGCCCTGGCGGCGCGACTCTTCCGCAGCGCGCTGGACCGTGGCGTGCGGGTCTGGACGGAGGCGCCCGTCCTCCGGCTGGAGCGGGAGGGCGGCGCGGTGCGCGGCGCCGTCCTCCGCCGCGACGGGCAGGAGCAGCACCTGCGCGTCCGCCGGGGCGTGGTTCTCGCCGCGGGCGGATTCCCACAGGACCTGGAGCGGCGCCGGGCGATGTTCCCGCATGACGGCACGAACCAGGGGCATTTCTCCCCGGCGCCGAAGGGCAACACCGGCGACGGCCTGCGGCTCGGCGAACAGGCCGGCGGGGCGGTGGAGGAGGGCTATCCGAACGCGGCGGCCTGGGTGCCGGTCTCCCGCGTGCCGCGCAAGGATGGCGGCTGGGGCGTCTTCCCGCATTTCATCGACCGGGCCAAGCCGGGCCTGATCGCCGTGCTGCCGAACGGGCGGCGCTTCGTGAACGAGGCGAATTCCTATCACGACTTCATCCAGGCGCTCTTCGCCGCGACGCCGCCGGGCGAGCGTGTCCACGCCTTCCTGGTGGTGGACCAGCCCTTCCTCCGCCGCTTCGGCCTGGGCTTCGTGAAGCCCTTCCCGGTGCCGGTGGGACCGCAGATCCGCTCCGGCTACCTGAAGGCCGGGCGCAGCCTGGCCGAACTGGCGCAGAAGGCCGGGATCGACCCGCGCGGGCTGGAGGCAACGGTGGCGGACTGGAACCGCGACGTCGCCACGGGTGAGGACCGCGCCTTCGGCAAGGGATCGACCGCCTACAACCGCTTCAACGGTGACCCGGAATTCCAGCCCAACCCCTGCCTGGCCCCGATCGCCAAGGGGCCCTTCTATGCCGTGGAAGTGGTGGTGGGCGATCTCGGCACCTTCGCCGGGTTGCGCACCGATGGCGACGCGCGGGTGCTGGACGAGGCGGGGCGGCCCGTCCCCGGCCTCTATGCCTCGGGCAACGACATGGCCAGCATCATGGGCGGCAACTATCCGGGCGGCGGCATCACCCTCGGGCCGGCCCTGGTCTTCGGCTATATCGCCGCGCGGCACCTGGCCGGGGCACAGGCGGAAGCCCGGCAGCCGGAGGTGGCCCTGGCCGGTGGCGCGGCCGGATTGCCCTGACCGTTCCGCTTCATGGCCGCCCGCCGTGGGAGAGGCGCCGCCTCTCCCACACCCTCTCCGCCGGGGACCGAAGCCGGTCCCCGGACCCCGGGCATTCGTTGGTTTCCGTGGCAACCGTCAGCCTGCGGCCCGATCCTGGAGAGCAGGTGGGGCGGCGGAGCTCCTGAAGAAGAAAATCACCATTTCCGCGCTGGTGGCACCGGCAGCCCGCCGGAGAGCATTGGCTCTCCAGCGCGATCCGGCATCAGCGAAGACCAGCGAATGGGGTCCAGGGCCCGCAGGGTCCTGGCGGATAGGGGGTCCGGGGCGAAAGGCGGAGCCTTTCCCCCGGGACGGCGCGACGCCAGACCTGCGGCCGGCGCCTGAACTGGATCAGGCCAGTTCCGCGCCACGGCGTTCCGGGATGAGGAACCACATGGCCAGGATGTCGAGGATGTAGAGCAGGGCCAGCAGGGCGATGGCGGTCTCGAAGCCATAGGCGGCCGCCACGGCACCCACGGCCACCGGACCGAAGCCGCCCACCGCGCGGCCGATGTTGAACAGCACGTTCTGCGCCGTGGCGCGGGCCGCCGTCGGGTACAGCTCGCTCATCAGCGCGCCATAGCCGCCCAGCATGCCGTTGACGAAGAAGCCCATCACCGCGCCGCCGACCAGCAGCGCAGCCGGGTCGGTCAGCCTGGAATAGACGACGACCATGACCGCCGCGCCCAGCATCCAGCCGAGGAAGGCCGGCTTGCGCCCGACGCGATCGGCCACCTGCCCGAAGGCATAGATGCCCACCGCCATGCCCAGGATGGTCACCGCGGTCCAGGTCGCGGATTGGGTGAGGCCGAAGCCGAACCGGCTGGAAAGGTAGTTCGGCAGCCAGATCATGACGCCGTAATAGCCGAAGTTCTGCACTGAGCAGAGGATCACCAGGCCGAGGCTGTTGCGCCGGGCCTGGTGATCCGCCACCAGCAGCCGCAGCGGCGAGGCGGCGGGCGCCTTCGCCAAGCGTTCCACAAAGACATCCGGCTCGTGCAGGCTGCGGCGGATGAAATAGGCGGCGATGGCCGGGAACAGGCCGACCGCGAACATCCCGCGCCAGCCGATGACCGGCAGCAGCATCGGCGTCACCACGGCGGCGAGTAGCACGCCGGCCTGCCAGCCCAGTCCGACATAGGAGGAGGCGCGGGCACGCTTCGAGGCGGGCCAGGCCTCGGCCACCAGGGCCATGCCGATGCCGAACTCGCCGCCCAGGCCGATGCCCGCGATGGTGCGATAGATCAGCAGGTCCCAGTAGCCCTGGGCCAGGGCGCAGAGGCCGGTGAAGACGGCGAAGAGCATGATGGTCCAGGTCAGCACCCGCACCCGCCCCAGCCGGTCGGACAGCATGCCGAAGCCCACGCCGCCGATCACCGCGCCGACCAGCGTCGCCGTGACCAGGGAGGCGGCCTGGGCCGGGGTCAGCCCCAGATCGGCCGAGATGGCCCGCAGCATGAAGCCCAGGATCAGCAGGTCGAAGCCGTCCATGGCATAGCCCAGCGCGGAGCCCCACAGCGCCTTCCGCGCGGCGGGCGTGATCCTGTCCTGATCCGATGTTGCGAAGGCTTTGGCTGGTTCCGCCATAGGGCCACCCCGTTCCCGAAAAATCCGGCGGCTTGTGTCACCTTGTCACGGCCTGTGCCAGACGGTTCCGGCCGGGTGGAGCCGGGGAAAGGATGCGGAAGCGTCGATTTTCCCCGGCTGTTTCCCACCGGCTATCCCCCTGCCCATGAACCAGGGCGGCGGGAAGGGCGCGGTGGCGGGTGCCCCTCCGCGCGATCAGTCACGATAGACCGCCGCATGCGCCTCGGCCAGGGCCTCCTCCAGCGGGCGTTCCGCGCGATAGGCCGCCAGATCCGCTGGCCGCGCAACGCCGGGCTGCAGGCGGGGGCAGGGTTCCGGCGCGCCGATCACCGTGCGGATGGGCAGGCGCTCGGCGTAGATCGGCAGGTCGTAATCCTCCTCGTCATCGGCCACACCCTTGGCGCGGATCTTCGCGGAGGCGGTCTCGATCTCCATGACGACGACGGCGGTGGCCTTGATCTCCTGCTCCGTGCTCTGGCGCAGCCCGGCGGTGCGATGGGGGAAGAAGCGGTCCACCATCATCACCAGGGCCTGGCGCTTCTCCTCCGGGTCGGTCACCAGCCTCGCCTGGCCGAAGGCCATCACGGAGCGGTAGTCGGCGGAGTGGTTGAAGCCGCAGCGGGCCAGGACCAAGCTGTCGAAATGCGTGACGGTCAGGCAGGCCGGCTGGCCTTCGGACAGGTTGCGCAGCATCCGGCTGGCGCTGCTGCCATGCCAGTAGAGCCGGGTGCCCTCGCGCCAGAACAGGGTCGGCGTGCAATAGGGCTGCCCGTCCACGACATAGGCGACATGGCAGAGGGCCGCGGCATCGAGCAGGCGGTGGACGGTCTCGTGGTCGTAGAAGCCGCGGTCGTGCCGCCGCTTGACGCGGTTGCGCGCCTCGACGGGATAGGTCTGGGTTTCGGACATCGGAAAGGCCTTGGTTGACGCTGTCATCATGAGCCCATGAAATTGGCCGGTGCGAGGGCCAATCCGGAGCGTGCCATGCCGACCAATTCCCGGCGCAAGCCCGAAGTGCTGGACATGCCCCTGTTGCTGGACGGGGCGGGCAGCCAGTCGGGCCGGCTGCATGCGGGGCTGCGCGCCGCGATCCTGGGCGGACGGCTGGCGCCCGGGCTGCGCCTGCCCTCCAGCCGGGACCTCGCCACCCAGCTCGGCCTGCGCCGCAACGCCGTGGTCATCGCCTATGAGCAGCTCCTGAGCGACGGGCTGGCCGAGGCCCGGGTCGGGGCGGGCACCTTCGTGGCCGCCCGGGTGCCGCGCGGGCCGGGTGCCGCGGCGCCGGCCGGGGCTGCCATCCCCATACCGGGGCAGGCGCCCTTCGCACTGGGCCGCACACAGGCGGACCCGGCGCTGCTGCGCCAGTTCGGGCGCCTCATCCGCCGCCACCTCACGGCCGATGCGGCGCATTTCGGCTATGGCGACCCGCGCGGCGTGGAGGCGCTGCGCCAGGCCATCGCGGCGCATCTGGCGGCCACGCGCGGCATCGCCTGCGATCCGGGACGGGTGCTCGTCACCAGCGGCACGCAACAGGCGCTGCGCCTCTGCGCCGAGGTGCTGCTGCGCCCCGGCGACGCTGTGTGGATGGAGGACCCGGGCTATCCTTCGGCGCGGCGCATCCTGGAGGCCTGCGGCGCCCGGCTGGTGCCCGTCCCGGTGGACCGTCACGGGCTGGATGCGGAGGAGGGGCGGCGTCAGGCTCCCGCGGCGCGGCTGGCCTATGTCACGCCATCCCACCAGTTCCCGACCGGCGTGACGATGAGCATGGAGCGGCGCCTCGCCCTGCTCGACTGGGCGCGCGAGGCGGGGAGCTGGGTGGTGGAGGACGACTACGACAGCGAGTTCCGCTATGCCGGCCCGCCGCTCACCGCCCTGGCGGGGATCGATGCGCGGGAACGGGTCATCTATCTCGGCACCTTCTCCAAGACGCTGTTTCCCGGGCTGCGGACGGGGTTCGCGGTGCTGCCGGGGGAACTGCTGGAGAAGGTCACCGCCGCGCGGCTGGTCGGCGACCGCTTTCCGCCCAGCCTGACCGGCGAGGCCCTGGCCGAGCTGATCCGGGACGGCGGTTTCGCCGCGCATGTGCGGCGCATGCGCTCCCGCTACCGGATCGCCCGTGACCTGCTGGCGGAGCTCCTGCCCCGCGCCTCCGGTGGCCTGCTGCGCGTAACGGTGCCCGACCAGGGTCTTTCCCTGCTGGCCCTGCTGCCGGAGGACTGGCCGCCCGGGACGGCGGCGCGCATCCGCGCGGCGGCCGGGATCGAGGGCTGGCTGCTGTCGGAGACCCGGCTGGTGCAACAGGGGCCGGATGGCTTCGTGCTGGGATTCTCCGGCCATTCGCTGCCGGCGCTGCGGCGCGCGGCGGAGCGGCTGGGCGAGGCGGTGCGGGCCTGGAGCCCCGGTGCCGCGGCCGCCTGACCCGCCGGCCTGGAAGGCGGCAGGGCATGATCCGTGGGCGAGGGCCGGCGGATCATGCCCCGGTGCCCTGGCTCAGTGCCGAAGGCCGTCCCGTTCCGCCGACGTGCCTGCCTCGCCCTGGCGCGGCCAGAGCGTCCGGTTGACGGAAAGCATCAGGCGCTGGACCCGGCCAAGGCGGCCCTGGTTGGCGTGCAGATTGGCGCGCCCCATGACGCTGGCGGCGACATGGGCACGGGCCTGCCGGAGATTCTGGCGCAGAACGCGGAGATTGTCGGTCGCGGTCAAGTCTTCCTCCTTGGTTTGGTGGGGTGGAGGATCATGCGCGCCGGCAGGAGGTCCTGATCCGGCGGCGCCCCCCATTCTTGTTGACCGTGCGGTCCCTCATGGAGCCGTCACGGTGCGGGATGCCCCCCCACCTGCGGCGGAAGCTAGGTAGTTGGGAGCGGAGTGCCAAGCCGTTGCCGCGGGAATTCCGCCGCCGCCCTTTCGCCGGGGCAGGGCAGCGGCCACCCGGGGCGTGGAAGGTTCAGATCATGCCGCCCGGCGTCGCGGGAGGGACGGATTCCGCCAGGGGTAGGGACAGGGGCGGGGCCTTGGGCAAGGCGATGTGCCCGATGGGGCCGGCCGTATCCCCGGGGCCTGCCAGAGCCCGCTGCCAGCGCCGACGCGCCGCGCGGACCCGGGCCGCCCAGGCGGGCGGCGGAACCTCCTCGGGCACGGGCGGCGGTGCCTTCCGGCCCAGGACGAGGCAACGCGCCCCGGCGACCGCCCCCGCGCTGTCCGGGCAGCGCAGCAGGCGCGAACCGGGCCGCAGCGCCGCGAGAAGCGCGGGGTAGAGCGGGTCGCGGGCCAGGGGGCCGTCCACCACCACGTCGCCGGCGGCGTGCAGCAGGCCGAGCGACAGGTCCGTCAGCAGCGCCAGATAGAGGCTGGCCAGGGCGCTGCGGCCCGCGCCGTCCAGCCTTCCGGCCCGCAGCACCGCGCCATGGCGGCCCGGAAAGGCGCCGCCCCCGGCGAAGCCCGGCAGCACACAGGCCCCCTCGTCGAGGACATGGAACAGGTCCGCCTCGCCGGGCGGCGGGGCATCCGGGCCGGCCACGGCCCGGTACTCCCGCCCGCCCATGAAGCGGGCGGTGCCGACCAGCCCGCCCCACGCATCCACATTGGCCAGCATGTCCCGCTCCGGCCGCAGGGCGGAGGCGGGGGTGCCGCGCGCCATCAGCACGGTCCAGGTGCCGGAGGACACGACGGCGAAGGGCTCCGCCGCCGCGCGATGCGTCAGATGGGCCAGGTAGGAGGCGTTGGAATCATGAAGGCCGCAGAGCACCGCGCAGTCCCCCGGCAGGCCGCAGCGGTCGGCGAGGGCGGGCCGCAGCCGGCCCAGCACGGCACCGGCGGACCGCAGTGGCGGGAAGAGCCTTTCCCAGCCCTGGCCGATGGCCATCCCGGAGAAGCGGGCCTGCGCCGGCTGCCACAGATCCGTGTGGCAGCCGAGCGAGGTGACCTCGCTGGCCGCGACGCCGCAGAGCCGGTAGGCCCAGTATTGCGGATAGGGCAGGATCGCGGCGGTGCGGGCGAAGATCTCCGGCAGGCGGTGCTGCACGAAATGGATCTGGCGCCCCAGGTTGAGCCCCGCCGGCAGGGAAGGCGACAGGGTGGCGCCGAAGGGATCGCGCAGGGCCTCGTAGGCCACGTCCTCCCCCGACAGGGCCGGGTCCTCGTAGTCGGGCGCCAGCAGGGGCTCGCCCTCCCCATCGAGCAGCACGGCGGCCGCGCCATGGGCCACCGGCAGGATAGCGGCGATGCGGCCGCGTTCCGGCAGGCCGGACAGCGTCCGCAGCAGCCAGTCCTCCAGCCCGGGCAGGTCGAGCTGGCGCAGCGGGCCATCCTCGCGCGGCGCGTTCGGCTTCTGCCGAAGGGCGAGTTCCCGGCCGCTCAGCGGGTCGAGCAGAACCAGCTTGGCGTTGCTCTTGCCGATATCGAGCACGGCCAGCAGCCGCCCCGGGGTCCATCCGCCAGGGAAGTTTTTGCCAGGGAAGTTTTCGCCAGGGGGCCATTCGCCGGGCATGGGCTCAGTCCATGTGGAACATCAGGGGCAGAGGCTCGGCGAGCGGGGCGCCGGTGGCGTCCGTGGCCATGATATCGGCCATGTGCCGCCACCAGCGGCGCATCACCGCTTCCTCCGGCAGATGATCGGCGCGGTGGTCCGGGGCGCGCCGCATCACCGCGAAAAGGCTCTGCGTCGGCTCATGCAGGAAGATGCTGTAGTCGCCGATGCCGGACGCCCGCAGCAGGGCGATGAGCTCCGGCCAGATCGCGTCGTGCCGCGCCTTGTAGGCCGCCGCCTGTCCGGGGTTGAGCTGCATCCGGAAGGCGATCTTCCCATCGCCGCTCATGGCCGTGCCCCCTGCCATCCGGCGGGCCGTGCGCCATCCGTCATGGTTCCGTTTCCTGTTCCCTGTTCCGGAGCGGCCGCTCTGCCGGCGGCCTGCTCCCGTTCGCCGGTGTTGGCGCTAGGCCACCCGCCTGATCCCGTCCTCCTGGCCCGGTTCCGCCTGGATGATCTCGATGCCCAGGGTCCGGAACGGCTCCAGCTCCTCCGGACGGGCTTCCCAGTCGGTGATCAGCGTGCCGATCCGCCCAGGCTCCACCACGATCATCGAGGATTGCTGGCGCAGCTTGCGGCTGTCGGCCAGCACCACCACCGTCTCGGCGCTGGCCATCAGGCGGATCTGCGACTGCACGATCAGCGGGTCGTTCTCCATCAGGCCGAAGCGGTTCAGGCCGTAGCAGGAGGTGAACATCCGCTCGCCCCGGAAATGCCGCGCCACGTCGCTCTCGAAGGGGCTGAGCACGATCCCCTGCTCGCGATAGACGGGGCCGCCGGGCAGGGTGATGCGGTTGCGGCTCTGCGCGACGAGATGGCTGGCGAGCGGGAAGGAGCTGGTCAGGATGTCGAGGCTCGTCCCTTCCAGGAACTCCGCGAGGCAATAGGTGGTGCTGCCGGCGCCGATGATGATGCTCTCGCCGCGCCGCATCATGCCGGCGGCCACGCGCGCGATGGCGCGTTTCTGCGGCGCCTGCACCTCCTGGCTCACGGCGAAGGGGCGGCCGACGAGCTGCGGCTGGTAGCGCGGCTCCAGCGCCTCCACGCCGCCACGCACGCGGCGGATCTCGCCGCGCTCGGCCATGGCCACGATGTCGCGGCGGATGGTGGCCTCGGAGGCGCCGAGCAGGTCGCAGAGATCGGTCACGCTGACCACGCTGCGCTCCTCTGCCGTCTTGAGGATCAGCCGCTGACGTTCCCGCTCCAGCACCCGCCGGTCCTTCCCTGGGAGGTCGAGCGGACAGCTAAGGGCGCGGCCGGAAGGGCGTCAAGGGCGCTCGATCAAAATCGGTCGAATTGGATTGGACTTGATCGTTTATGATCGATATGGAAGCCTGCATCCGGAAGCGGGCCGACAACCGCGTCCAGGGAGGCACCATGAACACCGTCACCCCCATCGCTCCCCTGCTGGAGAACCGCTGGGACGCCGCGCATGCCGCGACCCTGGCGCCGGAGGAGGAGCTGCTCTACCGCTCGAACCTGCTCGGTTCCGACAAGCGCGTCACCAACTACGGCGGCGGCAACACCTCCTCGAAGATCCCGATGCGCGATCCCCTGACGGGCGAGACGGTGACGGTGCTCTGGGTGAAGGGCTCGGGCGGTGATATCGGCACGATGAAGCTCGACGGCTTCGCCACGCTCTACCAGGACCGCCTGCTGCGGCTGCCGGATCTCTACGGGGGGCCGGAGCGGGAGGATGCGATAGTGGCGCTCTATCCCCATCTGACCTTCAACCTGAACCCGCGTGCGACCTCGATCGACACGCCGCTGCACGGGCTGATCCCCTGGCCGCATGTCGATCACGTGCATCCGGACGCGATCATCGCCATCGCCGCCTCGGCCGACAGTCAACGCCTGACGCAGGAGATCTTCGGCGACACGATCGGCTGGATTCCCTGGCGGCGCCCGGGCTTCGAACTGGGGCTGTGGCTACAGCGCTTCGTGGTAGAGAATCCCCGGGCGAAGGGCGTGATCCTGGAGGCGCACGGGCTCTTCACCTGGGGCGAGACGCAGCGGGAGTGCTACGAGACCACGATCGGCACGATCAACCGGGCGATCGACTGGCTGACGCTGCAATCCCAGGGGCGGCCCGCTTTCGGCGGCGGGAAGGTGGCCGCCCTGCCGCGGGAGGAACGGCGCGCCCTGGTGGCAGCGCTGATGCCCCGGATCCGTGGGTTGATCGCGGGGCGCGACCATGGCGGCGCCACGCCCACCCGCATCGGGCATTTCGACGACAGCCCGGCGGTGCTGGAATTCGTGGGCTCGCAGGCCCTGGCGGAACTGGCGCCGCTGGGCACCTCCTGCCCCGACCATTTCCTGCGCACCAAGATCGCGCCGCTGGTGCTGGAGTTCGATCCGGCGCGGGAGGGGCTGGAGGAGTTGCTGCCGCGCCTGGAGCCGGCCATCGCCGCCTATCGCGAAGGCTATGCCGCCTATTACGAACGCTGCCGGCGCCCGGACAGCCCGGCGATGCGCGACCCGAACCCGGTGGTCTATCTGGTGCCGGGTGTGGGCATGATCACCTTCGCCGCTGACAAGGCGACGGCGCGCATCGCGGGCGAGTTCTATACCAACGCCATCAACGTGATGCGCGGCGCCTCCACCGTCTCCGCCTATCGCGGCCTGCCGGAGCAGGAAGCCTTCGACATCGAGTACTGGCTGCTGGAGGAGGCGAAGCTCGCACGCATGCCGAGGCCGAAGGCGCTGGCCGGCAAGGTGGCGCTGATCACCGGCGGCGCGGGCGGCATCGGCATGGCCACGGCGCGCCGCCTGGCGGATGAGGGCGCCTGCATCGTGCTCTGCGACATCGACCGCGACGCGCTGGCGGAGGCCGAGGCGGCGCTGCGCCGCAGCCATGGCGCCGATGCCGTGGCCTCGGCCTGGGTGGACGTGACGCGGGAGGAAGCGGTCCAGGCCCTCTATGCCGAGGCCGCGCTGGCTTTCGGCGGCGTCGATATCTGCGTCTCCAATGCCGGCATCGCTTCCGCCGCGCCGATCGAGGAGACGAGCCTGGAACTCTGGGATCGCAACCTCTCGATCCTCGCCACCGGCTATTTCCTGGTGACGCGGGAGGCCTTTCGGCTGATGCGGGCGCAGGGCACGGGCGGCTCCATCGTGCTGGTGGCCTCCAAGAACGCCATGGTGGCCTCGCCGGGCGCCTCGGCCTATTGCGTCGCCAAGGCCTCGGAACTGCACCTCGCCCGCTGTCTCGCGCTGGAAGGCGCGCCGCACGGCATCCGTGCCAATGTGGTGAACCCGGATGCGGTGCTGCGCGGTTCGCGCATCTGGCAGGGGGAATGGGGCGACCAGCGCGCCGCCTCCAACGGGACGACGCGGGAGGATCTGGAGAAGGTCTATATCGAGCGCTCGCTGCTCAAGCGCGGCGTCTTTCCTGAGGATATCGCCGAGGCCATCGCCTTCTTCGCCGCGGAGGCGCGGTCCGGCAAGTCCACCGGCAACATCCTGAACGTGGATGCGGGCCATGCGCCCGCCTTCACCCGCTAAGGTCGGGACAGGCGCGAGGGAGGGGACGGGAATGAACCAGATCATGAGGGTCCGTCCGGTGGACGAGGCGTTCCGCGCGGAATGCAACCGCGCGCTGGAGGCCGAGACGGCGCGCGACTATGAATGGCTGGGCGGGAAGCTGGCGGCGCGCGGCATCGACATCGAGGCGGTGGCGGAGCGGCTCGCGGGCTTCGCCGTGGCGCTGCCCTCCTGGGGCACGGGCACGGGCGGCACGCGCTTCGCGCGCTTCCCCGGCGGGGGCGAGCCGGCCAGCCTGCGCGACCGGCTGGAGGACTGCGCCGTGGTGCAGGCGCTGACGGGCGCCACCCCCGGCGTCTCGCTGCACTTCCCCTGGGACGAGGTCGCGGACCATGCCGCGCTGCGGGCCGAGGCGGAGGGGCTGGGCCTGTGCTTCGACGCGGTGAACTCGAACACCTTCCAGGACCACCCGGATCATCCGGACCATCCGCTTTCCTACAAGTTCGGCAGCCTGTCGCACACCGATCCTGCGGTGCGGGCCCAGGCCGTGGCGCACAACATCGCCTGCATCCGCGCGGGCGAGGCGCTGGGCAGCAAGGCGCTGACGATCTGGATCGGCGACGGCGCCAACTTCCCTGGGCAGTCGAACCTGCGCGGGGCCTATGAGCGCTATATCGGCAGCGTCCGGCAGATCGCCGCCGCGCTGCCGCCGGACTGGTCGCTCTTCCTGGAGCACAAGCTCTGCGAGCCCGCCTTCTATGCCACGGTGATCCAGGACTGGGGCTCCTCGCTGCTGGCGGCGCAGGAGATCGGGCCGCAGGCGCGCTGCCTCGTCGATCTCGGCCACCACGCGCCGAACGTGAACATCGAGATGATCGTGGCGCGGCTGGTGCACGCGAAGCGCCTCGCCGGTTTCCACTTCAACGATTCCAAGTATGGCGACGACGACCTGGACAGCGGCTCGATCGACCCCTTCCGGCTCTTCCTGGTCTTCAACGAGCTGGTGGATGCCGGGGCGGCGGGGGCCTTCGACCGGCCGCCCGCCTACATGATCGACCAGTCGCACAATGTCACCGACCCGATCGAAAGCCTGATCGGGTCGGCCCTGGAGATCCAGCGCGCCTATGCCCAGGCGCTGCTCGTGGACCGCGCCGCGCTGGCCGCGTATCAGGAGGCGAACGACGCGCTGATGGCGCACCGCCTGCTGAAGCAGTCTTTCCAGACGGATGTCTCGCCGATCCTGGCCATGGTGCGGCAGCGCAAGGGCGCGGCCATCGACCCGGTCGCGGCCTATCGCGCCAGCGGCTACCGCCAGGACCGCGCCGCCCGCCGCCCCGTCCGGCGTGGTGGCGGAGGTGGCATCGTCTGATGGAACGCTGTGTCACCGCATCGACAGCCGCGCACAGGCAACAGATCCCGCGCCGGCACGTTCAAACGCCGTAATTCGCGGCGTGTCCGTTCCGTTTCGCCGCAGAACTTTCCAGAATTTCATGAAAAGGAAAGCGGCGTCATGGCGAAGACAGTGGGCGACCAGGTCTGGGAGCGGCTGCGCGAATGGGGGGTGCGCCGGGTCTTCGGCTATCCCGGCGACGGCATCAACGGGCTGATCGGCGGCCTCGCGCGGCACAACGAGATTCCTGAGCGGAAGATCGACTTCGTCCAGGCGCGGCACGAGGAGATGGCGGCCTTCATGGCCGGCGCCCACGCCAAGTTCACCGGCGAGGTCGGCGTCTGCATCGCGACCTCCGGCCCCGGCGCGGTGCATCTGCTGAACGGCCTCTATGACGCGCGTGCCGACCATCAGCCCGTGCTCGCCCTGGTCGGGCAGCAGGCGCGCACGGCGCTGGGCGGGCATTTCCAGCAGGAGATCGACCTCCAGGCGCTGTTCAAGGATGTCGCGGGCTCCTTTGTGCAGACGGCGATGGTGCCGGCGCAGATCCGCCACCTGATCGACCGTGCCATGCGCATCGCCATGGGGGAGCGCGCAGTCACGGCGTTGATCTTCCCCAACGACCTGCAGGATCTCCCGGCCGTCGAGGACCTGCCGCGCGCGCACGGGATCGTGCCCTCGGGCAGCGGCTATTCCGCGCCGCGCGTCATCCCCGGCGCGGCGACGCTGGAACGCGCGGCGGAGGTGCTGAACAGCGGCAAGAAGGTCGCCATGCTGGTCGGCGCCGGGGCGCTGGAGGCCACCGACGAGGTGATCGCCGTGGCCGACAGGCTCCAGGCCGGGGCGGCCAAGGCGCTGCTGGGCAAGGCGGCGCTGCCGGATGACCTGCCCTGGGTCACCGGCTCCATCGGCCTGCTGGGCACGAAGCCGAGCTGGAACCTGATGCAGGGCTGCGACACGCTGCTGATGGTGGGCTCCTCCTTCCCCTATTCGGAGTTCCTGCCGAAGGAAGGCGCGGCGCGCGGCGTGCAGATCGACATGCAGGCACGGAACCTCTCCATCCGCTATCCGATGGAGGTGAACCTGGAAGGCGATGCGGCGGCGACGTTGCGCGCGCTGCTGCCGATGCTGGAGCAGAAGACCGACACCTCCTGGCGCGACACGATCGCCAAGGACATCGCCGGCTGGTGGGAGACCCTGAAGGACCGGGCCATGCAGCCGGCCGATCCGATCAACCCGCAGCGCATCTTCTGGGAGCTGTCGCCGCGCCTGCCGGACGGGGTGATCATCACCGGCGATTCCGGCTCCCACACCAACTGGTATGCGCGCGACGTGAAGATGCGGCGCGGCATGATGGCCTCGCTGTCCGGCGGCCTCGCCACGATGGGCTCGGGCATGCCCTATGCCATCGGGGCCAAGTTCGCCCATCCGCGCCGCCCGGTCCTGGCCATCTGCGGTGACGGCGCCTTCCAGATGAACGGCATGGCCGAGCTGATCACCGTGGCCAAGTACTGGAAGCAGTGGGAAACGCCGAAATTCGTCGCCATGGTGCTGAACAACCGCGATCTGAACCAGGTGACCTGGGAGCAGCGGGTGATGGAGGGCGACCCGAAATACCTGACGACGCAGGACATCCCCGACGTTGCCTATGCCCGCTTCGCCGAGATGATCGGGCTCAGGGGCATCGAGGTGCATGATCCGGAGCAGATCGGCGCGGCCTGGGAGGAAGCCTTCGCCTCCGACCGCCCGGTGGTGGTGGAGTTCCGCGCCGATGGCAACGTGCCGCCGCTGCCGCCGCATATCACGCTGAAGCAGGCGCTGGCCTTCACCCGCTCGATGGCGGGCGAGCCGGAACTGGGCAGCGTCATCAGGGACACCTTCCGACAGGTCGCAAGCTCGGTGCTGCCGGGCCGGTCGTGAGCCTGCGGCGCGCGGAGGCTCCGGTCGGCTCCGTATCGGCCTCCGCCTACACCATCCCGACCGACCGCCCCGAGGCGGACGGCACCATCGCCTGGGACCGCACCACGCTGGTCCTGGCGGAGCTGCGGGCCGGGGGCGAGCGGGGACTGGGCTACACCTATGCGGACGCCGCCGCTGCCGGGCTGGTGCAGGGCGTGCTGGCGAAGGCGCTGCAGGGGCAGGATGCCATGGACCTCCCCGCCGCCTGGGAGGCGATGGTGCGGGCGGTGCGTAACATCGGCCGGGAGGGTGTCGCGGCCTGCGCCATCTCCGCCCTCGACGCCGCGCTCTGGGACGTGAAGGCGAAGCTGCTGGGCCTGCCGCTGGTGACACTGCTGGGCGCCACGCGGCGGGAGGCGCCGGTCTATGGCAGCGGCGGCTTCACCACCTATCCCGACGAGGTGCTGCGCGACCAGCTCGCCGGCTGGGTGGAGCGGGATGGCTGCCGCTGGGTGAAGATGAAGATCGGCACCCATCCGGAAGAGGACCCGCGCCGCATTGCCGTGGCGCGCGCGGCGGCGGGGCGGGGCGGGCTCTTCGTCGATGCCAATGGCGCCTTCACCGCGAAGCGGGCCCTGGCCGTGGCGCATCGCTGCGCCGCGGAGGCTGAGGTCGCCTGGTTCGAGGAACCCGTCTCCAGCGACGACCTGGACGGGTTGCGCCTGGTGCGGGAGGGCGGACCGCCGGGGCAGGAGATCGCGGCGGGGGAATATGCCTACGACCCCGCCTATGTGCGCCGGATGCTGGCGGCGGGCGCCGTGGATGTGATGCAGGCGGATGCCAGCCGCTGCCTCGGCATCACCGGCTTCCTGCGCGCCGCCGCGATCTGCGACAGCTTCCACACGGATCTCTCGGGGCACTGCGCCCCGGCCCTGCACCTGCATGCCGCCTGCGCCGCCCCGCGCCTGCGGCATCTCGAATGGTTCCACGACCATGTGCGGATCGAGGCGATGCTCTTCGACGGCGCGCCCGTGTTGCGGGGCGGCGTCATCGCCCCGGACCTGTCGCGGCCGGGGCTGGGGCTCGCCTTCCGGCAGGCCGACGCCGCCCGCTACCTCGTTTCCTGACCGTCACGCCCTCCAGAAAGAAGCGCGCATGATCCGGTTGAAAGCCCGCGCCGACCGCAATCCTTCCTGGCCGCTGCCAGCGGGAGCTTTGCTCACCCGCCTGCACTTGCCCAGCACGGCTGCCGTGCATGACAGGCGCAGGCGCGCCGCCCGGCATCTGCATGGCGGGGCCGCCATCCTGGCCCTCGCCGTGTTGGGCGACAGCGGTATCGAGCACTATCGCGGTGCCTTCCGGAACAAGGCGATGGTCACGCCGCTGCTGACGGCAGGCGTCTCGCTCGTCTCGGCCCTGCACGGGCTGGCGGACCGGAGGCCACTGCCGCACCGGACGCGCAACGCGATCCACGGGCTGGCGGCGCTGACCGGCCTGATCGGGACGGGCTTCCACATCTACAACGTCCTCAAGCGCCCCGGCCGGCTGAGCTTCGAGAACCTGTTCTACGGCGCCCCGCTGGGCGCCCCGGCTGCCATGCTGCTCTCCGGCGCGGTGGGGCTGGCGGCGGAACAGGTGCGGGAACAGCCGCCGGACCGCCTGGACAGCCTCGGCCTGACGCAGACGGAACCGCTCGGCGACCGCGAACTGGGGCAGGGGATTGCCGCCCTGGTCGCCGCCGGGCTGCTCGGCACCACGGCGGAGGCGGCGCTGCTGCATTTCCGTGGCAACTTCCAGAACCGGGCCATGTACCTCCCCGTGCTGCTGCCGCCCGCCGTGGCGGGGCTGCTGGGCTGGGCGGCGGCGCGGCCGGAGGAACGGCGCTCACGGCAGCGGGCACGCGGCGCTTCCTGGCTGACGGTGCTGCTTGGCATGGCCGGGGCGGGCTTCCACATCCGCGGCGTGTCCCGCCACATGGGCGGCTGGCGCAACTGGAGCCAGAACCTGCTGGACGGGCCGCCGGTCCCGGCGCCGCCTTCCTTCACCGGCCTCGGCCTGGCCGGCCTGGCGGCGCTGGCGCTGATGGGAGGGCCGGACCATGGCTGAGCCCCGGCAGCGCTACAGCTATCCCGGCTATGACGTGCTGGCCAAGCGCGACACCCCGTCCTGGAACGCGCAGACGCGGGCCGTGGTGGAGGAACGCCTCGCCCCGCCCGCGCCGGGTTTCTTCGACGCGGTGGAATGGCGGGTGCTGGTCGCGCTCTGTGCCCGCATCCTGCCGCAGCCCGCGCTGCGCGACCGGCCTGTGCCCCTGCCGGAGATGATCGACGCGCAGATGCGGTCCGGCCATGGCGACGGCTACCGCATCGACGGCATGCCGCCGATCGGCGAATGCTGGCGGCAGGGGCTGCGCGCCCTGGATGCGGAGGCATGGCTCGTCTATGGCGCGGCCTTTCCGGAGCTGACGCCGGGGCGCCAGGACGCGTTGCTGGGCGCAGTACAGCGTGGCGAGACCCAGGCGCCGGAATGGCGCGGGCTGCCGCCGAAGGCCTTCTTCAAGAGCCGCGTGCTGCACGATATCGGCAGCGCCTACTACGCTCATCCCACCGCCTGGAGCGAGATCGGCTTCGGCGGCCCGGCCTCGCCGCGCGGCTATGTCCGCATGGACGAGAACCGGCGCGATCCCTGGGAGGCGGCGGAGCATCGCCATGACCGCTGACGCCGCGAGCGGGACCCGCGCCCGCGACCACCGCGCGCCGGATGTGATGCGCCCCGGCGCCTGGGTGCCGATGCGGCAATATGCCGACGGCGACACGGTGGATTTCGCCATCGTCGGCACCGGGGCCGGGGGCGGCACGTTGGCCTGCCGGCTGGCCGAAGCGGGCTTTTCCGTGGTCGCCTTCGATGTCGGTCCCTACTGGCGCCCGCTGGAGGAATTCGCCTCCGACGAACGCTCCCAGAGCAAGCTCTACTGGCTCGACGAGCGGATCTGCGATGGCGACGACCCGCTGGAGCTCGGCGCCAACAACAGCGGCCAGGCGGTGGGCGGCAGCACGGTGCACTTCGCCATGGTCTCGCTGCGCTTCCGCCCCGAATGGTTCAAGGCGCGCTCGCGGCTCGGCTATGGCGAGGACTGGCCGGTCGATTGGCGCGAGATGTGGCGCTACTACGACGAGGTCGAGGATGCGCTGAAGATTTCCGGCCCGGTGCGCTATCCCTGGGGGCCGCACCGTCGCCGCTCCCCCTACCGCGCGCATCCGATGAACGCCGCCGCCAATGTCCTGGCGCGCGGGGCGGAGAAGCTGGGCATCGCCTGGGCGCCGACGCCGCTGGCCACCGTCTCCGCGCCGCGCGGGCTGGCGCATCCCTGCGTCTATCGCGGCTTCTGCGTCTCCGGCTGCTCCACCAATGCCAAGCAGAGCGTGCTGGTCACCTGGCTGCCGCGCGCGCTGGAGGCTGGGGCGGAGATCCGCGACCTCGCCATGGCGGGGCGGATCGAGGTGGGGCCGGACGACCGAGCCACCGGCCTGCACTACCACCGGGACGGGGAATGGCGCTTCCAGAAGGCGCGCAACGTCGTGGTGGCGGGCTATGCGATCGAAACGCCGCGCCTGCTGCTGAACTCGGCCAATGCCCGCTTCCCGGACGGCCTGGCCAACCGCTCCGGCCTCGTCGGCCGGAACCTGATGGTGCACGGCAATCTCGGCGTCTTCGGGCGGATGGAGGACGAGATCCGCTGGTACAAGGGGCCGCCCTCCCTCTCCGTCACGGAACACTGGAACTACACGGACGAGGGCAAGGACTTCCCGGGCGGCTATTCCTACATGAGCCAGGGGCCGCTGCCGGTGTCCTGGGTCAATACCATGACCAGCAGCCTGGGCCTCTGGGGCGAGGCGCTGCGCACGCGCATGACCGACTACAACCACCAGGCCGGGCTGAAGATCGTGGGCGAGAGCCTGCCGCAGCCGCGCAACCGCGTCACCCTGGCGGAGGAGAAGGACCGCTTCGGCCTGCCGGTGGCCCGGGTGACGCATTCCTTCGGCGAGGAGGACCGGCGGCTGCACCGGCACGCGGAGGCCTTCATGCGGCGGCACCTGGAGGCCGCCGGGGGGCGCGACATCTTCACCGAGCCGGGCGACACGGCCCATCTCATGGGCACCTGCCGCATGGGAACGGACCCGGAGCGCAGCGTGACCGATGCCGATGGGCGGTGCTGGGACATCCGCAACCTGTGGATCTGCGACAGCTCGCTTTTCCCCACCAGCGGCGGCGTGAACCCCTCGCTCACCATCCAGGCCCTGGCCTGCCGGATGGCGGACCGCATCCGCGCCATGGCCCGCCTGGAAGCCGGCTGACGGGCATCGGGGCGGCCCCCGCGCGCCGTTGGGCAGCCGTTCAGCCGAGCATCATCAGCTTCGCATTGCCGCCCGCCGCCGCGGTGTTGGTGCTCACCGAGCGTTCCAGCAGCAGGAACTCCGCCGGAAAGCCGGACTCCCCACCGATGGCATGGACCGGGACGATGGGGCCGTCGAGCGAGGCGAGGTGCTGCGCCAGGGCCTTCAGCGCTTCCTCCGTTCCGCCGAACAGCACGGCCTGCACGTCCGGGAGGGCAGCGGGACCGGCCTCGCGCACCCAGCCGGCCAGGGCGGGGGGCAGGGGAGCCTCCAGCCGCGCGCCGCCGGCGGCGACCAGGGCGCGGTTCCCGGCAGCCAGCGCCGCCGTGATGGCGCGGTGGAGCGTCGCGGCATCGGCGGCATGGCACAGCACGCTGCCACGGGGTTCGGTGGCGTAGGTGTTCCGCTCGCCGACCGGGCCAGGGAGTTCGAGCACGAGGCCGGCGGGCGTGGCGGCGCCGAGGGCCTCCGCCTCCGCCGCCGCGACGGCCTCGCCACGCCCGGCCAGCCAGGCCGCCCAGGCGCGGAGGTGTTCGGGCACGGCGCCCGCCAGCAGGCCCGTCGCCGCCGGGCGGGCGGCCAGCAGGCGGCGGAGATAGAGCGGCCCGCCCGCCTTGGGCCCGGTGCCGGAGAGCCCATGTCCGCCGAAGGGCTGCACGCCGACCACGGCGCCGACCAGGTTGCGGTTGACATAGATGTTCCCCGCCCGCGCCAGGGTGGTGACGCGCTGGATGGTCTCGTCGATCCGCGAATGCACGCCGAAGGTCAGGCCATAGCCGGTGGCCTCCACCGCCCGCATCAGCGCCTCGATCCCATCGCGGCGGAAGCGCAGCACATGCAGCACGGGGCCGAAGACCTCCCGCGTCAGGGCATCCAGGCTGTCGATCTCGATGATGGTCGGCGGCACGAAGGTGCCGTGGCGGCATTCCTCCGGCAGCACGGACTGGTGCACCGGATGGCCGGCCGCGCGCATCGCCTCGACATGCGCCAGGATGCCGTCCCGCGCCTCGACGCTGATCACCGGCCCGATATCGGTGGAAAGCCGGTCCGGGTTGCCGGTCGAAAGCTCCGCCAGGGCGCCGCGCAGCATGGCGAGGATGCGCTCCGCCACATCCTCCTGCAGGCAGAGCACGCGCAGCGCGGAGCAGCGCTGCCCCGCGCTGTCGAAGGCGGAAATCAGCACATCCCCCACCACCTGCTCGGCCAGGGCGGAGGAATCCACCACCAGCGCGTTCTGTCCGCCGGTCTCGGCGATCAGCGGCACCGGGGCGCCGCCGGGATTCAGGCGCTTCGCCAGTTCCGCCTGGATGCGCTTCGCCACCTCGGTGGAGCCGGTGAACATCACGCCATGGATACGCGCATCCGCGACCAGGGCCGCCCCCACCGTGCCGTCGCCGGGCAGGAGTTGCAGTGCCCCGGCGGGGATTCCGGCCTCGTGCAGGATACCCACGGCCTGCGCGGCGATCAGCGGCGTTTCCTCCGCCGGCTTGGCGATCACCGGATTGCCCGCGGCGAGCGCCGCCGCGACCTGGCCGGTGAAGATGGCGAGCGGGAAGTTCCAGGGGCTGATGCAGAGCACCGGCCCGAGCGCGCGATGCGTGTCGTTGCGGAACTCCCGCCGCGCCTGCGCGCCGTAGTAGCGCAGGAAATCCACCGCCTCCCGCACCTCCGCCACCGCATTGGCGAAGGACTTCCCGGCCTCCCGGACCAGCAGGCCGAGCAGCACCGGCATCCGCTGTTCCAGCAGGTCGGCGGCGCGGAACAGGCAGGCGGCGCGGGCCTCGGGGGGCTCGGCGGCCCAGGACGCGGCATTTTCCGTGGCGATACGCAGCGCGCTCTCGACGGCCTCCGGCGAGGCTTCCGCCACCAGACCGACCTGATCGCGATGATTGGCCGGATTCAGCACCGGACGCGGCATGCCCTGGCCCTTCATGCCGGCCAGGAGCGGTGCTGCGTGCCAGTCCCGCGCCGCGCTGTCCTGCAGCGCCGCGGCCAGCCGGGCCAGCTCGGCCTCGTTGCTCAGGTTCAGTCCGAGGGAATTCACCCGTTCCGCGCCGAAGAGGTCGCGCGGGAGGGCGATGCGCGGATTGGGCCCGCCGGCCGGCTGTTCCGCCGCCACCTGCGCAGCAGGATCGGCGACCAGCGCCTCCATCGTCACGGCAGGGTCCTGGATGCGGTTCACGAAGGAGGAATTGGCGCCGTTCTCCAGCAGGCGGCGCACGAGATAGGCGAGCAGCGTCTCATGCGTGCCGACCGGGGCGTAGATGCGGCAGGGGCGGTCCAGCTTCCCCGGCCCCACCACCTCCTCGTAGAGCGGCTCGCCCATGCCGTGCAGGCACTGGAACTCGTGGTCGCCGACGCGGAAGGAATCGCCGGCCAGGGAGCCGGACAGGGCGTGGATGCTGGCCAGGGTCTGGGCGTTGTGCGTGGCGAATTGCGGGAAGACGGCGTCGCGCGCCTCCAGCAGCTTCCGCGCGCAGGCGAGGTAGGAGACATCCGTGTGCCGCTTGCGCGTGAAGACCGGGAAGTCCTCCAGCCCGTCGACCTGCGCGCGCTTGATCTCGCTGTCCCAGTAGGCGCCCTTCACCAGCCGGATCATCAGCCGGTGGCCGGAACGCCGCGCGAGGTCGATCACGAAGTCCAGCACGAAGGGCGCGCGTTTCTGGTAGGCCTGCACCACGAAGCCGAGGCCGTCCCACCCGGCCAGGGCGGGGTCGAGGCAGAGCGCCTCCAGGATGTCCAGCGAAAGGTCGAGCCGGTCGGCCTCCTCGGCATCGATGTTCAGCCCGATGTCGTATCGCTTCGCCAGGCCCGCCAGCATGGCCACGCGCGGCAGCAGTTCCGCCATCACCCTGTCCCGCTGCGCGCGCGAATAGCGCGGGTGCAGCGCCGAGAGCTTGATGGAGATGCCCGGCCCCTCGTAGATCCCGCGCCCCGCCGCGGCCTGCCCGATCGCATGGATCGCCGTCTCGTAGTCGCGGCCATAGCGCTCCGCATCCGCCGCCGTGGTCGCCGCCTCGCCCAGCATGTCATAGGAATAGCGGAAGCCCTTCGCCTCCATCTTCCGGGCGCGCACCAGGGCTTCGGCGATGGTCTGGCCGGTGACGAACTGCTCGCCCATCATCCGCATCGCCAGATCCACGCCCTTGCGGATCACCGGCTCCCCGCCGCGCGCGATCAGCCGCGTCAGCGCGTGCGACAGCCCCGTCTCGCTGCTGGTGGTGGCGAGCCTGCCGGTGACCACCAGCCCCCAGGTGGCGGCGTTCACGAAGAGCGAGGGCGAATGCCCCAGATGCGAGCGCCAGTCCCCGCCGCCGATCTTGTCGCGGATCAGCGCGTCGCGCGTGGCGGTGTCGGGAATGCGCAGCAGCGCCTCCGCCAGGCACATCAGCGCCACGCCTTCCTGCGAGGAGAGCGAGAACTCCTGCACCAGCCCCTCGACGGCGCCGCGCGTGCCCTTGCGGCGCAGGGCCTCCACCAGCCGCGTCGCGGTGTCGGCCGCCCGGGCGGCGAGCGGGGCGGGAAGCGTGGCGTCCGGCAGGAGGCGGGCGATGCAGTCGGGCTCCGCCGCGCGCTCGTGCCGGGTGATGGCGGCGCGGAGCGGAGGCTGCACCTGGACCGAGGCGGCGAAGGCATCGAAGGGGGCAGGTGCAGCAACTGGCACATCGAGGCGGGTGGCGAGCGACATGAGATGGCTGGGTTCCGGCATGGTCGGTATGATCGAAGGGTTATCATGTCCGTTGCCGAATATGATTCGTTAGTCATGCGCCACAGCAGAATTTAGGAAGGTAGGCCTGCCCTTCCTTCCCGTCCGGAATCGGGCGTCCATGATCGTCAGGAGCAAAGCGGACTCCGTGACGCCCCAGCGGTGGACCCGGCCCCCATGCCCATTGCGGTCTTCCGCGCCCCATTGTTTCCTCCACCGGAAGAGGCCGGACACCGCGAGGTGGGGGAGGCCGGCCGGGCAAAGGGAGGGGAACGGGTGCGGATCGAACGGCTGCGCGCCTTCATGACACGCGACAGGGACCGCCCGCGCGTGCTGCTGGCCATGGACACGGATGCCGGGATCACCGGCTGGGGCGAATGCTACAACCACGGCCCGGACAAGGCCCTGCCGCCGCTGCTGGACTACCTCTCCACCTTCCTGGCGGGGCAGGACCCAAGGCGCATCGAGTACCTGGTCCAGTTCCTGATGCAGCAGTCCCGCTTTCCGCCGGGTGCTCTGGGCCTCGCCGCCATCTCGGCCATCGACCATTGCCTCTGGGACATCTCGGCCAAGGCCCTGGGCGTGCCGGTCTATATGCTGCTGGGCGGCCATGCGCGCGACCGCGTGCGGGTCTATGCCGGCGTCTATACCGCGCCTGACCCGCCACAGGCGAAGGCGGAGATGGAGGCGCTGCACGCGGCCTGGGGCTTCACCGCCTTCAAGCTCAGCCCTTACCGCATCGACCTGCACGCGCATCGCTGGGGCGAGGTGGTGCGGAGCAGTGCGGAATACTTCCGCCAACTCCGGGAGACGCTGCCATCCGGCTTCGAGATCGCCTTCGACGCACACGGCAAGATCTTCGAGCCGCGTCAGGCGATGCAACTGGGCAATGCCCTGGCGCCCTATGACCCGCTCTTCTTCGAGGAGCCGATCCGGCCGGAGAATGTCGAGGCCTGGGGCGCGTTGCGGCGAGGCCTGGACTGCACCCTGGCGACAGGGGAATCCCTCTACAGCCGCTTCGAGTTCCTGCGTCTCCTCCAGGTCCAGGGCTGCGACATCATCCAGCCGGATATCTGTGCCGTCGGCGGGATGCTGGAGATGCGCAGGATCGCCGCCATCGCGGAAGCGCATTACGTCACGGTCGCACCGCACAACCCGATGGGGCCGCTCGCCACGGCGGTGAACCTGCATTTCTGCGCGTCGCAGCCGAACTTCCGCATCCTGGAATACCGGCTGCCGCCGATGGGGGAGGGGGTGGGCTGCTATGTCCGCGATCCCTACCTGCCGCGCGACGGGTATCTCGAACTTCGCCCGGACCGGCCGGGTTGGGGCGTGGAGATCGACGAGGAGTATCTGCGCCAGGACGGCTACGTCCATTGGGAACGCAAGGTGCCGCGTCGCCCTGACGGCTCGACCGCCTTTCCCTGAGACGGCGCGCCGGGGACCGCAGGGCAGGCGGATTGATCATACCATTTCGCCGGTCCGGAAGGGTTGGCGGGGGAACTGGGCCGGGACATGGCTCGGATGCCCGGAAACTCCAGCCGTGGATCGGGGAATCCGCTTGTGGAGCAGCCCGTTTCCGCCCTATTCATATGACAAATATAAGATCCATGGTGCCCCTTCCGGGCGCCTGGAATGGGAGAGCGGGCCTTGAATCGAATGTCGTCTTCCCGGGCGGCGGGTGCGCGCGCCGTGACGATCCCCGGCCGGGGCGGGGCCTGACCATGCATCTCGGCACCCAGGTTCCCGCTCGCGACGACGACGACTACCGCGTGATGGCGCAGCTCGGCATCCGCCATGTCTGCGCCGATCCACCGGGCAATCCGCATGACTGGACGCTCGACACGCTGCTGCACTTCCGCGACAGGATCGGGGGCTTCGGCCTGTCGCTCGACATGGTGCAGCTGCCGCTGTCCTCGCGCCCGATCGAGCAGCAGCACAGCCCCGACATCCTGTCCGCCGGGCCGGACCGGGATCGGCAGATCGACAGCATCTGCCGCCTGATCGAGCGGCTGGCCGAGGCCGGCATCCCCGCCGCCAAGTACAACCTCAACATCATCGGCATCCCGCGCACCCCCCTGGAGTCGAGCCGGGGCGGCGCGATGAGCGAGGCCTTCCGCTGGGAGAAGGCCGATCATGATGCGCCGCCCACCCTGGCGGGCATCCTGCCGGAAGAGGAGAACTGGGCGCGCATCGACTATTTCCTCGAACGTGTCGTGCCGGTGGCGGAGAGCAACCGCGTTCGCCTCGCCTGCCATCCGCACGATCCCTACACGCCGCCGGGCTATCGCGGCGTGACGCGCGTGCTGGGCACGGTGGAGGGAATGAAGCGTTTCGTGCTGATGCGCGAGAGCCCGTATCACGGCCTGAACTTCTGCCAGGGCACGGTGGGTGAGATGCTGGACGACCCAAGGCGCGAGGTCGGCGACGTCATCCGCTGGTTCGGCGAACGGAAGAAAATCTTCAACGTCCATTTCCGCAACATCCGCGGCGGGAAGCTGTCCTTCATGGAGACCTTCCCGGAGGATGGCGACATGGACATGTGGGAGTCGCTGAAGATCTACGGCGAGACCGGCTATGAGCACATGATCATGCCGGACCATGTGCCGACCATCAGCGGGCGCGATCCCCGGGATACGGCCTTCGCCTTCTGCTACGGCTACATCACCGGGCTTCTGCAAGCGCTTGGTCGCCTGGACAGCAAAGCTGATTGACTTTGATCGATGGTGATTATTACCCTGTCATGAATTCTAATTGAGCCGGAACGGCCCCGGTTTCCACCGGCCCGCAAGCAAAGACCGCCGAAGAGCGGAAACAAGAACGCGAAGCGCAACCGGCGGGGAACAATCCTCGCGGTGTGGAGGAAGAGATGTCCGAGTACGAGGAAAGCCGCCCCCGCGCGGTCCCTGAATCCTGCCGCCTGGAGCGTCGCCGCCTGTTGCAGGGCGCCGTCGGCGCCACGGTGGCCATGGCCCTGCCGGGCATCGCTTCCGCACAAGGCGCGGCGGCGAAGGAGTCGCCTGACCTGGCCAAGCTGGTGGCGGAGAAGAAGCTGCCGCCCCTGGCCGAGCGCCTGCCGAAGACGCCGCTGGTGGTGCAGGTCGAGAAGGTCGGCCATTATGGCGGCACGCTGCGGCGCGGGCTGCGCGGCTCCGCAGACCATAACGGCATCCTGAAGATCGTCGGCAACCAGGGGCTGGTGCGCTGGAACCTCGCCTATACCGAGGTGCTGCCGAGCGTCGCCGAGCGCTGGGAGATCAACGCCGACGCGACGGAATTCACCTTCCACCTGCGCCCCGGCATGCGGTGGTCGGACGGGCATCCCTTCACGGCGGACGACGTCGTCTTCGCCATCGAGGATTGCGCCAAGAACACCGAGCTGTACCGCTCGCCGCCCTCGGCCATCGTCATCGCCAACAAGGCCGGCACGGCGGAGAAGGTGGACGACAACACGGTCCGCTTCCGCTTCGCTGCGCCCTACGCCATGTTCATGGAGGCGCTGGCCACGCCGCTCGGCCAGTATCCGACGCTGTTTCCGAAGCACTACTGCGGCCAGTTCCACCCCAAATACGGCACGGGCGTCGCGGAGGCCGCGAAGGCGGCCGGCATGTCCGACTGGGCCGCGCTGTTCCGCGCGAAATGCGGCGATGTCGAGATCCCCGCGCGCTGGGGCAATCCGGAGAAGCCGGTGCTCGACCCCTGGGTGATCCGCGAGCCCTATACCGGCGGCGCGACGCGCGTGGTGCTGGAACGCAACCCGTATTTCTGGCAGGTCGATACGGCGGGCAGCCAGCTCCCCTATATCGACCGGCTGAACCTCGGCATCTCGCAGGATGTCGAATCCCTGATGATCGATGCCGTCTCCGGCAAGCTCGACATCCAGGACCGGCATATCGACAGCCTGCAGAACAAGCCGACCCTGTCGCGCAACATGCAGAAGGGCGGCTACCATCTGGTGGAACTGATCGGCGCCTCCTCGCAGCAGATGCAGATCTACCTGAACCTGACGCACAAGGACCCGCAGATGCGGGCCATGTTCGGCAACAAGGGCTTCCGGCAGGCGCTGTCCCATGGCATCAACCGGGCGGAAATTATCGAGCTCGTCTATCTCGGCCAGTCCGAGCCCTGGCAGATGGGGCCGCGCCCGGGCCATCCCTGGTATCACGAGGCCCTGGGCCGCCAGTTCACCCAGTACGACCCGGCCAGGGCCAATGCCATGCTGGACGAGCTCGGCTACAACAAGAAGGACGGGCAGGGCTTCCGTCTGCGGCCGGACGGGCAGAAGGTCTTCTTCGCCGTCGATGTCATCCCGACCCTGGCGCCGGACCAAGTGGATGCGCTGGAGCTGGTGAAGCGCCACTGGGCCGCGATCGGCGTGGACATCAAGGTCAACACCATCGAGCGCGCCCTCTATTACACGCGTGGCGACAACAACGACCACGACGCGGCCACCTGGGCCGGGCCGGGCGGGCTCGACCCGATGATCGACCCGCGCGACTATTTCGCGCAGCATCCGCAGGGCACGCGCTACGGCCTGCCCTGGGCGCAGTGGTACGTGTCCGGCGGCAAGGAAGGGATGGAGCCGCCCGAACACCAGAAGAAGCGCATGCAGCTCTTCGATCAGGCGCGCGGCACGGCGGATCTCGGCAAGCGCGGCGAGATCATGAAGCAGGTCTTCGACATCGCCGCCGAGGCCTTCGAGCCGATCGGTGTCTGCCTCTACTGCAACTCCTTCGGCGTGGTGCGGAACAACCTGCAGAACGTGCCCCCGCGCTATCCCAATTCCTGGTCCTGGCCCAATCCGGGCCCGGCCCTGCCGCAGCAGTTCTTCTTCTCGTCGTAGCCCCGGCTGCGTCCCGCCCGGCTGGGCGGGACGCATGATCCCCTGCAACCGACTCCTGCAACCTTGGCGGGACCATGCTGAAATTCATCCTCAAGCGCCTGGCCTGGATGGTGCCCGCCCTGCTGGTGGTCTCCTTCCTGGCCTTCGTGCTGATCCAGCTTCCACCCGGCGACTATGTGACGACCTATATCGCCACCCTCGCCGCCTCCAACGAGACGGTGGACCAGAACACCGCCGCCGAACTGCGCGAACGCTTCGGCCTGGACCAGCCGATGCTGGTCCAGTACGTGAAGTGGATCGGCAACATCCTCCTGCACGGGGATTTCGGGCTGAGCTTCGAATGGCAGCAGCCGGTCAGCGGGCTGATCTGGGAGCGCATGGCGCTGACCCTGGTGCTGACCTTCGCCACGCTGCTGCTGACCTGGGCCATCGCCCTGCCGCTCGGCGTCTTCTCGGCGGTGAGGAAGTACACGATCGGCGACTATGTGCTGACCTTCTTCTCCTTCGTCGGCCTGGCCATCCCCTCCTTCCTCCTGGCCATCGTGCTGATGTACGTGGCCGCGGTGGAATGGGGGCAGGAGGTCGGCGGCCTCTTCTCCGACGAGTATGTCAGCGCGCCCTGGAGCATGGCGAAGCTGCTCGACCTGTTCTCGCATCTCTGGATCCCGGTGGTGATCCTCGCCGTCTCCGGCACGGCGAGCCTGGTGCGCGTGATGCGGGCGAACATGCTGGATGAGCTGCATCGCCCCTATGTCACCACCGCCCGGGCCAAGGGCCTCTCGGAATTCCATCTGCTGGTGAAGTACCCGATGCGGGTGGCGCTGAACCCCTTCATCTCCACCATCGCCTGGCTGCTGCCGAACCTCGTCTCCGGCTCCATCATCGTGGCCATCGTGCTGAACCTGCCGACGGCGGGCCCGATGCTGCTGCAGTCGCTGATGAGCCAGGACATGTACCTGGCCGGCGCCTTCGTGCTGCTGATCTGCGTGCTGACCCTGCTGGGCTCCCTGATCAGCGACATCCTCCTCGCCATCGCCGATCCGCGCATCCGGCTGGAGTAGGGACCCCATGTCAGACGCCGTCCTCGGAACCGTCGATCGCCAGAGCCTCGCCGTCGCCTCGCAATGGCAACTGGTCTGGTGGGCCTTCCGCCGCCACCGCCTTGCCATGATCGGGCTGGTGGTCACGGCCATCTTCTACGTCATCGCCCTGGTGCCCGGCTTCTTCGCGATCAATGATCCGGAGCAGCAGAACACCCGCGCCGCCTACCACCCGCCGCAGATGATCCACTTCATCGCGCCGGATGGCAGCTTCGGTCCCTTCGTCCATCCCTCGATCCTGAAACGCGATCCCGAGACGCTGGAGATGCGCTACGTGCCGGACGAGAGCCGGGTGGTGCGCCTGCGCCTCTTCGGCCAGGGCTACGAGTACAACCTCCTCGGCCTCTTCCCCACCCGCGTCCACCTCCTGGCCCCGGGCGAGCCGGGGCAGGTGGTGCTGCCGCTGGGCGCCGACCGGCTGGGGCGCTGCGTCTATTCCCGCATCATGCAGGGGGCGCAGATCTCGCTCTCGGTGGGCCTCGTCGGCGTCTTCCTGTCGCTGACGCTGGGCATCATCCTGGGCGGCGTTTCCGGCTATTACGGCGGCTGGGTGGATGCCGCCGTGCAGCGCGCGGTGGAATTCGTGCTCTCGCTGCCCTCCATCCCCATCTGGCTCGCCGCCTCGGCCGCGCTGCCGCATGACTGGCCGGCGACGCTCAACTACTTCATGATCACGCTGATCCTCTCGCTCACCGGCTGGGCGCAGCTCGCCCGTGTGGTGCGCGGCCGCTTCCTCAGCCTGCGGACGGAGGATTTCGTGGCGGCGGCGCGGCTGGACGGCGCCTCGGAGAAGCGGGTCATCTTCCGCCACATGCTGCCCTCCTTCGCCAGCCACATCATCGCCTCGGTGACGCTGGCCATCCCAGCGATGATCCTGGCGGAGACCTCGCTCTCCTTCCTGGGCCTCGGGCTGCAGCCGCCCACCATCTCCTGGGGCGTGCTGCTGCGGGAGGCCCAGAACATCCGCTCCATCGCCACCGCGCCCTGGCTCTTCGCCCCCGGCGTCGCCGTGGTGCTGGCCGTGATCGCCCTCAACTTCCTGGGAGACGGTCTGCGCGACGCCGCGGACCCGTACAACAAATGAGCGCCACGATCCTGGAGGCCCGGCCGGCGGCCCCGATGCCGGCACCCTCCGACACCGTGCTGGAGGTGCGCGACCTCGTCACGCATTTCCCGACCCGGGCGGGGGTGGTGAAGGCGGTGGACGGCGTCTCCTTCACCCTGCGGCGCGGGCGCACGCTCTGCGTGGTGGGGGAAAGCGGCTCGGGCAAGAGCGTCACCGCGCGCTCCATCCTGCAGATCGTGGACGCGCCGGGGCGGATCGTCGGCGGCTCCATGGTGCTGCACCGGCCGGATGGCAGCTCGGTGGACCTCGCGAAGCTGCATCCGCGCAGCCGGCAGATCCGCGCGGTCAGGGGGCGGGAGATCGCGATGATCTTCCAGGAGCCGATGTCCTCGCTCTCCCCGGTGCATACGGTGGGCGACCAGATCACCGAGGTGCTGCGCCTGCATCTGGGCATGAGCAAGGCCCAGGCGCGGGCGCGCTGCATCGAGCTGCTGGGACAGGTGGAGATCCCCCGCCCCGAGCAGGCGATCGACCGCTACACCTTCGAGTTCTCGGGCGGGATGCGGCAGCGCGTGATGATCGCCATGTCGCTGGCCTGCAACCCGTCGCTGCTGATCGCGGACGAGCCGACCACCGCGCTCGACGTCACCACCCAGGCGGAGATCCTCGACCTCATCAAGCGGCTCCAGGCGCAGCACGGCATGGCGGTGATGTTCATCACCCATGACATGGGCGTGGTGGCCGAGATCGCCGACGAGGTGCTGGTGATGTACCACGGCAAGGTCATGGAGGGCGGCCCCGTGGACCAGGTCTTCCACGCGCCGCAGAACGCCTACACGAAGATGCTGATCGGCTCCGTGCTGAAGCTGGAGCACGAGGCGGAGATCCGCCAGCATCGCAAGCCCATCCCGGCCGAGGTGCCGCCGGTGCTGGACGTGCGCAACCTCACCATGATCTTCGGCAATGCGAAGAACCCGGTCCTGGCGGTGGACGACGTCTCGCTCCAGCTTCGCCCCGGCGAGACGCTGGGCATCGTGGGGGAATCCGGCTCCGGCAAGACCACGATGGGCCGCTGCCTGCTGCGGATGTACCAGCCGACCGCCGGCGCCATCCGCTACCGCCGCGCCGATGGCGGGATCGTCGATCTCGCCACCGCGGACAAGGAGGTTCTGGCCGCCGCGCGGCGGGAGATCCGCATGGTCTTCCAGGACCCCGTCTCCTCGCTGAACCCGCGCATGACCGTGGCGCAGATCGTGGGCGAGCCGCTCCTGGTGAACCGGATCGCCAAGGGCCGGGAACTCGATGCGCGTGTGGCCGAGCTGCTGAAGCAGGTCGGGCTGAACCCGGACTGGCGGGAGCGCTATCCCCATGCCTTCTCCGGTGGGCAGCGGCAACGCATCGGCATCGCGCGTGCCATCGCGCTGAACCCGCGCATCATCGTGGCGGACGAGGCGACCTCGGCGCTCGACGTGTCGCTGCGGGCGCAGATGCTGGACCTGCTGATGGGGCTGCAGGACCGGCTGGGCCTGTCCTATGTCTTCATCAGCCACGACCTCGGCGTGATCCGCTACATGTGCGACCGGGTGGCGGTGATGTATCGCGGCAAGGTGGTGGAGACGGGCCCCGCGCGGCAGGTCTGCGACCATCCGACCCATGCCTATACCCAGGCCCTGCTTTCGGCCATCCCGCGCCCCGATCCCCGGGCGCGGCGGATGCATCAGCGCTTCCGCTACGTGGCCTGACGCCGGGACGGCACACCGGAGCGGGAGGGGATGTCCCCTCCCGCCCTGTCCATCACGCCACCACGTCGGAGGGCGGGATGGGCAGGGGATCCCCGCCCTTGCCCATACGCTTGCGGATGGCGAAGAAGGCCTGCGCGGCCAGGAGCAGCACGATGATGCCCAGGATCGTGCCGCTGATCGGATGCGTGACGAAGGTCGAGATCTGCCCGCGCGAGAGAAGCATGGAGCGCCGGAAGTTCTCCTCCACCATCGGTCCCAGCACATAGCCCAGCAGGATCGGGGCGATGGGGAAGTCCAGCGCCATGAAGACCGCGCCGAAGATGCCGAAGGCCAGGACCTCGTAGACCGCGAAGATGTCGTTGTTCACGGAATAGGCGCCGATCGCGATGAAGAAGATCGCGGCGGGGAAGAGGAAGCGGTAGGGGACCTGGAGCAGCTTCACCCAGACCCCGATCAGCGGCACGTTGAGCACCATCAGCATGACGTTGCCGACCCAGAAGCTGGCGATCAGCCCCCAGAAGACATCCGGATGCTCGGTCAGCAGGCGCGGGCCGGGCTGGATGCCATGGATCAGCAGCGCGCCCAGCAGCAGGGCCATCACCGCGTCGCCCGGGATGCCCAGGCTCATGGTCGGGATGAAATCCACCTGGGTCTTGGAATGCGAGGCCGCCTCGGGCGCCGCCACGCCGGCGATCATGCCGGTGCCGAACTTCTGCGGCGTGCGGGAGACCTTCTGTTCCAGCGCATAGGCGATGAAGGTGGTGATGGTCGGCCCGGTGCCCGGCATGGCGCCGAACAGCGTGCCGACCAGGGTGCCGCGCAGCATGGGGAAGAAGGCCTCGCGGGCCTCGGCGCGGCTGGGCCGCATGTCCCGCAGGCTCACGGAACCGGGGCTGTTGATGTGCTTCATGCGGTTCACGTGCCGCAGGAAGTCGGCGATGCCGAAGACGCCCATGGCGATGGAGACCAGCTCGATCCCATCGGTGAGCTGCGGCATGCCGAAGGTGAAGCGCTGCGTGCCCGTCTGCACGTCGGTGCCGATGGTGCTGATCAGCAGGCCGATCACCGTCATGGCGAAGCCCTTGATCGGCGAGCCGCGGGACATGGTGGAGCCCGCGATCAGCCCGAGCAGCATGATCGAGAAGAGCTCGGTCGGCCCGAACTTGAAGGCCACCGTGACCAGCAGCGGCGAGGCGAAGATCATGACCAGGATGCCGAAGGAGGCGGCGAAGAAGGAGGACATCATGGTCAGGCCGAGCGCCGTGCCGCCCTTGCCCTTCTGCGTCATCGGATAGCCGTCGAGGCAGGTGACAGCATGCGGCGGATGCGAGGGCAGGTTCAGCAGGATGGCCCCGATCGCCCCGCCATACTGGGAGCCGTAGAAGATGCCCGCCAGCATCATGATCGCGGGAACCGGCTGCATGGGATAGGTCAGCGGCATCAGCATCGAGATGGCGGTCAGCGCGCCCGTGCCCGGCAGCACGCCGATCAGGTTGCCGACCAGGACGCCGACGAAGCACCAGAACAGGTTATAGGGTTCGAGGGCCAGGCCGAAGCCGAAGCCGAGATCCTGCAGGGACTGCCACATCAGAGGAAATTCCGGCTGAAGAGCGGGAAGAGAATGCCGAGGCCCCACCAGAAGACAAGGACACCCGCGATGGTGACGCCGGCGGCGAGCAGGAGGACCTCGTGCAGCCGGTTCTCGCGGTCGCCGAGGGCTGCGATGAACACGCAGGCGAAGGTCGCGGGCACCAGTCCGGTCTCCTCGCCGAGCACCGCGAAGGCGACGACGGAGAGGCAGATGCAGATCCAGCCGCGCCATTCCGCGGGCAGCCGCACGAGTTTGCCCCGGGCTTCGGCCGGGTCCATTTTCCGCAGGAAGGTGGCGCCCAGGAGCATGGCGCCCGTGAGGGCGAGGATCAGCCCGAGGGCCAGCGGGAAGAAGCCCGGCCCCATGCGGGTGAAGCTGCCGATCTGGTAGCTCTGTGCGTGGTAGGCCGAGGCAAGGCCGAGCGCGAGTAGTATGAAACTGCTGCAATAATCCCGGAATTGTGGAGATGTCAGCTTGTTCATTGAACGTTTCCAGCAGGTTTATTGATTCGCGACAGCGTATGCCCAAGTAAATCCCCTCGCAAGGACTTGCGGCGATAGGCGCTGTCAACGTTGAGCCGCTGCCGTTCGATGTCGGGCCGACCCGAAATTTTCTTTTCCATACAAGATATTGCCGACCACATCAGCTCAGATGGTGGCGTTCCGGCCGGCAGGTAGGGTTCCGGAAGGGCTAATGGCGCGAATCACCCTGGACATGCGGGAGCATTCTTGAAGTAAAGAAAAAGTAATAGCAAAGTTGAAACGATGTCGTTCGGCCTGTCACCGGGCTGTCCGGCAAGTGACATCGCGTATGTGTCCCGACTGTCTTCCGGCGGCACTGCCCATCCGTCAGACGGCGAACCCCGCCAGCCAGTGCCGCACCCCGTCGAGGCTCCGGAAATCCTCCAGGCTGCGGGCGGGGATGCCGGGGCAGGCCTCCGCCGCCATGGCCCCGAGGGCACGGCCGGGGCCGAGTTCCAGGAAGGCGCTGGCCCCGGCCTCGGCACAGGCTTGCAGGCAGGCCGCCCATTCGATGGTCCGCGCCAGTTGCGCCGCCAGCTTCTCCGCGCCCTGGGCCCCGTCGAGCACCGGGGCGGCGTCGATGCCGCTCAGCAGACGGCATCCAGGCGCCGGGCGCTTCGCGGGCTGCGCTTCCCCGATGGCGGTGCGGAAGGGGGCGACGGCACCGGCCAGGAAATGCGTATGGGAGGCGACATGGACGGGCAGGGGTTCGGCCCGCAGCGCACCCGCCGCGCGGGCGGCGTCGCACAGTGTGGCCAGGGCGGCATCCGGCCCGCCAACCACATGCAGCAGCCCCGGATTGACGATGGCCAGGGCCGCGCCGTGTTCGGCGCAGAGGGCCTCGACCCGCTGGCGCTCCAGGCCACGGATATAGGCCAGCCCCTGCCCCGGGGCACCGGCACCGTCCATGACTGCGGCCCGGCGTGCGATCAGTGGCAGCACCCGTTCCGGCGGCAGCAGCCCGGCGCAGCCCCAGGCGGACACCTCGCCGAGGCTGTAGCCGGCCAGGATCAGCCGTCCCCCCAATGCCCCGCGCAGAGCCAGGAAGGCAGCGAGCTGCTGCGTGCCGCACAGGATCTGCGCCATCCGGTTCCCGTGCAGGGTGGCGGCATCCGCCCGCTGAACGAGATGGCGTGGGTCCTCGCCCAGAAGCGCCGTGGCGGCGGCGAAGACTGGCGCCGCCTCCGGTGCCGCCCCGGTTAGCGCGAACATCCCGGCATGCTGCGTGCCTTGGCCGGGGCAGAGCAGGGCGAGGGTCACGCCCCCATCGCCCGCAGAAAAAGGCTCATGGCCAACAGGTCGGCCGAGCCGCCGGGGCTGAGGCGCCGGGCCACGAATGCCGCACTGATCGCCGCCGCCGCCGCGCGCCAGCCCGGCCGGCCCACGCCACCGGCGGCCAGGAAGCCACGGGTGGCTTCCTGCGCGAAGGCCAGGCCCTCCGCCCCGCCACGGTGCAGCAGGTTGGTGTCGCCCAGCGTGGCGATCAGGGCGAAGCAGGACTGGACGCGCGCCGCCTCGTCATCTCCCGACGCCAGCAGCGCGCCGTGCCTCAGGGCGGGCAGGCCGGTGCGGTAGAGGGTGGGGAAACCCTCCGCCGCCTCCCGCCGCGCGCCACCCGCGCCATAGCGGCGGGCGGCACAGCCGCCATGGCTGTCGGGGGCGGAGGGCGTGCCGAGGATCTCCTCGCCCCAGAGGCGCTCCACCACCTCGCCCAGCGTACCGCTCGCGCCCGCCAGCCGGGCTCCGGCGGCGGCGCAGAGCAGGCCCAGGCCGAAGATCGCACCGCGATGCGTGTTCACCCCGCCCGTGGCGAACAGCATGGCCCGCTCCGCTTCCAGCCCGATGGCGCGCAGCCGGGGCATGGTGGCGCCCTCGATGCCGGCGATGGCAAGGCGCGCGAGGAAGGGCTCGATCGCCGCCGCGCTGCGCCGGAAGCTGTCCGCGTCCATGTCCGTGTGGCTGCCATTGTCCAGATGGCTGACCAAGCCGGGCTTAGGCCAGGTCTCGACCTCCAGGACCAGGCAGTGCGCGGCGAGGCTGCCGATCCGCGCGGCTTCGGCCCGGAGCGCATAAGGCAGGGGACGGATGAAACTCACGCGGCCTCCACCACGCCGAGGAAACCCGCGCGCGGATGCAGCGCCACGCCGTCGGCTCCTTTCACCAGGATCTCCGCGCCGCCGGCCTGGAGCTCGCGCCAGTTCGCGCCGCTGCCATCGGGCCGCAGCACCTCGCCATCCAGCCGCATCGGCGCCCGGTCCTCGATCCCCGCCAGGGCGGCGAGCAGCCCCTCCATCCGGGGCGGCGGCAGCGCCGGCCAGAGCAGGTCGAGATCGGAGGCGGGACCGAGATAGTCCAGCCCCGTCAAAGCCGCCCAGGCCAGGCTGCCGAAGACGCGCGGGGTGACGCCGTGTTCGACGCCCAGGGCGAGCAGCGCCTCCAGCACGGGCCGCCAGCCCGGTGGTGCGGCGGGCAGGGCTTCGGCCAGGGGCAGAGGCGAACGGATCTCCATGACCGCCTCCCCGGGCAGCAGCACGGCGATGCGCCGCTTGCCCGCACTGGGCGGCAGCGGCAGCCCCGCCGCGATCCCGCCGCCGGCCTCGCATTCGCCGCGCCGCCGCGCCACCAGCGGCCAGCCGCGCTCCGCCCAGTGGGCGAGGAGCGGTTCCGCCCGCCATTCCGGCCGCGTTTCCAGCACGGCGGCCCAGCCCGCGGGCGAGACCTGCAGCAGGGCGTGGCGCGGCGCCTTCTCAGCCATGGCGCAGGGCCAGTTCCCGCACCCGTGCCGCGATCTCCGCCGCCTTGGGGCGGCCGCCGCGTTCCTGGCCGAGCGCGGCGCGCGTGTCACGTTCCGGCAGGCCGCGTGCCAGCAGGGCCTGGAGCTGGTCTGCCAGGGATGCCGCCGGGTCCCAGCTTTCCAGCACCGCGCCGGTCCGGGCGAGGTTGTCCAGGCCGGGCGCGAAGACCGGGGTGGACTTCGCCTTCTCCTGCAGCACCTCCAGCGGCAGCTTGGTCACGCGCGCCATGGAGGGCAGGTCCATCACCGCGGGTTCCGCGCCCGGCAGCGCCACCAGCACGCGCGTCGCCAGCGCCGTGGCGATAAAGGCGCCCGCCGCCGTATGGCCGTAGAGCAGGCCGATCGTCGGCCGCCCGCGCAGATCGGCGAGGACAAGGCACTTCGCCAGATGCGCGAGGAACTCATTCAGCCCGAGCAGCTCGTCGCGCCGGCTCATGCGCTGGCTGTCGCTGTCCACCAGCACCAGCACCGGACCGTTGCCGCCGCGTTCCAGCGCCGCGAGGACATGGCCGGAGAGCGCCAGCGCCCCCTCCACCCCCAGCGCCGCGCGGCGCGCCACGCCGATCACCACGGCCTCCTGTCCATCCGGCAGCGTGCCGCCGCCGGCAATCAGCCCGTCCTCGCCGATCCGCACCGCATGGCCGGCGGGGAAGAGGGAGGCGAGGATATCAGCGGGCGTCATCGGCGCTCTCCGCGATACGGGTGGCGAGGTCCGCGAAAGCCTTGTCGTCCAGGTCGGGCACGCTGTCCGGCGCCTCGGCCCCCAGGGCGTGCCAGATCTCGCGCGCATCGGTGCTGTTGCCGAAGCGTTGCAGGCGCGCCTCCAGCCGCTTCTGCTCCGCCTGCATCGCGGCGAGGCCGAAGCCGCCTGCCGCGTCCAGCGCCTGCAACGCGGCCTCGCGGAACGCCCCCATCGTGTCGGCGCAATAGGCATCCGCGCCGCCCAGCAACCGGCGGTGCTTGCCGCCCATGGTGCGCCAGATCAGCGGCCGGTCGCGGGAATCGAATTCCTCGACGCCCTTGTTGGTCTCGATCACCTCCGGGCCGGAAACGCTGATGCGCCCCTGTTCCGAGACGACGAGGCGCGAGCAGCAGCCGGCGATCAGCCCGCCGCCGCCATAGCAGCCGTTGCGCCCGCCGATCAGCCCCACCACGCGCGCCCCGGCGGCGCGGGCCTCCAGCAGCGCACGCATGATCTCGGCAATGGCAAGCTCGCCGGCATTGGCCTCCTGCAGCCGCACGCCGCCCGTGTCGAAGAGGATCAGCACGCGGCCCGCCGCCCCCATCTCGCACGCGGCGCGCAGCAGGCCGGTCAGCTTGGCGCCATGCACCTCGCCGAAGGCACCGCCCATGAAGCGGCCTTCCTGTGCCGCCACCAGGACGGGCTGCCCCTCGATCCGCCCAGCGCCCGCCACCATGCCGTCGTCGAACTGGCGCGGCAGGTCGAAGAGCGGCAGATGCGGGCTCAGTTCGCGCGTCTCGGGGCCGAGGAACTCGGTGAAGCTGCCAGGGTCCAGCAGCCCCTGGAGGCGCTGGCGGGCGCTGGCCTCGTACCAGCTCGCCTTGAGAAGGTCGAGGCTCACGGCGCATCCTCCTCGATCAGGCGTTGCGCCTGGGCCAGCCGCAGCGCCACCGTGTCGGGCCGCGCGCCGCCGTCATTCACCGAGAGGCGCAGGCCGCCGGGTGAGCGGCGCGCAACGAAATCCGCCACCACCGCCTCCCAGACCGGAGCAAAGCCATGCGCGGCGGTGGCGATCTCCACCACGCATTCCGTGCCGGGCAGCACGCGCTCCGCTAGCACTTCGAGATTGCCGGACGCGACCACGCCGGCGATCGCCGTCTTCCGCGTGCCGCCGGCCGGCTTCGCGGCCTGGTGGCGGAAGGTCAGGTTCTCCATGGGATCGTCTCCTCACCAGTTCCGGAAACGCGCGGGCGGCTGGTAGAGCCCGCCTGACCAATGCGCGAGGTCCTTGATCGAGCGCGCCGCCAGCAGGCCGCGATCGGCATCCAGCGGGTCGATGCCCAGATCCTCCGGCCGCCGGATCACGCCGCGCTCGCGCAGCCGCTCCACCAGCCTCGCATCGCGCCCGCGCCCGAGCGGGGTATAGCCCGCGACGCCGCGGATCGCCTGCTCGCGCTCGTCCCGGTCGCGGCAGAGCAGCAGATTGGCGATGCCTTCCTCGGTGACGATATGCGTGACGTCGTCGGCATAGACCATGACCGGCGCCAGATCGAGCTTCAGCTTGTCCGCCAGCAGCAGCGCGTCGAGCTGCTCCACGAAGAGCGGCGCGTTCTTGTCGCCGAAGGTCTCGCCGATCTGCACCACCAGCTTGCGCCCGCGCCGCAGCGCGGCGGCGCCGTCCGGATCGGCCTCCCGCCCCGCGCGCAGCCAGGGCTCGCTGGGATGGCGCCGCCCGCGCGCGTCGGAGCCCATGTTCGGCGCGCCGCCGAAGCCCGCGATGCGCGACTGGGTGACGGTGGAGGAATGCCCCTCCAGGTCGATCTGCAGCGTGGAGCCGATGAACATGTCGCAGGCATAGAGGCCCGCGGTCTGGCAGAAGGCGCGGTTGGAGCGCAGCGAGCCGTCCGCGCCGGTGAAGAAGATGTCGGGCCGCGCCGAGATGTAGCGGTCCATCCCGACCTCGGAGCCGAAGCAGTGCACCTGCTCCACCCAGCCGCTCTCGATGGCGGGGATCAGCGTGGGATGAGGGTTCAGCGCCCAGTGGGTGGCGACCTTGCCCTTGAGGCCCAGGCGCTCGCCATAGGTCGGCAGCAGCAGCTCGATGGCGGCGGTGTTGAAGCCGATGCCGTGGTTCAGCCGGCGCACGCCGTATTCGGCATAGATCCCCTTGAGCGCCAGCATGGCGGTGAGGATCTGCGTCTCGGTGATGGCGCCCGGGTCGCGGGTGAAGAGCGGCTCGACATAGAAGGGCCTGCCCGCCTCCACCACGAAATGCACGCGGTCGCCGGGGATGTCGACGCGGGGCACCTTGTCCACCACCTCGTTCACCTGCGCCACCACCACGCCGTTCTTGAAGGCCGTCGCCTCCACCACGGTCGGCGTGTCCTCGGTGTTGGGCCCCGTGTAGAGGTTGCCCTCGCGATCCGCGCTCACCGCCGCGATCAGCGCCACATGTGGCGTCAGGTCGATGAAGTAGCGGGCGAAGAGCTCCAGATAGGTGTGCACCGCGCCCAGCGCGATCTGCCCGCCATAGAGCATCCGGGCGATGCGCGCCGATTGCGGGCCGGAATAGGCGAAGTCCAGCCGCCGGGCGATGCCCGTCTCGAAGATGTCCAGATGCTCGGGCAGCACCACGCCCGACTGCACCATGTGCAGGTCATGCACCTTGTCCGGATCGAGCCCGGCCAGGGCACGGGCCAGCAGGTCCGCCTGCTTCTGGTTGTCCCCCTCCAGGCAGACGCGGTCGCCGGGGCGCAGCACCGCCTCCAGCAGGGCGCCCGCCCTGCCAGCGGGCACGACCTTGCCATCGGCCAGGGGCGCCCCCGCGGCGATGCGGGCCTCCCGCGCTTCCTGTTCCTGGCGCCATTGGGCCATGCCTTCCCTCCCAGGCTTGTCGGACCGGGCGGCCATGATCGGCGCCGCCTTCCAGCTCTTCGGATGGCAGAGTGGCCCATCCGGATAACCGTGTACAGGACAAGTTTGTTTCGGCCTCATTGCATACTTTGTTGCTTCCTGATCGGCGTTCTGCATACTTGAACCCAGGCCGGCGCCAGACCGGTCCGCAATCTCGGGAACATCCAGGAAGGATTCCGGCCCCATGTCGCTGCCCTCTGCCTCTCGCCCCACCCTGTCCGGGGGGCACCCATGACCATCTTCGGCGTCGCCCTGCTCGCGGTCTGCACCCTGGCTGGCGTCTACCTGGGGGACCTGCTGGGCTTCATGCTCGGCGTGAAGGCCAATGTCGGCGGGGTCGGCCTCGCCATGATGCTGCTGATCGCCGCCCGGCTCTGGCTGGCGAGGCGCGGCAAGCTCACCCACGGGCTGAAGCTCGGCGTCGAGTTCTGGGCCACCATGTACATCCCCATCGTGGTGGCCATGGCGGCGCAGCAGAACGTGGTGACCGCGCTGCGCGGCGGACCGCTGGTGTTGGTCGCGGGCGTCGGCGCGACGGTGGTCTGCCTTGCCGCCACGGCGCTGCTCAGCCGGATCGGGCGGCCGCGCGATGCCGATGGCCGCTTCGCCCCGCTCAAGACGGAGGGTGGCCACCATGCCTGAGAGCCTGCGCCACCTCTTCGTCGAGCAGAGCCTCGTCACCGCCTTCGCCCTGGTCGGCGCGGTGATGTGGGTCTCCTACCTGATCTCCCGCCACCTGACGCTGGGCCGCGTCCATGGCTCCGCCATCGCCATCGTGATCGGCCTGGTGCTGGCCTATGCCGGCGGTCTGGCCACCGGCGGGCAGAAGGGCATCGCCGACCTGCCCGTCTTCGCCGGGATCGGGCTGATGGGGGGCGCCATGCTGCGCGACTTCGCCATCGTCGCCACCGCCTTCGAGGTGGACGTGATCGAGGCGCGCAAGGCCGGGCTGCTGGGCGTCGTCGCGCTCGGCCTGGGCACGGTGCTGCCCTTCATCTTCGGCGTCTGCGTCGCGCTGGCCTTCGGCTACACGGATGCGGTCAGCCTCACCACCATCGGCGCCGGGGCGATCACCTATATCGTCGGCCCGGTGACCGGCGCCGCGCTGGGCGCGGATTCGGCGGTGATCGCGCTCTCCATCGCCACCGGCGTGCTCAAGGCGGTGCTGGTGATGATCGGCACGCCCTTCGTCGCCCGTTTCATCGGCCTGGACAATCCGCGCTCCGCCATGGCCTTCGGCGGGCTGATGGGCACGGTGAGCGGCGTCACCGGCGGCCTCGCCGCCACGGACCCGCGGCTGGTGCCCTATGGCGCGCTGACCGCCACCTTCCACACCGGCCTGGGCTGCCTCGTGGCGCCATCCGTGCTCTATCTGGCCGTCCGGGCCCTGATGGGCGGCTGAATCATGGATGGCATGGAGGCGAAATCGGTGCTGGAGCCGGTGGAGGCATTGTCGGAAGAGCGGATTCTCCTGTCCGAGCGCATCCGCAACGCGCTGACCGACGAGATCGCCTCCGGTGCCCTGGCCGCCGGCACGGCGCTGGACGAACAGCTCCTCGCCGACCGTTTCGGCGCCTCCCGCACCCCTGTGCGGGAGGCGCTGCGGCAACTCGCGGTGAGCGGTCTGGTGGAACTGCGCCCGCGCCGGGGCGTGGTCGTGACCCGCGTGACCGCGACGCGGATCATGGACATGTTCGAGGCCTCGGCGGAGATGGAGGCGCTCTGCGTCCGCCTCGCCACCTATCGCATGACGCCGCTGGAACGCAGCCGGCTGATGGACCTGCACGAGGCCTCGGCGGAGATGGTGCGGCGTGGCGACGTCGATGCCTATGACGGCTTCAACCGGGATTTCCACGACGCCATCTACCGCGCCACGCACAACGCCTTCCTGGCCGAGCAGGCCATGGCGCTGCGCGGCCGGCTGGCGGCCTTCCGGCGCACGCAGCTTCGCCACGGCGACCGCATCCACCGCTCGCGCGAGGAGCATGGGCAGGTGATGGCAGCGATCGCGCGGGGGGATGGCGAGGAGGCGGCGCGCTGCATGCGGGCGCATATGCTCAACGCCGCCGGGGCGCTTCGCGGCTACATCGCCGCCCATGCGGCGCAGGAGCAGGAATAGGGGGGGCCGTCGTCCGGAAGCCCGCGCCGCCCAGGCCTGGTCCGATGGCGCGGCGTCGCGGCGGTTCGGGCCGGGGGGATGAACGCCCTGTCATGCGCCCCCGCCATCAACGCGGTTGCAGGACCGGCGCCTAAGCGGGATGCTGCGTGCATGGCCGCGCAGAAGCAATATGACGGGGGGAAGGGCGAGCCGTGACACGGAGCGGCGCAGGCCCGGTCTCGCGCCCGGGCCGGCCGGGGCGCGCCATGCCGCCCGGCCATCCCGGCGGCGCGTGGAGCCGGGCTTGAAGAGGCCGGCCTCCTTTCCCGGCCGGCCCGGCGGCATGGTCCGCTTCGTTCGCCTGGCCGGGCTGCTGGTGGCGATCGCCATCCTGGCCGGTGCCGCGCTGGCCGCGATGCATCTGCGCACCAGCACCCTGATGACGGCGCAGGCGAACCTGGCCGCGCTGGATACCCTGCTGGCGGAACAGTCCGACCGCGCCCTGCAGAGCGTGGAGCTGGTCGTGAACGGCGTGGCCGAGGACCTGCGGGACGGCCGGCTGCAGAACGCCGAGGAATTCAACGACCGGGCCACGGCGCCGGAGGTCTTCGGGATGCTGGTGGCACGGATCTCGGGCATCCCGCAGCTCGATGCCGTGACGGTCATCGCCCGGGACGGGAGGCTGCTGAACTTCTCCCGCTACCAGCCGGTGCCTCCGGTCAACGTCGCCGACCGCGACTACTTCAGGGTGCTGAGCACCGACCCGTCGCGGCTGACCTTCGTCGGCCTGCCGGTCGAGAACCGGGGGAATGGCAGCCCGACCATCTATCTGGCCCGCCGGATCTCCTCGGCGGAGGGGCAGTTCCTGGGGCTGGTGCTCGGGGCCATGAACCTGCACTACTTCGAGCGCCTCTATGCCGATCTGCAGATGCCCAAGGACACGGGGATCGCCTTGTGGCGTGACGACGGGGCCCTGCTGCTGCGCCATCCGCCGCTTCCCGCCGGCATGCGGAGCCCGGAGCTGGTGATGGGCATGCAGCCGGGGGAGCGGCGGGTGATGGAACTGTCCAGCCTGATGGATGGCCGGCACCGCATCGTGGCCGCCACCCGGCTGCAGACCCAGCCCGTGGTGATCAGCATCAGCCGGACCACGCAGGCGGTGCTGGCCCGCTGGCGCATCGATGCCGGCATCCTGATCGCCTCGGCGGTGCTGATCGCCGTGGCGCTCCTGCTCATCGCCAGCTTCGTCGCCGGGCGCTTCCGCCTCTATGCCCGGATGGCGGAGGCCATGGCGGCGCGCGAGGCGGCGGAACGCGGGCGGCGCAGTGCCGAGGAGCAGCTGCGGCAGGCGCAGAAGCTGGAGGCGCTGGGACAGCTCGCCGGCGGCGTGGCGCATGACTTCAACAACGTGCTGCAGGCCATCGCCGGGGGCGCGAACCTGATCCGCCGCCGTGCCGGCGACCCACAGGCGGTGGCGAAGCTGGCGGGGATGATGGGCGAGGCCGCGGAGCGTGGGGCGGCCGTGACGCGCCGCCTGCTCGCCTTCGCCCGCAAGGACGAGCTGCGCAGCGAGAGCGTGGCGGTCGAGGCCCTGCTCGCCGACCTCATGGAGATCCTGCGGCATACGCTGGGCCCCGGCCTGCGCATCCTGGTGGAGGCGGAGCCCGGCCTGCCGGTGCTGCGCGCGGACCGTTCGCAGCTGGAGGCGGTACTGATCAACCTGGCCACCAATGCGCGGGATGCGATGCCCGAGGGCGGGACGCTCCGCTTTGCCGCCTCGCGCGCCCCGGAAGGCGAGGGGCCGCCGCTGCTCGCGGCTCCCCGGGGTGGCGATGGGAATGGCGTCGGACAGGCACCCGCCCCGGCGCCGGCGGCCGTGTCCTATCTGCGCCTGGCCGTCTCCGATACGGGGAACGGCATGGACGCGGAGACGCTGTCGCGGGCGACGGAGCCTTTCTTCACCACCAAGCCGAAGGGACAGGGCACCGGCCTCGGCCTGTCCATGGCCAAGGGGTTCGCGGAGCAGTCCGGCGGCGCCCTCCTGATCGCCAGCACCCCGGGCCGGGGCACCGTGGTCACGCTCTGGCTGCCCCTGCCGGTCCGGGAGGAGGCGGCCGCCGGCCCACCCCATGCCGCTCCGGCCGCACAGGCCAGAGCCGTGCCTGACGCCCTGGCCCCCGGGAACGGTCCAGGGGGGCACGGCACCGGAGTGGGCGGGAAACGTTCCGTGCTGCTGGTGGAGGACGAGGCCGCGCTCCGCGAACTCCTGTCGGATGCGCTGGCGGAAAGCGGCTTCCGCGTCGGCACGGCCGGCAGCGGTGCCGAGGCGCTGGTCTCCCCGGCGCTGCCACGGGCGGAACTGCTGGTCACCGATCTGGCCATGCCCGGCATGAACGGGCTGGAACTGGCGCGCCGGGCCCGGTTGCGGCGGCCGGGGCTGGGCGTCCTCCTGGTCACCGGCTTCGCCGGCGAGGCCGCGGAAGACGATCTGGCGGAAGCGAGGGCGGGCGGCCCCTTCGCCATCCTGCGCAAGCCCGTCACCGTGGAGCAGATCGCCGCCGCCATCACCGGCCTGCTCGCCGCCCAGCCGGAAACCGCGCCCTGAACCGCCGCCCCGCCTGACGGACTACCCGCGGGCCGTGGGCGGCGCGGCGCCCGGCTGGTCCGAGAAGCGCGCGATCTCTTCGTTGAAGCCCATCAGGCCGAAATCCGTCATCCGCATCGGATAGAGGATGCCATCCAGATGGTCGTTCTCGTGCTGGACGACGCCGGCATGGAAACCCTCCACCTCGGCCGCGACGGTGCGGCCGTCGCAATCCGTGCCGGTGTAGCGGACCCGCCGGAAGCGTGGCACGGCGGCGCGCAGGCCAGGGATGGAAAGGCAGCCTTCCCAGCGCAGATGCGTCTCCTCGCCGATCGGCTCCACCACCGGGTTGATCAGGACCGTGTTGCCGACCACCGTGTCATCCGGCGCGCCGCTGCTGCGGGACGGCAGGACGCGGAAGACGAAGAGGCGCAGCGGCACATGCACCTGCGGCGCGGCGAGGCCCGCGCCCGGCGCGTCCTCCATCGTCTCGAACATGTCCCGCACGAGACGGCGGATCTCCGGTGCGCCCGGATCGGGCACGGGCTCGCAGCGTTCCAGCAGCACGGGATGGCCCATGCGGGCGATCTTCAGGATGGCCATGGCCGGTCTCCCTTCCAGGGGATGGGGCCGGAGGTCGCCGCCGGCCGGGACATGCCCGTGATGGCCCCCCGCGCCGCCGGATGCAAGGCGGCACGGGGCCAGGCCGGACGCGCTCCGCCCTCAGTCCGGCAGGTCGCTGAAGGGAAAGACGCGCTCCCGCGGCACCTGGCGGTAGGGCAGGGTGGTCAGGTCCGCCGGGCCCCAGTCGGGCGTGTCCACGATCAGGATCGCCTCGGCGATGGGCTCATAGGCGGCACGGAAATGCGTCTTCGAGCGCAGCACGATGATGCCGAAGTCTCGCGTCCGCATGCCGAACTGGGTGAAGACGTCCTCGTCCACCGTCAGGGTGGGGCGGCTGACCAGGCTGACCATCAGTCCGTCCACATCCAGCACCGCCGCGGTGCCGAGCTGCACCAGCTTGCCATGCATGTAGGCGCCGGTGGTGCGGTACGTCTTCTCCCCCACCCAGGTGACGCGTCCGGTCAGCCGCACCGGACCGCCGGCGCGCTCGGAGGAATGGCCGCCGACATCCAGCGTCACCTCGGCCCCGGCACCTGCCGCGAGGCAGGCGGCGGCGGCCTTCGCATCCCAGATATAGGGCACGGCCGCGCGCTTCGCCTTCCGTTCCAGGAGAGCGCGCAGCAGATAGGTGCTGTCGTTGCAGCGGTCGGCGTGTTCCAGCAGCACCACCGGCCGGTCGGCCCCCGCGGCGAGGGCGATGGCGCGATCGACGCCTTCCTCGATGCCCAGCACGAGATCCCCGTGCAGCAGCTCATGGCGGGCGTCGCGGATGCGGCGGCTCAGGGTGCGGACGGCGTGTTCCGCGCGCGCGGCATCGTCCGAGACGGCGAGGACGGAGAAGCCGCAATTGGGGACGTCGGCATAGGAGAAGCCGGCGAAGACGGAGACATCGAGATAGCCGGGGCTGTCCTCCGCCATGGCGACAGAATCGCCGACGATTTCCGAGAGCGGCGCGAGGCCCGTGGCGCTGAAGATGCTCGGCACCATGACGCCCGGCTTGTCGAAGGCCATGGCGGGGCGCAGCCCGTCGCGCAGCATGCGCATCAGGCAGCGCGCGGCGCGGGCGCCGGTCTCGGCGATGTCGGTGTGCGGCGAGTAGTGGTAGCCGAAGACGGCATCCGCCAGCTCGACCGTGTGGCGGTCGATATTGGCATGGTAGTCCAGGCCGATCACCACGGGCACATCCCGGCCGACCACCGCGCGCACGCGCTCCAGGAGCTCCCGGTCCGGATCGAGCCGCGTCGGCGTGGTCATGGCGCCATGCAGGGCGAGGAGCACGCCATCCAGCGGTCCGGCCTGCTGCAGCGTCGCGCAGATCCGGTCGGCATAATGCAGGAAGGCCTCGTCCGAGGCCGGCCCGGCGGCACCGCCATCGGCATAGACCATCGGCAGGATCTCGGCGCCTTCCGCCTCGCAGACCTCGATGAAGCCGCTGCAGAGCGTGTTGGTGCCGCGGAAGCGCGTCAGCAGCTCCGGCCCCGCCGCCTCGGTGGCCTGGAACTCCGCCAGCTCCGTCAGCAGCCGTAGGAAGCTGACGGATTCCTGGTGGGTTCCGCCGATCGCGATACGCATGGCCATGCTCTCCTTCAGGCGCGCCGGATGTTCCAGGGGAAGGCGGCGGGGCCAGGCAGCACGCCGGTCAGCTCCGCCCGCAGCGCCGTCTTCTGCTGGAACTGCCCCAGGGGAATGACAGGCACCTTGTCGAAGGCCTCGGCCTGGATGGCATCGAAGAGGCGCTGCTGCTCGTCGTCGCTGGCCGCCTCCAGCCATTCCCGTGTCAGGGCCTCGATCCTCGCATTCTCGAACCAGCCGAACCAGCCGGAGGCCCCCTGGCCGCGGATGTTGGTGTTCAGCGCCGGATTGGCGATCGAGCCGCTCTTCCAGGTGGTGTGGAACAGGCTCCAGCCACCCTTCTCCACCGGCTCCCGCGAGGTGCGCCGCTGCACCACGCTGCCCCAGTCCATGACCTGCAGGTCCACGTTCATGCCCAGCCGGCGAAGCATCTCGGCCGTCACGTCGCCGAAGGGCGCGAGGGAAGGAATGTCGCTCGGGCTCAGGATCACCACCTTCTCGCCCGCGTAGCCGGCATCCTTCACCGCCTGCCGCAGCTTCGCGAAGTCCTTGGGCGCCCCCATCACATCGGTGCCGACCGGCTTCACGAAAGGCAGGCCGGGCGGGAACATGCTGTAGGCGGTGTTCCAGGCCTTGTCGTCGCCCCCCGTGACCAGCGCCATGTAGTCCGCCTGCTGCACCGCCGCCAGGACCACCCGCTTCAGCGCCGCGTTGTCGAAGGGCGGCACATGCGAGTTGAAGCGCAGGAAGCCCATGAAGCCGAGCGGGTCGTAGGACTGCACCCGGATGGCGCGGTCCCGGGCGAGCATGGGGACCAGGTCGGCATCGGCGAATTCCCACCAGTCCACCTCGCCGGACTGCAGCGCGCTGGCGGCCGTGGAGGAATCCGGGATGATCTTCCACTCGATGCGCTCGAAATAGGCCCGCTTGCCGCCGGCATTGAGCACCGGTGCCTCGTCGCGTGGCCGGTAGCCGTCGAAGCGCGCATAGGCGGCATGGGCCCCCGAGACGAACTCGTCGGCCAGGAAGCGGTAGGGGCCCGAGCCGACCATCTCCGTCACCGGCTTGTAGGGATCGGTCTTCGCCAGCCGCTCCGGCATGATGAAGGCGGGGATCGGCCCGACATAGGCCAGGGCCGAAAGCAGGCGCGGGAAGGGGCGGCTCAACCGGATGCGCAGCTCGCGGTCCCCCGGGGCTTCCCAGGCATCCACGGCGGCGCCCAGGGTCTGGCCGAAACTGTCCCGCTTGCTCCATCGCGCGAGGCTGGCGGCGCAGTCCGCCGCGCGCACCGGCTCCCCGTCATGGAAGCGCAGCCCCTCGCGCAGCCGGATGGTCCAGACGCGGCCATCCGCCGAGACCTCATGGCCCTCCGCCATCTGCGGCGTCGGGCGGAAATCCGCGCCCGTGCCATAGAGCGTGTCGAAGACGGCATAGCCATGGTCCGCCGTCACCCCCGCCGTGGTGAGGATCGGGTCCAGCACGGTGAGGTTGGCCTGCGGCACGAAGCGCAGCGTCCCCGCGCGCCGGGCCTGCGCCAGGGCCGGACGGGCGAGGCCGGTGAGCGGCAGGAGGGCGGCGGATCGGAGAAGGCTGCGGCGCTGCATCGGCGGCTCCCGGCGGGGGGTGGCTGTGGACATGGAAAGGGCCGGCCCCTCCCCGTGGCGGGGGAAGGGCCGGCCCGTCCGGCGGCTCAGCGGAAGGGGATGGCGTACATCAGCCCGCCCTTGCTCCAGAGCCCGTTCAGGCCCCGCTGCAGCTTGAGCTGGCTGCCGCCGCCGACATTGCGCTCGAAGACCTCGCCGTAATTGCCCACCGCCTTGATGGCGTTCAGCATCCAGGCATTGTCGAGGCCGATGCGCGAGCCGAACTCGCCCGCGCCGCCCAGCAGGCGCTGCGCCGTCGGGTTGGCGCCCTTGGCCTGGGCTTCGGCATTGGCCTGGGTGACGCCCAGCTCCTCCGCCTCGATCAGCCCGTAATGCACCCAGGAGACGATGGTGGACCACTGGTCGTCGCCGTTGCGGGTGAAGGGGCCGAGCGGCTCCTTCGAGATGGTCTCGGCCAGCACCATGTAGTCGTCCGGCTTGGGCGCGGTGGCGACGGCGCCGGCGAGCGCCGAGGCATCCTGCGTCATGGCGTCGCAGCGGCCGGAGAAGAAGGCCTGGTACATCGTGTCCACCCGCTCGAAGACCACGGGCTGGAAGGTGATGTTGTGGGCGCGGGCATAGTCGCCCAGCGTCACCTCGTGCGTGGTGCCCTGGGCGACGCAGACCGTGGCGCCGTTCAGCTCGGCCACCTTGCTGACGCCGGCCTCGCGCTTCACCGCGAAGCCCTGGCCGTCATAGAAGTTCACCGGCCCGGCGCGCAGGCCGATCGTGGCGTCGCGCAGGAAGGTCTGGGTGGAGTTGCGCAGCAGCACGTCCACCTCGCCCGATTGCAGCGCGGTGAAGCGGTTCTGCGCTGTCAGCCCGGTGAAGCGGACCTTCGTGGCATCGCCCAGCACGGCGGCGGCGATGGCGCGGCAGTAATCCGCGTCGATGCCGCGGAACTGGCCCTGGCTGTCCGGCAGGGAGAAGCCGGCGAAGCCGGTGCTGACGCCGCAGACCAGCTGGCCGCGCTGCTTCACCGTGTCGAGCGTGGCGGCATGGGCCGCCTGCGCGGCGCCGAGGCCGAGCAGGGCGAGGCCCGCGAGGAGAATTTTCTTCATCTGCATTGTCCCGGAACGTGTGGCTGGGAGGCTCAGCCTGGCAGGCTGGCCAGGGTGGCGTCGAGCGCGGCGTCCACCGCCTCGCCGAGACGTTCGACGATCAGGTCGATCTCGGCGGCGGAGACGATATAGGGCGGCGCCAGCAGCACATGGTCACCGCTGCGGCCATCCGCCGTGCCGCCGCCCGGATAGCAGGCGAGGCCGCGCGCGAAGGCCTCGCGCTTGATGCGGGCATTGAGCTGCCTCGACGGGTCGAAGGGCGCCTTCGTGGCACGGTCCTGGACCAGCTCGATGGCGCGGAACAGGCCCCGGCCCCGGATGTCGCCGACATGCGCATGGTTGCCGAATCGCTCCAGCAGCCGGCTTTCCAGCCGTTCGCCCATGGCGACCACGTTCTCCAGCAGCCGGTCCTCGCGGATCACCCGCTGCACCTCCAGCGCCGCAGCGGCGGCCAGGGGATGGGCGAGATAGGTGTGGCCGTGCTGGAAGGCGCCGGAACCCTTCTCCACCGCCTCGGCGATACGGCCGGACAGCAGCACCGCGCCGATCGCCTGGTAGCCGCCGCCCAGCCCCTTGGCGATGGCCTGGATGTCCGGGGCGATGCCCTCCTGCTCCCAGGCATGGCGGGTGCCGGTGCGGCCCATGCCGCTCATCACCTCGTCGAGGATCAGCAGCGCGCCGTGGCGGTCGCAGACCGCGCGCACCGCCTGGAAGTACCCGGCCGGGGCGGGCACGCAGCCCGCCGTGGCGCCGACCACCGGCTCCGCGATGAACGCCGCCACCGTGTCGGGGCCGAGGCGCTGGAACTCCGCCTCCAGCTCGGCGGCGAGGCGCGCCACATAGCCGGCCTCGTCTTCCTCCGCGCTTTGCTCGCGATAGCTGAAGGCGGGCGAGACATGGCTGAAGGCCGGCGAGAGCAGCGGCGCATAGGGCGCCCGGCGCCAGGCATTGCCCCCCGCCGAGAGCGCGCCCAGCGTGTTGCCGTGATAGCTCTGGCGGCGGGCGATGAAGCGCACCCGCTTCTCCTGCCCGATCTCCAGGAAATACTGCCGGGCCAGCTTGATCGCGGCCTCCACCGCCTCGGAGCCGCCGGACACGAAATAGGCCTGGGCCAGCCCGCCGGGTTCATGCCCTACCAACTCCTCGGCCAGCGCCTCGGCGGGCTCGTTGGAGAAGAAGCCGGTATGGGCGTAGCAGAGCCGGTCCGCCTGCCGTTTGATCGCCGCGACGATACGCGGATGCTGGTGGCCGAGGCAGGAGACGGCGGCGCCGCCCGAGGCGTCGATCACCTCGCGCCCGCCTTCCTCCACCAGCCAGACGCCATGGCCGCCGACCGCGACGGGCGGCGTGGCGCGGGAGGAGCGGTGCAGCACGCGGCTGCGGCGGGGCGGGGCCACCGGGGTGGCCGTGGGAGCTTCGGCGTTCATCGCAGGGTTTCCGGATCGGGGACGTATTCGGCGAGGGCAGCGAGCCGGGCCTCGGTCTCGCGCAGACGCACCAGCGCCGCCTCCCCGCCCAGGGCGAAGCTGGCGGCGGCCAGGGCCTGGGCCGTGGCGAAGGCGCCGGTCAGGCTGGGAAAGAAGCCGGGGCCGGCATCGGCATCGAAGAGCAGGCAGTGCGCCGCGCCCTCGGCCATCGGGGCATCGGCACGGTCGGCCAGGGCGATGGCGGTACAGCCATTCTCCCGCGCCATGCGGGCGGTGAGCGCGATGGAGCGGGAATAGGGCGCGAAGCTGACCAGCACCACGGCGTCGCCACGGGCGAAGGCGCCCAGGTCCAGGTCCTCCGGCCCCGCGCCGCCCACCAGCCTGACATCGCCGGGGCGGAAGAGGCGGAGCTGGTAGTGCAGGAGCTGCGCCACGCCCCGGCAGGAACGGAAGCCCGCCACCCAGACGCGCGGTGCATCATGCAGGACGCGGGCAGCGGCGGCGATCGGCGCGGGGTCGAGCAGTTGCAGCCCGGCGGCATCGGCGGCCAGCATCTCGGCCGGCAGGGTGAAGGTGTCCGCGCCCTCCCGCTGGTCGCGCCGCGGGGCCGTGCGCACGCGCTTCGAGAAGGGAGCGCCCGCCGCGCCGCGCCGCGCCTCCACCATGGCCTCCCGCAATTGCTCCCAGCCGGGATAGCCGAGGGCCTGCGCCAAGCGGGTGAAGGTGGCCGGATTGGTGCCGGCGGCGGCGGCGAGATCCCGCATCGAGCGGGTCACGGCGTCGAAATCATGCCGGGCGACAAAGCGCGCCGCATCCTGCAGCCGGGGCGGCAGGCCGGGCAGCGCGCGTCGCAGCGCATCGATGGGGCCGGGCTTGGTCACGAAACGAATGTTGCATCGAAGCAGGATGGATGCAACGATTGTTTTCTGGCCATCGCCGGATGGCCGGAGGCTGCGACAGTTGTTGCACGCCCAGCCTGTCGCCGCCGGAGGATTGCACGGCCATGCGTATCGCCCTGATCCACGCCCTGCGGCATTCGCCGCCCCCGATCGAGGCCGCCTTCGCCCGGCTATGGCCCGAGGCACGGCTGATGAACCTGCTGGATGACAGCCTCTCGGCCGATCTCGCCGCCGGGGGGGCGCTGACGCCGCGCATGACGGAGCGCTTCCTGACCCTGGCGCGCTATGCCGCAGGAACGGGGGCGGATGGCATCCTTTTCACCTGCTCCGCCTTCGGCCCCTGCATCGAGGCCTGCCAGGAGGCACTGGCGCCGATGCCGGTGCTGAAGCCGAACGAGGCGATGATCGAGGAGGCCGTGGCCCATGGAGGCGGGGGCGGCGGCCGGATCGGGCTGCTGGCCAGCTTCGCGCCGACCCTGGATTCCATGCCGGCCGAGTTCCCGCCCGGGACGGGGCTGAGGACCGTGCTGGCCGAAGGGGCCCTGGCCGCCCTGGATGCCGGCGACCGGGACCGGCATGACAGGATCGCGGCCGAGGCATCGCGCGAACTGGCGGATTGCGACGTGATCGCCCTGGCGCAGTTCAGCCTGGCCAGGGCGGCGCCGCTCGTGGCGGCCGCGACGGGCCGCCCGGTGCTGACCACGCCGGACAGCGCGGTGCGGAAGCTGCGCCGGCTGCTGGCGGAGTGAGACTGGCGGCGACCGCCTGCCCCTGCCGGGGAAGCACGGCCGCCGCGGGCAGCACCGGCTACCTTACCAGCGGTAGGCGAGCGAGCCGAGGATCGTCCGGCTGTTGCCGTAGAAGCACGAGGCCTCGCTGGTGCAGCGGGCGACGTAGCGCTTGTCGGCCACGTTGTTGATGTTCAGCAGCGCCTGGAAGCCCTTCAGGTTCGGCGCGAGCTGCCCGAGGTCGTAGCGCGCCGCGAGGTCGAACAGCGTCACGGAGGGCACCACCGCCGAATTGGCGTTGTCCACGGCGGTGTTGCCGACGAAGCGCACGCCGGCGCCCAGGCCCACGCCGCTCATCGCGCCCCGGCCCTCGCCGAAGCTGTAGTCGGCATAGAGGCCGGCCGTGAACTTCGAGACGCCGAGCGGCCGGTTGCCGACATTGCTTGCCACCGTGTCGCGGGTGATCTCCGGGTCCAGATAGGTGATCGAGCCGATCAGGTTCAGCCCGTTGCCCAGGCTGGCCACGCCCTCGGCCTCCACGCCGCGCACGCGGATGCGGCCCGTCTGCACCTGGTACAGCGCGTTGTCCGGATCGGCGGTCAGGACCTGGCTCTGCGTGATGTGGAAGGCCGAGACCTGGACGAAGCTGTTCAGCCCGTTCGGCTGGTACTTGATGCCCACCTCGTACTGCTCGCCGGTGGTGGGGTCGAAGGTGCCGTTGCCGCGCGCCGGGGAGAAGCCGCCCGCCTGCGGCAGGAAGGAGGTGCTGTAGGAGAAGTAAGGTGCGAGGCCGTTCTCGGCGAGGTAGGTGATGCCCGCCCGCCAGGTGGTGTCGGTGTCCTCCTTGCTCTCGCTGGTGAAGCCGAAGGCGCGGTTCTTGGTGTTCGTGTCCACCCAGTCGTGCCGGACCCCCAGCGTCGCCACGAAGCGCCCGTAGCGGATCTGGTCCTGGCCATAGAGGCCGTACTGGTCGATGCCCTGCAGCCGGTTCTGGTACGGGCTGCCCAGGGTCGGGATGCCGCTGCCATAGACGGGCGCGTAGAGGTCGAGCGGGCTGGCGACGGCGAAGGCCGCCACGCTCTTGTAGCTGGTGTGCTGGTAGTCGAAGCCGCCGAGCACCGTGTGCTGCAGCGGGCCGGTGTCGAAGCGCGCCTGGCCGCGGTTGTCCACCTGGAAGGTGTCGAAGCTGTACTGCTCGTCATAGGCGTAGCGGTTCAGCAGCCGCTCGCTGCCCGCGACGAGGCCGCCACCATAGACCTGCTTCCAGTTCACGCCGACATGCGCGTAGCGGGCGTTCTGGCTGAAGGAGAAGACGTCGTTGAAGCGGTGCTCGAACTCGTAGCCGATGCCGTACTGCGTGCGGTCGTACTTGTCGAACCCGTCCTCGCCAATGTTGAGGCTGCGCGAGATGCGGCCGAAGGCGCTGCGCTGCACGGTGCCGAGATAGGGCAGGAACTGGGCGCCGATGGTCCGGTCGCGCTGGTAGTAGGGCAGCAGCGTGAAGCGTGTGTCCCCGGTGGGTTTCCAGGTCAGCGCCGGGGCGACGAAGAGCCGGTCGTTGTTGCTGTTCTGCACGTCCAGGTCGGCGAGGCGGCCGACGCCGGTGAGCGCGTAGCTCCACTGGCCATCCGCCGTCAGCGGGCCGCTGGTGTTGAAGGCGAGCTGGCGGATGTTCTGCGTGCCGGCGGTCAGTCGCACCTCGCCCTGCGCCGTGTCGGTCGGATGGCGCTGCACCATGTTGATCAGGCCGCCCGGCGCCATCTGGCCGTAGAGCACGGAGGAGGGCCCGCGCAGGATCTCATAGCGCTCCAGCCCATAGGTCTCGAAGACGCCGGCCGTGTAGCCCGGGTTGAATCGCAGCCCGTTCAGGAACTGGCTGGTGTCGGTCGCCTCGAAGCCGCGGATCTGCAGCCAGTCGGCCCGGGAATCGAAGCCGTACTGCTCCGGCCGGATGCCGGCGGAATAGCGCAGCGCCTCACCGAGATTCTGTGCCTGCCGCTGGTCGATCGCGTCGCGCGTCACCACGGAGACGGATTGCGGCACCTCGATCAGGGGCGTGTCCGTCTTGCTGCCGGTCAGGTTGCGCGTGGCGACATAGCCGTCCACCGGCCCCAGCGGGTTCTGACTGGCGCCCTGCACGCTCACCGTCGGCAGAACGGTCGTGCCGTTGCCGTTGGCGCTCCCGGCCGCGTCGCCGGACTGGGTCTGGGTCTGGCTCGTCTGGGCCACTGCGGCCGGGGGCCACAGGGCGAGGGCCACCGGGACCAGGGCTGTCGTGCCGAGAAGGCGCAGCAGGGGCCGGAACGCAGGTCGGGCGAGATGCGTCATGGGAGTGGTCTCTGCTTCCGGGAAATGGGCGGATCGTTCCGCCCTGAATTGCGAGCGCCTCTTAGTGACAGGTGGAGACGAAAGGGAAGTTTTCCGAGACGGGGACACCGTCGCCGCCGCATTTCCGGGCGGACCATGATCGAAATGACACACCCTGTGGGGGATTGATGACGGCTTCAACAGAAGCGGCGGGAGCGGCACAGGCTCGGCCGGCCTCTCGCCAGCCTCCTGGGCCGTTCAGAGCGACAGGGCCGGGCGCCCCGCCGCTTCCAGGGCGCCGAGCGGGATGATCCTCCGGCACAGGGCCAGCGGGGCCGGCCGGTGCGTGACGATCAGCGCGCCCTGGCCCTCCCGCGCGAGGCGTGCCGCCAGCCGCCGCAGGACCAGCGCCTCGGTGGCCGCATCCAGCCCCTCGGTGGGTTCGTCCAGCAGCAGCCAGGGCGCCGGCCGCAGCAGCGCACGGGCGAGGCCCAGGCGGCGCCGTTCGCCGCCCGACAGCCGGGCCCCGTTCTCTCCCAGCCAGCCATCGAGCCCGCCCGGCAGCCGCGACACGCGCTCCTCCAGCCCGGCATCGTGCAACGCCTGCCAGAGCCGCTCCTCGCTCGCCTCCGGATCGGCGAGCAGCAGGTTGTCGCGCAGGCTGCCGGCCAGCAGCGCCGCATCCTGCGGCAGCAGCGAGAAGCAGCGCCGGGCGGTCGCGGCATCCAGCTCCGCCAGATCGACGCCGCCCAGGAAGATCCGCCCCGGCTCCGGTTCCCGCAGGCGCAGCAGGGTTTCCAGCAGCGTGGTCTTGCCGCAGCCGGAGGGGCCGGTGATCGCGGCCACGCAGCCCGGGGGCAGCAGCCCCGCCGCCAGCCCGGCGAAGCGGATCGAAGGCGGATAAGCCAGGACGCGGCCGGCCGGAGCTTCTTCCCCGGCGGGGGCCAGCATCGCGTCGAGCCGTGCCTCCGCCTCGGCGACGCTGCCCTGGCGCTCCAGCCCGCGGACGAAGCCGGAGGCGCCGTCCACCACCATGGCCGCGCCCAGCGCCGCCAGGGCGGCCATCGGCAGGTCGGCCGGTCCCGCCAGCGCCAGCGCAGCAACGGCGGCCGTTCCGGTCGCCCCGGCCTGCAGCAACTCGAACCAGCCCGCCCCGGCGGCCGCGCGCTGCTGCGCCGCGCCCAGGGCAGCGCCGCGCTGCGCGATCCGCTCGGCGGCCCAGTCCTCCAGCCCATGCGCGCGCAGTTCCGTGGCGGCGGCCAGCAGGGTGGCCAACTCCTCCTTCAGCCTGCCGGCGGCGCGCTGGGCCTCCCGCCCGCGTTCCGTCAGATGCGCGGACAGCCGCCGTGCAACGGCGACGGTCAGGCCCAGCGCCAGGGCCGCCGCCAAAGCGGGGCCTGTCCCCGCCAGGAGCAGCAGCGCCGTGCCCGAGAGCAGCGAGGCCCAGAGCCCCCAGCGCGCGGAGCGGCGCACCAGGTCGGCCTCCAGCGCATCCACGTCGCCCACCACGCGCGCCGTGGCCTCGCCGGTGGACAGCGCCAGGGCGGTGGCAGGGGGCGAAGCGGCCAGGGCGCGGAACAGGGCCGGGCGCAGCCGCGCCAGGGCGCGCAGCGCGGCATCGTGCCCGACCAGCCTTTCGCCATAGCGCCCGCCGGTGCGCAGGATGGCGAGCAGGCGGATAGCGGCGCTGGGCAGCAGATAGTTGAAGCCCTGCGCCACCGCCGGCCCGCCCAGCCCAGCCAGGGCGGCGGCGGTGATGAACCAGCCGGACAGGCCCAGCAGCGTGACCGAGGCGGCCGCGACCAGGGCGGCGAGGAGGCCGGCCAGGAGCAGCCGGGGCCGCTGGCGCCGGCATTCCGCGCCGAGGATCCGGCGCAGCGGGCCGGCCGGGGCGGGGGAGGCGGGGAGCGGGGGCAGGGGCGCGGTCCCGGTGCTCTCCTTGGAGGCTTCGGCCGGCAGGGCATGGGACTTGGTCATGGCGGGCTCAGCTCAGGCGCAGCACGCGGTCGGCGACGGCCGCCAGGCGCTCGGAATGGGTGGCGATCAGGGTGGTGTGGCCGCCCTTCGCGGTGACGCGCCGGATGGTCTCCACCAGGGCCGCCTCCGAGGCGGCGTCGAGATGCGCGGTCGGCTCGTCCAACAGCAGGATCGGCGCCGGCTTCAGCAGGGCGCGGGCCAGGGCGACGCGGCGCCGCTCGCCGCCGGACAGGCCGCTGCCACGCTCGTCCAGCCGTGCCTCCAGGCCGCCCTCGCGCCGGGCGAGGAGCGTGCCGAGCCCGGCCTGTTCCGCCGCCACCGCGATGGCGGGCGCCAGTGCCGATGGCGTCGCATCCGGGCGCGACAGGGCGATGTTCCCGGCCAGGCTGCCCGGCACGATCAGCGGCGCCTGCCCCATCCAGGCGACGGAGGGGGCGAAGGAGCCCGCCTCCGACAGGGCGAGCCCGTCCACCAGCACCTCGCCCCCGCTCAGCGGCGCCAGGCCCAGCAGCAGGTTCAGCACAGTGCTCTTGCCCGCGCCGCTTGGGCCCAGCAGCGCCACCGTCTCGCCCGGCGCGATGTCCAGGCTGAAGCCGGACAGGGCCGGCCGTTCCTCGCCCGGATAGCGGACCGTGACGTCCTGGAAGCGGATCGCGGGGGCCTGGCGCAGCGGCGCGGCCCGGCTCGCGGGGGCCTTCGCCATGGCCTCCAGCGCGGAAAGCCGGTCGGCGGCGACCTCGGCGGCCTGCTTCTCGTGATAGGCGGCGGCGAGGCGGCGCATCGGGGCGTAGAATTCCGGCGCCAGGGCCAGCACGAAGAAGGCCTCCGCCAGCGTCAGCGTCCCCGGCATCTTCACCGGCAGCAGGCCGAGCAGGTTGAAGCCCGCATAGACGGCGACCAGCGCCACCGAGAGGGCGGCGAAGAATTCGAGCGCGCCGGAGGACAGGAAGGCGACGCGCAGCACGCCCACGGTGCGGCGGCGCAGCTCCTCGGCGGCACTGGCGAGGCGCGTGGCCTCGCGCTCCTCCGCCCCGAAGGCCAGCAGCACCGGCAGCGCCCGCACCCGGTCGGCGAAGACTTCCGACAGGCGCGACAGGGCCGAGAACTGCCGCCGCTGCGCATCCGCCGCGGCCCCGCCGGCCAGGGCCAGGGCCAGGATGAAGGGCGGCAGGGTGAGCAGCAGGATGCCGGCGCTGACCGGGCTGGCCCAGGCGGCGGCGAGCAGGACCAGGAAGGGCACCAGCGCCGCCGCCTGCCGCGCGGGCAGGAAGCGGGCGAGGTAGCCGTCCAGCGTCTCCACCTCGTCCACCGCCGCGTTCAGCAGGGCGCCGCTGGCCGGACGCTCCCCGGCGGGGATGGCAAGGCTCGCCACCACGATGCGCCGGCGCAGCGCCGTCTTGGCCCGCCGGGCCGCCCGTGCCCCGGCCTGCAGCGAGAGCCGGGCGAGCAGCCCGCGCGCCAGCGCGGCGCCCAGGCCCAGCAGCAGCCAGGGCGCGGTGGCGGCGAGGCCCCGCTCCAGCGACACCAGCCCGCCCGCCAGCGCGGCGGCGAAGCCGATGGCGGCAAGGCCGTCGAGGCAGAGCAGCAGGACGGCGAGGGCGTTCCAGCGGCCGCCTTCGCGGCTGGCGGCGCGGAGCCAGGCGCGGCGGCGGGTGGCGCTCTGCCTGTCGGGGGCGGGGTGCGGCATGACCGGCGGTCTCGCACGCGGCTGATCGCGGAGCCTTGATCAAGGTCAAGGCAGAGGCCCCGCCCGCCGGCCTAGGGAGCCGCATGAGGCGCACCGCGCCGCCCTTCGCGGCTCCTTCCGGAGTCCGGGCCGGGCGCGGCGCCCAAACGGCGGAGCAAGCCATGGATCCGGGTGTCGTCGACCTATCGCGACTGCAATTCGCGCTGACCGCGCTGTACCACTTCCTCTTCGTGCCCCTGACGCTGGGCCTCTCCTTCATGCTGGTCATCATGGAGAGCGTCTACGTGATGACCGGGCGCCCCATCTGGCGCACCATCACGCAGTTCTGGGGCCTGATCTTCGGCATCAACTTCGTGCTCGGCGTCGCCACCGGCCTGACGATGGAGTTCCAGTTCGGCACGAACTGGTCCTACTTCTCGCACTACGTGGGCGACATCTTCGGTGCGCCGCTGGCGATCGAGGGGCTGATGGCCTTCTTCCTGGAGGCCACCTTCGTCGGGCTGATGTTCTTCGGCTGGGACCGGCTGAGCCGGCTCGGGCACCTCTTCGTCACCTTCATGGTGGCGCTGGGCACCAACCTCTCGGCGCTGTGGATCCTGATCGCCAACGGCTGGATGCAGAATCCGGTCGGCGCGGCCTTCAACCCCGAGACCATGCGCATGGAAGTCGTGGACTTCATGTCCGTGCTCTTCAACCCGATCGCGCAGGCCAAGTTCGTCCACACCGTCTCCGCCGGCTACGTCATCGCCTCGGTGGTGGTGCTGGGCATCTCCGCCTTCTACCTGCTGCGCAACCGGCATGTCGGCTTCGCGCGGCGCTCGATGGCGGTGGCGGCGGCCTTCGGCCTCGCCTCCTCGCTCTCGGTCGTGGTGCTGGGCGACGAGTCCGGCTACGCGCTCACCGACAACCAGAAGATGAAGCTGGCCGCCATCGAGGCCGCCTGGCACACCGAGGAATCGCCCGCCGGGCTCACCCTCTTCGGCCTGCCGAACTTCGCCGAGCGCCGCACCGACTACTCCGTGCAGATCCCCTGGGTGCTGGGGCTGATCGCCACCCGCAGCCTGGACAAGCAGGTGACGGGCATGTCGGAGCTGGTGCTGCTGGCGCAGGAGCGCATCGCCTCCGGCCAGATCGCCTATGGCGCCGTGCAGGTGCTGAAGCAGGACCCGAAGGATGCCGCGGCCCGCGCGACCTTCGCGCAGCACGGGCGTGACCTGGGCTACGGGCTGCTGCTGAAGCGCTATGTGGACGACCCCCGCCAGGCAACGCCGGCGCAGGTCGAGCAGGCGGCCTGGGACACCGTGCCGAGCGTGCCGTTGATGTTCTGGAGCTTCCGCATCATGGCCGGGGTCGGCTTCACCATGATCGCGCTCTTCGCCACGGCCTTCGTGCTCTGCTCGATGCGCCGCTTCGACCAGCGCTGGTTCCTGCGGCTCTGCGTGCTGGCCCTCCCGCTGCCCTGGGTGGCGACGGAGCTGGGCTGGGTCATCGCCGAGATGGGCCGCCAGCCCTGGGCGATCGAGGGCGTGCTGCCGACCGCGCTCGGCGCCTCCTCCCTGTCCCGTGCCGCGCTCTGGACCACGATCGTGGGCTTCACCCTGCTCTACGGCACCCTGGCGGTGATCGAGGTCGGGCTGATCCTGCGCACCGTCCGCCGCGGACCCTATGCGGGGCATGAGGACCCGCAGCCCCAACCCGGCGCGCTGCCCGCGACGCCGATGACCGCCTGAAGGAGGACGGGTCATGGAATTCCCCCTGGACTACGCGACCCTGCGGGTCATCTGGTGGGGGCTGATGGGCGTGCTGCTCATCGGCTTCGCCCTCACCGATGGCTGGGACATGGGTGTCGCCGCGCTGCTGCCCTTCGTCGCCCGCACGGATGTGGAGCGGCGGATGGTGATCAACAGCATCGGCCCGACCTGGGAAGGCAACCAGGTCTGGTTCATCCTGGGCGGCGGCGCGATCTTCGCCGCCTGGCCCTTCGTCTATGCCGTCAGCTTCTCCGGCTTCTACCTCGCCATGTTCCTGGTGCTGGCGGCGCTGATCCTGCGGCCCGTCGGCTTCAAGTACCGCAGCAAGCGCCCCGGCGCGGCCTGGCGCGCGCGCTGGGACTGGGCGCTGTTCATCGGCGGCTTCGTCCCGGCCCTGGTCTTCGGCGTGGCGGTGGGCAACGTGCTGCGCGGCGTGCCCTTCCGGCTGGATGGCGACCTGCGCGCCTTCTACGACGGCACGCTGCTCGGCCTCTTCACCCCCTTCACCCTGGTCTGCGGCCTGCTCTCGGTGGCCATGCTGGTGCTGCACGGCACGGCCTTCCTGAGCGTCAAGCTGGAGCATGGCGCGGTGCATGACCGCGCGCGGCGCTTCGGCACCGTGGCGGCGCTGGCCTCGATCCTGCTCTTCGCCCTCGGCGGCGCCTTCGTCGCCTATGGCGACATGGGCTTCCGCCTGACCGGCGTGGTGGACCCGGCCGGCTTCTCCAACCCGCTGCGCTCCGGCACCGTCGCCGCGGCCGGCGCCTGGCTGGACAACTACAGCACCTATCCCTGGATGAAGATCGCCCCCGCCCTGGGCTTCGGCGGCGCCGTCCTCGCCCTGCTGGGCATCCTGTGGCGCAAGGAGGTGCCGGCCTTCCTCGGCTCCTCGCTTTCCACCCTGGGCATCATCAGCACGGTGGGCCTGTCGATGTTCCCCTTCATCCTGCCGAGCTCGGTGGATGCCTCCTCCAGCCTGACGGTCTGGAACGCCTCCTCCTCTCACCGGACCCTGTTCATCATGCTGGTGGTGACCGTGATCTTCCTGCCGATCGTGCTGGCCTACACCGCCTGGGTCTACCGGGTGCTCTGGGGCCGCGTGACCAGCCAGGACGTCGCCGCCAACCCGCATTTCTACTGAGGACGAAGATCCATGTGGTATTTCGCCTGGGTGCTGGGCCTCGGCCTGGCGGTCACCTTCGGGGTGCTGAACGGCATGTGGCTGGAGTTCCACCTGCCGCCCGACGAGAGCGACATCCATCCGGCCCACTGACGTACCCCCCGGGGGGACGGGCCCATCGGGGCCCGGTTTCCCCGGGGGAGGATACGGGGAGGGGCCGGCCGGCAAGGCCGCCTTCCGCCCCTTCCGCCGGCCCCGGAGCCGGTATGGGATGACCGCCCGGGGGCCATGCGCTCCCGGCGGGGCCTTCCTTGCCACAAGCCCTCCCGGCCCCGCTATACTGGCGCGGTCCAGCCGGGGGGACTTGCGCCATTCACCGTCCATGTGCCGATTGCCAGGTCCGTGACCAGTCGCTCTGCGGTTCCCTGAGCGACGAGGAACTGCACAGCCTCAATGCCATCGGCCGCCACCGGAAGCTGGAGCGCGGGCAGACCCTGCTCTGGGCAGGGGACGATGCGCTGCTCTGCGCCAATCTCCTGTCCGGCGTGCTGAAGCTCAGCGCCGCGACGGCCGATGGGCGGGAACAGATCGTCGGCCTGCTCTACCCGGCGGATTTCGTGGGCCGCCCCTTCGCCGAATCCGCCGAGCACACGATCACTGCCCTGACCGACGCGGAGCTCTGCGTCTTCCCCCGCAAGCCCTTCGAGGAGACGCTGGAGGAGCATGTCCGGATGGAGCGCCTGCTGCTCCGCCGCACCCTGGCGGCGCTGGACGATGCCCGCAACCGGATGCTCCTGCTCGGCCGCAAGACGGCGGAGGAGAAGGTGGCGAGCTTCCTGCTCGACATGTCCGTCCATCTGGCGCCGGAGGCGGTGCAGGGCGGGCGGGCCGTCACCTTCGACCTGCCGCTGACCCGGGCGCAGATCGCCGACGTGCTGGGCCTGACCATCGAGACGGTCAGCCGGCAGATGACGCGCCTGAAGCGTGCCGGGCTGATCGACCTGCCCGCCGGCCGCCTCGTCACCATCCGCGACCGCGACGCGCTGGAGGAACGGGCCGAGGCCGCCTGATCCGGAGGGCTGCCGCGACCCGTTCGCCGGTTGCGCTTCATCGCTGCCGTTGCGCCGCCCCCGGGGAGGGGGTCCGGGCCGCGGTCACGCCTGCGGATCGGCTTCCAGGCTGGCCGAGAGGATGGCTACCGTGGCCGGGGAAAGGCGCGCGCGGGCCAGGGTCAGGATGGCCAGTTCCTCGAAGGCCAGGGCGCGGCGATAGCCGTCAAAGAAGCAGCGGAGCATGTAGCCCAGCGCCTCGGCATCCTCCGCCAGCGCTCCGGGGACGGCGGCGTCCAGTTGCCCGCCCAGGTCCCTGGCATGCAGCTCGTCCAGCGCGTGCTGCCCCCTGATCCGGTCGAGGACACAGCGCCGCAGCCCCGTGCCGTCCGTCCCGGGAAAGAGCATGGCCAGGAGGGCCTGCTCCTGCTGCTGGTGACGCGGCACGAGGACGCGCAGCTCGCGGCTCACGGCCTGCTTCTCCTCCATCTCCGGGAGATGCGGCAGCCGGTCCGCGATGCGTTCCAGCCGGTCGCAGAGCTGACGCAGCGAGGCATGGTCCCCGGCCAGGGCGCGGATGCGCTGGTCCAGGTCCCCTTGCCACCGCTCGCAGAGCCGGAAGAGCTGTGCCCCTGGCTGTGTCGTCTCCACCATCTTCGGCCCTCCTGCCGGGCCGGTCATAGTGGCGGCAGCAGCGGCCGGCATTGACCCCAATCAAGGCCACGCCCCGATCGGCCATGCTCCGCACGCCGTGACTGCAATGCGGGGAGCCGTGGCCCCGGGGCATGGTGTTCCAGGGTGCCCGCTTGCGCTGGATCAAGGCGCGCTGGCGCGCCAGGGCGCATGAGGCGCGCCATGGACGGCTTCATCGACATGGCCCAGCACCCGGCTCAGGACCATCCCCAGGACCGCGCGCTGCTCGCGCTCGCGGAGGCCCGGGTGCCCCGCTACACCAGCTATCCCACCGCCGCGCAGTTCGGGGCGCTGGAGGAGGACCGCTACCGCGACTGGCTCCGCCAGGGCGTGCGGCCGGACGACACGCTGTCGCTCTACGTGCATGTGCCCTTCTGCCGGGAGCTCTGCTGGTACTGCGCCTGCCACACGAAGCCGACCCGCTCGGCGGCGCGCATCCGTGCCTATGCCGAGGCGCTGCTGGCCGAGGTCGCGCTGCTGGCGGAGGCGCTGCCGCCGCATGCCGGCGTGTCGCACCTGCATCTGGGCGGCGGCACCCCCTCGATCCTGGGCGCGGAAGGGCTGGGCGCCCTGCTGGCAACGCTGCGGGAGCGTTTCCACATCCGCCCGGACGCGGAGCTGGCGATCGAGCTCGATCCGCGCCTGCTGGACGAACCCCTGGCCGATGCCCTGGCTGGGATGGGCTTCAACCGGGCGAGCCTGGGCGTGCAGGACATCGCGCCGGAGGTCCAGTCCAGGATCGGCCGGCCGCAGCCGGCGGAACAGGTCGCGCGCGCGATGGAATGGCTGCGCGCGGCGGGGATTCCCGGCATCAACCTGGACCTGATGTACGGCCTGCCGGGGCAGACCATCGCACATGTGGAGGCCAGCGCCCGCTTCGCCGCCTGGCTTCGTGCCGACCGGATCGCGGTCTTCGGCTATGCCCATGTGCCCTGGATGCGGCCACACCAGCAGGCGATCGACGCCACGCTGCTGCCCGGCGTGGTCGCGCGGCTGGGGCAGGCGGAACGCGCCGAGGCGGTGCTGCGGCAGATGGGCTACGAGGCGCTCGGCCTGGACCATTTCGCGCTGCCCGCGGACCCGCTCACCCGGGCGGCCCGGGAGGGCAGCCTGCGCCGCAACTTCCAGGGCTACACCACCGACCGCGCGCCGGTGCTGCTGGGCCTCGGCCCTTCCGCGATCGGCAGCCTGCCGGGCGGCCACGCGCAGAACGAGACGGATGAGCGGCGCTATCGCGAGCAGGTTCTCGCCGGCCATCTACCGGTCGTGCGCGGCGTGGCGGTGACGCGGGAGGACAGGCAGCGCGCCGCGCTGATCGAGCGGCTGATGTGCGACTTCGCGCTCGACATCGACGCGCAGGCGGAGTCGGAGCCGGGGATGCGCGCCATCCTCGACGAGGGGCTGCAGCGGATGCTGCCGCTCTGCCGCAACGGGCTGGTGCGGCGCGAGGGCGCGCGTCTGGAGGTGCTGCCCGCCGGCCGGCGCTTCGTGCGGCAGGTCGCGGCCTGCTTCGATGCGTATCTCGCGCCCGATGCGAAGCGGCATTCCGCCGCGGTGTGATCCAGATCAAGGAAGCCCGCGCCGCCGCCGCCTATGAACATGCCCATGCGGTGACTGCGCCGCTTCGACGCGAGAGAGACGATGAACAAGACCTTTCGGATGGTTTCTGCGGTGGCGATGGCGGCGGGCCTGATGGCCACCCCGGCCCTGGCGCAGCAGGAGCCCGTGCGCGGCAAGCAGGCCGGCGACCTGGTTCTGGGCTTCGGCGCCATCGGCGTGCTGCCGGAGAAGGGCGGCCGCGTGGACGCGATCGGCGGCAAGCCGGATGCGAGCAACAGCGCCTCGCCACAGCTCGACCTGAGCTACTTCTTCACGCCCTATTTCTCCGTGAACGCGATCGCCGCCACCACCCGGCATGACCTGTCCGTGCGTGGCTCCGCCATCGGCGACGTGGATCTCGGCCATGCCTGGATCCTGCCGCCGACCGTGACGGCGCAGTTCCACCCGCTGCCGGCCTCGCGCTTCAGCCCCTATATCGGCGTCGGCGTGAACTACTCGGTCTTCTATGGCGAAGGCGGCAGCCTCTCCGCGCCGGTCAACAAGGTCGTGGTGAAGAATTCCTGGGGCTGGGCGCTGAATGCCGGCATCGACTACGAGCTGAGCCCGCGCTGGGTGATCAACGTCGATGCGAAGAAGCTCTTCCTCGACCCGCGTGTCTCGGTGAACAGCGGCGCCATCATGGCCCGCGCGGATCTCGATCCCTGGATCGTCGGCGCCGGCATCCGCTACCGCTTCTGACCGGCTCCGGGGGGAGGGGCGCCGCCCTTCCCCCCGGACCATCCTCCTCCGCCAGGGTCCCTCGGAACCCCGGGACGGGAGGAACACCACGCCGGTGATGGCCGCGATGCCATCGCCGGCGCTTGCCATGGCGCCCCTGCCCGCGCCGCATGGCAACACGGGCGCATCACCCTGTCCGGCACCCGGAATGGCGGCGGGTTGAGCACCGAAGCCGGAAGCATGACGGCTTTATGGGCAGGGTTCATGTCCCGCCATTACTGCCCGGGGCGGAATGTCCACAAAAGCCGATACTCCGGTCGCGCGGTCGTTGACCGTCCGCCCATTACTGTGCAGCAATCTATTCTGCGACACCGCTAGGCCCGGTGGAGCGCGGCAGCCCCGTCATGCCAACATTGCACCACGGAGATCGACGTCTTGGACCGTAAAACCACCCGGCTGTCCCGCCGTGCCGTTCTCGCCATTCCGTCGGTTGCCCTGCTGAGCGGCGGTGCCTTCAAGGCGCAGGCTCAAGGCAATTCCCAGGGCGGTTCCAAGGGCAGTTCCCTGAGCCTCGCGGTCGCGGCGCCGCCCACCTCGCTGGACCCGCACTACCATACCCTGTCGCCCAACAATATGGTGGCGGAACATTTCTTCGATAAGCTGGTCCACAAGGACGCGCAGTCGAAGCTGATCCCGGGTCTCGCGGAATCCTGGCGCCTCGTTTCCGACGACACCTGGGAATTCAAGCTGCGCCGCGGCGTGAAGTTCAGCAACGGCGACGACTTCACGGCCGAGGATGTGGCCGCCACCTTCGCGCGCGTGCCGAAGGTCGTGAACAGCCCGGGGCCGTTCTCCATCTACACGCGCGGCGCCAAGTCCTGGGAGATCGTCGATCCCCACACCATCCGCTTCAAGACGGACGGCGTGTATCCGCTCCTGACGCAGGATTTCAGTCAGGTCTACATCATCAGCAAGAGCGTGGGAGAGAACGTTTCCACGGGCGACTTCAACAACGGCAAGGCCGTCATCGGCACCGGTCCCTACAAGCTGGTCTCCTTCGCCTCGGATGACCGCGTGGTGATGGTGCGCAACGACGGGTACTGGGGCGACAAGCCCGACTGGGCCAATGTCACCTATCGCTTCATCTCGAAGGACGGCGTCCGCGTGGCCGCGCTGCTGTCCAACGATGTCGAGGTGATCGACGTCGTGCCGCCGCCGGACATGCCGCGGCTGAAGGGCACCCCGGGCGTCAGCTTCTCCGAGATCCCGAGCCTGCGCTGCATCTATCTGAAGCTCGACACGGCGCATGATTCGTCCCCCTACATCACCGACCATTCCGGCCAGAAACTCGACAAGAACCCGCTGCGGGACCTGCGCGTCCGCCAGGCGCTCTCCTTCGCCATCAACCGGCAGGCGATCGTGGAACGCGTGATGCAGGGCGCCGCCCTGCCCACCGGGCAGATGATGCCGCCGGGCGCCAATGGCTACGTGCCGGACCTGGCGCCGCCGCCCTTCGATCCGGACCGGGCGAAGAAGCTGCTGGCCGAGGCCGGCTATCCCAACGGCTTCGCCATCGGCCTGATCGGCCCCAACAACCGCTATGTGAACGACGCGCAGGTCATCCAGGCCATCGGCCAGATGTGGCAGCGCGTCGGGATCAAGACGACGGTGGAGGCCCTGCCTTTCGCGGTGATCGCGCAGCGGCAGTCCCGCAACGACCTGTCCGCCCTGCTGATCGGCTGGGCCACCGGCGGCGAGCCCTCCACGGCGCTGCGCAGCAACCTGATGACGCGCAACAACGAGAAGGGCTACGGCAGCACGAATTTCAGCGGCTATTCCAATGCCGAGCTGGACCGGCTGACCGAGGAAGGGCTGCGCACGGCGGACGACGAGAAGCGCGAGGAGCTCTTCAAGCAGGCGATGCGGGTCGGCATGGACGATGTCGGCCTCGTCCCGCTGCACATGCAGAAGAACATCTGGGCGCTCCGCGGCCCGCTGGGCTACGAGGCGCGGGCCGACGAGTACACCGTGGCCATGAATGTGGAACGGAAGAAGTAGCCTGCGACTGCTATAGGTGGCCTCCCCCCGGCGGGCGCGTCATGCCGCGCCCGCCGGGGAAACTCAGGCGGCCAGCCCGTGCCGGATGGCGTCGCGCAGAACCTCGGCGCTGTGGCGGAGCTCCTGGTTCTCCTGCGCATCCAGCGGCGGCAGCAGTGGCGCCGAGGCCCCCTGCGCGCCCAGGACATGCGGCAGCGAGATGCAGGTCTCCGGCACGCCCAGCGCCTCGTCCATGAAGGTCGAGACGCTGAACAGCACATGCTCGTCGTTCAGCAGTGCGCGGGTGAGGCGCGCGATGCAGCCGCCGATGCCGAAATTCGACACGCCCTTGCCTTCCTTGATGCGGTAGGCGGAGGTGCGGACCTCCTGCGCGATGGTGGCCTGCACATCGGGCGGGATGGGATGGCCCAGCTTCTCGGCGAAGAGCGTCAGCGGCATGCCGGCCACATGCGCGCCGCTCCAGTGCAGGACCTCGGAATCGCCGTGCTCGCCCAGGACGTTGGCATGGACGGAACCGGGCGAGACGCCCAGGTGCTGTGCCAGCCGGTCGCGGAACCGGGCGGAATCCAGCGCGCAGCCCGTGCCGATGGCGCGGCCCCGCGGCACGCCGAAGCGCCGCACCGCGATGGCGGGCATCACGTCCACCGGGTTGGTGGCGAAGAGCAGCACCGTCTCCGGCGCCACCTTCAGCACCCGCTCCAGCACCGCCGAGACGACATGCACGTTGGCGGAAAGCAGGTCCAGCCGCGTCTGCCCCGGCTTCAGGCTGGTGCCGGCGGTGATCACCACCACCTGCGCCCCGGCGAGGTCGGCATAGTCCCCCGCGCGGATCTGCGCCGTGCCGCCGAAGGCGGCGGCATGGGCGATGTCCTGCGCCTCGGATCGCGCGCGGGCCTGGTCGAGATCGACCAGCACGATCTCCCGCACCCCAGGCGTGATGGCGAGGAGATAGCCCGCCGCGGCGCCGACCAGCCCGGCGCCGATGATCCCGACCTTGCGCATCTCACAGCACTCCCATCATCGGCCAGAGGGTGACGGACAGCAGCCAGATCAGCGCGAGGCCCACCACGGTCATCACCACGCCGACCTTGGCGAACTGGATCGTGCTGAAGGCGCCGGTGCCGTAGCAGAGCATGTTCTGCGGCGCGTTGGTCGGCAGGATGAAGCCGAAGGACACCACGAAGCTCTGGATCAGCACGATGCCGAAAGCGGCCTGCGGGCCGAAGGGCAGGGTCTGGGTGAAGGCGATCATGATCGGGATCAGCGTGCTGGCCAGCCCGGTCGCCGAGGCGAAGCCCAGATGCAGCACGACGGAGAAGACCGAGAGCGCCAGCACCACATTGGCCACGGCCATGCCGCCCAGGCCGAGCTGGCCCAGCGTCACCCCCGCCAGCCAGGCGGCGGCGCCGGTGCGGGACAGCAGCAGGCCCAGCGAGATGCCGGCCGCGAAGAGCACGACCGTACCCCAGGGAACCAGCTTCTCCGCCTGCGACCAGTTCATGACGCCGATACGCGGCATCAGCAGCAGCGCGATGCCGAGCTGCGTGGTGGTGGTGGTGTCGAGCGGGTGCAGCCAGCCCTCGGTGGACCAGAGGACGAGCAGCAGGAAGGCGACCAGCATCAGCCGCTTCTCCGCCGGGCTGACGGGGCCGAGCTTGTCCAGCTCCGCCCGCAGCAGGCGCTGTGCCTCGCCCGCCTCGGGCACCTGGGGGCGCAGCATCAGCAGCGCCACGACGAACATCGTGACGCACATGCCGATGGTGAAGGGCAGGGCGGTGATGAACCAGTGGCCCCAGGAGATGTTGACGCCGAAGGCCTTCTGCATGAAGTCCAGGCTGATCAGGTTCTGCGCCGCGCCGGTCTTGATGCCGATGTTGAAGACCGAGCAGATCATGGCGGTGACGATCATCAGCGTGGCGCCCAGGCTGCTCGCGACGGGCAGGCCTAGGGCGGTGACGATGCCCACCATGATCGGGATCACCGCGCCGACGCGGGCGGTGGCGGAGGGGATGAAGAGCGCCAGCACGAAGCCCACCACCATCGCCCCGATGATCAGACGCGCGGGCGAGATGCCGACCTTCGACATGACCAGCAGCGCCACGCGACGATCGAGGCCGGTGAGCTTCAGCGCCACCGCCAGGAACAGCGCGCCCGCCACCAGCAGCACGGCGGAGGAGGAATAGCCCGTGAGCATCACCGCCAGGGCGCTGGAGGAGGTCATGGGCGCCCCGCCCTCGGTCAGCGGATGGCCCATCAGCCCCAGCACGGCCATGCCGGTCAGCACGATGGCGCTAGCGGCGGGCGAGACGCATTCGCTGATCCAGAGGATGATCACCAGTGCCAGCAGCCCGAGCGCCACCTGCCCGGAGGCGGTGAGGCCGGCCGGCGTCGGCAGCATCAGGATGACGGCATAGACGACCAGCGCGAAGGCAAGGAAGGCGAGCTTGCGGTTCGAGGTCGGTTCCGCCGGTGATGAGAGAAGCATGGAAGACTCCCGGTCCTGTTCGGCAAGGGCGATGCTGGCCTGCTGGTGGGATTGGTCAACATGACTTCGGCAGTTCTGCATGGCCGTGGGACATATTTACCATGCGGCATGGGTATTACTGATGTTTTTCCTGTGATCGCTTGTTCCGTGTGAATGTTTCTTGATCTGCCGCAAGGACGGATGGTGCCGGATGCGCGAACCTGCCCCTCTTTTCCGCCACGCGGCCGCCTGTCCCCTCCCGGCTTTCCCCCTCTTCTCCCGGCGACCCGAAGGGAGCAGATTGCGCCCTCTTCGGGAATAACCGCCGGGGAACCCGCATCCCCGGGATCATGGAATGGTGGCAGGCTCATGCAGAACGGCGAGGACATCTGGCGTCTGGTCGAGGCGAAGCGCGAGGAATTCGCCGGGCTGAGCGACCGCGTCTGGGACACGCCCGAGCTGAACTATGCCGAGCGCCGCTCCGCCGCCGCCCATGCCGAGATGCTGGAACGGCAGGGCTTCCGCATCACCCGCGACGTGGCGGGCATCCCGACGGCGGTGATGGGGGAGGCGGGCGAGGACGGCCCGGTGATCGCCATCCTGGGCGAGTACGACGCCCTGCCCGGGCTGAGCCAGGAGGCCGGGGTGGCCGAGCCGCGCCCGGTCGAGGGGCAGGAGGGCAAGGGCCATGGCTGCGGCCACAACCTGCTGGGCGCCGCCTCGCTGCTCGCCGCCACGGCGGTGAAGGACTGGCTGGCGGAGAACGGGATCAAGGGCCGCGTGCGCTACTATGGCTGCCCTGCCGAGGAAGGCGGTTCCGCCAAGGGCTTCATGGTGCGTGGCGGCGCTTTCGACGACGTGGACATCGCCATCTGCTGGCACCCGGCACCCTTCTCCGGCGTGACCAAGCCGGTCTCGCTGGCCTGCATGGAGATCGACTTCACCTTCCTGGGACGCTCCTCCCATGCCGCCGCCGCGCCGGAACTCGGCCGCTCGGCGCTGGATGCGGTGGAGCTGATGAATGTCGGCGTGAACTACATGCGCGAGCACATGCCGGATGGCGCGCGCGTGCACTACGCGCTCCAGGATGCCGGCGGCATCGCGCCGAACGTGGTGCAGGGCAAGGCGCGCGTGCGCTATCTCGTGCGCGGCAAGACCCTGCCGGAGATGCAGGCCCTGGTGGCTCGCGTGAAGAAGATCGCCGAGGGCGCCGCGCTGATGACCGAGACCAAGGTCTCGCACCAGGTGCTGAGCGCCGACGCCAACCTCGTCGGCAACACGCCGCTGGAACAGGCGATGAACGCCAACTATGAGCGCCTCGGCCCGCCCCGCTTCGACGAGGCGGACAAGGCCTTCGCGCGCGAGATCCAGAAGACCCTGACGGCCGAGGAGATCGCCGCCACCTACCGCCGCGCCGGCATCCCGCCGATCCCCGGCGAGGCGCTGTGCGAACGCATCGTGCCGCTCGATGCGCCGGAGCCCAAGAGCTTCGGCTCCACCGATGTGGGCACGGTGAGCTGGGTGGTTCCGACGGTGCAGGCGCGCGGCGCCACCTATGCCGTGGGCACGCCGGGGCATTCCTGGCAGCTCACGGCCCAGGGCAAGACCCCGGCCGCGCACAAGGGCCTGGAGCATGTGGCCAAGATCATGGCGGGCACCGCCCTGGACGCGCTGCGCGACCCCACGCTGATCGAGAAGGCCAAGGCCGACCATCGGGCCCGTCTGGCGGAAACGCCCTTCGTCAACCCGATCCCCGACGACGTGCAGCCCCCGCTCTCCATGGCCGGCCACTGAGCGCTCCTCCGGCGGCGGGGAACCCGCACCCCGGATGATGCCCCGCCGCCATTGCAGGATGGCGCTTCCGCACCAAACTGGGCTGGCTCGGGGCGCCCGGAGGGCGGGTGCCCCGAGCCGGGCAGGAGGCGAAGCATGGTGGTTCTGCGGCCGAGCGCGGCGCGCAAGGCGACAGGGTGGAGCCTCCTGGCCCTGGGCGTGCTGGGCTGTGTCCTGCCCTTCCTGCAGGGCTTCCTGTTCCTGGCGCTGGGCCTGTTCGTGCTGCGTGACCAGCACGGCTGGGCGGCCCGGGGGTGGGACAAGGTGGCCCGGCGCTGGCCCGGGGCGGTGGGGAAGGTGGAAGGGCTGGAGGGACGGATGAGCGATCGCTTCAAGGGCTGGAAGCAGCGGGCCGGGCGCCTGCTGGGGCGCCGCTGATGCGGATCCAGGCCTGCCTGAACGGGGCCCGCCCGGTCGGCTTCCATCCCGGCCTGCCGCTCGGCGAGGCGGAGGTGGCCCGCGATGCCGCCGCCTGCGCCGAGGCCGGGGCCGTGGCGCTGCACCTGCATCCGCGCAACACCCGGCTGGTGGAAAGCCTGGCCCCCGAGGCCATCCGTAGCGCGGTGATGGCGGCGCGGCTGTCCGGGCTCCCGGTCTCGGTCTCCACCGGGGCCTGGATCGCCGGCGACGATGCCCGGCGGCGCGCCATGATCGCCTCCTGGGCGCTGCTGGGCGAAGGACGGCCCGAGGAGGCGTCCGTCAACCTGTCCGAACCCGATGCCCCCGCGGTGATCGATGCCCTGCACGCCTCGGGCATCGGGGTGGAGGCGGGGCTGGCCTCCGTCCAGGACACGGACCGCTTCCTGGCGCTGGACCGGGGCTGCCGGCGGGTGCTGGTGGAAATCCCGGACCTGCCGCCGGACCGGGCCGTGCCGCTGGCGAAGGCCATCCTGGCCCGGCTGGACGCCGCTGGCCATGGGGCGGAGCGCCAGTTGCATGGCGAGGGACGGTCGGTCTGGCCCTGCTTTGACCTCGCCGCCGAACTGGGCCTGATGGCCCGGCTGGGCCTGGAGGACGGGGCGGAACTGCCGGACGGGCGGCAGGCCGACGGCAATGTGGCGCTGATCCGGGCCGGGCTGGCCCGCGCCGCCCAGTGGGCGTGACGGCGGCCCCGGCGCGTCGCTGACCAAGGGGGCAGGGCGGCCGCACCCCGCCGGGGATCACTCCCCGATCAGGTGCAGCACCACCTCCCTCCGGTGCGGCGCCGCCCGGTGCTCGAACAGGTGGATCCCCTGCCACATGCCCAGGACCGGCCGCCCATCGGCGACCGGCACGGAAAGCTGGGTCTGCGTCAGCGCGGCGCGCAGATGCGCCGGCATGTCGTCGGGCCCCTCCTCGTCATGCCGGTACAGGCCCCGCGCCTCCGGTGCGATCCGCCGGAAGAAGGCTTCCAGGTCGGCCCGCGCATCCGGTGAGGCATTCTCCTGCACCAGCAGGGATGCCGAGGTGTGCCGGCACCAGAGGGTAAGGAGCCCGGTCGCGATCCCCTGGCCCGTCACCCAGCGGCGGATGGGGGCGGTGATCTCGACCAGTCCGGCACCGGGGGTCTCGACCAGGAGGGTATGGAGGGCCTGCCGCATGTCACTGTCCCACGAGGTCAGGCCCGGGCCGGCAGGCCGTCCGCCCGCGCCCGCCGCTCCGGGATCGGGAAGATCCGGTCATAGGCCAGGTTGAAGACGAAGGCATAGGCCACATAGAAGCCCGCGATCGCGATATCCATGACGAAGGCCTCCACCAGGCTGATGCCGAGATACCAGGCGATGGCCGGCAGCAGCACCACCAGCAGCCCGGCCTCGAACAGGATGGCGTGCAGGACGCGCAGCGGCAGCGTCTTCTCCACCCGCCCCCGCAGGGCCAGCATCGCCCGGTCGAAGCCCAGGTTGTAGACGTAGTTCCAGATCGCCGCGGCGAAGACGCTGCCGACGCCGATGACCCCCATCTTCTCGACCGGCAGGCCGAAGAGCCAGGAGCCCAGCGGCAGGACCAGGGCGAGGCCGACGATCTCGAACAGGATGGTGTGACGGATGCGATCCGCTGTGCTGCGCATGGAGGAACCTTTGTGCGGCTGGCGTTGTTGCGGGGTTTCTATCGCTTTTCCTTCCATGGCAAAGTTGGTTGCCATCGTCTTGGGCGATAGATCGCAGCCATGACCGTTTCCCTCGACCAGCTCCAGGCCTTCGTGGCCGCCGCCGAGACCGGCTCCTTTTCTGCTGCCGCCCGGAAGCTCCGCCGGGCGCAGTCGGTGGTCAGCACCCATGTCGCCAATCTGGAGACCGATCTCGGGCTGGAGCTCTTCCGCCGCGAGGGCCGCAACCCGAGCCTGACCCGCGCCGGCCAGCGGCTGCTGCAGGAGGCAAGGGTGGTGCTGGAGCGGCGGGAACACCTGATCGGCGTGGCGCGCAGCCTGGAGGAAGCGGTGGAGGACCGCCTGGTCCTCGCCATCGACGAGCTTTATCCGGAGAACGCGCTCGGCAGCCTCTTCGCCGATTTCGCCCGGCACTTCCCCTTCGTGGAGCTGGAGATCCTCTTCTCGCTCATGGAGGATGTCAGCCAGCTCGTGCTGGAAGGGAAGGCTGATCTCGGCATCCAGTGGCGGCCGGAGGTGCTGCCGACCGAACTGGGTTTCCACACGCTGGGCTGGGTGCCGCTGAAGCTGGTCTGCGGCCGCGACCACCCCCTGGCCAAGGAGCGGGTGGAATGGGAGGAGCTGAAGCGCCACCGCCAGATCATGCTCGCCACCCGCAGCGAGAGCCGGGAGAAGAGCCGGCTGCGCGTCGCGGCCGAGGTCTGGTGGGTGGAAAGCCACTGGGTGATCCTGGAATTCGTGAAGCATGGCATCGGCTGGGCCTTCGCCTCCGACCACGTGATCGCCGCCTCCCCGGCGGCGCCGGACCTCGTCACGCCGGAACTCCAGTTCGACCGCGGCGACTGGCCCGTGGCGCTGGAGATGGTCTGGCACAAGCAGCGCCGCTCCGGCCCCGCCGCCGCCTGGCTGCGGCAGAGGCTGGCGGCCGAGCGCATCGGGGCGCGGGCCCCGGCCTGAGGGGCTTCCGGCAGCCGATCAGGATCGCCGCCTGTGTGGGAGGCGCAGCCATCCGGCGGCCGGCACGTTTCCTCACCGGGCGGAGGTCATCGGGCCGCCGGATGCAGGGAGATGCGGGATGGCAACGGGACGCGGCAGCAAGGACGCATACACGGACAAGCAGAAGCGCCAGGCCGAGCATATCGAGGAAGGCTACGAGCACCGCGGCGTGCCGGAGAAGGAGGCCGAGGCGCGGGCCTGGGCCACGGTGAACAAGCAGGATGGCGGCGGCAAGAAGAGCGGTTCGGGGCGCGGCCACGCGGTTTCGCACGAGCCCTCGCACAAGGGCGGCCATCTGGGCGGCAAAGCCTCGGCCTCCCGCCCGGCCAGCGAGCGCTCGGCCTCCGCCAAAAAGGCCGCGGAAACCCGGCGCCGGAACGCGGAACACGGAACGCAGCACCACTGAAACGTCACCCGTCGCGCCGGGGCCGTGGCGGCCGTCCGGCTTGGCGGGGCCATCGCTCCCCGGGGATGCGGCACCCCCGGGGAAGCAGCGTGGCGGCTATTCCGCCGCCGGTACGGCCAGCACGCTCTGGCGGAAGCTCTCCTGCGCCTCGGTGAGGCCGGCATGCACGTCGTCGGCCGCCAGGGTCAGGCTCTCCGCGGACAGCAGCACCCGCAACTGTCCATCATTCCATTCGCGCGGGCGCCCGCGCTTGGCCAGCCCATGGACCAGTGCGCGTGCCACCCGCATGACCAGGCTGCGCTCCGCGATCTCGGTCGCGGCGGCCTGCACCGCCGGGGCGACCTCCTCGCTGTCCTCGCTGCCGGTCAGCATGGCGGCCATCACCGCCACCGCCGGATAGGTCAGGTTGATGTGGAGCTGGTGGCTCTCCGGATAGTAGCAGGCGGCGCGGAAGGTCAGCCCGGCATCGGCCACCTCGGTGGCCCCGCGCAGCAGGAACAGGGCCGGCGCGGTCTCGATCACCACCGGGCGGGGGGCTGGCGTCGCCACCGGCGTCGCGGGCGGCGGCATGTCCTCCGTGCGCGGGCGGGGCGGGCGGCGGCGGGCGACGCCCAGGCTCCGCAGCAGTTCCCCCATCTCCTGCTGCGCCTCGGCCACCAGGGCGGCGGAAGGCGAGCTGCCGGCCAGGATCTCCTTCAGCCAGCCCGGCTGGTGCTCGGCGATGAGGGGCGCGAAATCGGCCAGCCGCACCTGTGCCTGCGCGCCGCCGCGATAGCGCAGGAACTCGCGATAGCCCTCCGCCTGGACCGGATGATCCGGCGGCAACTCCACCAGGATGGAGACATGCCGCGCGCCCACCGGCACGCCGAAGCTCGGTGCCTCGCGCCGCCACTGCGCGCCGCGCAGCACCGCGAAGATCTCGTCGCGGAAGACGATGCCGGCCATGCCCTCCGCATTCTCCAGCCCGGAGGACTGGCTGAGATTGGCCCCCGGCTTGTCCGGATGCGGGGCGTCATAGGCGTAGTGGATCGCGACGCCGTCCGGCAGCGCCACGCGCTCGTAATGCGGCAGGGCCGCGAGGCGCTGTTCCAGGCTGCGCAGCGCATAGCTGGCGGTGACCGGATGGATGCCGGGCTGCAGCGTCACGGCACCGCCGGGCAGGAAGCGGAAGTAGCGGCCGCCGATGGTCTCGATGAGCCAGTTGGCCGGGCTGCGCGGATGGCCGTCGAAGGGATCGGCCACGGTGTCCTGCTCCGCCCGGTTGCCGAGCAGCACCACCTCGGTCCAGTCGCTTGCGGTGTCCCGGCCCTCGGCCTGGGCCAGGGCGGTGACCTCGACGATCTCGGTCAGGCGTCCGTCCGGGCCGGGCTGGTGCAGGCGCCCATAGGTGCCGCCCCGCTTGCCCAGCACCACCTCATGCACCACCCCGTCGCGGCAGGAGCGGTAGCGCATCCCGTGCTGGTTGGAGGGCAGCGAGGCCACCTTGGCGCCCATGCCGAAATTGGCATCGAGCCCGTTCACCTTGTTGATCGAGGCGGCGATGTCGCACATCCGGTAGAGTTCCGCCGCGGTCAGCCCCCGCCCGGCATTCCACAGCGCCAGCTTGCGCGCCCCGTCGACCGTCAGGGCCGAGAACTCCACGCGCCGTTCCCCGTCCGGCGCGCTCTGCGCCGCCTCCAGCGCGTTCTGCAGCAGTTCCCGGATCATCATCGACTTCGGGCACCGCTCGATCATGGCCGCGACCAGGAAGTCTTCGTTGCCGACCCGCAGCCTCGTGATGGTGCTCATCTCAGCCATGTCCACCTATGGTTGCTGCGACGCATCATACACAACAGGAATGAGAGTATCGAGGGTTGATTCAACCTTCGTTAACTGATGACTTCCGGTTGTGGAAAGGCAGTCCCATCCTGCGGCAGCTGGGCCAGAAAGCGCAGCTTCAGGGGCGAGGTATCGGCCGGTCGGTGCACGATGGCGAGGTCGGTATGCGCCTCGCTCCCTTCCAGCTCCAGAAGGGCCACCCCCGCCATCCCGACCCGCCGCAGGACCGCCGGCACCAGGCTGACCCCGAAGCCGGCGGCCACCAGCCCCAGGATGCTGGTGGCATTGTTCACCCGCAGCTCGATCCGGGGCGCGAACCCGGCCTCCCGGCAAAGCTGCCAGAGCCGGTGGCCGAGCCCCATGCCATGCGGGTCACGCAGGGCGATGAAGGGCTGTTCCGCCAGTGCCGCCAGCGGCAGCGGACGGGGCAGGCGCTCGGCCAGGGAGAGCGGCACCGCCGCCAGTAACGCATCCCGGCTGAAATGCCGGGCCTGGTACTCGGGCGGCAGGCCTCCCACCGGCTCCCGCACCACGGCCAGATCCAGGCGCCGCTGTTCCAGGGCCGGAAGCTGGTCCTGCACCGAGATTTCCTGCAGGTCGATCCGCGCATCGGGCACGGAACGGCGGAAGGCCGAAAGCAGGGTGGGCAGTTCCGGCCCCAGCATGGCGGTGTTCACATAGCCGATGCTGATCTCGCCGAGCTCGCCCCGGGCAGCACGGCGGGCGACATACACCGCCCGCGCCTCCTGCTCCAGCGCCGCCACGGCTTCGGGCAGGAAGGCAGCCCCCGCCTCGGTCAGGGCGATGCCGCGCCCGACCCGGCGCAGCAGCCGTGCTCCCACCGTTTGCTCCAGAGCCCGGATCTGCTGGCTGAGGGCGGGCTGCGCGATGCCGAGGCGCTCGGCGGCACGCCCGATATGCAGTTCCCGGGCGGCGGTGACGAAACATTCGAAGCGGCGATTGGTCATCCCGGGACATTCATAACTTATAACTTATGGATTCCGCGAGTCTGCCTCGTTGATCCCCGGACGCCACAGGTGCAAGCCTGCGCCTCGAACCGGCGTCCGCCGACGGCGACCGGCGGGGCTCCGCAGCCCCGGAACAGAAGCAACCAGCAGGGAGGCGTCGATGCCCGACGGCCACAAGCAATTGCTGAACCGCGACAGCCTGCGGCGCGCCGCGGCGCCGGAATTCATGATGCGCAACCGCGCCATCCATCCGCCGGCCTATACGCCCACCTACAAGACCAGCGTCGCCCGCTCCCCCCGCTGGCCGCTGCTCTCGCTGCAGAACTCGCTCTCCGAGGTGACCGGGCCGGTCTTCGGCCATGGCGATATCGGCGAGCTGGATAACGACCTGATCCTGAACTACGCCAAGACGGGCGAGCCGATCGGCGAGCGCACCATCGTCCATGGCCGCGTGGTGGACGAGAACGGCCGCGGCGTCGGCGGCGCGCTGGTGGAGTTCTGGCAGGCCAATGCCGGCGGCCGCTACCGCCACAAGAACGACACCTACCTCGCCCCCATCGACCCGAATTTCGGCGGCTGCGGCCGCACCGTGACGGATGCGGACGGCTACTACGTGTTCCGGACGGTCAAGCCGGGCGCCTATCCCTTCCGCAACTACGTCAACAGCTGGCGCCCCGCGCATATCCACTTCTCGCTCTTCGGCAGCGGCTTCGCGCAGCGCCTGATCACCCAGATGTATTTCGAGGGCGACCCGCTGATCCCGCACGACCAGATCCTGGGCACCGTCCCGGACCTGGCGGCCCGCGACCGCCTGATCGCGCGCCTGGACATGAACGCCGGCGTGCCGCTGGACTCCCTGGCCTACCGCTTCGACATCGTCCTGCGCGGCCAGCGCTCCACGCTCTTCGAGAACAAGCTGCAGGGGAACTGAGCGCCATGTTCAACGTCAACGCCCCGGCCTCCTTCCTCCAGGAAACGCCGTCCCAGACCGCCGGCCCCTATGTGCATATCGGGCTGATCCCGCACCAGGCTGGCTTCGACATCTTCGAGAAGGACTTCAGCAACACGCTGGTGACGCCCGAGACCGAGGGCGAGCGCATCACCATCGAGGGGCGCGTCATCGACGGCACCGGCTCGATCTGCAAGGACATCCTGCTGGAGATCTGGCAGGCCAATGCCGCCGGCAAGTACGCCCATGAGGCCGACCAGCAGGACAAGCCGGTGGACCCGGCCTTCCGTGGCTGGGGCCGCACCGGCACGGCCTTCGACACCGGCGTCTATACCTTCGAGACGATCAAGCCCGGCAAGGTCGCCGGCCGCTCGGGCCGGGGCGAGATGGCGCCGCATGTCAGCTTCTGGATCGCCGCGCGCGGCATCAATATCGGCCTGAGCACCCGCATGTACTTCTCCGACGAGGAGGAGGCGAACAAGAAGGACCCGGTGCTCAACATCATCGAGCAGGCGGAGCGTCGGAAGACCCTGATCGCGCAGCGTTCCGAACGCGACGGCAAGGTGGTCTACACCTTCGACATCCGCCTCCAGGGCGGCGCGGACGAGACCGTCTTCTTCGACGTCTGACCCCAGGTGGCGGCCTGCGCAGCCATTCCCAACCGGGATGGCTGCGCTGCCCGTCCCGTGTATCCAGCGGGAGAAGGTCCATCATCCCCGTTGGATGGCGGCACCCTGTCCGGACCGGTTCCCGACGGCCGGCAGTCCCCTGTGATGCCACCCCTGCTCCAGGCTGAGCTGCCGGAACTTTCCGGACCGGTAGCACCCGCCCTCCCTGGAAAATCCTTCTTCTACAAGCGGATGCCTGACGATCGGGAAAGCGGTCGGAACTTGGCTGAGCGGAATTTCCGAGGCTCTCCCTTGCCTCCAGTGCGGTCGTTTCCGCATCCTGCCCTTCACCACCCGACATGCGCCCACATCAATGAAACGTCATGCTTCATGCGATTTTCTTGTGCCAGAAACGCATGGCTCACGGGCATCTGCCCGATTGATAGTTAGGATCATAATTTCATTCGTTCCCACCCCGTGCCGTGCTGAGGCATAGGGGCGTCGCCGCCGGGCAATCAGGCCCTGTGGCAGATTCAGGGAACGTCCCATGCTCGACCTTCTGAACCCCTCCATGCTCAGGCTCGCGACCGACCACCTCCTGTCCAAGCCGTTCTGGCTTGCCCTGGTGCAGGAGTGGTGGAAGGACGACGAGAAGCCCGCCTGCTGACCTATCCCGGGAAGCGCCTGCCCACGCCCCCCGCATCGTGGCGCGGGAGGGGTCGGCGGTCAGTGCCCCCGGGTGTCGGGCGCAGGGCGCCCCATGGCCAGCAAACGGTTCTGGAGATGCCGGATGGCCAGCATGGCGGCATCCGCTATGTCGTGGAGCGCCAGACGTGCCGGTCCTGTGACAGCGCTTCCAGCGCCGCGCAGTGCCTCATCGTGAATCTTCTGCTGGGTCAGAATCGCTTCGTTCAGGATTCGTGCTGCTTTCGGCATCCTTGCTCCGGGCCTGGAAGGATGTCAGAGCAGAACAAATTTTGATACAGAAGTCAAATTAGATAACAATTCTATCTTTAAGAGATTTTTCCTGCCGAACCACGAGGACAGGAAAAGCCTCCGCGCTGGGAGCGGCGATCTGCCCGCCCGCCGCGCCTCCTGCCTCCTCCCCACGCAGCCCGCCCGCCGCATCCGCCACCCTGGCAGCTCCGATCGTCGCCTCATCATCGCCGGAACCGGGGCGATGCCCTGTGCCCCGTTCCCGGCCACCGCCGGGATGACCCCGCCATGGCACCGGGATTGCTTGCTCCCCCGGCACGGACCGGATCGCCGCGGGTGAACTGTCCGGCCGTTCCGTCAGACAGAGGTGAGAGACCATGGGTCAGGAATTCGGGCAGGACTTGGCCATGCTCCTCGGAAGGCAGGGCACGCGGCGCCATCTGCTCGGCGCCGGCGCCCTCGGGGCCGGCAGCCTGCTGGCCGCGACCCTGGCCGGGCGAGGCGCCGCCCGGGCCGCGGTGCCGGAGGTCGTCCTGTGCAACTGGGGCGGCGATGCCGTGCCTGCCTTCACCAAGGCCTTCGTCGAACCCTACGAGAAGCGCACCGGCGGCAGGATGGTGATCGACGGCAGCGGCCCCACCAACGGCAAGATGCGCGCGATGGTCGAGGCCAATGCGGTGCGCTGGGACCTCTGCGACAGCGGCGTGACCGGGCTGGCCGAGCTCGCCGGGCGCAACCTGCTGGCCCCGATCGACTACGGCGTGGTGAGCAAGGCCGATGTGGTCCCGGAATTCGCCTATGAGTGCGGGGTCTGCAACTACATGTTCAGCAGCGTCATGGCCTGGGACAAGCAGCGGGTCCCCGGCACCCCGACGCTCGCCGATTTCTTCGACCTGAAGAAGTTCCCCGGCAAGCGCATGATCCGCAAGAACAGCCAGGCGATGCTGGAGATGGCCCTGCTCGCCGACGGCGTGCCGCGCGAGAAGCTCTATCCCCTCGACGTGAAGCGCGGCCTGGACAAGCTGGCCTCGATCAGGGACGCGCTCCTGACCTGGGACACCGGGGCGCAGAGCCAGAGCCTGCTGCGCGACGGAGAGGCCGTGATGGGCTGGCTCTGGCACACGCGCGCCTTCCTGCTGGGGCGGGAAACGCAGGGGCGCATCGCCTGGAACTTCCAGGACGGTGTGCTGCAGCCGGGGCTCTGGGTCGTGCCGCGCGGCAATCCCGCCGGCAGGCAGGCCATGGTCGCCATCGCCTCGATGCAGGAGCCGCCCGGCCAGGTCAGCCTGCTGGAAAGCATGTCCAACGGCCCCGCCAACCCGAAGGCCAGCGCCTTGGTGCCGCCGGAACTGCGCGAGGCCGATCCCGGCTCGCCGGCCAATGCGGCGGCGCAGGTGAAGATCAGCGCCGACTGGTACCGCGAGCACTATGGCGACAGCTACCGCCAGTTCATCGACATGATCTCGGCGTGAGGGGCGGCGCGGGATCGCGGGCCGGGCTGACCTACCAGCTCTTCCTGCTGCCGGCCCTGCTGCTGCTGTTCGGGGTCTATCTGCTGCCGCTGTCGCAGGTGCTGGTGATCAGCGTGACCGACCCGCGGCCGGGGCTGGGCAACTATGCCCAGCTCTGGAACAGCCCGGCCATCGGGCGGATGCTGCTCACCACGGCACGGATCTGCGCGGTCACGACTCTGGTCTCTCTCGTGCTCGGCTATGCCGTCGCCTATGTGCTGACGCAGTCGCCGGCGCGGCGGCAGCGGCTGATGCTGCTTTGCGTGCTGCTGCCGCTCTGGGTCTCGGTGCTGGCGCGCAGCTTCGCCTGGATGACGCTGCTGCGGCGGGAGGGGCTGGTGAACACCTGGCTGCAGGCGACGGGCCTCATCGCGCAGCCGCTGCCGCTGATGTGGAACGAGTTCGGCGTGGCGGTGGGCATGGTCCACTACATGCTGCCCTTCGCCATCCTGCCCATGGCGACGCAGATGCGGGGCATCAGCCCCGGCCTGCTCGCCGCGGCGCGCGGGCTGGGAGCCAGCCGGTCCCAGGTCTTCGCCTGGGTCTTCCTGCCGCTCAGCCTGCCCGGGGTGATCGGCGCCGGGGTGCTGGTGCTGATCTTCTCGCTGGGCTTCTACGTCACGCCGGCGCTGCTCGGGGGCGGCCGGGTGCTGATGGTGGCGGAATACATCAGCCTGCAGATCCAGGAGCTGCTGCGCTGGGGCACCGGCACGATGCTCGCCACCACGCTGATCCTGGTGATCGCGGCGCTGCTGCTGGCGCTGTCGCGGCTGGTCGACCTGCGCCAGCTCCTCGGTGCGAAGTGAGGGGGACGAAGTGAGGGCAGACAAAATGAGATGCATGACGTGAGGCTGGCATGTCGATCCGCTCGATGACACGCCCGGCCCGCGCCACGCGTCTCGGCGCCTGGGCGGTGCTGCTCTTCCTGCTGCTGCCGATCGCGGTGGTGCTGCCGGTCTCGCTGACCGACCAGCGCTACCTCTCCATGCCGCAGGACGGGATCTCCTGGCAGCACTACGCCAGGCTGCTGCATTCCGCGCCCTGGCAGGGGAGCATCGCGCAGAGCTTCCTGGTCGCGCTCCTCTCCACCGCCATCGCCGTGGTGGCGGGCACGCTCTGCGCCATCGGCTGCTGGCGCCTCGGCACGCGCTGGGCGGAGGCGGTGCGGGCGCTGATGCTGGTGCCGATCGTGGTGCCCACCATCGTCTATGCGCTGGGCCTGTACCGCAGCTACGCGCAGCTCGGCCTGCTGGACAGCCTGATCGGCGTGGTGCTGGCCCATGCGGTGACGGGGATGCCCTATGTGGTGATCATCGCCTCCACCGCGCTCTCCGGCTTCGACCTCCGGCTGGAACAGGCGGCGCGCTCGCTGGGGGCCAGCGCCTGGCTCTCCACCCGCAGCGTGCTGCTGCCGGCGCTGCTCCCCGCCATCCTCTCCGGCGCGATCTTCGCCTTCATCCATAGCTGGGACGAGCTGGTGCTGGTGCTGTTCATCGCGGGGCGGCGCGTCTTCACCCTGCCGCGCCGGATGTGGGACGGGATCAACGAGAACCTCGACCCCACCCTCGCGGCGGTCGCCGTGCTGCTGGTGGCGGTGAGCGCGGCGCTGCTGCTGGTCGATCTCTGGCTGAAGCGCGGGGCGGAGGAAGGGTAGGGCGGCCGCCCCTGGCAGGCCCCGGGGGAAAGGCGGCGCCTTCCCCCCGGGCCGCAAGGTGAAGACGAACCCCGTCAGGCGGGTGCGCTGGCCTTGTCGAGCGCCGCCATATCCTCCGCGGAGAGCTTGAGCGTGGCGGCCTTCAGCAGATCCTCCAGCTGTTCCAGCTTCGTGGCGCTGGCGATCGGGGCCGTGACGCCGCCACGGTTCGCCAGCCAGGCGATGGCGACCTGGGCCTGGGTGACGCCATGGCGGGCCGAGACCTCGTCCAGGGCGCGCAGCACGGCGAGGCCGCGCGGGTTCAGGTACTTCTTCACGCCGTTGCCGCGCGGGCTCTGCCCCAGATCCTCCTCGCTGCGGTACTTGCCGGTGAGGAAGCCGGCTGCCAGCGAGAAATAGGTGATCACGCCGATCCCCTCCTCGTAGCAGAGCGGCTGCAGCTCCTTCTAGAAGCCCTCGCGCTCCATCAGGTTGTAGTGCGGCTGCAGGCTCTCATAGCGCGGCACGCCAAGTTCGGCCGCCGCCGTCAGCGCCTCGCGCAGCCGCGCGGCGGAGTAGTTGGAGGCACCGACGGCGCGCACCTTGCCCTCGGCGATCAGCTCGGCATAGGCGCCCATGGTCTCGGCGAGTGGCGTGTCGGGATCGTCGAAATGCGACTGGTAGAGGTCGATGTGGTCGGTGTGCAGGCGCTTGAGCGAATGCTCCACCTCCTTCTTGATCCAGGCGCGGCCGAGCCCCTTGCCCTGGCCCGGCATCTCGCCACCGACCTTGGTCAGGATCAGCACGTCGTCGCGCCGGCCGCGCTGCTTCAGCCATTTGCCGATGACGTTCTCGGACTCGCCGCCGCTATGGCCCGGAGCCCAATGCGAATAGATGTCGGCCGTGTCGATGGCGTTGAAGCCCGCCTCCACCAGCCGGTCGAGCAGGCGGAAGGAGGTGGTCTCGTCCGCCGTCCAGCCGAAGACATTGCCGCCGAAGACCAGAGGCGGGAGCGTGAGGCCGGATCGGCCAAGCGGGCGTCGTTCCATGGTCCTGTCCTTGTTCAGTGTCTGCCGCCGTTCCTGGCCGATGCGGTTCCCGTGGCCGGCTCCCCGCCGGGCCGGGCGCCGGACCGGGCGTGGGAGCGGCGTCCGGACCGGTCGGCGGCGGGGTGGGATGGCTTCGGAACGGTCATGCCCCCACCTCGCCCGGGCGGAAAGCGCCGGGTGGGGCGGGTCGCGGCGGCCAGCATCCCTCCGGTCAGGCGGCTTGGCCAGCCCGCTTCCGGTCACAGGGTCGGGCGCGGCGGTCGCATCCGTCAGGCCGGGCGGGCGGGATGCGAGCCCGGAGCCGCCGGGGCAGGCGGCACGTGGCCGGCCGCTCTCAGCCCTCCAGCTTCACCCCGGTCAGTCGCACCATCTCCTGCCAGCGGGCGACCTCCTGCTTCTGGAAGGCGGCGAATTCCGCCGGACCCTGCGGGGCCAGGGTGAAGCCGGCATTCCGCAGCTTCTCACCCATCGAGGGGTCCCGCACCACGCCGAGCATGGCCCCGGCGATCCGCTCCACCAGCGGCGCGGGGGTCTGCGCCGGGGCGAAAAGGCCGAACCAGGCATCCACGAAGGGCTCCGGCTGCCCGGCCTCGGCGGCGGTGGGGATGTCGGGGAAGTCCGGCAGGCGGGCCGGGGCGCCGATGGCCAGGGCGCGCAGCTTGCCGTCGCGCACCAGCGGCGCGACCGAGGGGAAGGTGGCGGTGTAGAAATCCACCACCCCGGTCATCGTGTCGGTCGCCGCCGGGGCGGCGCCGCGATAGGGCACATGGACCGCCCGCATCCCCGTGCGCCGCACCAGCGTCTCGCTGATCACGTGCGAGGCGGAGCCGGCCTGGGAGGAGGCATAGCTCAGATCCTCCCGCCGCCCGCGCTCGATCAGCTCCGCCAGAGTGTGCGAGGGCGAGTCCGCCCCGACGACCAGCGCGTGATGGACCGTGCCCAGCCGCGCGACGGGGGTGAAGCTGGCGATGACGTCATAGGGCAGGTTCGGCATCATCCACTGGTTCGAGGCATGGGTCTGGTTGTGGCCCAGCACGATGGTGTTGCCGTCAGGTGCCGCGCGGGCCACGGCCTCGCTGCCGATCACGCCGCCGGCGCCGGGCTTGTTCTCCACCACCACGACGCGGCCCAGGGCGGGATGCGCGCCCTCCGCCAGAACGCGGGCCAGGATGTCGGTCGGCCCGCCCGGTGGGGCGGGCACCACGAGATGCAGCGGCGGCGCGCCCTGGATCTTGGCCTGACCCTGGGCGCGGGCGGGGCGGGACAGGCTGGCGGCGGCGATGGGGCCGAGGCCGGCCAGGGCCTGCAAGGCGGTGCGGCGATGGATCATGCGGACGTGTCTCCTCCGCCGCGCAACAGGCTCCTGGCCTCCGCCCGGGTCAAGACCAGCCGGCGCTTTGCTCCCCGGAAGGCGGTGCCCCCGGGCCGGACGGAAGGCACGGGGCTGCCTTGCGGCGGGATGGGTTACCGGCGCCGGGGGCAGTCTCTACAGGAAACGGTCCCGCATCCGTTACAACCGCCTTGCACGAGTTGCCGCCATGTCCGCCGTCACCCGGCTCTTCCCGCTCTGGGCGGTGATCGCCGCCGCCCTGGCCTATCTCTCCCCCGCCGTGTTCCAGCCGGTCGCCCCCTGGGTCACGCTGCTCCTGTCGCTGATCATGTTCGCCATGGGCGTCACCCTGAAGCTGGAGGATTTCCGCCGGGTGATCACCCGCCCCGCGCCGGTGCTGGCCGGGGTCGGGCTGCACTACCTGATCATGCCGCTGGCCGCCTGGGGCATCGCCCGGCTGCTGCACATGCCGCCCGACCTGTCCGCCGGCATGGTGCTGGTGGGCAGCGTGGCGAGCGGCACCGCCTCCACCGTCATGGTCTATCTCTCGCGCGGCGACGTGGCGCTGGCGGTGACGATCAGCGCGCTCTCCACCCTGGTGGGCGTGGTGGCGACGCCGCTGCTGACCCGGCTCTACGTCTCGGCCGAAATCGCGGTGGACACCTTCGGCCTGCTGACCAGCATCCTGCAGATCGTGGCCCTGCCCATCGCCGCCGGCCTGGTGGCGAGCCACCTCGTGCCGCGCGCCGTGCAGGGGGTGAAGCCGGTGCTGCCGCTGGTCTCCATGGTCGCGATCCTGCTGATCATCGGCGCCGTGGTGGCGGGCACCCGCAACAGCATCGCGGCGGTGGGGCCGGTGGTGATGCTGGGCGTGGTGCTGCACAACGGCATCGGCCTGCTCGGCGGCTACTGGGGCGGGCGGCTGCTCGGCTTCGAGGAAAGCATCTGCCGCACCCTGGCGCTGGAGGTGGGGATGCAGAATTCCGGCCTCGCCGCCGCCCTGGGCAAGATCTACTTTTCGCCGCTCGCGGCCCTGCCGGGGGCGCTCTTCTCCGTCTGGCACAACCTGTCCGGCTCGCTGATCGCGGGCTTCTGGGCCGGTCGCCCGACGGGTGGGCGGGACGATGGGGCGGAGGAGCGCGCCGCCTATACCGGGCACTGAACCGGAACGCCGGTCGGGGTGAGGGCGGGGCCGTCCCCCCCCATCCGGCTCAGCCAATCCGCCAAACCTGCCAGACCGAGCCCAGCGCGCCGGCCAGGATCAGCGCGAAGCCGCAGTTCCGGTAGAAACGGAGCGCGGCGATCTGCTCCGCCGAGGCCAGCCGTTCCGACGCATCGGGGCGGCTGTGCCAGCGGGCGGCGAAGATGTCCCGCCCCCAGCCGGGCACGTCCTGCGACAATTCGGCCCGCACGCAGATCAGGCTGGCGATCAGGCCGAGCAGCAGCACGGCCGGGAAGCCCAGCCGCCGGACCAGGAGCAGGCTCGCCCCGATCAGGGCGAGGACGCCGATCCATCCCAGGCCCTGGACGAGCCCGTAAGCCAGCCTGCGCAGGGTCGGCCCCATGACGCGTTCCACGCTCCATCCTCTGCTTGGCAAGGTTAGGGCGCTTCCCCGGAGCGATGCCAGGAAGGGACAGCCTTCCTGGCGCATCCGTGAAGGCGGGCCACCGGGCGCTTGACTCCGCCGGCATTCTGTCCCCGATTCGTTCTCATGCCGCTCGACCTGTCCGTACCTGACCGCACCGCGCTGGTCTGCCGTTCCGCCATGCGCCACTGCGCCCGCCTGGGCTGGGCTCCCGTGCTGGAAGTGCCGATCCCCTGCGGCCGCAGGCTCGACATCATGGCCCTGACGCCGGAAGGGCAGTTGAACGCCATCGAGGTGAAGAGCGGGCCGCGCGACTTCCTCTCCGACGCGAAATGGCCGCAATACCTGGAATGGTGCGACCGGCTGTTCTTCGCGGTGGACTGCGACTTCCCGCAGGACCTCATCCCGGAAGAGGTCGGCCTCTGGTGCACCGACGGCTACGAGACGGCCGTGCTGCGCGAGGCTCCGCACCGCCCTCTGGCCCCGGCGCGGCGCAAGTCGCTGCTGCACCGCTATGCCGTGATCGCCGCCGGTCGCCTGGCGGCGGTCTGCGACCCGCTGGGGGCGCAGGAGATGCGGGCGGCCTTGCGCTGCGAGTGATGCTCCGCGCAACGGCATAAGGGACGCTCCGGGATAGCGTCCCCCCCCGGGTCTCACATCACCAGGACCGGGTCCGGAACGCGGCTGTCGGTCCGGAGGATGAGAGACGGCCCGGGCAGCGGGCCGGCCTCCGCCCTCCATGCCGCATCCCAGCCGGCCTCGGCGGCCAGGGCCGCGATCCGGTCCCAGCCGGGCAGCGGAAATGCCGCCCCCGCCAGTCGTTCCGCCCGGATCGCGGTGGCCAGCAGGTGCCGGCCGGGCGGCAGGCGGCCGCCCAGCACGGGCACGGCGGCCTGTGGGAACATCAGGCTGGTATTGGCCATGACATCCATCGCGCCGCTCCGCCGCCGGCCGAGCGGATCGAGGATCGCGCTCCCCGCCGCGTCCCCGGCCCGCAGCAGGAGGCCGCCTTCCGACAGGAGGTCCAGCACGGAGCCGCCCGGCCGCTTGCGGGAACGGACGCGGCAGGGCACGGCATGGCCGGATTCCAGGGTCGCGACGGGATGGTCGGACCGGACGTCGTGCAGGCGGATCTCCCAGCCCTCGCTGAAGAACTGGAGGGTCGTGACCTCCACCCCCGCCAGCGGCGACCAGCTGGTCTCGATCCAGTCCGGGCCGAGGCGGCGGGCGGGGATGTCGCGGCGGATGTGCCAGTCCCGTTCATCCGTGCTGACGGCCAGGATGTTGTCGCCGCAGGCGCCGTTGTGGATCCAGCGCGCCGCCTCCATGCAGGGGCCGAGATGCGTGGAATAGGCGAATTTCGCGTATTTCTCCGTGCCGCCGCGCATGTTGTCGTGGCTGGGCCCGGCGGGCAGGGCGGTGACGTCGCCGCCCTGGCGCTGCACCAGCATGGAGGCGCCGGGAATCAGGGTCACGCCGTCCGCGTCCGGATGCGGCGCCTCCTCGGCCTGCCAGAAGGGGTGCGTTTCCGGCAAAGCGAGCGGCAGGAAGGCCTTGAAGGCCCAGTAGGGCGAGCCCTGGGAGTTGTAGTTCTCGCTCATCAGCAGGTTCGGCCAGCGATAGCCGACGCGCATCCGCCCGGCCTCGTCCAGCATCGGCTGTTGCAGCCACCAGCGGATCTGCCGCGCCCAGAGCCCGCGGATCACGCCCCAGGGCAGCGCCTCCACCCCGGCATAGGCCAGCGCACCCCAGAACGCGGCGGTGGCGAAGCGGTAGGTCAGCGAACGCCCGATCGCCAGCGTGGCGCCGTCATCGCCGAACCAGTGGCGGAAACCCCGGGCGAAGGCGGCGGCACGGTCGCGGTAGCGGGCAGCGCGCTCCGGATCGCGGCCGCCGGCCAGGGCGGCATAGGCGAGGCCGTAGAACTGCAGCGCGAAGCCGTTGTAGTGGTCGATATGACCGCCGGCCCCATCCCCGTACCAGCCGTCGCGGAGGTAGAACTCCTCGATCCGCGCCAGATGGCGGTCGCGGGAAGCCTCGTCGATCGGCAGGCCGACACGCTGCAGCCCGAGCCCGGCCATGACCGGAAAGAAATGCCAGTTGTTGTCGGCCATGGCGACGCGCTGCACGCCGCCGAGCCAGGTGGCGAGGTTGCGCTTCGCGGGTTCCGGCAATGGGTCCCAGAGATGCTCCGGCACCAGGGCCAGGGCGAAGCCCAGCGCCGCCATCTCCACCGAGCGCTGGTCGTGGTCGGTGACGGCCTCCCAGTATTCCGGATGCGCGGGGTCGCCGCCGCTGGCCAGCCCCTCGCGGAACAAGGACCAGCCGTCGAAATCGCCCCCGCCCGCCGCGAGGGGCGCGAGGCCCCAGAGCGGGCGGGCATAGCCCTCGAACCATTCGGCCTTGCGGTCGAAATGCGCGCTGTCCAGCCCCAGCCGCACCTGCGCGCGTCCCGGGCTGAAGCACGGGCGCAGCGGCGCGTTGAGGTCCAGCAGCAGGCGGGCGGCATCGGCGCGGCTGGCCAGCGGGTTCCCACGGATGGCCGCGTGCTGGTTCTCGTGCATCACAGGATGGCGTTCGTGTCGCTGACCAGCTTCCCGGCGGCCTGTTTCGCATCCATCCGGCCGAAGGCGAACTCGTCGGCGGCGTTGCGCAGAAACTGGCCGAACTGCTGCGCGTTCACCGGCATGGCGGGCGGGTAGGGGCCCACCTTGTCGGCCAGGAAGTTGACGTATTCCACCGTGCGGCGCTCCAGCTCGTTCAGGGTCGGCAGGACGAGCTCGCGCGATGACCTGGCCATCGGCACGCCGCGCTCGACGCCGAGGATCTTCACCGCCTCCGGATCGTTGAGGAAGAAGTTCACGAACTCCGCCGCGAGCTGCGTGTTGCGGCCGCGGCCATAAAGGCACCAGATCAACGCGGGCCGGTAGAAATGCCCGGGCTTCGCGCCGGGACCACCATGCGGGAAAGTGGTCATGCCCAGCCTGAAGGGCACGACCTCCTGCGTCCCGACGAGCTGGTTGGAGAACATCAGCGCCATGCCGGCATTCTTGGTGACCAGCGGCATGGACTGGATGGAATTCACGTCCTGCGAGGCGATGTCGGGCGTGATGCAGCCGCCGGCCTTGCGCTGCCTGTCCCAGAAGGCGAACCATTCCGCCGCCAGTTCCGGAGTGAGGCCGAGCTTGCCCTCCGCCGTGAAGAGATCGATGCCGTGCTGCCGCAGCCAGACGGTCAGCGCCTGCTGGTTGCGGCTGATATCGGCGGAGCCCCACCAGTTCTCCTGCTTGGCCGCCTTGGTCATCTCCACCGAGAGGCGGACATAGTCGTCCCAGCTCGTCTTCTCGTCCGGCGGCGTCAGGCCGGTGCGCGCGAAGACCTCGGAATCATAGAGCATGGCGAAGGAGTTCAGGCCGAGCCCCATGCCATAGACCTTGCCGTCCACGCGGCAGAGATCGAGCATCGAGGGATCGATGCCCGACACGTCGATGGCCTTGCCCAGCATCGGCTCCAGCGGCAGCAGCGCACCGCGCCGCGCATAGTCGGACAGGCTGTTGGGTTCGAGCTGGAAGACATCCGGCCCGTTGCGGCCGGCGATCTGCGTGTTGATCTTCTGGAAGTAGTCGGTGGAGTTGCCGTACTGGCCGTTGATCTTGAGGCCCGGATGGCGCTTCTCGAAGAGCTCGATCACCGCGAAGGTGCGGCGGGCGCGGTCGCTGGCGCCGAACCATTGCACCGCCATCTTCGTTTCCGCCGCCCGGGCGGACTGGCCACCCGCGAGCGTGCCCCCCAGCAGGCCGAGGCCGCCCCCCAGGGCCAGGCGACCCAGATCGCGCCGCGCGAGATTCGCCATGGACGTGTTCTCCCCTTTGTCCGGCGTCGTCCGGCCCTGGATCGTCCCGCGGGGATGACGCCGGGGTTCCACGCCCCGGGGGCCATCGCATCCGGGAACCCTGTCGCCGCCGCGGGTTCGTGGCAGCCGGCCGCCGATTTTTGGTAACCGGAAGGTTATTCCTGCGTCATGGCCTGTCAAGCAACATCAGAGATGATCTTGATGGAAAGGGGGCATCGCGGATAGATCGGGCAAGAACTCATGTAAACGATTGGTTACTTTTGCTGCGATGCAGAAAGAACCGCGTGGGGAGGAACGATGAGCGGACCCGCCGCCCTGCTGGCCTATGATCCGGACCGTAACCCCGAAACCGTTTCCGCAGCGCAGCACGCGCGGCTGCGGGAACTGCTGGACGTCATATCGCCCGGTCCCGTGCGCCGCTTCGACGATCCCGCGCTGGCGCCGCTCCTGCCGCGGGTGGAGGTGCTGGTGACCGGCTGGGGCGCGCCACCGCTGGACCGGGCGGCGCTGGATGCCATGCCGCGCCTGCGCCTGGTGGCGCATCTCGCCGGCACGGTGAAAGGACATCTCGCGCCCGAGACCTGGGAGCGCGGCATCCGCGTGGTCAATGCCGCCGATGCCAATGCGCTGCCGGTGGCGGAATACACGCTGGCGGTGATCCTCTTCGCCAACAAGCAGGTCTTCCGCCTCAACCGCCTGTACCGGGAGCGGCGCGATGCACCGAAGCCCTGGAGCAACCTCGCGCCCGGCCTGGGCAATTACGGCAAGACGGTCGGCATCGTCGGCGCCTCCCGGATCGGGCGGCGGGTGATCGAGCTGCTGCGTCCCTTCGACCTGCATGTGCTGCTGAGCGATCCCTTCCTGGATGAGGAGGAGGCCGCACGGCTGGGCGCCACCTTGCGGCCGCTGGAGGCCCTGCTCGCCGAAGCCGATCTGGTCAGCCTGCATGCGCCGCTTCTGACCGCCACGCGCGGCATGATCGGCCGGCGGCAACTGGCGCTGATGCGGGACGGCACGGTGCTGGTGAACACGGCGCGGGGCGGCCTGGTGGATCAGGAGGCGCTGGTGGAGGCGTTATCGGGCGGGCGGATCAGCGCGGTGATCGACGTGACGGAACCCGACCTGCTGCCGCCGGAGCATCCGCTCTACGACCTGCCCAACGTCTTCCTCACGCCGCATATCGCGGGGGCGGAGGGGACGGAAACGCAGCGCATGACGGCGCTGGTCATCGAGGAGATCCGGCGCTTCCTGTCCGGGGAGCCGCTGCGCCACGAGGTCCGGGCGCAGGACCTGCCGCATCTGGCCTGACGGGGGCCTTTCCCATATGGGGACGACCGGAGCCCCGGGGATATCACCGGGGCCCCGTCGCTGGTCAGGAACGCGGCTGGATGCGCAGAAGCCTGTCCCCCTCCTCGTTCCGGGCGCCCGCGGACTTGTCGACCGCGAAGACGGTGCCATTCCGGCCCAGGGCGACATGGTTGGCCAGCGGCGCCGGGCCCAGATTGGCGACGATCCTGCCATCGGCATCCGTGACGGTGATCGTGCCGGCCACTCGGCTGCTCACATAGGCCAGACGGCGCACCGGGTCGAACACCACGTTCAGCGCATTGGCGCCCACCGGGGTGTCGGCGACGGTCTTGCCGTTCTCGTCGAGCACGACGAGGTTGTCGCTCCCCTGGGCGGCCACGAAGATGCGGTTGGTCTGCGGGTCATGCGACACGCCGATGGCGCTCCGCGTGCCCGGAACGGGCAGGACCTTCTCCACCTCATCCGTCCGCGTGTCGATGACGGCGACCTCGTTGGTCGAGTTGCTGACGACATAGAGGCGATGCGCCGCGGCATTCAGGGAAAGGCTGGCCGCCGAGAAGCTGCCGCCCCGCACCCGCGACGGGATCTTCACGCGCTTGGCGACCTCGGGCTTGCGCGTGTCGAACACGACGACCTCCGGCTGGAAGGTCGCGCTGGAATAGGCCTTCCCCAGCGCCTGATCGACCACGACGTCACGCGCGTGGTTGACCGTGCCCGGCTCGAACTGCCGGACCAGCGACAGGTCGGACTGCCTGTAGACGGCCACGGTGTTCTGGCGGGAGTTGGTGACCCAGACGGTGTCGTTGGCATCGTCCACACCGACGCCATAGACGGCATAGACGCCGCCATCGGCCGCCGCGCCCCCGCCCTGCCCATTCGCGGGAGCGCCCGGCCGCGGCGCCGGAGCCGGCGCGGCGGCAGGCGTGATGCGGGCAACGACGGCCAGCGTGTCCGGATCGACCCGCACCAGCTCGGACTGCCGCACCGGCGGACGGCCGACGGCGGAGGCGACGAACAGGGCGTTGTTGCGGGCGCTGTAGGCGGACTGGTACAGGCCGCGCGCGATCTGCTTCTCGCCGATCTGGAACCGCTCCTGCTCCGAAAGCGGAATGACGGGCGAGACCTTCAGCGTCGCGACCGTCGCGTTGTACGGCTCCTGCGCCACCACCACGATGGGATGGCTGCCGGCGACCGCCCTGGCCGGCACGGCGATCCGCCCCGCGATCCTGCCTTCGCCATCGGCCACCAGGGCGCGGTCGAGCAGGGGCGCCGTGCCATAGAGCAGCGTCACCTGCTGGCCGGGCCTGAAGCCCTGGCCGGCGACGGCCACCTCCGCGCCCGCATGGATCGGGCGGTTGCGCTCCACGGCCGAGAAGCTGATCTGCGAGCCCGGCGCCGGATCGACGGCACCGAAGGGGGACTGGGCCGCCAGCGGGCCGGCGCCCAGGGCAAGGGCGCCGAGCAGCACCGTGCCCGCAAGGGTCCAGCGGGGCCGGGGATCGAGGCGCGTCATGGCTGTTTCATCTCCGTTGATGTCATGTGGCTGCATTGCGATAACCCCGCTGCTCCCGCTCCCCCTGGAGGAGCGGAAGGCGCGGCCTCAGAAGCTGGCGGTCAGGCTCACGAAATAGGCGCGTCCCGGTTCGTTGTAGGTATTGGCGCCCGCGCCGCTGGAATTCGCCTGGCGGAACAGCTGCTCGTCGAACAGGTTGTTGATGCCTGCGGTCAGCCGCGTATTGTCGCTGATGAAATAGCTGCCGCTGACATCGACCACGGTATAGGGCTTGCGTTCCCACAGTTCGGCGCCGGTATTGGCGCCCCCCAGCGAGTCGATGGTCCGGGCCTCTTGGCGCCCGTAATGCGTCATGGCGAGCCGGAAGGAGAGGTCGTCGCGGGCCTGCCAGTCGAGCGAGTTGTTGATCGTGTATTCGGGGATCAGGGAAAGCGGCTGGCCCGTCGCCTTGTCCTTGCTCTCGATCATGTAGGTGACGTTGGTGTTCCAGGCGAGGCCGTCGAGGATCGGGATCAGGATGTTGCCCTCGATGCCCTGGACGACGGCTTCCGGCGTGTTTTCCCAGCGCAGGATGCGGCCACGGGTCGCCGTCTGCCCGACCGGGATGATGCCGGCGACGATCTTGTCGCGGTAGTCGTTGTGGAAATAGGTCACGCTGCTGCTGAAGCCGCCCCGGTTATAGGCCAGGCCGATCTCCTTGTTGATGCTGTGCTCGGCCTTCAGGTCCGCATTGCCCTGGACATAGCAACCGGCACCGAGGGACGGGAAATCGACCGGACAGCCATTGCCCATGGTGTAGTAGATGTAGTTGGGGTTCGACTGATAAAGGTTCGGCGCCTTGAAGGCACGGGCGATGCCGCCCTTCAGGGAAAGGCCGTCCAGCACCTCATAGGACGCGTTGAGCGACGGGCTCCAGTTGGAGCCGAACTGGCTGTGCCGGTCGAAGCGCACGCCCGGCGTCACGGTCAGCCGGGTCGTCGCGGAGATGTTGTCCTCGATGAAGGCGGAATAGGTCTCCGCGTTGGCGCTGCCGGGACGGTTGGCTTGGTCGATGCCAGGAATGGCGCCGCCGGAGAAGGCCTGGGCCACGGAGCCGGGGTCCTTGAGGTTCTCGCCGAAATACTCGGCCCCGATGGTCAGGCGCTGCGGAAAGAGCAGTTCCAGCGGGATGTTGATCTCGCCATTCAGGGTGTAGTTGTTGAGATGCGCCGTGTTGAAGCCGGTTTCGGTGTTGATGCTGCCTTCGCTGGAACCCGCGAGGCCCTCCACGAGCCGCTTGTTGACCGTTCCCTCGTACTGGAACAGCGCGCGCGAATCCGCCCATCCCCAGTCGCCGCGATGCGCCAGCGAGGTGGTGGTCCGCGTCATGATGTTGGTCTCGGCGCCCTCGTTGGCGAGCTGGCTCAGCAGCGCGCTGCCGGCGCTGCTCACCGCGCGGTCGCCGGCATAGATGTTGCCCTGCCGGCTGTAGCCCAACTCCAGCTCGACCACATGCCGCGGATTGATGTCCCAGCGCAGCAGTCCGTTGACGTCGCGGTTCTCCACGCCCTCCCGCCCGGCGGGCGGCGTGGCATCCGCCGCGGTTCCCGAGGCGGCCCTGTTCAGATCCAGGCTGTCCGCGTCCGTTCGGTTGAAGTTCCCATAGAGGCGGTAGCTGAAGCCCGGAACCGTCGTCGGTCCGGAGAGCGTGGCGGTCACGCGGCGGCCATCGCCCTCCCGCCGGTCTTCCGGCTGCAGCGCATAGAGGGTGACGCTGCCATGCGTCTCGTCGGTCGGCGGCTTGGTGATGATGTTGACGACGCCGCCGGAGGCGCCCGAGCCGTAGCGCGCGGCCGCCGGCCCCCGGATCACCTCGATGCGGTCGATGGCATCGGCCGGCACCCAGTTGGAATCGCCGCGCGTGTTGCGCTCGCCGCTCCGGCCCATGCGGACGGAGTTGCGCGAGCGGACCGGCTTGCCGTCGATCAGGATGAGGGTGTTCTCCGGCCCCATGCCGCGCAGGTCGATCTGGCGGTTGTTGCCATACTGGCCGGAGGAGGAGTTGCCGGTGAGGTTCACGCCCGGCATCGTCCGCACGATCTCGGAGATGTCGTTCGCGGGCGGCATGCGCTGGATGTCCTCGCGCGTGATGATCGACACGCCTGGCGCCTGGAGCAGCTCCTCCTCCGCCGTGGCGACCACGCTGACCTCGGGCAGCATGACCATCCCGTCCGGCGACGGCGCCGCCGCGCTGCCGGCCTGGGTCGCGGATCGCAGGGTGAAGATGGCGCCGTCGTTGGAATGCGCCTCCAGCCCCGTGCCGGCGAGCAGGGTGGAGAAACCGCTGACGATGTTCGTCTCCCCCCTCAGCCCGTTGCTGCGCAGGCCCTGGACCTGCGCCGAGTTGAAGGACAGGGTGACGCCGGCCTGCTGGGCGAAGCTGTTCAGGGCCGCCCCGAGCGGGCCCGGCGGGATGTTGTAGCTGGCGGCACGCGCGGGCGCGATGTCCTGGGACAGGGCCACTCCGCACGGCAGCGCCGCGAGAGTCACGCTGCCCAGCAGCGCGGCCCTGAGCGTGCGCCCGAGGCGCGCGTAGCGGTGAGTCCTGGAATACATGAGCGATTCATCCGGGTGCGGTGAGTTCCTGCAGATGCAGACGGATGAGATCGTCGCAGGGACAGCGGCGCCGCGCTTTTTCTAGCGACGCTCCACGGCCAGGAAGAATCCGGTGTACCGGTGCACCTCGATGGGCAGGGCGGCGGACAGCGCGGTCAGCGCCGTGGCCGTATCGCGCAGCGGAAAGACCCCGGAGACCCTGAGATCGGCGAGCCGCGAGGCGTCGTATCGCAGGAAGCCGGCATGATAGCGGGACAGCTCGGCAAGCACTTGCGCCAGCGGCATGGCATCGGCCACCAGCAGACCGCGCGTCCAGGCCGTCGCATCCGCCGGAACCGGGATGGGGCCTTCCACATGATGCCCTCGCAGATGCGCCGAATCACCCGGCTTCAGCACCAGGCAGTTGCCCCCGGCGGCGCAGGCCTCCACCGAGGATTCCTCGACGATGACATCCGTGTCCGAGCCGGACTCCCCCCGCCGCACCGCGAAGCGTGTCCCCAGCGCCTGCAGGCTGCCTTGCGCGGTCTCCACCAGCAGCGGCCGGACGGGATCGCGCGCGACATCCAGCATGATCTCGCCGCGTACAAGCTGGATGCGCCGCTCCGGCCGGTCGTAGTCGATGCGGATGGCGCTGTTGGACGCCAGCGTGACGCGCGTGCCGTCCGGAAGCGTCCGTTCGGCGATCTCGCCCGTGCCGGTGTGATAGTCGGCGGTGATCCACGGCCAGTCCGCCGAGGCCAGGGCGAGGGGGACGAGCAGCCCCAGCACGGCCCCGCCCGCGATCAGCCGCCGCGCCTGCCGCGACGCCACGCCACCCGCTCGCAACGCTTCCCGCGCCGGGCCGGGAGGCAGGCCGTCCAGCCGGCCCATGATCCGCTCGATGCGGCGGAAGGCCTCGGCCTGGGCCGGATGCTCCGACTGCCAGGCGGAGCATCGCGCGAAGTCGGCTTCCGTTGCATCGCCGGAACTGAGCGCCGCATGCCAGTCGGCGGCATGGCGCACCATGTCCGGGGTGGGCTCCGTCATGCCGGCGGATGGGCGATGCTGTAGCAATGCACCAGGGCACTGGCCATGTACTGCTTCACCATGCTGGTGGAGACCCCGAGTTCCGCCGCGATCTCGGCATAACTGAGCCCCTCCAGGCGGTTCAGCAGGAAGGCCCGGCGCGGGCGCTCCGCCATGCCCTCCAGCATGCAGGCGATGGCGGTGAGCGTTTCCACCGCTTCATAGGTCTCCAGGGGAGAGGCGGCACTGTTCCTCTGTTCCGCCACCGCGAGGGCTTCGAGATAGGCCTGCTCCACGGCCGAACGCCGTCGCTGGTCGATCAGCAGCCGGATGGCGCTGGTGGCGAGGAAGGCGCGCGGCTTGCCGATGGCCGAGGGCGGCCGTTCGACCAGGCGGCAGAACAGGTCCTGGACGATGTCGCTGGCCTTGTCGTTGCAACGCATCCGCTTGCCGAGCCACGAGACCAGCCAGCCACGATAGTCGGCATAGAGATTCTCGCAGAGATCGCCGGCGTGGCTGGACAGCATGTCAGGGGACCGAATGTTGTAACAACTCGGTGACGGTCTATGAAGCAAATGCGAATTGATCGCAATATGAATTCAGCCCATCCCCCGCCTGATAGAGCCCCTACAGGCTTGCCATGTCTCTGATTCCTATAACGTTTTGCCTTCAGAACGGATGAATGCGTAGCCAGATCCGGGACGTCTTCCGAGCTTGTACAGAGGACGCCCCTTCGCCGCTGTCCCTTCGGCTGTCTCATCCGTCTACATCCAAGAAGGCACCGACCTGGACAGGATCGCCGGCAGGGGCCGCAGGACGCGCCTTCCGCCCCCCCTGCCAGGAACCGACGCCCATCCATGAGCGAGACCGACGACTACATCCACGACGTGACCTATCCGGCGCAGTTCCACCGGGAAATGACGCCGGCCTGGATCGACGCCGTCGCCCGGGGCCTCGGCCATGCCATGCCGGACATCGCGCGGCCCTTCCGCTGGTGCGAGCTCGGCTGCGGCACGGGGCTCAACAGCCTCGTCGCCGCCGCGACCCATCCCCGGGCGGAGTTCGTCGCCATCGATGCCAATGCCCGCCATGTGGATCAGGCCCGGGCCGCGGCGACGGCGGCCGGCCTGCGCAACCTCCGCGTCATCCATGCCGGCTTCGATGCCTGGGACGGGCCGGAGGGAGAGCCGCTGGAGCCCTTCGACGCCATCGTCACGCATGGGGTCCTGTCCTGGATCTCCCGGCCGCAGCGCCAGGCCTTCTTCCGCTTCGTGGCGCGTTTCCTCAGGCCGGGGGGCCATCGTCTATGCGCACTACATGACGCATCCGGGGCTTTCGGCCGCCGCCGCCGCCCAGCATCTGGCCCGCCGCTACGGGGAGACGCTGGCCGGGAGTTCCGCCGAACGCGCGCGGCATGGCCTCGCCTTCCTGTCGCGCCTCTCGGAAGCCGGCGCCGGCTTCTATGCCGCCTATCCGCAGGAGAAGCTGCGCCTGGCCTCGGCCGCCCGGCAGGACCGGGATGCCCTGGCGCATGAGCTGCTGACGGCCGGGTGGGAGCCATTCCACGTCGCCACGATGATGGAGGAATTCGCCGCCGCCGGCTGCACCTATCGCGGCAGCGCCACGCCGGCCGACAACATCGATGCCGTCAGCCTCCCGGCCGCCACACGCCCGCTGCTGGCCGGCATCCAGGCCCCTTCGGTCGCGGAAACCGTCCGGGACATGGCCCGCAACCAGTCCCTGCGGCGGGATCTCTACCAGCGCGGCGGCGGCCCGCTCTCCCCCGCTCGGCACATGGAGGCGCTGGGAGCCCTGGCCCTTGCCGCCCTGCCGGGCGCGCCCTCCGGCGGGCAGGACCTCCATTTCGACACCCCCATCGGCCGGGTGAGCGGCGACAGGGCCCTGTTCGGGCCGATCCTGGACGCGCTGGCACAGGCCCCCCGCACGGTGGCCGAGCTGGCCCGGCTGCCGGGCTTCTCCCCGCACCCCGCCATGCTCAACCAGGCCGTCCAGATGCTGTTGTGGAGCGCCTGCGCGCACCCGGTGGCCCGTGCCCTGCCGGACCCCGCCGCCGCCTGGGCGCTGAACCGGCACCTCGCCCGGGATGGAGGCCCCGGCTGGCTGGTCGCTCCCGCGCTCGGCACCGCCCTGCCGGCGACGGCGGAGGCGATGGCCATGGCCCGCGCCGCGCTGGAATCCCCGGCCGCCGAGGCGCCCCCCGGGATGCGGGCGCTTCGTGACCGCTGGACGGCCTTCGGCGTCCTTCCGCCGCGGCATTGACGTGCCGCGCCGGTCCGACGAGACCCGACCGGTCGGTCCGGGACCGCCCCGCCCGCCGCCCGGACCTGCCGCTCAGTGCTTCTTGAACTCGCCCTCCCGGACCCCGTGGCGCCAATAGGCCAGGGCGAGATGATCCTCCTTCCGCAGGCCACAGCTCTCGCGCCAGTGCTTGCGGAGTGCCCGGAAGGTCTCGTACTCGCAGCCCGCCCAGGCAAAGACGCGGATATCCGGCCCGGGCCAGGGAAGGGCCAGAGCCGCTTCCAGCAGGTGCCGCGTCGTCCCGGCCGGGGCGCCGCCACGGTGCAGCCAGCGGATCTCCAGGCCCGGCGGATGGCGTATCGCCTGCTGCTCCGCCGCGTCGGCGACCTCGATCAGGGCGACGCCTTTCGCATCGGGCGGCAGCCCCTCCGCCATGCGGGCGATCGCCGGCAGCGCCGTCTCGTCCCCGACCAGCAGGATCCAGTCCGCCGCGCCGTTGTGCGCCCCGCTGCCGCCGGGCCCCATCATGCCCACCTCGTCCCCCGGCCTCGCCATGAGGGCGAAGCGCGAGCCCGGCCCTTCGTCGCCATGCGCGACCAGGTCGATCTCCACCTCTCCACGCACGGGGTCCACATGGCGCAGCGTATAGGTCCGCACTGCCGGCCGGCGGTGATCCACCACCGGCACCAGACGGCCCGAGGCGTCGAGTGTGGGCCAGGCCGGGTCGCCGCCGTCCGGGGCGATGAGCAGCTTGACGTGGATGTGGTCGGGGGATGCGAAGCGGTCCAGCGCCTCGCCCGCCAGGGTCAGGCGGCGCATGTGCGGCGTGACCCACCGGGCGGAAACGACCCGCATCAGCCGGAAGTTCGGCGGCACGGACAGCTCCGTCCCGTCGCCGTTCCAGACGACGTCGAGGGGTTCCGCCGGAACCAGCTGCGCCAGGCGGCCGATGAGCGTCAGCTTCACCGAAGCCAGGCCGGAAAGGTCGGGCGCCTCCGCCCGGAAGCGGACCTCCCCCTCGCCATGCTCCAGCTCCGCTTCCCCGAAGTGAAAGAGCGCGTGGCGCCGGCCCTCCGGCCGCCCGGTGATCTCCACATCGAGTTCCGCCAGCACCTCGCAAAGCGCTGCGATGCGCCGCTCGGGATCGGAAAGGCGGAAGCGTGTCTCGGCGCTCGGCATGGGGGACACTCCTCAGGGAACCGGTGGCGTGGCGCTGACCCACAGGCAGCCCCGCAGGCTGACGGGCAGGAAGCGTTCGTTCAGCGTGGCGAGGCTCGCGGCGGGATCGAGGTCCCCGAACAGCTCGGGGCGGATCCATTGGGCCATGACCTCGGCCGCCAGGACGCTGATCGGCGAGGAGACGAGCTGGTGCCAGAGCCCGTGCGCCCGCCCGTTCCGCACCGCGGGCAGGGTGGCGATGCCGGGCCGGCGCAGGGTCGCCGCCAGGCTGGCGCGGGCCCGCTCCTCCCCCTGGCCGGGGCCGAGCACCAGCCCGCCCTCCGCCGCGAGATAGGCACCGCCCGTGCCGATATAGACCTCCGGCGCGCGCGAGACCGCGTATTCCAGGCTGATCTGCCCGATCGGCACCGGCAGCACCGGGGCGGCGATGTTCTCGCCGCCGGCCAGGTCGATGAAGTCACCCATGCTGCCCTGCCGCCCGGGGGAGGCGCAGCAGACCGCGCGGCCGGCATGGGCCTCCACCATCACCCGGGGGCCGGGCCCGGCCCCCGCGACCCGCGCCGCGATCCGCTCGATGCGCCGCCGGTAGAAATCCGCGTATTCCCCGGCCTGGCGCTCGCGATCCAGCAGCCGGCCCATGATGGTCACCACCGGCGCCATGTCCCAGGCACGGCTGCCCGGAGAGGGCGAGGAGACGAAGGCCACGGTGACCCCCGCCTCCTCCAGTTGGCGGACCAGCATGCCCTGCGGGCTGAAGAGGCGGGGCATCAGCACCAGGTCGGGCGACAGGGCCAGGATGCGTTCGAGCGAGACGCTGTCGGGCGTGTCGCCGCCGATCGTGGGCAGATGGCCCAGACGCGGTTCGCGCCGCTGCCACTCGTCCAGCAGCGGCCGGTCGAAGCGTCCCACCCCACCCCAGCCGACCAGCAGGTCCACCGGATCGGGGTGGACGAGCGCCAGGAGCAGGAGGTCGTTCGCCTCCGCCAGCACGACCCGGCGCACCGGCGCCCGCAGCACGAGATGCCGGCCGAGCCCGTCCGTCACCTCCCGCGCGGACTGGGCCATGGCGGGAATGACGGCTGGGGCGGCGAGCATCACGGCGGCGGCCGCGAGGACGGGGCGCCGCCCCGTCCGCCAGCCGCTCACCAGCGGTAGCGCAGCGTCGCGATCACGCTGCGCCTCGCGCCGAAATAGCAGCCGTTGTACTGGTCGCAGGCGGCGACATAGCGCTGGTTGCCGATGTTCTGGCCATTGACGGCGAGGCTCATCCCCTTCAGCGCCGCGATGTTGGCGCCCAGGTCGTAGCGGATGCTGGCATCCCACAGCGTGTAGGAATCCACCTTGATCGTGTTCTGCCGGTCGGCATAGGTGGAGCCGACATAGCGGATGCCGCCGCCGACCGAGAGCGCGTTGAGCGGCCCGCCCGCGAAGGTGTACTCCGCCCAGGCGGAGGCCGTGTTCCGCGGCACGGCCGTGGGGCGCTTGCCCTGGGCGCTGGGGGCGGAGGCGGTGCCGTTATCCTTCGTGACCTCCGCGTCCTGGAGGGCATAGGAGGCCAGGACATCCAGCCCGTCGAGCAGGCGGGCCTTCGCCTCCAGCTCGATGCCGCGCACGCGCACCTCGCCGGTCTGCACGCTGTACAGCGTGGGCGCGCGAAGGTCCGGCGTCAGCAGGTTCGTGCGCGTCAGGTTATAGGCCGCGAGGGTGACGAAGCTGTTGCGTCCGGGCGGCTGGTACTTGATCCCGGCCTCGTACTGCCGGCCCTCGGTCGGCTCGTAGGCCTTGCCCTCCAGCGTCGTGCCGATCTGCGGCTCGAAGGATTCGGAGTAGCTGACATAGGGCGCGATGCCGTTGTCGAAGAGGTAGAGCAGCCCGGCCTTGCCGGTGAAGGCGCTGTCCGACTGCTCGCTCGTGCTGCCGCGCCGCGCGGCGAGCGAGATGCTCGTCAGCCGGCTGTCGGCCCAGTCATGCCGCCCCCCCAGCGACAGGACCCAGTGGTCCAGCCGGACCTGGTCCTGCACGTAGATCCCGATCTGGTCGGCATCGGTCTTGCGCATGTTGGTGAGGGTGGGGGCGGTGAAGTTCACGCCATAGACCGGCTGGAAGATGTCGAGCGCGGGGCCCGCCGTCTGGCCGAAGCGGAAGTCGCCCCAGAGATGCTGGTAGTCCAGGCCCACCAGCAGCGTGTGCGACAGGGGGCCGGTCGCGAAATCGGCCTGCACCTGGTTATCCAGCGTCACCGCCTCGTAGCGGTGGCGGAACAGGCTGAAGGTGCGGCTCAGGCTGCGCTGATCCGCCGCGAGGGAGCCGATCGAGACGTCCTTCGTGTCCGCCGAGAAGTTCTGGTAGCGGAAGTTCTGCCGGATGGTGAAGACGTTGTTCAGCCGGTGCTCGGCCAGCCAGCCGCCGAGCCACTGCGTGCGCTGCAGCTCGTTCCAGTTCGGATCGCCCTGGAAGAAGGTGGCCGGCAGGCGGCCGTTGATGTTCGGCAGGACGGAGCCGTTATACGGCGCGATGCCGAAATTCGGCGCGTCGGCATCGTGCTGGTACTGGCCGAGGAAGGTGACCGAGGTATCGGCATCCGGCCGCCAGGTGAGGGCGGGGGCGATCAGCACCCGGCGGTCGCTCTGGTAGGGAACGTCGCTCTCCGCGTTCCGCATCAGTCCGGTCAGGCGGTAGAGGAACTTCCCGTCCGCGTCGATCGGCCCGCCCAGGTCGAAGGCGGCCTGCTTCCGCTCGTTCGTGCCGGCCTGCAGGTTCACCTCGCCGAAGCGCGTTTCGGTGGGGCGGCGGCTGACGAGGTTCACGAAGCCGCCGGGATTGGCCTGGCCGTAGAGCACCGAGGACGGGCCGCGGAACACCTCCACCCGCTCCAGCGCCCAGGGGTCGATCTGCGGCGAGATGCGGACATCGCGCAGCAGCTTGAGCCCGTCCATGTAGTTCACGAAGGCGGAATCATTGGCGAAGCCGCCGAAGCCGCGCAGGAAGATGCTGTCGTAGCGCGTCTGGTTGCCCGCCGTGCCCGTCACCACGCCCGGCACGAAGCGCAACGCGTCGGAGACCGTCTGCACCGCCTGGCGGTCCATCTGGTCGCGCGTGACGACGGAGATGGATTGCGGCGTCTCGATGATCGGCGTGTCGGTCTTGGTGCCGGTGTTGGTGGCCTCGGCGATGAGGCCCGGTGCCGGCGCCCAGCCGCGCCCCACGCGGCCCTGGACATCCACGGGAGGGATCAGGACGGCATCGCCATCCACGGCCACGCCACCCGTGGCGGCTGGCGGAGGCAGCACGACGATCGTGACGCTGCCGGCATCCGAGAAACGGTAGCCGAGGCCGGTGCCGGCCAGCAGCCTGCGCAGTGCCTCCTCCGCCGGCATCCTCCCCGAGACACCGGGCGACCGGCGGCCTTCGAGCTCCTGGCTGAGGGCGAGCACGCGCAGCCCGGAAGCCTCGCCGAAGCGCGTGAGGGCTCCGCCTATCGGACCCGGCGGTATGGAGAAGGCCGTCGCGGGCGCCTCCACCCGGGATTGCGCCAGCGCCCGCCCGGCCGGCGATGCGGCCGCCAGGGCCGCCAGCACCCAGCCGGCCGTCCTCCATCCCCGCGGCTTCCGCCGCCCGGCATTCCTCGCCATCGATCTCTCGTCCGGATTGTCGTTGCTTCAAAGCCAGGGACGAAGGAGCGCGGCGTTACGACAACGAAGATATGATTCCGGAACGAAATATGTCCTTCCGGCCCCCGCCGGGCGGCTCACGACAGGGGTTCGATGACCGTCACCAGGGGGAAGCGGCGCAGCCTGACCGGCAACAGGGAGGGCAGGGCCGCGAGGAAGGCGTCGCCGTCGTTGGCCGGAAACACGCCCGTGATCCGTCGTTCCCGCAGGACCGCATCGGGGATCAGGATCCAGCCGCTGCGATACCGGCCGATCTCTCCGACCACTTCCGCCAGGCGCCTGCCATGGAAGACGAGCGTCCCCCGGCGCCAGGCCGTCTCGGCCGCCAGATCGACCGGCTGCGGTTCCCCCAGCCCGGTCCCGGGCGCGTATGCGACGCCCTGGGCCACCGGGACCTCCACGGCCCGCCCCGCATAGCTCACCCGGACAGCATGTTCCGACACCACGACCGCGACGGCATCCCCGTCCCGGGAAACGGCGAACTGCGTGCCCAGGGCGCGGGTGGTGCCGCCGGCGGCGCGGACATCGAAGGGGCGGCCGGGCTCCGGGGCGACATGGACATGGATGCGCCCCGCATGCAGGACGAGGCCGCGCCGTTCCGCGTCATAGGCGAGGTCCAGCCGCGTGGCGGCATCCACCTCCAGCTCCGAGCCATCCGGCAGGGTGAGGTGGCGGCGTTCCGTGGCCGTGCTGATATCCGTCCAGAGACGGTCCGGACGCGGCAGCAGCCCGCCCTGCACGGACAGCGCCGCGGCCCCGCCGGCGACGGCGAGGGCGGCCAGGCCAGGAAGGAGGGAACGTCGCCCCCGTGCCGCGCCCAGGCCCTGCCAGAGCCTTTCCGCCTCGGAAGCCGCGGCGGCGGGCCCGGGCCCGCTGCTCCGCCAAGCCTCATAGGCAGCCTTGTCCTGCGGGGTCGCCATGCCGGAGTGCAGGTGGACCACCCATTGCAGCGCGGTCTCGCTCAGCGGGTCGAGCGGTTCGTCCAGCGGGTCGCGAGCCTGGGGGAGGGATGGCATGGCACTGGCTCCGGTGCTGTCGCGCAGCGGGCTGGCCGGCTTGCCCGCGCCGCAAGGTCAGACCGGGCCAAGGCGGCGTTGGCAATGGCGCAGAGCGCGGATGATATGCTTGGTGACCATGCTGGTCGAGATGCCGAGCCGCTGGCCGATCTCGGCATGGGTGAACCCGTCGAGCCGGTTCAGCAGCAGCGCGCGGCGGCAGTCATGGGGCAGCTCATGAAGCGCGGCGACGAGGATCGCCAGCGCCTGACGGTCCGCCAGCCGGCGTTCCTGGGAGATCTCCGCGGCCGGGCAGGCTTCCGCGTCCTCCAGGGGCAGGAGGTGGCCCCGGTTCCGCCTGACGCGTCGTTCGTCCCGCACCAGATTGGCCACGATCCGGCACAGGAAGGCATAGGGATTGGCCACGGAGGCTGCGGAGGCCGACCCGGCATAGCGCAGGAAGGCGTCCTGAAGGATGTCCTCGGCCGTGGCGGAACAGCGCACACCCCCATAGGCCATGTGCCGCAACTCCCGATGATGCAGACGGAACAGGGTCTCCAGGTCTCGGGGCAAGCGCGGCCTCTTGCGGTTCGGTTCCGTGCCCGTGCGGAGGTTGCGGAATCCCAGGCGCGGCTCACCCATTAGTGATATTAAAAGTGATTCGCAAACACAAGGGTCGCTTCGGTCGCTGTATCGCCGGCCATGCCAAGGGCTCATGTATCAAGGTATTGCGATTGATATCCATTATCAACTAAGCGTGACGCCCCGCTTCCAAGGGTACGAATCGTGCGCGTTCCCGCAGCTTCAAGACAGCTTCCCATCTGCCTGGGCATGCTTGGCCTGATGGCCGGTGCCCCCGCCGCCTTCGGCCAATCCGGCGCGGCGGCCGACCAGCCGGTGGTTCTGCCCACCGTCTCCGTGGAGGGTCGCGGCAGGCCGGCCGAAACCGCGCGCGGCCCGGTCGAGGGCCTGGTCGCCACGCGCAGCGCCACCGGCAGCAAGACCGACACCCCGCTGGTCGAGACGCCGCAATCCGTCTCCGTCATCACCAGCGACCAGATCGAGAAGCTGAACATCGGCTCGGTCAACGAGGCCCTGCGCTACAGCCCCGGCGCCTTCAGCAGCGGCACGGACTACCGCGGCGAGTATTTCAGCGTCCGCGGCTTCAGCGCCGATGTCTTCCTGGACGGGACGCGCGTGCCGGCCCCCGTCACGGCACAGTCCTTCCGCATCGAGCCCTGGGGCATGGAGCGCATGGAACTCCTGCGCGGCACCACCTCGGCCCTCTATGGCCAGGGCAACCTGGGCGGCCTGGTCAACGCGGTCAGCAAGACGCCCTATCCCGGGCAGGTGCGGCAGATCGCCTTCCAGACCGGCAGCTTCGGCCGCCTCCAGGGTATGTGGGATGTCGGCGGCAGCCTGACCGGCGATGACACGCTACTCGGCCGCTTCGTCGGCCTGATCCGCGACGCCGACACGGAATTCGACGGCGGCCACGACAACCGCATCTACCTCGCGCCCTCGCTGCGCTGGCGCCCGAGCGCGGACACCACGCTCACCCTGCTCGGCAGCTACCTGCGCGACGACAACGGCGTGACCGGCCAGTGGCTGCCGCCGCAGGGCACGGCGCTCTACAACCCCAACGGCAGGATCCCGCGCGGCCGCACCACCGGCGAGCCGGACTGGGACACCTACCGCAAGAGCCAGTACAGCCTCGGCTACATGCTGGAGCACCAGGCGACCGACTGGCTGACGCTGCGGCAGAACCTGCGCTACACCTACCAGTCCCTCGACTACAACACGATCTACGCCTCCGGCCTCGTCGCCGGACAGTGGCGCCGGGTGAACCGCGTCGCCTCGATCAACCAGCCGCTCGCCGCCTCGCTCACCCTCGACAACCAGGCCGAGGCGCGCTTCGACACCGGCCCGCTGCGCCATACCGCGCTGGTCGGGCTCGACTACCGCTACCAGCGCGTCAGCAACCGCACCTGGGCCGGCGCCACCACGACGCTGGATGTCTACGATCCCTCCTACGGCACCGTGCCCACCCTGCCGCGCGGCGCCACCAGCGTCACCCTGAACAACCAGAAGCAGAACCAGCTCGGCCTCTATGCGCAGGACCAGGCGCGGCTGGGCAACTGGATCCTGACGCTGACCGGACGGCAGGACTGGGCCAGCTCCGACACGCACAACAACCGCACCGGCACCGACACCAGCCAGGACGACAGCGCCCTCACCGGCCGCGCGGCGCTGCTCTACGCCTTCGACTTCGGCCTGTCGCCCTACATCTCCTACGCCACCTCCTTCCTGCCCGTGCTCAGCACCTACGCGCCGCAGCGCGGCGGAGACACCTTCAAGCCCACCACCGGCACGCAATACGAGGGCGGCGTGAAGTACCAGCCGCCCGGCAGCCGCAGCCTCTTCTCGGCCGCCTATTTCGAGCTGACGCAGAAGAACGTCACGACCGCCGATCCGATCTATGCGAACTACTCCATCCAGACGGGCGAGGCGCAGTCGCGCGGCGTGGAGCTGGAGGCGCATGTCGCCCTCACCGACGGGCTCAGCCTGATCGGCGCCTATACGGCGCAGGAAACGGAGGTGACGCGCAGCACCGCCAACAATCTTGGCCGCCGCCTGACCACCGTGCCCAACCACATGGCCTCGCTCTGGGCCGACTACAGCTATCCGGTATCGGAGAACCTGACGCTCGGCGCCGGCGCGGGCATCCGCTACGTCGGCAACACCATGGCCAACAACGCACCGACGGCGACCACGCCGATCTTCCACGCGCCGGGCTTCACCCTCTACGACGCCATGCTGCGCGCGGACTACAAGCAGTGGCGCCTGACCGTGACGGGCACCAACCTGGGCGACAAGGACTACTTCGCCGCCTGCTATTCGAGCTCCTGTTCCTATGGCGTCGGCCGCGCCGTTTACGCCACGCTCGCCTATCGCTGGTGAGGGCGGCGCTCCGCCCCGGCAAGGAGCGGGGCGGGCCTCACTGTCCGGCAAGGGCAATGCGAACTCGGGAGGGCCGATGCGCCACGCCGGTGGCGGAACCTTTCCCCGGCATGGCGCAACGCCGGATGCGCGGGCCGCGCCCCGTGCATCAGTTCACGGTGATCTTCGCCTCCTGCACCACGCGGCCCCACTTATCGCTTTCCCGCTGGATAGTGGCGGCGAGTTCCCCGGGCGTGGACGAGACCGCATCCGCCCCGGCAGCGGCGAGGCGCTCCTGCGCCCCGGGCTCGGCCAGGATCTCGCGGATCGCCTGGTTGTAGCGGGCGATGGCGGCGGGCGGCGTCCCGGCGGGCGCGAGGACCGCTCCCCAGGAGGTCGCCTCCGCCGCCGGCAGCCCGACCTCCGCCATGGTGGGCACCTCCGGCAAGAGGGCGGAGCGCCGGGGGCCGGTCGTCGCCAGGGCACGCACCGTGCCGGCCTGGATCTGGCCGATGGCGGAGGGAAGCTGGTCCAGCATGAACTGCACCGTCCCGGCGATCGTGTCGTTCAGCGCCGGGGCGCTGCCGCGATAGGGCACGTGCATCGGCTGGATGCCGGCGGCGAGCCGGAAGAGTTCCGCCACCATATGGGTGGAACTGCCGGAACCGGCCGAGCCATAGCTGATGCTGCCGCCCTTCTCCTTCGCCAGCGCCACGAAGTCCTGCGCCGTCCGCGCGGGCACTCCGGGATTGACGATCAGCACATGGTCCGTGCCGAAGGCCATGGAGATCGGGGCGAAGCTCTTCGCCGGATCGAAGCCGAGGTTGCGGTACAGATGCTGGTTGATGCTCAGCGTCCCCATGGTCGCCATCACCAGCGTATGGCCGTCGGCGGCGGAATGCGCGGCATTCTCCATGCCGAGATTGCCGCCCGAGCCGGTCCGGTTCTCCACCACCACCGGCTGGCCGAGGCGCTGCTGCAACCGTTCCCCCAGCACGCGTGCCACCACATCCGTGGCACCGCCGGCGGGGAAGGGGACGACGAAGCGCACCGGATGCGTCGGCGCCCATAGAGCACCGTTGCCCGGGGCACCGTTCCCTTGGGCCAGCGCGGGCCGGGCCAGGAAAGGAAGGGCCAGGCATGACAGGGCCGGCCCGGCGGCCAGCAGGCCGCGTCTGTTGAGGGACATTCCCGTTCTTCTCCCGAGCGTATTCTTCTTGATTGGGCGGGTGCGGGCCGCACGGGTCCGCACCGCGGTTCCGCCGGAAGGCCGGCCGTGCCCTTCGCGCCCTGCTGACGCGAAAGGCGAATGACGTCAGCAGGCGCTCTGGTGGCGCTCCTTCAGCAGCGGCAGCACCTCGTCCGGATCGCGCGCCCACCAGCGGCGGGACAGGATCTCCACCTCCGCCCCGCCGGGCCAGCCGGCCTCCTCCGCCATGGCGCGGATGGCGGGAATGTCGATCACCCCGTCGCCCGGCATGCCCCGGTCGAAGACCGTGTCCGTGGTGGGCACCAGCCAGTCGCAGGTGTGGAAGGCGGCGATCCTCCCCTTGGCACGCCGCATCTGCCGGGCGAGGTCCGGGTCCCACCAGACATGATAGACATCCAGCGCCACGCCGCTGCCGTGCCCCAGCTCCTCGCAGAGATCCAGCGCCTGCCCCAGCGTGGCGAGCACGGAGCGGTCGGCGCAGGTCATCGGGTGCAGCGGCTCCAGCGCGATGGTGACGCCGGCATCGCGGGCCTCGCCCATGATGGCATGCAGCCCCTCCCGCACCATCTCCCGTGCCCCGGGCAGGTCGCGGGAGCCGGGCGGCAGCCCGCCGCAGACCATCACGAGGCAGGCGGCGCCGATGGCATGGGCCTCGGCAATGGCGCGGCGGTTGTCCTCGATGGCGGCGGCGCGGCTGGCGGCATCGGGGGCCGTGAACATGCCGCCGCGGCACAGGCCGGTGACGCGCAGCCCGGCATCGCGGATCTGCCGCGCCGCCTCTTCCACCCCCATGGCCTGCAGCACGTCGCGCCAGGGGGAGATGCCGGGAATGCCGTGCCGGGCGCAGCCCTCGATGCATTCCGCCAGCCCCCAGCGCTCCTTCACCGTGGCGGTGTTGAGGGAGAGGGGGCCGGGATCGCTCTTCGCCATGCTCATGACACGCCGTGCACCGCGAGGATCTGCCGCATACGCGTGGCGGCGAGGTCCGGGTCGCGCAGCAGCCCGGCCTTGTCGGCGAGGCGGAAGAGCTCCGCGAAATGGCCGATGGAGCGGGCCGACTGCTGCCCGCCGACCATGGTGAAATGGTCCTGGTGCCCGTTCAGCCAGGCCATGAAGACCACGCCCGTCTTGTAGAAGCGGGTCGGCGCCTTGAAGATGTGCCGGCTGAGCGGCACGGTCGGCGCCAGGATGTCGTGGAAGCCCTGCAGGTCGTCCCGCGACAGGCAGGCCAGCGCGCCGCCCACCGCCGGGGCGATCGGGTCGAAGATGCCGAGCAACGCGTCGGAATGCCCCTCGGAATCCCCGGCGATCGTCTCGGCGTAGTTAAAGTCGTCGCCCGTGTACATGCGCACGCCTTCAGGCAGGCGGCGGCGCATGGTGATCTCCTTCTCCTTGTCGAGCAGGGAGATCTTCACCCCGTCCACCTTGGCGGCATGGTCGGCGATGACCTCCAGCGCCACCTCCATGGCCTTCCAGTGGTCGTGATGCCCCCAGTAGCCTTCCAGCGCCGGGTCGAACATCTCGCCCAGCCAGTGGATGATCACCGGCTCCCGCACCTGCCGCAGGATGCGGTCATAGACGCGCACATAGTCGCCCGGCCCGCGCGCCGCCTTCGCCAGGGCGCGGGAGGCCATGAGGATGATGCGCCCGCCCATGCCCTCGACGGCGGAGCACTGCTCCTCATAGGCGCGGATCACGTCGTCCACCGTGACATCCGGCCCGGGCGCCAGATGGTCGGTGCCGGCGCCGGAGGCCATCACCGCGCCGGGCACGTCCTTCATCGCGTCGAGGGAGCGCCGGATCAGCTCCTGCGCCCCGGCCCAGTCGAGGCCCATGCCGCGCTGCGCCGTGTCCATCGCCTCCGCCACGCCCAGGCCCAGCGACCAGAGATGGCGGCGGAAGGCGATGGTGCGGTCCCAGTCGATCTTCACGTCGAGCCAGGGGTCCTGCTCGGCCAGCGGATCGGCCACCAGATGCGCGGCCGCCAGGGCTATGCGGGGGAAGGGCGGCTTCGCCACGGGGAACTCCCGCGGCGCGCCGGTGGTATAGGGCGCCAGGCGCCCGTCGGCACCCGGCAGGGTCAGGGTCGGCACGGCGGTCAGACCTCCAGCTTCGGCAGGTCGATCCAGCGGCGCTCGGCCCAGGACTTCAGCCCCGCCTCAGCGAGCTGCACGCCCTTGGCGGCGGCCAGGAGGTTCCATTTGAACTCCGGCAGCTCGCCCGCGACATGGCGCAGGAAGAGCTCCCACTGCGCCCGGAAGCCGTTGGGATAGGCCTGCGTGTCGGGGATCTCCTCCCAGCCCTCGAAGAAGTCGATGGGCTGTGGCGTGTCGGGGCTCCAGACGGGCTTCGGCGTGTTCACCCGGCTCTGCGTCCGGCACGTCATCAGCCCGGCCACGGCGGAGCCATGCGTGCCGTCCACATGGAAGGTCACGAGGTCGTCCCGCCGCACCCGCGTGACCCAGGAGGAGTTGATCTGCGCGATCACCCCGCCTTCCAGCTCGAAGGTGGCATAGGCGGCGTCGTCCGCATCGGCCTCGTAGGCCTCGCCCTTCTCGTCGATGCGGCGCGGGATATGCGTGGCGCCGAGGCAGGAGACCGCCTTGGTCTCGCCGAACAGGTTGTCCAGGACGTAGCGCCAGTGGCAGAGCATATCGAGGATGATGCCGCCGCCCTCGTCCTTCTTGTAGTTCCAGGAAGGCCGCTGCGTCGGCTGCAGGTCGCCCTCGAAGACCCAGTAGCCGAACTCGCCCCGCACCGAGAGGATCTTGCCGAAGAAGCCGCTGTCGATGGCCATCTTCAGCTTCACCAGCCCGGGCAGGAAGAGCTTGTCCTGCACCGCGCCGTTCTTCACCCCGGCCTTGCGGGCGAGGCGTGCCACGTCCAGCGCGTCCTCCAGGTTATCGGCGGTCGGCTTCTCGGTGTAGATGTGCTTGCCGGCGGCGATGGCCTTGCGGATCAGCGCGGCGCGCATCTGCGTCGTGCCGGCATCGAAGAAGATCTCGTCGTCCTTGTTGGCCAGGGCCTCGTCGAGATCGGTGCCCACGCGCTCCACCCCATGCGCCCGGGCCAGGGCCTCCAGCTTCTCCCGGTTGCGGCCGACCAGGATCGGGTCGGGCATCAGCCGGTCGCCGTTCTTCAGGGGGACGCCGCCATCCTTCCGGATCGCGGCGATCGAGCGGATCAGGTGCTGGTTCATGCCCATGCGCCCCGTCACGCCATGCATGATCAGGCCAATGCGACGCTCTGCCATGACGATTCCATCCCGTGTTTTGGTAACTACATGGTTACCTAAGAACGGGAGGGCCTCGCCGGTCAAGCACGAAGATAGCCCAGGATCACATCCACGCAGTGATCCTCGCGCAGGCCCAGCGCCACCTCGGTGGACAGGTCGGTCTTGAAGATGGCGGACAGGGTATGGAGGTTGGCCACGTAGAAATGGCCGACCGCCACGATCGTCACATAGGTCTGCAGCGGATCGGCATCGCGCCGGAAGACGCCCGCCTCCGCGCCACGCACCAGCACGTCACGCACGGATTCGAGCAAGGGCGAGTAGAGCGCGCGCACCTGCTCGCTGCGGCCCAGGTAACTGGCCCGGTGCATGTTCTCCTGGTTCAGCAGGGTGACGAATTCCGGGTGCCGCGCCGTGTATCGCAGGTTGAAGCGCACCAGCCGCGCCATGGCCTCCACCGGCGGCAGGCTGCCGACGTCGAGCGCCCGCTCCTCCTCCCGCTTGGCACTATAGACATGCTCCAGGACCTGGATCCAGAGCTCCTCCTTGCTGCCGAAATGCACATAGAGCATGCGCTTGTTCACCCCCGCCCGGGCGGCGATCTCGTCCACCCGGGCCCCGGCCAGGCCATTGGCGGTGAACTCGACAACCGCGGCGTCCAGGATCTTCCGGCGGGTGGTTTCGGCGCGCTTGCTGCGCTGCGGGATGAGGATGTCCGACATGGTTCCGCAAAATTGCCGTGGGTGCCGCACAAGGCCAGAGGAAAGACCGCTCGCGCACGATCACGACCGATCATATCCGTGCTTGACACGAAGGGAGGCGCCTCCCTAGCGTGGGAACCAACCGGTTACCTGCTTGTTGAGTAGGGGCTGACGGACATGGCCGCAAGAGCCATGGGGAGGACGACCGATGACGAAACCCGGAAACGGGGCGGGGGATCATGCAGATCGCCGCCGCTGAGACGGGCTGGACCGCCGCCCGGAAGCATAGGGCCAGCCGGAAACGCTGGGCAAGCCTGCCCGGCTACCTCTTCCTGCTGCCCTGGCTGATCGGCTTCTTCGGGCTGACGCTGGGGCCGGCCCTGGCCTCGCTGGCGCTGTCCTTCACCCATTTCGACCTGATGACCGACCCGCGCTGGGCGGGGATGGCCAACTACCGGCGCATCCTGTTCTCGGACACGAAGTTCTGGGAATCGCTCCGCGTCACCTTCACCTATGTGGTGCTGACCGTCCCGCTGAAGCTCGCCTTCGCCCTGGGCGTGGCGATGGTGCTCAACAAGGGCATCCGCGGACTCTCCATCTACCGGGCCATCTTCTACCTGCCCTCCCTGCTGGGGGCGAGCGTGGCCATCGCGGTGCTGTGGCGGGAGATCTTCTCCGGCACCGGCCTGCTGAACCAGCTCCTCGCCCTGGTCGGCATCCAGGGGCCGAGCTGGATCGCCAACCCGGACACCGCGCTCTACACGCTGGTGGTGCTGGGCATCTGGCAGTTCGGCAGCCCGATGATCATCTTCCTGGCCGGGCTGCGGCAGATCCCGCAGGATCTCTACGAGGCCGCCAGCCTGGATGGTGCCTCCCCGCGCCGGCAGTTCTTCCGCATCACCCTGCCGCTGCTGACGCCGATCATCTTCTTCAATTCCATCGTGCAGGTGATCGACGCCTTCAAGGCCTTCACCCCGGCCTTCATCATCAGCGAGGGCACCGGCGGGCCGGTGAACTCCACCCTGTTCTACACCCTCTACCTGTTCCAGGAGGCCTTCAGCTTCTTCCGCATGGGCTACGCCTCGGCCCTCGCCTGGGTGCTGGTGCTGATCATCGCGGGCTTCACCGCGGTCTCCTTCCTCTCCGCGCGCTTCTGGGTGCATTACGATGAGTGAGGCCCTCCGCCATGGCGGCCCCCGCACGGCGAAGGCCGGCCGATCCGCCCTGAAGCATGCGCTGCTGATCGCCGTCGCCTTCTGCATGCTCTACCCGCTGCTCTGGATGCTCGCGAGCTCCTTCCGCAGCAGCCAGGACATCTTCTCCACCATCTCCATCATCCCGCAGAGCCTGAGCCTGGACGCCTATTTCCGCGGCTGGAACAGCCTGCAGGTCAGCTTCGGCCGGTTCTTCTGGAACTCGGCGGTGATCGCGGTGCTCTCCGTGATCGGCAACGTCGTATCCTGCTCGCTCGCCGCCTATGCCTTTGCCAGGCTGCGCTTCCGCGGCAGGAACCTCTGGTTCGCGCTGATGCTGGGCACGCTGATGATGCCCTACCACGTCACGCTGATCCCGCAGTACATCCTGTTCCTGAACCTGGACTGGGTGAACACCATCCTGCCTCTGGTGGTGCCGAAGTTCCTGGCCACGGACGCCTTCTTCATCTTCCTGATGGTCCAGTTCTTCCGCAACATCCCGCGCGAGCTGGACGAGGCCGCCATGATGGACGGGTGCAGCCCCTGGCGGATCTACTGGAAGATCATGCTGCCGCTCTCGCTGCCGGTGATGGCGACGGCCGCGATCTTCTCCTTCATCTGGACCTGGGACGATTTCTTCGGGCCGCTGATCTACCTGAACGACATGGACACCTACACGGCCCAGATCGGCCTGCGCTCCTTCGTGGATTCGGGCGGGGAATCCGACTGGCCCGCGCTCTTCGCCATGTCCGTCCTGGGCCTGGTTCCTGTCTTCCTCTTCTTCCTCTTCTTCCAGCGCCTGCTGATCGAGGGGATCGCCACCACGGGGATGAAACGATGACCGGCCTGAACCTCCAGCACGTCTTCAAGCGCTTCGACCAGCATGCCGTGCTGCACGACGTGAACATCGACATCACGCCCGGCGAGTTCGTGGTCTTCGTCGGCCCCTCCGGCTGCGGCAAGTCCACCCTGCTGCGCATGATCGCGGGGCTGGAAACGATCTCGGACGGCGATCTGGTGATCGGCGGCAACGTCATGAACGACGTGCCGGCGGCACAGCGCGGCATCGCCATGGTCTTCCAGTCCTATGCGCTCTACCCGCATATGAACGTGTACAAGAACATGGCCTTCGCCCTGGAAACGGCCCGCATGCCGAAAGCCGAGATCGACCGGCGGGTGCGGCAGGCGGCGGAGGTGCTGCAACTGGGCCACCTGCTGGAGCGCAAGCCGAAGCAGCTTTCCGGTGGCCAGCGCCAGCGCGTGGCCATCGGCCGCGCCATCGTGCGGGAGCCGGGGATCTTCCTCTTCGACGAGCCCCTGTCGAACCTGGATGCCGAGCTGCGCGTGCAGATGCGGGTGGAGATCGCCAACCTCCACCGCAAGCTCGGCAACACGATGATCTACGTGACCCACGACCAGGTCGAGGCCATGACCATGGCCGACAAGATCGTGGTGCTGCGCGCCGGAAAGGTGGAGCAGATCGGCTCGCCTCTGGATCTCTACAACAACCCTGCCAACCGCTTCGTGGCGGGCTTCATCGGCAGCCCCAAGATGAACTTCCTGTCGGTCGCGCCAGCGCCGGGCGGGGAAGGCGTGATCCTGGGCGGCCAGGAGGTGCGCCTGCCCGGCCTCCGCCCGCCCGCCGAGGAAGGGCTGGTGCTGGGGATCAGGCCGGAGCACCTCCGCGCCGGAAGCGACGGCGTGCAACTCGGCGGCCTGCGCGTGCAGCTCGTGGAACAGCTCGGCAGCGCCTCGCTGGTCTATGGCCAGACGGCGGACGGGCAGGCGGTGACGCTGCAACTGGAAGGACAGCGCCGCATCCATCCGGGCGAAAACATCCCGATCACCTGCGATGCCGGGGATTGCCACCTGTTCCGCGCCGACGGCTCCGTCTGTCCGCGCCTGACGCCGGTCCTGTCCATGGGGAGTGAGTATGTCGCTTGATCTCGCGCAACATCGGATTGCGCTGGTCGGCACGGGCCATCGTGGCACCGGCATGTGGGGCAAGGAGCTGCTCTCCCGCCTCGGCCCGCAGGTGGATCTCGTCGGGCTCTGCGACATCAACGAGATGCGCGCCCATCGCTCGCAGCGGGCGATCGGCACCAATGCCCCCGTCTTCACCGATTTCGGGGAGATGCTGTCCACGCTTCGTCCCGCCACGGTGATGGTCTGCACCCGTGACGACACGCATGACGACCTGATCGTGCAGGCGCTGGAGGCGGGCTCGGACGTCATCACCGAGAAGCCCATGGCCACCACCGCGGCCAAGTGCCGCCGCATCCTGGAGGCAGAGGCGCGGACCGGGCGCAAGGTGAACGTCGCCTTCAACTACCGCTACGCACCCTTCGGCGCGAAGATCAAGGAGCTGCTGATGGAAGGGGCGATCGGGGAGATCACCTCGATCGACTTCCACTGGTATCTCGATACACGGCACGGGGCGGACTACTTCCGCCGCTGGCACGCCTACCAGAAGAACTCCGGCAGCCTGTTCGTCCACAAGTCCACGCACCATTTCGACCTGCTGAACTGGTATGTGGCGGATGAGCCGAAGGAGATCTTCGCGCGCGGCAACCTGCGGCACTACGGCGCCAACGGCCCCTATCGCGGGGAACGCTGCCATGACTGCCTGCATGCGCCGGATTGCGACTTCCACCTCGATATCGCCGCCGACCCATGGCTGGAGATGCTCTACGAGGACCCGTCGCGGGAGGACGGCTATGTCCGCGACGCCTGCGTCTTCCGCGAGGATATCGACATCTACGACACGATGAGCGCCTCGCTGGTCTATGGCAACGGCGTGCAGGTCTCCTACTCCCTGAACGCCTGCATGCCGGTCGAGGGGCACCACCTCGCCTTCAACGGGCGCAAGGGGCGGCTGGAGATCCGGCACAAGGAGAAGGACCCCTTCGGCATCGGCGACCATGACGAGATCCTGCTGATGCGGAACTTCGGTCCCTCCGAGGCCATCCGCATCAGGCGCGAGCATGGCGGCCATTTCGGCGGCGACAAGCGCCTCCAGGCCATGCTCTTCGATCCGGAGATGCCCGACCCCCTGCACCAGCGGGCCGGGGCGCGGGCCGGGGCGCTGTCCGTGCTCTGCGGCGTCGCCGCGGTGGAAAGCGTGAAGACCGGCCGGGCCGTGCCCGTGGCCGCGCAACTCGACTGAGCCGAATCAAGAAGAACGAACAGGAGGAAACATGTCCACGAGGCGGAACCTCATGCTGGGCGGGATGGCGTCGCTCGGCCTTCTCGCGGGCGGTGGCAGGCTGGCCAGGGCGCAGGCGGCGGTGCGGCTGCGCATGACCTGGTGGGGCACCAAGGAGCGCGCGGACCGGACCACCAGGGTCAGCGCCCTCTACAGCCAGCTCCACCCGAACGTGTCGGTGGACAGCGAGAACATGGGCTGGAGCGACTACTGGCCCAAGCTCGCCACCCAGGTCGTCGGCCGCAACGCGCCGGACCTGATCCAGATGGACTACCGCTACCTCTTCGAATACGCACGCCGCGGCGTGCTGCTGCCGCTCGATCCCTATGTGCCCCAGACGTTGCAGATCGCCGACTGGGACCCGAAATTCGTCGATGTCGGCAAGGCGGCCGGCAAGCTCTACGGCATCAATTTCGGGGCCAATTCGCCCTCGATGATGTTCAACCGCACGCTGCTGGAACAGTTCGGCCTGCCGCAGCCGACGCCCGAGCTGACCTGGGACGCCTATGCGAAGCTGGGCGAGGAGATCACCCGCAAGGCCAGGAAGCCGGATTTCTACGGCCTCTCGGATGCCGGGCAGCAGGAGCCGATCCTGGAGATCTTCCTGCGCCAGAAAGGCAAGCTGCTCTACACGCCGGACGACAAGCTGGGCTTCACCACCGCGGATATGGAGGAATGGTTCGGTTACTGGGACGGGCTGCGCAAGCGCAAGGCCTGCGTGCCGGCGGAGGTCCAGGCGCTCTACCAGAACAGCCTGGAAACCAGCCCGCTGACCCTGGGCAAGGCAGCCATCGACTTCGCCCATTCCAACCAGCTCGTGGCGATGCAGAAGCTGAACCGCGACCGCGTCGCCATGACCATGGTGCCCACCGTCGCCCCGGACGCCCCGCCCGGCCAGTACCTGAAGCCATCGCAGCTGCTCAGCGTCTATGGCCGCTCGCCCCGGGCGGAGGAGGCGGTGAAGCTGCTGAACTTCTACGTCACCGATCCGCGCGCGGGCGAGATCCTGGGCGTGGAGCGCGGCGTGCCCATCGCCACGGCCCAGCGCGAGGTCATCAAGAAGGGCATGGACGATTCCAGCAAGGAGCTGGTCGCCTATATCGACATGGTCAGCACGCGGGTCGGCCCCGTGCCGCCGCCGCCGCCGAAGGGGGCGGGCGAGATCGCCAACATCCTGAAGCGGACCAACGAGGAGATCGGCTTCGGGCGCTTGTCGCCGAAGGACGGCGCGAAACGCTTCGTGAACGAGGCCAACGACGTGCTGGAGCGCGGCTGAACCATGACGGCCTTCCGTTTCGCGGTCATCGGCATCAACCACGACCATATCCACGGCATGATGCGCGCGATGCGGGAGGCCGGCGGGGAATGCGCCGGCTTCCACGCGCCGGAGGACGACCTCGCCGCCGCCTTCCAGGACCGCTACCCGGAAATCCCGCGCATCGCGGATCGCCGGCGCATCCTGGAGTCCCCGGAGATCGGCCTGGTCCTCAGCGCCGCCATCCCCTCCGACCGCGCCGGCATCGGCATCGAGGCGATGCGCCACGGCAAGGACGTGCTGGTGGACAAGCCCGGCATGCTCACGCCGGAAGATCTGGCGGCGGTCCGCGCCGCGCGGGCGGAAACGGGCCGCTTCTACAGCATCTTCTTCTCGGAACACCTGGACCAGCGTTCGACGGTCCGGGCCGGGGAGCTGGTGCGCCAGGGCGCGATCGGAGAGGTCGTGAACACCGTGGGCCTCGGCCCGCACCGCCTCAGCGCCCCAAAGCGTCCGGACTGGTTCTTCGATCCCGCCCGCAACGGCGGCATCCTCACCGACATCGCCAGCCATCAGGCGGAGCAGTTCCTCTTCTTCGCCGATGCCATGGGCCAGGATGTGGAGGGCGAGGTCCTTTCCGCCACGGTCGGCAACCGCGCCCTGCCGGAACATCCCCGCTTCCGCGACTTCGGCGACATGCACCTGCGCGCCGGCACGGTGACCGGCTATGTCCGGGTGGACTGGTACACCCCCGATGCGATGCCCGTCTGGGGCGACGGGCGGCTGGTGATCCTCGGCACCCAGGGCACGATCGAGCTGCGGAAGTATTTCGACCCCGAGGGACGCCCGGGCGGCGACCACCTCTTCCTCTCGAACCGGGACGGCGTCCGCTACATCGACTGCAACGACACGGTGCGGCCCTTCGGCCGCCTCTTCGCCAACGACCTGCGCGACCGCACGGAAACCGCCATGCCGCAGGAACTCGGCTTCAAGGCCATGGAACTCGCCCTGACCGCCCAGGCCATGGCGGATCGCGCCTTCGCCGGGAAGTGAGGAGCCGGACCATGCCCATCAGACGCAAACTCGCCATCGTCGGTGCCGGGATCGGCCGGCGGCACATGGAGGAAGGCTACCTCCCCTATCCGGACCTCTTCGAGGTGGTCGCGATCTGCGACATCGACCCGCAGCGCCTCGCCGCTTTCGCCGCCGACTACGGCATCCCCCGCGCCACGCCCAGCTTCGCCGAGGTGCTGGCCATGCCGGATGTGGAGATCGTGGACATCTGCACGCCGCCCGGCCTGCATGGCGAGCAGATCATGGCCACGCTCGCCGCCGGCAAGCACGCGGTCTGCGAGAAGCCCCTGGTCGGCTCCCTGCAGGAAGTGGATGCGGTGATCGCCGCCGAGGCGCGCTCGGCGGGCCGGGTCATGCCGATCTTCCAGTACCGCTACGGCGACGGCTTCCAGAAGGCGAAGCACCTCGTCGCGAGCGGCATCGCCGGCAAGCCCTATCTGGCGACGGTGGAAACGGCCTGGCAGCGCCTGCCGGAATACTACGCCGTGCCCTGGCGCGGCCGCTGGAGCACCGAGCTGGGCGGCACGCTGATCACCCATGCGATCCACCCGCACGACATGCTTTGCGAGCTGATGGGGCCGATCCGCGACGTCTATGCCCGCACGGCCACGCGCGTTCATCCCCATATCGAGGTGGAGGACTGCGCCGTCGCCAGCCTGACCATGGAAAGCGGCGCCCTGGTCTCGCTCGCCGCCACGGTGGGATGCCAGGAACAGATCACGCGCCTGTACCTCTGCTTCGAGAACCTGACCTTCGAGAGCAGCCCGGGCCCCTACAATCCCGGCGAGGACCCCTGGCGCATCGTCCCGCGCGACGCCGCCACGGCGGCCCGGGTCGAGGAAGCGCTGCGCGGCTGGGTGCCGGTGCCGCCGCGCTTCACCGGCCAGATGCGCGACTTCCACGCCGCGCTGGAAAGCGGCGGCGAACTGCCGGTGACGCTGGCCGATGCCCGCCGCTCGCTGGAGTTGCTGACGGCGATGTACCATTCCGCGGAAACCGGCGAGGCCGTCATCCTGCCCATCGGCCCGACGCACCCGCGCTATGCGAGCTGGCGGCCGGTGGAACAGGAAGCCGCCTGAGCGATGGCGGCGGGGGAGGGGATCGCCCTCTCCCGCCCCGCCCTCAGAACAGGTCCTCCAGCCGGCAGTTGACCAGCAGTTCCGCCACCACCGCCTCGTCCGGCAGCAGCAGGCAGGTCTCGATCAGCCGGGCGAGATCGGCGGGCTGCGTCATCTTCTCGCGCGGCCAGCTCGTGACATGGCCCGTCATGTCCGTATCGACGAAGGAAGGGCAGACGGCGGTGGCGCGGATGCCCTGCTCCCAGCCCTCCCGCCGGACCTCGTGCGTCAGCGCCACCACGGCGAACTTGCTCATCGCATAGCCGAGATTGGCGTTCTTCACCCGCTTGCCCGACAGCGAGGACAGGTTCACCACCCGCCCATGCCCGGCCGCTGCGAGATGGGGCCAGGCGAGGCGGATCAGCCGCGCCGGCCCCTTCACGTTCACCCGCCACAGCGCATCCAGCGCCGTCTCGTCGGCGTCGTGCAGGCCGGCCATGGGGTTGATCCCCGCCGCGTTCACCAGCCCGTCCACCCGCCCGTGCCGGGCCACGGTCCCGGCCACCCAGGCCTCCGCGCTGGCCAGGTCCTCCGCGTCGTAGCGGTGCCGGCTCAGGCGTGGATGCTCCGGCAGGGCATCGGGGTTCCGCACCCCGGCGGACACGGCGAAGCCGCTCTCCAGCAGCCGCTCCGCCACCGCCCGCCCGATGCCGCGCGAGGCACCGGAAACCATCACCACGCGCCCCTGCGCATCCAGCATCAGATCCTCCCCCGCACCGTCATGACAGGCTCGCCGCTTCGAGCGTGGCCGGGGCATAGAAGGTCAGCGGCCCCGGCAGGTTGGCGAAGCCCTTGAGGGCCGAGGTCATGGCATAGCCCTGCGAGCGGTAGCAGAGCGCCAGCATCGGCACGTTCTCCACCACCAGATCCTGCACCCTGGCATAGATCGCCTTGCGCTTCGCCAAGTCGCTCTCGCCGCGCCCCTGGGCCAGCAGCTCGCTCAGCCCCGGTGTGGTGAAGCCGGTGCTGCGGATGTAGGAAGTGGGCAGGCTGTTGTCGATCGTCGGGCTCAGCCCGTCCGGATCGGTGATCTCGACCGCCGTGCCGTTGATGGCGAGGTCGTACTGCCCGCGATTGCCGAGCTGCACGCGGGTCGCCCAGTCCGGCAGGTTCATCTGCACCTGGATGCCGATGGCGGCGAGGTTCTGCTGCACCACCTCGGCCGTGTCCTTGTGCATGCCGTACTGCGCCGTGGAGAGCAGGTTGCAGGAGAAGCCCTCCGCCAGCCCCGCCCTGGCCAGCAGCGCCTTGGCCTGGGCGGGATCGAAGCGGAAGGTCCTGTTGGCGCTCTCGGAATAGAAGGGGCTGCCGGGCAGCAGCGGAACGCCGTGGATCGGCGTGCCGCGTCCGAAGAAGGCGCCCTTGATGATGTCGTCCCGGTTGATGGCGAAGCCGATCGCCTGCCGCACCAGCGGATTGGCCAGCGGCCCGCTCCGCCCGTTGAACTGCAGGTACATGAAGGGGCCGTTCTGCGTGTCCAGCCTCAGCTTCGGCTCGGCCTCGATCCGCCCCATGGACTGCCACGGCACATAGTCGATCAGGTCCACATCGCCCGCGACCAGCGCGGCCACGCGGGCATTCTCGTCGGGATAGGCGACGACGCGCACGCCCTTCAGCTTCGGCAGGCCGGGCTTGTAGAAGCCCGGGAAGGCTTCCAGCTCGATCGAGGTGCCGCGCTCGGCGGACTTCATGACGAAGGGGCCGCAGCCCACGCCCACCCCGCCGCGCTCGATCGAATCCTTCTGCACCATCGGCATGAAATAGGTCGCCAGCCATTCGGGGATGGTGACCATCGGCTGCTTCATCACCAGCCGCACGGTGCGGGCATCCGGCGTCTCGATGCGCTCCACCGTCTGCATCTGCGGCCGCATATAGGCGGTGGACTTCTCGCCGCCGACCTGTTCCAGGGACCACTTCACGTCCTCGGCGGTCATCTTCCGGCCGTTGTGGCAGGTGACGTCGCGCAAATGGAAGACCCAGTCCTTGCCGTCGGCCTCCCAGCGCTCGGCGATCTCGCCCTGCAGCCGGCCCTGCGCGTCGAAGGACAGCAGCCCCCGGTGCATCAGGGACACCACCGTGCCGGCGGCGGAGCCGGCATTGATCCAGGGTGTCAGGTTGGGCGGATAGGAGGAGAGGCCGAGGCGCAGCACGCCGGCGGCATCCGCCGCCCGGGCGGAGAGCCCGAGCAGCGGCAGGGCCATGCCGGCCCCGAGCAGCGAGCGACGGGCAATGCGTGGAGACATGTCGTCAGTCCTTCCCAGGGCCGGCCGGGCGGCCGGGCATGATGCTCTCAGGCCGCGCCGTAGACGCGGCGCGCGGTCTCGGGGTCGATGCGGCGTTCCGCCAGGTCGCGGGCGACCTCCTCCGCGCCGCGGCCGGAAGGCGGGCCATAGCCCCCGGCACCGGGGGTGACGATCTCCACCACCTGCCCCGGGCTGAGCACCCCGGAACCATGGTCGAAGGGCGCCACGCCCTCCCCATAGACGAAGCCGCCCATGCCGCCCGGCAGACCGCCAGCCAGCCCCCAGGGCGCGGAGCGCAGGCGCGAGCCATCGACGCGCAGCCGGCACTCGGCCTCGGCGCGATAGACCCGGCGCAGCCCCATGCCGCCGCGATGCGTGCCGCAGCCGCCGGAACCGTCCACCAGCTCATAGCGCAGCAGGGTCAGCGGATATTCCAGCTCCAGCGCCTCCGCCGGGAGGTTGGAGGTGTTGGTCATGTGGACATGCACGCCGTCCAGCCCGTCCTTGTCGTGACGCGCCCCGGAACCGCCGCCGATGGTCTCCAGATAGACCCAGATCTCCCCTGTGCCCGGCTGCGTGCCGACGAAGGTGGCGGAGGCGACGGAACCGTTGCAGGCGGCGATCACCCGCTCCGGCACCACCTGGGCCAGGGCGCCGTGGATCAGGTCCACCACGCGCTGGCAGGCGGCGATGCGCCCGTTCACCGCCGCGGGGGCGGTGCAGTTCACGATGCTGCCCTCCCGCGCCGTGACCGTCAGCGGCCGGGCGAGCCCGGCATTGGGCAGGATGGTCGGGTCCACCACCGTCTTCACCGCGTAATAGACGGTGGACAGCAGCGCCGTGTAGACCATGTTCAGCCCGGCCCGGACCTGGTCCGGCGCCTCGAAATGCAGGCGCATCTCGTCGCCCGCCACGGTGATCTCACAGGACATGGTCAGGTCCCGGTCGATCTCGGGGTTGTCGAACAGATCCTCGAAGCGGTAGGTGCCGTCCGGGATGGTGGCGATGCCCGCCCGCATCTTGCGCTCGGCATAGTCCAGCAGCGCATCGCCCGCCGCCAGCACCGTGTCCGTGCCGTATTTCGCGCAGAGCGCCTGCATCCGCTCCACGCCCAACCGGTTGGCCGCCATCTGCGCCCGCAGGTCCGACAGGCGCTCGCGCGGCACCTGGCAGTTCAGCAGCAGCAGCTCCTGCACGTCCTTCTGCAACTCGCCGGCGCGGTACAGGCGGATCGGCGGGATGCGGATGCCTTCCTGGAAGATATGGGCATGGCCGCGATCGGCGAAATCGGCATGGTGCGCCGTGTTCACCGCCCAGGCGACGATGCGGCTCGCCCCGCCATCCTCCACGAAGACCGGCTCGGCCAGCACGATGTCCGGCAGATGCGTGCCGCCGCCCTCATAGGCGTCGTTGCCCATGAAGACGTCGCCCGGCCGCATCTCCGCGACCGGATGCCGCTTGAGGATATGCGGGATGATCCCGATGAAGGAGCCGAGATGCATCGGGATGTGCTCGGCCTGGCACAGCGTCTCGCCCGCCGTGTTGAACAGGGCCGTGGAGCAGTCCCGCCGCTCCTTGATGTTGGTGGAATAGGAGGCGCGCACCAGCGCCTCGCCCATCTCCTCGGTGATCGAGGACAGGGCGGAGGAGATCACCTCGACGGTGATGGGATCGACCGCGACGCGGTCCTGCGCGGCGGCGCTCATGCGGCCTCCAGGATCAGGTTCAGATAGGGTTCGACGCGGGCGGCCATCGCGGGCAGCACCACGGTGGTGGTGTCCATCTGCTCGATGATGGCCGGCCCCTGGACGATGTTGCCGGGCCGCAGCTTCGCGCGGTCGTAGATGGGGCAGGGGGTCCAGCCGCCGGCCTCGGGCATCCAGACCTCGCGCTCGCCGATCCGCGCGGCGGAGGCGTCCGGCCCTTCCTCCGGCTGCGGCTGGAAAGCCGCCTTGCGCACCACCCCTGTCGCCTCGACGCGATAGGTGACGAGCTGCACCGTCTCCCCCTCCGCCACGAAGCCGTAGCGCTGCCGGTGCGCGGCGGCGAAGCCCCCGGCCAGGGCGCCAAGCGTCGCGGCCCCGATCTCCCCCTCGGGGAGCGGGATGCTCAGCTCGTAGTTCTGCCCGGCATAGCGCATGTCCACCGTGCGCTTCAGGCGCTGCGCCTCCGGCGCGATGCCCTCGGTGCCGAACCAGGCCCGGGCCTGGGTCTCCAGCCCGGCGAAGGCCTCGCGCATCAGCGGCAGCGAATCCTCCCCCAGCACCGCCAGCCGCGTGGAGGCGAAATCCGCCCGCAGATCGGTCAGCAGCAGCCCGGTGGCGCAGAGGATGCCCGGCGTCAGCGGCACCAGGATGCGGGAGATGTCGAGCTCCTTCGCCAGCCGTGCCGCGTGCAGCGGCCCGGCGCCGCCGAAGGCCACCAGCGTGTAGTCGCGCGGATCGTGCCCGCGCTGCACAGAGATGACGCGGATGGCCCGCGCCATGTTCGCCGTCACCACGCTGATGATGCCCTGCGCCGTGGCCATCACGTCCAGCCCCAGCTTCTCCGCCAGCCGCCCGATCGCCTCGCGCGCTAGGTCCTGCCGCACCGGCATGCGCCCGGCCAGCAGATGCGTCGGGTTCAGCGTCTGCAGCACCACGTTCGCATCGGTGGTGGAGGGCTCGGTGCTGCCCTTGTCGTAGCAGACCGGCCCGGGGAAGGCGCCGCAGGAGCGCGGCCCCACCTTCAGCAGCCCGCCGGAATCCACATAGGCGATGGAGCCGCCACCCGCCCCCACCGTGTGGATATCGAGCATCGGCGCCTTGATCGGATAGCCATGCACCTCCGCTTCGCCGGTCAGGCGGCACTGGCTGTCCTTGAGCAGCGCCACGTCGGTGGAGGTGCCGCCCATGTCGAAGGTGATCAGGTCGGGGATGCCGACCATCCGCCCGATCTCCTGCGCCGCCACCACGCCGGTGGAGGGGCCGGACAATACCGTGCGGACGGGCAGCCGCGCCGCCGCCTCGAAGCCGATGACGCCGCCATTGCTCTGCGTGAGCTGCGGCGTGACAGTCAGGCCGAGGTCGCGCAGCCGGGCGGAAAGGCGGCGGATATACCCCTCCATCACCGGGCCGAGATAGGCGTTCACCGCGGTGGTGGAGAGGCGCTCGAACTCGCGGAACTCGGGCGCCACCTCGTGGCTGGCGCAGACGAAGGCCTCGGGGAACTCCTCCTCCACGATGCGCTTCGCGGCGGCCTCGTGCTCCGGCCGGACGAAGCCATACAGGAAGGAGACGGCCACGGACTTCACCCCCGCCGCCCGCAGCGCCCGGGCGGCCTCGCGCACCGCCTGCTCGTCCAACGCGGTCTCCACCCGGCCGTCGTGGTGGACCCGCTCCGGCACCTCCAGCCGCAGGTCGCGCGACACCAGGATCTCCGGCTTGTCGGCCTGCAGGTCGTAGAGATCCGGCCGCTTCTGCCGCCCGATCTCCAGCAGGTCGCGGAACCCGTCCGTGGTGATCAGCCCGGTCTTCACGCCCCGGTGCTGGATCAGCGCATTGGTCGCGACCGTGGTGCCATGGCCCAGGAAGCCCACCTCGCCGGCGGCGACGCCGACCTGTCCGATGCCCTCCTCGAAGCCCTGCGCGATGCCGCGCGAAGGATCGTCCGGTGTGGAGGACACCTTCCACACCGCCATCCGCCCGGTCTCCTCCTCGAAGAGGCAGACATCGGTGAAGGTGCCGCCGGAATCCACCCCGATACGCCAGACCATCCGATCAATCCCCTCATCCGCTTCTGGGCCGGGGGGCATGCCCCCGTCCGCTTCCTCGCCGCAGTCCCGCCGGTCGCGGCGGGCCGGTCCCGGTCCGTCCTGCCGCCGCTTCCGGCACTCTCCACCCGCGACGGGCCTGCTGTCTTCATGCGCTGCGGCAAGACGCCCGTCCGGGGGTGGACACCCTGCCGGAAGCAAGAGGCGGGCCAGGAAGGTTCCGGCCCGGCCCGGTCTCGGTGGGACGAGGCGCAGATCCCGGTATACCCAACCACCGGGGCACCAGCGGGGCCGCCCAGGATTCCCCCAGGCCGGATACGGGCTTGCGGTGGCCCGGGACTTGCTGCTCCAGTTCCTCTGTATGCCGTCGGAGCCGCCCGCCCGGCGCCATCCGCCATCCGGGCCCTGGAGAAGCAGAGACACCATGTCCCCACCCGTCGATCCCGTGGAATCCGATCCCAGCCTGCCGGCGCGCGTCGATGTCGTGGTGATCGGCGGCGGCATCATCGGCGTCAGCACCGTGCTCGCCCTGGCGGAGAAGGGCATCTCCGCCGCGCTCTGCGAGAAGGGCCGCATCGGCGGCGAGCAGTCCAGCCGCAACTGGGGCTGGTGCCGCACCATGGGCCGCGACCCGCGCGAGATCCCGTTGAGCATCGAGGCGCAGCGCATCTGGCGCGGCCTCGATCGACGCCTGGGCATCGACACGGGCTACCGCCAGTCCGGCATCGTCTATCTCTGCGAAGGGCCGGCCGATATCGCCCGGCACGAGGCCTGGCTGGAACACGCGAAGCTCTACCAGCTCGACAGCCGCATGCTCGGCACGGCGGAGGTCGATGCGGTGCTGCCCGGCTCCGCCCGGCGCTGGCCGGCCGGCCTCTACACCGCCAGCGACGGGCGCGCCGAGCCGCAGCGCGCCGCCCCGGCCATCGCCCGCGCGGCACGGGAGAGGGGAGCCGCCATCCTCACCGGCTGCGCCGTGCGCGGCCTGGACCGGCAGGGCGGCCGCATCGCCGGGGTGGTGACGGAGAAGGGGCGCATCGCCTGCGATTCCGTGGTGCTGGCGGGTGGCGCCTGGTCGCGCCTCTTCTGCGGCAATGTCGGCTTCGACCTGCCGCAGATGAAGGTGCTGGGCTCGGTCCTGCGCACCCAGCCGCTGGAAGGGCTGCCCGAAACCGCGGCAGCCGCCTCGGACTTCGCCTTCCGCAAGCGCGCCGATGGCGGCTACACCATCTCGCAGCGCGCCGCCGTCTCGGACATCACGCCGGACAGCTTCCGCCTTTTCCTCGACTTCCTGCCCAATCTGCGCGCGACCTGGAGCGACCTGCGCCTGCGCGTCGGCGGCCGCTTCCTGGAGGAATGGCGCATCCCCCGCCACTGGGGAATGGAGGAAGCCTCGCCCTTCGAGGCGGTGCGGGTCCTCGACCCCGTCCCCTCCCGCGCCCTGCTGGACGGCGCCCGCGCCAACCTGACGCGCGCCTTCCCGGGCTTCGCCGCGATGCAGGTGGCACAGGAATGGGGCGGGCTGATCGACGTGACGCCCGATGTCGTGCCCGTCATCTCCGCGGTGGAGCGCATCCCCGGCCTGCATATCGCCACCGGCTTCTCCGGCCATGGCTTCGGCATCGGACCAGGGGCGGGGCGCCTGATGGCCGATCTGGTGGCCAACGACACCCCCATCGTGGACCCCACGCCCTTCCGCCATGACCGCTTCCGCCGCTCGGCAGCCTGACCCTCAAGGCGACCTGACCCCCGGGGCGACCCACCGCCGAAGCGCCTTGACCGGATCATATCATATGAGACATATCTGTCCCTGAAACGCGCAGGAACGCCGGAAAGGCGTCCGTGGAAGGGAGGATCAAGGGGTTGCAGGAAGCCGTCTCGCCATCCGTGCCGGGCCTCGCTCCCCCGGTCTCCCCCTTGGCACTTCCCCTGCCCGCCGCCCCGGCGCCCGACTACCAGGCGCTCCGCTTCGGCTACCGCCGTTCCGCCGACCAGGATGCCGCCCAGCCGGTGCGCCATCCGGTGGTGGTGGTCGGCGCCGGCCCGGTCGGACTGGCCACGGCCATCGACCTCGCGCAATCCGGCACGCCCGTGGTGGTGCTGGACGACGACGACCGCCTCGCCGGCGGCTCCCGCGCCATCTGCTTCGCCAAGCGCACGCTGGAGATCTTCGACCGCCTCGGCTGCGGCCATCGCATGGTCGAGAAGGGCGTGGTTTGGAACTGCGGCAAGGTCTTCTTCCGCGACGAGCCCGTCTACAGCTTCGACCTGCTGCCCGAGACGGGCCACGCCCGCCCGGCCTTCGTCAACCTGCAGCAGTACTACGTCGAAGGCTTCCTGCTGGAACGCGCGCGGGACCTCCCGAACCTGGAAATCCGCTGGAAGAACAGCCTCGCGGGCCTGGAGAACGGCCCCGATGGCGTGCGCCTGGAGGTGGAGACGCCGGACGGTCCCTACAGCCTCCTGGCCGACTGGCTGGTCGCCGCCGATGGCGGCCGCAGCCAGACGCGCCGCCTCATGGGGCTGGAAAGCAAGGGCCAGGTCTTCCGCGACCGCTTCCTCATCGCCGATGTGCGGATGGAGGCGGGCTTCCCCTCCGAGCGCTGGTTCTGGTTCGACCCGCCCTTCCACCCCAACCAGTCCGTGCTGCTGCACCGCCAGCCGGACAATGTCTGGCGCATCGACTTCCAGCTCGGCTGGGATGCCGATCCGGAGGCCGAGAAGCGCCCCGAACACGTCATCCCCCGCGTCCGGGCGCTGCTCGGCGAGGACCGCGCCTTCACCCTGGAATGGGTCAGCGTCTACAGCTTCGTCTGCCGCCGCATGGACCGCTTCCGGCACGGCCGCGTGCTGTTCACCGGCGACGCCGCGCATGGCGTCTCTCCCTTCGGGGCCCGCGGCGCCAACAGCGGCGTGCAGGATGCCGAAAACCTCGCCTGGAAGCTCGGCCTCGTGCTGCGGGGCGCCGCGCCGGAGAGCCTGCTCGACAGCTATGACGGGGAGCGCGTCTTCGCCGCCGACGAGAACATCCGCCACTCGACGCGCAGCACCGATTTCATCACGCCGAAGAACGAGGCCAGCCGGGCCTTCCGCGATGCCGTGCTGGACCTGGCGCGCGACTGCAACTTCGCCCGGCGCATGGTCAACAGCGGCCGCCTTTCCGTCCCGGCGGTGCTGCGCGATTCTCCGCTGAACACGCCGGATGGCGAGGCCTTCGCCGGCGCCATGGTGCCCGGCGCGGCGGCGGCCGATGCGCCCGTGCATCGGGATGGGGCGGCGGAATGGCTGCTGCCGCATCTGGGCGGCGGCTTCACCGGCCTGCTCTTCGCCACGGCACCGCCATCGCCCGGCCTACTGGCCGCCCTGCGCGCGCTCGATTCCGGCGCCGTGCCGATGCGCCTCGTGATCCTTCGCCCCGCCGGCTCCGCACCCTTCGCCGTGGAAGGCGCCACGGTGCTGGAGGATGCCGGGGGCCTGGCATGGGAACGCTACGATGCCGGGGAGGGGAGCTTCTATCTCCTCCGCCCCGACCAGCATGTCTGCGCCCGCTGGCGCACCGCCGACCCCGCCCGCATCCTGGCCGCGCTCGCCCGCGCCAGCGGCAATGCCTGAAGGGACGCCCGCCATGCCCGGCACGCTGAACACCGAGCCCAATATCGAGGCGCCGGACGACTTCTACGCCGCCCTGATCGATGCCCAGCGCGGCCTCACCCCGGCGCAGAGCCAGCAGGTGAATGCGCGGCTGATCCTGCTCCTCGCCAACCATATCGGCGATGCGCGGGTGCTGGAACAGGCCCTGGCCCGCGCCCGCCAGGGCATCGTCCCTGCCGGCACCGACGAGACCCTCCGCGTCACGCACTGAAGCGTGGCACGAACCGAAGAGAACGAGGACCACGCCATGTCATTCGCCAGCACCACGGATCTCGCCGAGAAGAAAGTCTCCTTCGAGGAGCTCGGCCCCGGCCTCTACGGCTACACCGCCGAGGGCGACCCCAATTCCGGCGTGATCATCGGCGACGATTCCGTGCTGGTGGTGGATGCCCAGGCGACGCCGCGCATGGCGCAGGACGTGATCGCCCGCATCCGCACCGTGACCGACAAGCCGGTGAAGCATGTGGTGCTCTCGCACTACCACGCCGTGCGCGTGCTCGGCGCCTCAGGCTACGAAGGCGCGGAGATCATCGCCTCCGACGTCACGCGCGACATGATCGTGGAACGCGGCCAGCAGGACATGGACAGCGAGATCGGCCGCTTCCCGCGCCTGTTCCGCGGCAAGGAGAGCATCCCCGGCCTCACCTGGCCCCACATCACCTTCCAGCGGAAGATGACGCTCTGGCTCGGCCGGCGGGAGGTGCAGATCATCCATATCGGCCGCTCCCACACGGCGGGCGACACGGTGGTCTGGCTGCCGGAGGAGCGCGTGGCCTTCGCCGGCGACACGGTGGAATTCGGCGCCACCCCCTATTGCGGCGACGCGCATTTCACCGACTGGCCGGACACGCTGGCGGCGCTGAAGGCACTGGGCCCCAAGGCCATGGTGCCGGGCCGTGGCCGCTCCCTGGTCACGGAGGCCGACATCGCGGAGGGCATCGAGGGCACCGCCTCCTTCACCACCGACCTCTTCCGCATCGCCAGGGAAGGCGTTGCGGCCGGCCAGGAACTCGGCGAGATCTACGCGACCGCCATGGACCGGATGCGCCCGAAATACGGCCACTGGGTGATCTTCGAGCACTGCATGCCCTTCAACGTCAGCCGCGCCTATGACGAGGCGCGCGGCCTCGACCGCCCGCAGATCTGGACCGCCGAGCGGGACGTGGAGATGTGGCGCGCCCTGGAAGGCAGCCGCCCCGTGAAATCCGCCGAGCTGGACGGCTGATCCCCGCTCAGCCCTCCGCCTCCTCCGCCTCCCCGTGCCCGGCTTCCTCGCCCAGCATCTCGCGCGCCCGCGTGCCGATCTTGTCGAGGATGCCGTCGAGCTGCCGCTGCTCCGCTTCGGTCAGCGCCGAGGCCAGCGCCGCCTGCAACGTCAGGGCCAGCGGCACGATCTGGCGATAGGTCGCCAGCCCCTGCCGCGTCAGGCTCAATATCTGCGCCCGCTGGTCGCGCGGATGGGTGCGCCGGTCCAGCAGCCCCTTGTCGGCGAGGCGGATCACGGCGCGGCTGACCCGCACCCGGTCCATGCCGGTGCGCTCGATCACCTCCTGCGTGCTGGGCGAGCCCTGTTCGCCCACCACCGCCACCACGCGCCATTCCGGGATGCTGAGGCCGAAACGTTCCTGGTAGCGGGTGGCGAAGAGGCCGCTCACCGCCTCCGTCACCACCGACAGGCGATAGGGGAGGAACTCCCCCAGGACCAGCGGCCGGGGCGTTTCCCCATCGGCCCCATTCCCAGCCCCGGCAGCAGGCCGCGCGGCGCGGGCCGCATTTCGTGCTTTCGATATCATATGAGACGATATAAAACCCTTTGCCGAACTATCATAACCGGCTCTGACCCGGATCGGGAGCAAGACGCATGAACCAGACCGTGAAACCCGCGCTGGCCGTGGCGCCGTCCACCGCGACGAACCAGGCGGCCTACCTGTCCGGCTTCGGCAACGGCTTCGAGACGGAGGCGCTGCCGGGCGCCCTGCCCATCGGCCGCAACTCGCCGCAGCGCTGCGCCTACGGCCTCTATGCCGAGCAGCTTTCCGGCTCCCCCTTCACCGCGCCGCGCGCCACCAACGAGCGCTCCTGGCTCTACCGCATCCGCCCGACCGTGACGCATTGGGGCCAGTTCCGGAAGATCGACGCCGGCCTCTGGCGCACGGCGCCCTGCACGGAAACCGAGATGGCCCCGGCGCCGCTGCGCTGGGACCCTGTGCCGCTGCCGGAAGGGCAGGGCACGGGCTTCCTGGAAGGCATCCGCACCATCACCACGGCCGGCGACGCGGCGACCCAGGCGGGCATGGGCAGCCATCTCTATCTCGTCACCCGCTCCATGCGCGACGAGTACTTCTACAACGCCGATGGCGAGATGCTCTTCGTCCCGCAGCAGGGCGACCTGCGGCTCTGGACCGAGTTCGGCATCATCGACATCGAACCGGGCGAGATCGCGGTGATCCCGCGCGGCGTGAAGCTCCGCGTGGAGCTGCATGACGAACAGCCGGCACGCGGCTACCTCTGCGAGAACTACGGCGGCGCCTTCACCCTGCCGGACCGCGGCCCGATCGGCGCCAACTGCCTGGCCAATCCGCGCGACTTCCTCACCCCCGTGGCGGCCTATGAGGACCGCGACGCGCCCTCGACTCTCACCATCAAGTGGGGCGGCAGCCTGTGGCGCGCGGAGATCGCGCATTCGCCGCTCGACGTGGTCGCCTGGCACGGCAACTACGCCCCCTACAAATACGACCTCCGCCGCTATTCGCCGGTCGGCCCGATCCTCTTCGATCATGCCGACCCCTCGATCTTCACCGTGCTCACCTCGCCCTCCGAGACGCCGGGCACGGCCAATATCGACTTCGTCATCTTCCCCGACCGCTGGCTGGTGGCCGAGAACACCTTCCGCCCGCCCTGGTACCACATGAACGTGATGAGCGAGTTCATGGGCCTGATCTACGGCGTCTATGACGCCAAGACCGGCGGCGGCTTCGCGCCGGGCGGCTTCTCGCTGCACAACACCATGCTGCCGCACGGGCCGGACCAGCTTTCCTTCGAGAAGGCGAGCAACGCCGAGCTCAAGCCGCACAAGCTGGAAGGCACGCTGGCCTTCATGTTCGAGACCCGCTTCCCCCAGCGCGTGACCCGCTTCGCGGCGGAGGCACCGCAACTGCAGTCCGACTACACCGGCTACGGCCTGGGCCTGCACAAGAACTTCGACCCGAACCGCCCGTGAGCCGGACCGCGAGAGACACCATGACCGAGACCCCCCTCGACGCCACCCATGACCCCGCCCTCCGCTCCTGGGTGCCGGGGGCGGACGGGCACGCGGATTTCCCGATCCAGAACCTGCCCCTCGGCATCTTCTCGTCGGCCGGGGCGGGGAAACGCGGCGGCGTGGCGATCGGCGACCATGTGCTGGACCTCCCGGCGGCACTGGCCGCCGGACTCTTCGCCGGGGAGGCCGCCCGGGCTGCCGAGGCCGCTTCCGCCAGAACGCTGAACGGCTTCCTCGCCCTCGGCGCCGCCCCGCGCCGCGCCCTGCGCGCCCGCCTGTCGGAAATCCTTGCCCTGGGCAGCCCCCTGGACAGCCCCCTGGACAGCCCCCTGGGCAGTGACGACCGCGCTCGGGCCGAGCCCTGCCTGCTGCCCCTGGCGGACTGCACCCTGCACCTGCCGGCGCAGGTCGGCGACTACACGGATTTCTACGTCGGCATCCACCACGCCACCAACATCGGCAAGGTCTTCCGCCCGGACAATCCGCTGCTGCCGAACTACAAATACGTGCCCATCGGCTATCATGGCCGCGCCTCCTCGCTCCGCGTCTCGGGCACGGATGTGCGGCGCCCGAAAGGACAACTGAAGGCACCCGAAGCCGAGGCGCCGCGCTTCGCGCCCTGCGAGCGGCTGGACTACGAGTTGGAGCTCGGCATCTGGGTCGGCCCCGGCAACGAACTGGGCGAGCCCGTCCCGGTGGGCGAGGCCGCCTCGCATGTCGCGGGCTACTGCCTGCTCAACGACTGGTCGGCGCGCGACATCCAGGCCTGGGAATACCAGCCGCTCGGCCCCTTCCTGTCCAAGAACTTCGCCAGCACCCTCTCGCCCTGGGTGGTGACGCCGGAGGCCCTGGCACCCTTCCGCATCGCCCAGCCACCCCGGCCCGAGGGCGACCCGGCCCCGCTGCCCTATCTGCTGGACGAGGCCGACCAGCGCACCGGCGCCCTCGACCTGGAACTGGAGGTGCTGCTCTCCACGGCGCGGATGCGGGAGCAGGGGCTGCCCCCGCACCGCCTCTCCCTGTCCAACGCGCGGCACATGTACTGGACCGTGGCGCAGATGCTCGCGCACCACACCAGCAACGGCTGCAACCTGCAGCCGGGCGACCTGCTGGGCTCCGGCACGATCTCCGCGCCCGATCCCACGGGCTTCGGCTCACTGCTGGAAACGACGCGCGGCGGCAAGGAGCCGGTGGCGCTGCCCTCCGGCGAGAGCCGCCGCTTCCTGGAGGATGGCGACGAGGTCACGCTGCGTGCCCGCGCCCGCCGCGACGGCGCCGCCCCCATCGGCTTCGGCGAGTGCCGCGCCATCATCCTTCCGGCCCGCTGACGCGGCGAAAGGCGAAACGATGCGCCTGCACGGCTATTTCCGCTCCTCCGCCGCCTGGCGCGTGCGGATCGCCCTGAACCTGAAGGGCCTCCGCCCCGGCCAGGCCTTCCACCACCTGCGCCATGGCGGGCAGCGGGCGCCGGACTATCTCCGCCTGAATCCGCAGGGCCTGGTGCCCGCCCTGGAGACGGACGAGGGCGCGGTCCTCACCCAGTCCCTGGCCATCTGCGAATGGCTGGAGGAAGGCTGGCCCGAGCCGCCCCTGCTGCCCTCGGGGCGCGACGACCGCGCCCGGGTCCGCGCCTTCGCCCAGGCCATCGCCTGCGACATCCATCCGGTGCAGAACCTCAAGGTCCTGGCCCGGCTGCGCGGCCTGGGACTGCCCGAGGAGGAGGTCACGGCCTGGGCCCGCTGGGCGATCGGCGATGGCCTCGCCGCCTGCGAGGCGCTGATCCACGACCAGCCGGGTCCCTTCTGCTTCGGCACGGCGCCGACCCTGGCCGACATCGCGCTGGTGCCGCAACTCGGCAATGCCCGCCGCTTCGGCTGCGACCTCGCCGCCCTTCCGCGCCTCCTGGCGGCGGAGGCGGCCTGCAACGCCCTCCCGGCCTTCGCCGAGGCCGCCCCGGCGCGTCAGCCGGACGCGGAATAGGACGAGCCCTGGCAGGCACGGACGTCTCCCCTGGCCACCCCCAGGGGAGAGGCGCCGCCTCTTCCCCGGAACCCCCTCACCGCCAGGACGCTTCGCGCCCTGGACCCCGGGAGTTGGCACCCACGGTCACCCTCGGTCCGCCGGTCCCATCCCGCAGGGCTGGCGGAAACAGCAGGCGCCCGAAGAATCAAGCACACCTGTCCGCGCGCGTGGCACCGGCCATCGCCGGGGAGCATCGCTCTCCGGCGTGATCCAGCCGCGGCAGGTGCCAGCGAAGGGGAGGTCCAGGACCCTCAGGGTCCTGGCGGATGGGGGTACGGGGGCAAGGCGGAGCCTTCCCCCGGGCCATGTGTCCCGCCGCACGGATCGGAGCACAGCCCCCTGACACGCCTTGCTTCCTCGCTGGCGGCGCGATATAGGAATATAATCAAGACGCATCCCGCGCCATTCCCTCCAAGGCGCCACCTGCCCCGGACCGGAAGGGTCGGCTTCGCCCCGAGGATCGAAGCCCTGCATCCGCCGGGACAGATAAAGGGCTAAAATCCTAAAACGCTAAAACCCTAAAGTGTCATGGCTGGCGGCATGCCCCGGCCCGGTGCCAGGCAGAAGCGCGCCCCGAACGGCGCGCAGGGCCGCCACCCACCCCGGGCGCGGCCCCTTCTGGCCCGGCCCCGTGACCAAGCGGGCAAACCGTACCATATAACGCCCTGAACCCTGTTTCCCCGACTTCCGGAGGGCCTCCGCATGTCCGCCACGACCACCCAGGATGCCAAGCCGCAGGAGCGCGAGCCCGTTCCCGTGACCGTGCTCACCGGCTATCTCGGCGCCGGCAAGACCACCCTGCTGAACCGCATCCTCACCGAGAACCACGGCCAGAAATTCGCGGTCGTGATCAACGAGTTCGGGGAGCTCGGGGTGGACAACGACCTTGTCGTCGATGCCGACGAGGAGGTCTTCGAGATGAACAACGGCTGCATCTGCTGCACCGTGCGCGGCGACCTGATCCGCATTCTGGGCGGCCTGATGAAGCGCCGCGACCGCTTCGACGGCATCATCGTGGAGACCACCGGCCTCGCCAACCCGGCGCCGGTGGCCCAGACCTTCTTCGTCGACGAGGACGTGAAGAAGGCCACCCGCCTGGATGCCATCGTGACGGTGGTGGACGCCAAGCACCTGCTGGAGCGCCTGGGCGACAGCCCCGAGGCGGAGGAGCAGGTGGCCTTCGCCGACCTGATCGTGCTGAACAAGATGGACCTTGTGACGCCGGAACAGGCCGACGAGGTCGAGCGCCGCATCCGCGCCATCAACCCCACCGTCGAGATCCGCCGCGCCACAAAGTCCGATATCCCGGTGGAAAGCGTGATCGGCCGCGACGCCTTCAACCTGGAGCGCATCCTGGAGCGCGAGCCGGAATTCCTCTCCGGCGAGGACGAGCACAGCCATGACAGCGAGGTGCTGAGCGTCTCCTTCGAGGTGGACAAGCCGATCGACGAGGCGAAGTTCAACGCCTGGATCAGCGAGGTGCTGGCCACCCAGGGGCAGGACCTCCTCCGCACCAAGGGCATCCTCTACTACAAGGGCCAGGAAGGCCGCCGCTTCGCCTTCCAGGCCGTGCACATGATCGCCGACGGCGACTACATCCCGCTCGCCGCCGCCGATGCCGAGGGGCCGCGCAAGTCCCGCATCGTCTTCATCGGGCGCAACATCAACCGCCCTCGCCTGCGCCGCGGCTTCGAATCCACGGTCGCCGCCTGATGTCGGAAACGCTCGGCAACGTCGATTTCGTGCTGGAAAGCCGGGGCACCTCGCGCGACCTCGGCGCCTGGGTCGTGGGCGCCGCCTTCGGCCATGACGGAGGCTCCGCCGCCTTCGCCCTGGGCGACGGCACCCTGCACCTGGCCGACCTGCGCGACCTGTCCGGCGAATGGCGCCGGGTCGAGGCGCATGACGGCGCGGCGCAGTCCCTGGTGCCGGATTGCGCCGATGGCTACCTCTCCGGCGGCGACGACGGCCGCCTGCTGCGCACCAGCCCGGCGGGCGAGGTCACGGAACTGGCCAGTTTCGGCATGATGAAATGGGTGGAACACCTCGCCACCCATCCCTCCGGCGTGCGCGTCGCGGCGGTGGGCAAGGCGGTGCATGTCCTCGACGGCAAGGGAAAGACGCTCAAGACGCTCGCCACCCCCTCCACCGCCGGCGGCGTCGCCCTCGATGCCAAGGGCAAGCGGATCGCGGCCAGCCACTACAACGGCGCCTCGATCTGGTTCGTCGCGGCGAAGGAGGACAACCCGCGCAAGCTGGACTGGAAGGGCAGCCACCACGCCATCGCCTTCTCGCCCGACGGCTCCCATGTCGTCACCGCGATGCAGGAGAACGCGTTGCACGGCTGGCGCCTGACGGACGGGCAGCACATGCGCATGTCCGGCTACCCGTCCAAGACGCGCTTCCTGTCCTTCACCCCCAAGGGCCGCTGGCTCTGCACCTCGGGTTCCGAGGCGGTGATCTGCTGGCCTTTCTTCGGCGGCGGCCCGATGGGCAAGGCGCCGGAGGAGATCGCGGGCGGCGACGGCGTGCTCTGCACCGCGGTCGCCTGCCATCCGAGCCAGGAGGTCTTCGCCGCCGGCTTCTCCGATGGGCTGGTGCTGATGGCGGAGATCGCGTCCAGCAAGATCGTGCCGCTGGCGGCACCCGGCCGGGGCCCCGTCTCGGCGCTGAGCTGGAACAGCACCGGAACGCATCTCGCCTTCGGCAGCGAAACGGGCTTCGCGGCGTTGATCGACCTGGCGCGGCGGTAAGGGAGCCAGGGGCTTCGCCGGCTGGCGGCACCTCCGCCAGCGCCGCGAAGCAGTTCCGGGAGCCCTCGCTTGATCGACGACCTCTGGTACAAGAACGCCGTCATCTACTGCCTGTCGGTCGGCACCTACATGGATGCCAATGGTGACGGCGTCGGGGATTTCGAGGGGCTGACCCGGCGCCTCGACTACCTCCAGGGCCTGGGCATCACCACCGTCTGGCTGATGCCCTTCCAGCCTTCGCCGGGCCGCGACAACGGCTACGACATCAGGGACTATTACGGCGTCGATCCCCGCTACGGCACGCTGGGCGACTTCGTGGAATTCACCCATGCCTGCCGCCAGCGTGGCATGCGCGTGATCATCGACCTCGTGGTCAACCACACCTCGGACGAGCATCCCTGGTTCCAGTCCGCCCGCAAGGACCCGGCTTCGCCCTATCGCGACTGGTATGTCTGGGCCGACCGGAAGCCCGCCCATGCGGATCAGGGCGTCGTCTTCCCCGGCGTGCAGGACAGCACCTGGAGCCGCGATCCCGTCGCGAAAGCCTGGTACTTCCACCGCTTCTACGAATTCCAGCCCGATCTCAACACCGCCAACCCGCATGTGCAGGCGGAAATCCTCAAGATCATGGGCTTCTGGCTGCAACTCGGCGTGTCCGGATTCCGGATGGATGCCGTGCCCTTCGTCATCGCGAAGAAGGGCCCCGGCGTCACGAGGCCCGTCGAGCAGTACGACATGCTGCGCAGCTTCCGCGAATTCCTGCAGTGGCGGCGCGGCGACGCCATCATCCTCGCCGAGGCCAATGTGCTGCCGAAGGCCGACCTCCAGTATTTCGGCGACGACGGCGACCGCATGCACATGATCTTCAACTTCCAGGTCAACCAGACCCTGTTCTACGCCCTGGCCAGCGGCGACAGCCGCCCGCTGGTCAAGGCCATGGAGAAGACCAAGCCCCGCCCTGCCACGGGGCAATGGGGTTTGTTCCTGCGCAACCATGACGAGCTCGATCTCGGCCGGCTGACGGAGCGGCAGCGCCAGACCGTCTTCGATGCCTTTGGCCCCGACCCCTCGATGCAGCTCTACGGGCGCGGCATCCGCCGGCGCCTCGCCCCCATGCTGCAGGGCGACCGGCGCCGGATCGAGCTGGCCTACAGCCTGATGATGACCCTGCCGGGCACGCCCGTCCTGCGCTATGGCGACGAGATCGGCATGGGCGACGACCTGAGCCTGCCGGAACGCGAATGCGCCCGCACGCCGATGCAATGGTCCAGCGAGCCGCAGGCCGGCTTCACCAGGAGCAGCCATCCGGCGAAACCCGTCATTTCCGGCGGCGCCTATGGCTTCGAGCACGTCAACGTCGCCGACCAGCGGCGGGACCCGGAATCCCTGCTGAACTGGACCGAGCGCATCATCCGCATGCGCAAGGAGGTGCCGGAAATCAGTTGGGGCGATTTCGAACCTGTCTCCACCGGCACGCCGGAGGTTCTGGCGCTGCGCTACGACTGGCGGCGGAACTCGGTGCTGGTGATCCACAACCTGAGCGCCGAGGCGCGGGAGATCATGATCGACCCGGGCGCCGAGGGTTCGCACGACAGCCTTCTGGTGAACCTGCTGTCTGGTGACCACAGCCGCCCCGACAAGCACGGCCGCCACCGCATCCTGATGGAGGCCTATGGCTATCACTGGTACCGCGTCGGCGGCCTCGACTACCTGCTCCGCCGCAGCGAGGTCTGACCACCGCCCTCCACCTCATGTGAGTGCCTTCGTGAAGAATTGACATTGCTCTCCGGCGCAAGCCACGCTTTCCTTGCTGTGCAACGGGCAAGCTGTGAAGAACTTCACTGTGAAGCCTGTAAATATGTAAGGTCTGTAAAAAAATGTCCCGGACCCTGATCGGTCCCACGATCCGCCGCCTGCGCCAGGAACGCGGCGTCACGCAGCAGGCGCTCTCCACGAGGCTGGGCATTTCCGCCAGCTACCTGAACCTGATCGAGCACGACCAGCGTGCCGTCACCGCCTCGCTCCTGCTCAAGCTGGCCGATGCCTTCGGCGTCGATCTCGCCGCCCTGTCCGGCCAGCGCGAGAAGCAGGTGGAAACGGGGCTGCGGGAGGTCCTGCGCGATCCGCTGCTGGGGCTGGAGGCCGTGCCGGAGGCCGAGTTCGCCACACTGGTCCAGGGCTCGCCCACGGCGGCCCGCGCCATGCTCGCGCTCTACCGCGCCTTGCGCGTGGCGCGAGAGGATGCCGGCGGCATCGCCCTGCCTTCGGGACGCCGGCTGATCCTGCCGACCGAGGAGGCGCGGGACTTCTTCCAGGACCGCGCCAACCACTTCCCCCCACTGGAGGAAGCCGCCGAGGCGATCGGCCGGGAGCTGGCCGATGGCGGCACCGATTCGGGCCATGCGATCGGCGAGCGGCTGCGGACCCGCCACGGCGTCTCGATCTTCGTCGGCCCCACCGAGGGGAACCTGCGCCACTACGACCCCGCCACCCGCAGGCTCGACCTGTCGGAGGATCTGACGCGCGAGAGCCGGGCCTTCCACCTCGCCTTCCAGCTCATGCTGCTGGAAGCGCGGGAGGCGGTGGAGGCCTGCCTCGCGCCACAGCCGCCCTCGACGCCGGAAGCCGCGAACCTGATCCGCATCGGCCTGCTGAACTACGCCGCCGCGGCGCTGCTGATGCCCTACGAGCCCTATCGCGCCGCCGCCGCCGAATTGCGCCATGACCTCGACCGCCTCGCCACCCGCTTCGGTGTCAGCTTCGAGCAGGCTGCCCAGCGCCTGACGACCCTGCAGCGGGAGGAGGCGCGTGGCCTGCCCTTCTTCTTCCTGCGCGTCGATCCGGCCGGGAATGTCGGCAAGCGCTTCTCCGCCGCCGGTTTCCCCTTCGCCCGCTTCGGCGGCTCCTGCCCGCGCTGGATCGTCCACAACGCTTTCGCCACGCCGGGCCGGCTGCGGGTGCAGGCGGTGGAACTGCCCGATGGTGCCGCCTTCCTCTGCATCGCCCGCACCGTGGAGGGCCGCGCGGCGCGCTGGGGCGAGCCGGTGCCCGTGCATGTGGTGGCGCTGGGCTGCGAGATCTCCCGCGCCGGGGAGGTGCTCTACGCCGATGGGCTGGACCTCGACCGCGCCCGTGTCGGCATCGGCCTCTCCTGCCGCCTCTGCGACCGGCCGGACTGCCGTTCCCGCGCCTTTCCGCCGCTCGCGCATCGCCTCGCCATGGACCCCAGCACCACCGGCTCCACCCCCTTCCGCTTCCGGCAGGAGGCAGAGCTTCCGGCGCCGGCCTGACGGCCGGGCGGTGCTACTCCTCGCTGTCGCGGTGGTCCGGCGGCACCGGCCAGACCAGTTCCGGCAGGCGCAGGACAGGCAGCCGCGCCAGCGAAAGCCGGCGGTCCTGGAGCGTGAGCGGCAACTCGATCTGAGGCGGTTCGCCCTCGGCGCCCGGCCGGGCGAGGAGCGCCGCCATGCGGGACGCGGTCTCGGCCGTGCGTGCGTCGATCACGCCGCCGGCGCCCAGCATCAACAGGGCCTCCTGCGCACCCACCAGGCGCACCGTGCCGGCGCCCATCGGCTGCAGCGATTCGTCCAGCGCCAGCGTCGCCGCGGCGGCCGCCGCGGCGGGACCCCAGCGCAGGGTCACGTCGCGCAGTTCCAGCACGCCGCCAGCATCCCGCCAGATTTCGGCACGCCGGGTCGGGATGCGGCCGACGGGCAGGGGGCCGGTCATGGAAGCGGTCAGCCCCGCCGATTCGATCCTCGGCCCCAGGGGCCAGCTTCGCCCCTGCGGCAGGGTGGGCAGGGTGATGCCTTGGCTCTGAACCGAAAGGGCAATGGCGCTCTCGCCCTCCGTGGCGCTGCTGCGCGTGTCCAGCGTGACATCCAGCCGGCGGATCTCCAGCCCGCCATCCGCGGCGGTGCCGGGCAGGCCCAGCCGCAGGCGCTCGGCCCGGAACTCGCCGCCGCGGGGCAGGACATCCGCCTGCAAGGGCAGCAGCCCGGTCAGCCGGTCCGCCGCAAAGGGCAGTTCCAGCGTACCCAGGCGCAGCCGCTGCGGCCCCTTGGGCTCGATGCGCAGCTCGTCCAGCCGTGGCAGCACGACCCGCAAGTCCAGGGCCGGCGAGCGCCAGTCGATCCCCCCCGGCAGCGTGGCATTGCCGCCGCTCAACCGGAAATCCGGCAGGTGCAGCGTGGCGGAGAAGGGCCATCCACCCCTTTGCGGCGTGCCGTACTCCACCCGCCAGCCCTGCGCGCGGCGGCTCTGCGCCCAGGCGGTGAAGCCTTCCTCCAGCCGCCCGCCCATCCAGTGCCAGAGCATGGCATGGGCGGCGGCCAGCCCGGCCAGCAGCACGGTCAGCCCCAGCAGCAGCGGCGCGGGCCGCAGCCGGCGGCGCCGGGCGGAGCGGCGTCCCGAAGCGCGCTCCGGAGGGGACTGGGCGCTCCGCCCGCCTCCGGCTCTGGTGTCCTGGCCATCGGCCATCCGCGCGGGGGCATCCGGTCCTGCCTGGGAAGCCTGCCATGTGCCTGGCGCGGGCGCGCCGTTCTTCTCGGTATCCACGCCAACCGCTATAGCGCGCCCCCCGGCCGACCGCATGACCCCTGACCCCTCCGCAGCCCCCGAAGGCACCCGAAGCCCACCGGAAACCGAGCCGCCGCCCGTCCTGGACGAGGCGCTGCTGGACGCGGATGGTTCGCTCTACGTCTTCGCCTATGGCTCGCTCATCTGGAAGCCGGGCTTCGCGGTGGACGGGACGCACCCGGCCCTGCTGCGCGGCTACCATCGCCGCTTCTGCATCCGCTCCACCCGCTATCGCGGCACGCCGGAACGCCCGGGCCTGGTGCTGGGCCTCGACCGGGGCGGCGCCTGCCGGGGCGTGGCGCTGCGCGTCGTCCGGAGCCGGGCGGCGGAGGTTCTGGACTATCTCCACGAACGCGAGATGTCCGGCGGCTCCTACCACCAGATGCGCCTGAAGGTCCGGCTTCTGGACGAGGGGCGCGATGTGCGGGCGGTGGCCTATGTGGTGGACCGCCGGTCGGACACCTACTGCGCCGGGCTGGGTCCGGACGAGGCGGCGCACGCCATCGGCCTCGGGATCGGGGCGATGGGCAGCAACCGTGACTATCTGCTCAACACCGTATCGCAACTCCGGGCCCTGGGGGTCAGGGATGCGGCACTGGAAAGGCTGGCCGACCTGCTGCCGCCGGCCGGGGCGGTGCCTGGCACGGCCTTCGGTGAGGCGAAGCCTGGGGAAAAGCCGGACCGGGAAAACCGAGGCTGAAAAAACCCAATCGCCACGCAGCTTTCCGCAGAGTTGTCCACAGGTTCGGGCGGAGTCGTCCCCAGCGCCGGGCTGGTTTGCGCCCCCTTGCCCACAATGGGCTGGGGATAGCCTGTGCCTGCCGTTAAAGCGTTGAAATAAAAAGAAGAAGAACAAAGGGCGCTCAAGGCCCGATGCATCAAAACCGTGGTTTGGCAAGCCCTTGACGCGTGGTGATGGTGGCGCATGACAGGATCGCCCCGCAGCTCTTCCACCAAATTATCCACAGATGCGTGTTGACAGCCGCCCGTTCGACATCCCCGTCAGGGCCCGGGGGGCGGGTGTCCCCCAGGCAACGCGGCCGAAGCGGTTTCCACGTCATCCTCCAGCCGCCGCATCAGCTCGGCGCGGGGCAGGCCGGGCGGCAGGGCAGGGAGGATCGCCAGGGTGATGGTTCCCGGCCGTTTGGCGAAGGAGCGGCGTCCCCAGAAACGCCCGCTGTCGGTGGCTGCCGGCACCACCGGCAGGCCTGTGGCGGAAGCAAGCGCCGCCACGCCCGGCTGCCAGGGCACGCGTTCGCCCGGCGCGGTGCGGGTGCCTTCCGGAAAGATCACCAGCTGCGCCCCGTCCCGCTCGGCGAATTCGCGCGACTGCCGCACCATGGATTTCAGGGCCGTGGCGCCGCCGGCGCGGTCCACCCCCACCGAGCCGAAGCGGCGCGCCAGCGCGCCCCAGCCCGGCAGGCGCAGCAATTCCTGCTTCATGACATAGACCGGATGGGGCAGCAGGGTCAGCCAGACGAAGGTGTCGAAGGCCGACTGGTGCTTGGACGCGACGATGCAGGGGCCGGCCGGGATGTTCTCCAGCCCCGTCACCCGCACCCGCATGCCGCAGATCAGCTCCATCCAGCGCAGCACCCAGCGAGTCCAGCCGCGCACGAAGGGCCGCGTCATGCGCCGGGGCAGCATCAGGCCGATCCAGGGGAAGACGGCCATCGAGAAGAGGAAGAGCGCGTTGAACAGCGCGGAGCGCAAGGCGATCAAGGGTCCGGCTCCGAGCGGCCATAGGCGGAAAGGCCGGCGAGGGCGCCGGCGAATTTCAGGTACTCCCGCAGCATGGCCGGGGGCCGGGCACGGGCGGGAGCGACGGGATAAGGGATCAACCGGGTATCCGGCAACTCCCGCCGTATCTCCAGTAGGGCGCGCGGCATGTGGAAGCCCGCGGTGACCACCGCCAATGTCCCGATCCCGTGCCCCCGCGCCCAGGCGGCGATTTCCCGCGCATTGCCGCGCGTGCTGCGGGCCGTGTGCCCCAGGGTGATCCGGTCCAGATAGGGCCAGGGCTCCACGCTGACCTCGTGCGCAAGGGCCGCGATATCCGTGTTCCGCCCGACGCCCGAGATGATCAGCGGCGCGCCCGGATCGGCGGCCGCCAGGCGCAACCCGGTTTCGACCCGGTCGGGGCCGCCGGTCAGCACCGCGATTCCCGTCCCCTCCGGCAATCGGGGCGGCGGCGGTACGGAGGCGGCATCCAGGAACCAGGCATAGCCCGCCCCGATGGCCAACGAGACGGCAAGGAGCAGGGCGAAGGCGCCGCGCCGCAGCAGCCGGCGCCCGGTGAAGGCCCGGCGCAAGGCCGGCGTGAGGGTCCGCAGACGCGGCGGGAGGTTCACGGCACCATCCCGGCAGGGGCCCGGCAGCACGGGTTCTTCACCGGGCCCCGCCCATGCAGGGACCGTCCCGGCCTGGTTGCCCCGGTCACGGCAGGCGGCGCAGCCATCGGCGCACGGTGGCCTGGGCGGTCAGCCATCCGATCAGCGCGGCGGCGAAAGGCAGGATCAGCAGCCCGGTCCAGGGCAGGCTTCCCCAGGGGAGCCCACCCCAGGAAAGACCGGTCACCGGAACAGCGGCACCAGGAATGGCGCCCCGCGGCCCACCGACGCCACCCCCGCCCATGAAGGGGGCGGCGAGCCGCGCCAGCGCCATCAGGGCCGGGGCGGCCAGCACTGTCCCAAATAGAGCCCCGCTCGCGGCCAACCCGGCCACCCTTGCCGCGAAGCGCCCCGCGATGGCGCCATGCGTGGCGCCCAGGTCATGCAGGATGCCGATCGCCTCTCGCCGCGCCGCCAGGCCGGCCCGCGTCGCCACCGCTACCACCGCCGCCGAGACCCCGGCCACCAGCGCCAGCACCGCAAAGGCCATGCCCTCCACGCTGCGCGCCAGGACGGCGAGGCGGGCGACCCAGATACCATGCGATTCCATCTCGGCCCGGGGCACCTTCTGGGCCAGCAGCCCGGCCAGCGCCTCGGGATCGCCATCCCCATCGCCCCAGGGATCGCGCAGGTGCACCTCGATCACCCCCGGCAGGGCCAGCGGGAAGGAGGCGGCGGAGGACTGCCCCAGCCAGGGCCGCAGCAGCGCCGCCATCCGCTCCGGGTCCACCGTTTCCGCCGAGGCGACCTCCGGCGAGGCGCGGAGCACGGACAGCGCCGCCGCCATGCGCTCCGGCGTGGGGTCGGGCACCTGCGCCGTCACCGCCGCCGCCGCCCCGTACTGCCAGCGCTCGGCCAGGGCTGCCGCGCCATGCGCCCCGGCCAGGGCCAGGGCGGCGAGCAGCGCCATGGCTGCCACCAGCCCGGGCAGCAGCTTGCTCGACAGCGCCCGGCGCAAGCCAAGCGGATCGCGGGAGCGCCGGCGCTCAGCCATGCGGCGCCTCCTCATCCTCGTCGAGCCCGTCTTCCCCGGCCTCCGGCTGCTCGGTCCAGGCGTCGTAGGCGTCCAGCTCGCCCTGGTCGTGGCCGGTGAAATGCACCAGCCGCCCGCGCGAGAGGGTCATGACCGGCGCCGGGAAAGCCTCCACCAGCTCCTGGGAATGGGTCGCCACCACCACGGTGGTGCCCAGGCGGTTCATCTCGTTCAGCAGGGCCAGGGTGCGGTGTGCCTGGCGCGGATCGAGGTTGCCGGTCGGCTCGTCCGCCACCAGCAGTTCCGGCCGCGCCACCACCGCCCGGGCGATGGCCACGCGCTGCTGCTCGCCGCCGGAGAGCTGCTCCGGCAGCGAATCCGTCCGGTGGCCGAGGCCGACCCAGCGCAGGATCTCCGTCACATCGGCCCGCAGCGAGGATTCGGAGCGACCGGCCAGGCGGAGCGGCAGGGCCACGTTGTCGAAGGCGCTCAGATAGGGAAGCAGCCGGTAGTCCTGGAAGACCGAGCCGATTCGGCGTCGCAGGGCGGGCAGGGCGGTGCGGCGCGCGCGCGACAGGCGCACGCCCAGGATCTCGACCTCGCCCGCGCTGGGGCGCAGCCCGCATTGCATGAGGCGGAGAAGGGTGGTCTTTCCCGCCCCCGATTCGCCGGTGAGCCAGGTGAAGGAGCCCGCGGGCAGGAAGAAACGCAGACCATGCAGGGCCTCCTTTCCGGTTCCTCCATTCGGGTCCGGGTAGCGGAGGGTCGCATCACTGAAGCGCACCATGGGGGCAGGGTGTGCCACGCGTGCCCGCATGAGGCTAGGATCGCTCCGAGGGAGTTCGCATGCGTATCGTTTGTCCCGGCTGCGAGGCGGCCTACGAGGTGCCGGAGGCGATGTTGTCGCCCGGACGCACGGTGCGCTGCGCCCGTTGCGGCCGGGACTGGCTCCCCTTGCCGGAACAGGGCCAGGCCGCCGCCGTGGTGGAGGAAGACATCCCGGCCGCTCCACCGGCCGAGCCTCCGGCCAGGGAGCTTGCGGCGGAGGCTCAGGACCCCGTCATGGCCATGGTGGCCGAACCCGGCGAGCCACGGCCGGAAGGTGGTGACGCACCGGCGGAGGAATCGCCCGGCGATGGCCCGATCCAGGCCATCGGGACGCCTCACCCGGATCGGCCTGCCAGCGCCCTGGAGGCCGACCCCGCCCTGGCCCTGGAGGAGCCACCCCCCCGGTCGGCGCCGCAGGAGCACGCTTCTGCCCTGGCGGAGGAGTGGGAGCGCCCGCCGCGCGAGGGGATCGTGGTACCGCCGCGCCCTGTTCCACCCGTCACGCGCCCCGAGCCTGGCCCCAGCCTGGTTCTGGCCTGGACGCTCTCGATCCTCGTCCTGCTCGCCGTGGTGGCGGCTCTGCTGATCTGGCGGGGGGAGATCGCCATCGCCTGGCCGCCGTCGCAATGGTTCTACCGTGCCCTTGGCCTCGCCTGACGCGCCCCTGCGCGGGATAGTGGCCGCCGCTCCCTTGCCCGGCCGCCCCGCGCCTGCCTGCCTTCCCTCCACCTCCGGACAGGGGCACGCGCTCTTCGGCAGGCTTCCGGCGGGCCGCGAAGTGCGGTTCCATGCGGCCGGTCAGCGGGCCAGCCGGTTCCATGTCACCTGAAGTGCCCACCGAAGCGCCCCTGGCCGGACGGGGACCGCGGATGCCACGTCCGGCCGGGCGCCGGCTCTATGGCATGCGCCGCCACCTGCTGCTGGTGGTCGCCTGCACGGTGCTGCCCTTCGCGTTCTATGCCGTCTGGGCCATGGCCAGCCTGCACAGCCGCGACATGCGGCGCACGGCCTCCGACCTAATCACCAGCGTCTGCGCGCTGGCGGTGGTGCCGGATCAGGTCTTCGCGCTGGGTGAGGCACGGTTGCGCGAATTGCTCGCCGCTGCGCAGTTTCCGGCATCGTTCCCGGCCGGTTCCCCGGACACCGCGTCCGCCCTCGCGGCCCTGCGCGCCACCCCGCCGGCACAGACCCTGGCGCGGATGGGCAGCCTGCGCTTCTACAATGCCCGGGGGCGCGACATCGAGGCGCTGTCCCCTGCTGCCCAGGCCGATCCCGTTCCCGAAAGCTGGCGCCAGGCCCTGATGCGCGTGGCGCGCGACGGACAGGCCGAGGTGACCGATTTGCTGGACCGCCGGGTGGGCATCCTGGTCCCGGCCCCGTCCGGCCTGCCCTTTGCCGTCACGGCGCTCTGGCTGGCGCCCGAGACCCTGAGTGGCGCGCTGCGGCAGCGCCTGATGCAGAAGGATTGGACCGCCACCCTGATGGACCGGCACGGGGTCGTGGTTGCCCGCACCCATGGCGGCGAGGAGATGATCGGTCGCCCGGCCCCGCCGGAGATCGTGGCCGGCCTCGCCCGGGCGCCGGAAGGTGTCCTGCCCTATGTCCGGAACCAGGAAGGTGTGATGGCCATCATGGCGTGGTCGCGTCTCGCCACGGAGGACTATTCGCTCGCCCTGTCGATGCCCCGTGCCTTCTTCTATCAGGGGATGCTGCGGGACTACCTGCCCGCCGCTGGGGTGGCGCTTCTGCTGCTGGCCGGAAGCCTGTTGCTGACCTTGCGGATCACGCGCCGCATCCGCGACGCGCTGGGCCTGCTGGCCGACCAGGGTCGATCCGGCGCCGTGCTGGCGCTGCCCACGGGAATCCGGGAGATCGCCGAGGTCTCGGCCGCACTCAGCGTCGCGGCCGTGGAGCGGGAAGCGGTGACCGCCGCCCTGCGGGCCCAGGAAGCCCGCTACCGCGCCCTGGTGGAGGCCAGCAGCGAGCTGGTCTGGATCGCCGATCCCTCGGGCCGGCTCCTGCCGGAAGGAGCCGAGGCCTGGGCGCGCCTCACCGGCCTGCCAGTGGAGCGGCTGCGACGAAGCGGCTGGTTCGAGGCCCTGCATCCGGACGACCGCAGCGTGGCGGATGCGCTCTGGCACGCCTCGCTGGCCAGCCGGCGCCCCTATGGCGGCGAATGGCGCATCCGGCGCGCCCTGCCGGCGGGCGACGAGGAGGCGGGCCGGGAGAAGCGGCTCCATGGCTGGTTCTCGGTGCGGGCGGTGCCGCTCATCGAGGCTGGCGGCCGGGTGCGGGAATGGGTGGGCCTGCTGGAGGACGTGACCGAGGCGCGCGCCGCCTCCCGCGCCCTGACCGAGAGCGAAACCCGGCTGCGCCTCGCGGTGGAGGGCGACGGGCTTGGCACCTGGGACCTCGACCTGCGAAAGCAGGGGGGCACGCTGTCGCCCGTGGCGGCCCAGTTGCTCGGCGTCACGGCCCCGGGCGGCAGGATCCTCGCCGCCGACTGGATAGCGGCGACGTACCCGGAGGACCGGGAACGGATCGGCGCGGCCTGGCAGGGAATGTCGCGCGAGGGCGATACCTTTGCCGTGGATTTCCGGCCCCTGCGCCCCGCGCCCGACGGTGGCGAGGTCTGGCTGGAGGGCCGCGCCCGCGTGCTGCGCAACGAGGATGGCCGGGCGGTGCGGCTCGTCGGGGTTCTGCGCGACATCACCGATCGCATCCGGGCCGCGGATGCACTTCGGGAAAGCGAGGCCCGGTTCCGCACCATGGCGGAGGTCCTGCCGCAGATCATCTGGACCTGCCGGCCGGACGGGAATCTCGATTACCTCAACAGCCGCTGGTACGAGTTCACGGGACAGACGCCGGAGCAGATCGACGAGGAGGCCTGGCGCCGGGTGCTGCATCCCGAGGATTGCGAGCATGCCCTCAGCCTGTGGCGATACAGCCTGGAAACGGGCGAGGACTACAGCATCGAGATGCGCTTCCTGGGCCGGGACGGTGCCTATCACTGGTTCCTGGTCCGGGCGCTGGCCCAGCGCGATGCATCGGGCCGCATCCTGCGCTGGCTCGGCTCCAGCACGGGGATCGACGAGATCGTGGCGGCGCGCGAAGACCGCGCGCGGCAGGCGGCGCGGCTGGAGCAGCTGGTCGCGGAACGCACGGCGGCCCTGACCGAAAGCGAACGTCGCCTGGCGCAGGCGCAGAAGATGGAGGCGCTGGGTCGCCTCGCCGGCGGTGTCGCGCATGACGTGAACAACGTGCTGCAGGCGGTGCTGGGGGGCGCGCGGCTGATGGCGCTGCGGGCCGAGGAGCCGGCGAGCGTGCGGCGCCTCGCCCGACTGGTCTCGGAACAGGCGGAACGGGGCGGCGCGGTGACCCGGCGCCTGCTGAGCTTCGCGCGGCAGGGCGAGCTGCGGGCGGAGCCGCAGGATGTCGGCCTCCTGCTGACCGAACTGCGGGAAGTGCTGCTGCACACGCTGGGTGGCCGCGTCTCGATCACCCTGGCGGTCGATCCCGCCCTGCCGCCGGTGCTCGCCGACCGCGCGCAACTGGAGACGGTGCTGGTCAACCTCACCGCCAATGCCCGGGATGCCATGCCGGATGGCGGCATGATCCGGCTTTCGGCCGAGGCGCTGGAACTGCCGGGCGCGGCCGGGGCCTCGCCCGCGCTGAAGCCCGGGCGCTATCTGCGTCTGCGTGTTGCCGACCATGGCATGGGCATGGCGCCGGAGGTGCTGAACCGCGTCACCGAGCCTTTCTTCACCACCAAGCCGGTAGGGGAGGGGACCGGTCTGGGCCTGGCCATGGCACGCGGCTTCGCGGAGCAGTCGGGTGGGGCGCTGGAGATCGACAGCCGGCTCGGAAAGGGCACCGTGATCTCCCTTTGGCTGCCGTGTGCGGAGGGCCGGGTGGAGCAGGCCACCGCGGCGCGGCCGGCTCCGCAGGACGCGCCCTGCCGCATCCTGCTGGTGGATGACGAACCGATGGTGCGGGACGTACTGGCCGAGACCCTGTCGGATGCGGGCCACAGCCTCGTCTGCGCCGAGGGGCCCGCCGAGGCCCTGCGGCGTCTGCGGGGGGGAGAGCGGCCGGACCTGCTGGTCACGGATTTCGCCATGCCGGGCGGCATGACCGGGCTCGACCTGTTGCGGGCCGTCCGTGACATCCTGCCCGGCCTGCCAGCACTGCTGGTCACCGGCTATGCCGAAAGCGACACCGTGGCCGGCGTGGCCGAGGCCATGGAGAACGGGCCGCTGCTGCTGCTCCACAAACCGGTGTCCGGCACGATGCTGCTGGAAGCCGTGGCCACGGCCATGGGTGGGCCGCGCAGGGCCGGACGGGTGGGGATGGAGCCCGCCTCGGATTAGGCGGCGTCGAGGGACTGCGGCCGCAATCCAGGCGCGAGGACCGTTCGGATCTTTCTTCCTTCCGGTGCGCTGCGGCCGGCCGCACGCCGGAAAGCGGCCGCCTTATCCGCATTTCCTGCCTCCGAAGCCGCCGCGCACGGAAAATTAAGCGCGGCCGGGCAGAGACTTGCGGCCACGTGCATGTGACATTCGCTTCGCGCGCCATACCGGACGTGCACGAGGAAGCGTCGTCGAAGGGAGTCACCCATCCATGCCTCTACGGCCGCATGCAGGATCCCCGCTCGCGCGTCAGGCGATGGCCTATGTCCTGGCGGGCGGACGAGGAAGTCGGCTGATGGAGCTGACCGACCGGCGCGCCAAGCCGGCCGTCTATTTCGGCGCCAAGTCCCGCATCATCGACTTCGCCCTGTCGAACGCCATCAATTCCGGCATCCGCCGCATCGGCGTGGCGACGCAGTACAAGGCGCACAGCCTGATCCGGCATCTCCAGCGCGGCTGGAACTTCATGCGGCCGGAACGCAACGAGAGCTTCGACATCCTGCCGGCCAGCCAGCGTGTCTCGGAGAGCGCCTGGTACGCCGGCACCGCCGACGCGGTGTACCAGAACCTGGACATCATCGAGAGCTATGGCACGCGCTATATCGTCCTGCTCGCCGGCGACCACGTCTACAAGATGGACTACGAGAAGATGCTGCGGCAGCACTGCGAGAGCGGTGCCGACGTCACCGTGGGCTGCATCGAGGTGCCGCGCATGGAGGCGACGGGCTTCGGCGTGATGCATGTGGACGAGAACGACCGCATCATCTCCTTCCTGGAGAAGCCCAAGGACCCGCCCGCCATGCCGGACAATCCGGAGATGGCGCTGGCCAGCATGGGTATCTACGTCTTCGAGACCTCTTTCCTCGCCGACCAGTTGCGGCGTGACGCGGCGGACCCGGCTTCGGAGCATGACTTCGGCAAGGACATCATCCCCTATCTGGTGAAGCACGGTACGGCTGTGGCGCACCGCTTCGCCGAATCCTGCGTCCGCTCCAGCGATCAGGCCGAGGCCTATTGGCGCGACGTCGGCACGGTGGATGCCTATTGGCAGGCGAATGTGGATCTGACCGACGTGGTGCCGGCGCTTGACCTCTACGACCATGAATGGCCGATCTGGACCTACAGCGAGCTGACGCCACCGGCGAAGTTCGTCCATGACGATGACGACCGGCGCGGCCAGGCGATGGATTCCCTGATCTCGGGCGGCTGCATCGTGTCCGGCACGCTGGTGCGCAAATCACTGATCTTCCCCAACGTGCACGTGCATTCCTATGGGGAGATCGAGAGTTCCGTGATCCTTCCCCGTTGCGACATCGGACGCCACGCGCGGCTGCGCAACGTCGTCATCGACAGCGAGGTCCGTATCCCGGAAGGGCTCGTGGTCGGCGAGGACCCTGAACTCGACGCGCAGCGCTTCCGCCGGACCGACAAGGGCATCTGCCTGATCACCCAGCCGATGATCGACCGGCTGTCCGCCTGATGCCCTCTGTCCTGTCGGTGGCCTCGGAGGCCTATCCGCTGATCAAGACCGGCGGGCTGGCCGATGTCGCGGGCGCGCTGCCGGCGGCCCTGGCACGAGAGGGCTTCGCCGCCCGCACGCTGCTGCCTGGCTACCCCGCCGTGCTGCGGCGGCTGGAGGGCGGGGAGGTCGCGGCGGAACTGCCGGATCTCTTCGGCGGTCCGGCCCGGCTGCTGTCGGGGCGGGCGGGGGCGCTGGACGTGCTGGCGATCGAGGCGCCGCATCTCTATGGGCGCGAGGGCAACCCCTATGCCGGGCCGGAAGGCGACTGGCCCGACAACGCCCAGCGCTTCGCCGCGCTGGGCCGCGTGGCCGAGCGCCTGGCGCGGGGCCTGCTGCCCGCCTTCACGCCCGATATCGTCCATGCGCATGACTGGCAGGCAGGCCTCGTCCCGGCCTATCTCCATTACGGCGAAGGGCGCCGCCCCGGCACCGTGATGACGGTGCACAACCTTGCTTTCCAGGGGCAGTTCCCGCCCCACCTCCTGGCGGAGCTGGACCTGCCGCCGGAAGCCTGGTCGATCGACGGGGTCGAATATTACGGGGCCATCGGCTTCCTGAAGGCCGGGCTCTACTTCGCCGACCGGATCACAACGGTCTCGCCCAGCTATGCCGCCGAGATCCGCACGCCTGAAGGCGGCATGGGGCTCGACGGCCTGCTTCGCTCGCGCGGGACGGATGTCTCCGGCATCCTGAACGGCATCGACGAGACGGTCTGGAACCCTGCCGCCGACCCCCTGCTGACTGCGCCCTATGACCGGGAGCATCCGGAGCGACGGGCCGCGAACAAGGCCGCCCTGCAGGCGGCAATGGGGCTGGATGTGGATGCCTCGGCGCCACTGCTGGGCGTGGTCAGCCGGCTGACCTGGCAGAAGGGGATGGACCTCGTCCTCGCCGCTTTGCCGGCGCTGACCGAGGGCGGCATGCAACTCGCCCTGCTGGGTGCGGGCGATAAACCGCTGGAGGAAGGCTTCCTTTCCGCGGCCGGAGCCTGGCCCGGGCGGGTGGGCGCCGTACTCGGCTATGACGAGGCCCTGGCGCACCGCATCCAGGCGGGTTGCGACGCGCTGCTGGTGCCCTCGCGCTTCGAGCCCTGCGGCCTCACGCAGCTCTGCGCGCTGCGCTACGGCGCCCTGCCGCTGGTCTCGCGGGTCGGCGGACTGGCCGACACGGTGATCGACGCCAACGAGGCGGCATTGGCGGCCGGTGTGGCGAACGGCCTGCAATTCGCGCCGACGACGCGGGAGGCGCTGGAACTGGCCCTCGCCCGCCTTGGCGCCCTGTGGCAGGACCGTGCCGCCTGGGGGCGGATGCAGGGCAATGCCATGGCGGCAGATGTGGGCTGGTCCCGCCCGGCCCGCCAGTACGCGGCGCTGTACCGCGAGATCATGCGGTAGGGCAGGCGGGGCTCCCCGCCTCACCGTGGCGGGGTATCCCAGATGTCCTCGGCATATTCGCGGATCGTGCGGTCGGAGGAGAACCAGGCGACATGGGCGGTGTTCAGCACCGCGCTGCGCCACCATGCTTCCGGATCGCGCCAGCGGGCCGCGACCTCGCGCTGCGCGGTGTCGTAGCTGTCGAAATCCGCCGTCACCAGGAAGCGGTCGTCGTTCAGCAGACCGTCCACCAGCCCCGCGTAGCGGTCCGGCTCCTCGGGCGAGAAGACGCCGCTGCGGATGGCGTCGAGGACCTGCGACAGGGCGGGCGAGGCTGCCACCGCCTCGCGGGCATCGTAGCCGGCGGCCTTCTTCCGTGCGACCTGCTCCGCAGTCAGGCCGAAGATGAAGATGTTCTCCGCACTCACATGCTCGCGGATCTCGACATTGGCGCCGTCCAGCGTGCCGATGGTCAGCGCGCCGTTCAGCGCCAGCTTCATGTTGCCGGTGCCCGAGGCTTCCAGACCGGCGGTGGAGATCTGCTCCGACAGGTCGGCTGCGGGGATGATCGCCTCGGCCAGGGACACGTTGTAGTTCGGCAGGAAGGCGATCCTGAGCATGCCGTTCAGGGTCGGGTCGTTGTTGACCACCCGCGCCACGTCATGGGCGAGACGGATGATCAGCTTGGCCTGCCAGTAGCTCGCCGCCGCCTTACCGCCGAAGATCTTCACCCGCGGCACCCAGTTGTTCATCGGCCGCGCCCGCATGGCGTTGTAGAGGGCCACCGCCTGCAGGATGTTCAGGAGCTGGCGCTTGTACTCGTGGATGCGCTTGATCTGCACGTCGAACAGCGCCTCGGGATCGACGGCGAGGCCGATCCTGTCGCGGATGAGGCGGGTCAGCTTCTCCTTGGCGACACGGCGCTGCGCGGCGAAGCGGCGGCGGAATTCCATCTCCTCCGCATGCGGTGCCAGCCCGGCGAGCTTCTCCGGGTTGTCGAGCACCTCCTCCCCCAGCGTGTCCACAAGGAGTTTGGTCAGGCCTGGGTTGGCGCGCAGCAGCCAGCGGCGGAAGGTGATGCCGTTGGTCTTGTTGGTGATGCGGTCGGGGCAGACGCGGTTCAGGTCGGCGAAGACCGTGTCCTTCATCAACTGCGTATGCAGTGCCGAGACGCCGTTGATCCGGTGCGAGCCGATGAAGGCGAGATGGCCCATGCGCACGCGGCGGCCGTGGTCCTCGTCGATGATCGAGACGGAGGCGAGCAGCCGGGCGTTCTCGCCCTGTGCCTTCCGCACGGCGTCGAGGTGCCGCGCGTTGATCATGTAGATGATCTGCATGTTGCGCGGCAGCAGACGCTCCACCAGCGAGACGGGCCAGGTCTCCAGCGCCTCCGGCATCAGCGTGTGGTTGGTGTAGGAGGTGACGGCGCGGGTGATGTCCCAGGCCAGGTCCCATTCCATGTGGTGGACATCGACCAGCAGCCGCATCAGCTCCGACACGCCGATCGCTGGATGCGTGTCGTTCAACTGCACCGCGACCTTGTCGGCGAGGTTGTCCAGCCGGTCGAACTCCGCCATGTGCCGGCGCAGGACGTCCTGCAGCGAGGCCGAGGCGAAGAAGTATTCCTGGCGCAGACGAAGCTCCTGCCCCGCCGGGGTCTCGTCGCCCGGGTAGAGCACGCGGGAGATGGATTCCGCCCGGATCCGCTCCGCCTGCGCGCCCAGGTGGTCGCCGTGGTTGAAGGCGGCGAGGTGCAGCGGGTCGCTGGCCCGGGCCGACCAGAGGCGCAGCGTGTTGACGCGCTTGCCGCGCCAGCCGGTGACGGGCGTGTCGTAGGGGATGGCGCGCACCGTTTCCCCGGGATGCCAGGTGAGCCGGCCGCCATCCACCGTCACATGCCCGCCGAAGCCGACCTTGTAGCGCAGGTTGGCGCGCTCGAACTCCCAGGGGTTGCCGAGCGAGAGCCAGTCCTCTGGCAGCTCGTGCTGGGTGCCGTCGGCGGGGATCACCTGCCGGAACAGCCCGTGCTCGTAGCGGATGCCGTAGCCGAAGGCGGGGATGCCGAGGCTCGCCAGGCTTTCCATGAAGCAGGCGGCCAGCCGGCCCAGCCCTCCATTGCCCAGGGCCGCGTCCATCTCCTGTGCGGCGATGGCATCGAGGTCCACGCCCAGCCCCGACAGGGCCTCCCGCGCTGTCTCGGTGATGCGGAGGTTGCCCAGCGTGTCGGCCAGCAGCCGGCCGATCAGGAATTCCATCGAGAGATAGCAGACCCGCTTGTCACCCCGGGCCAGCGTGTCGGCGTTCGAGGTGCGCCAGCGGTCCATCACCAGGTCGCGCGTCGCCAGGGCGGTGGCCAGAAACCAGTCCCGCTCGCTTGCCCGTTCCGGTGATCCGCCGACCTGATACGTCAGCCTTTCGAGGATCCTCTGGCGGAAGGCCTCTGGCGAGACCGTGCCTTCGGTCGCCTCATGGGCGGGGGCGAGCAGGTCGGTATTGTTCACGCGGGCAGGTCCTCCTGGAAAGGCGGAAGCAGGGAAAGCCGGAAACATCCTCTCGCGCCCGGCGAGCGGTTCCAAGCGTTCTCGCCATGGTTGTGCGGATGGCTGCCCGCGACGTCCAGGGAAAAAGGAGGCCGGGCGCGCATCCGCGTCCGGCCCGGGGCTTCCCGCCGGGGGTCAGCCAAGGGAGAGCAGCGCGACCGGGAGGCGCGCCAGCAGGGTGGAGGCGGGCAGGATGCCGTCCGGGGCCGCCACCTCTCCGCCGTTCAGCACATCGGCGATTGCCCCCGGCATGTCCGGCGGCAGGAGGATGGCGGTGTCTTCCCAGGCCTCGGGAGGGATCAGGGGTTGCGTCGCCTCGCCCAGCAGGGCTGCCGGCAGGCGCGTGACCACGGTGATGGCGGCCTGCTGGCCTCGGCGCCGGGCGAAGGCCAGGAGATGCGCCGCCTTCGCGCCCTGGACCTCCAGGGGAAGGTAGTCGCCTTCCGCGAAGAGCTCCGGCCGTTGGGCGCGCAGGGCCAGGGCGCGGGCGATCACGGCCTGCTTCGCACGGCCGTCCTTCCAGTGCGGCAGGAGGTCGGCCGGGGTCTCGCCCGCCTCCAGCGCCGCTTGCCGGGCGGGGAAGTCCACCGGGCGGCGGTTGTCCGGGTCCACCAGCGAGAAGTCCCAGAACTCCGTGCCCTGGTAGAGGTCCGGGATGCCGGGGGAGGTGCAGCGGATCAGCGTCTGCGACAGCCCGTTCGCCGCGCCGGCGGGGGCGAGGCGCATGGCGAAGCCCGCGATCTCCTCGCGCATCCGGCTGGCGCGGTCGGCGGCGAGGATGTTGCGGAGGAAGTCCTGGCAGGCGGATTCATAGGCCTCGTTGGGCACGGCCCATTCGGAGCGGCGCTTGCCTTCGCGCAGGGCCTTCTCCTGCCAGGCGGCGACGCGCTTGATGAGCTCCTGCACGCCCTGTTCGTCCGAGGGGTCGAGGTTCAGCGGCCAGGCGCCGACCAGGGTCTGGTAGAGCATCAACTCATCCACCGCGTCGGGAGCAGGGGTGCCGTCCACCTCGCGCTTCAGGCTGTTGTTCAGCCGGGTCCAGCGGGTCAGCGCCGTGGCCCATTCCTCGGGCCGTTCGGAGATGACCGCGAGGCGGATGCGGTTGTCCTCGCCGCGCTTGTGGTCGTGGGTGGCGGTGGCCAGCATCTCGCGCGGGAAGTTGCGTGCGCGGTCCCGGCACATGGCGTGGAAGGAGGCGGGGCTTTCCGTGAGGTGGCCGGGTTCGGAGCCGACTTCGTTGCGGGAGATCAGCCGGCCGTAGCGGTAGAAGGCGGTGTCCTCGACCGACTTGGCCGCGACGGGGGCGGAGAGCTGCTGGAAGCGCACCGCGGCGCGCAGGCGCCGGCGGCGGTCGGCGATCGGCAGGCTGCGCGGCACCTCGCCGCCGAGCCAGCCGTCGAGCAGGTCGAGCAGGGGACGCTCGGTGGCGCGCACGGTGCGGCGGGCGCCGGACAGCGCCCATTCCAGCGTGCGCTCGTCCTCCTCGTTGCGGCCGGCCATGGAGACGTAGGTGCGGTAGACGGGGAAATGCGCCAGCACCTCGGAGATGGCACGGCGGATCGCGGTGAGGGTGAAGTCGCGCGTGGCGAGGTCGGTCTGCGCGATGCGGTGCAGGGCGGTGGCGGTGCCGTTCAGCTCGGAGGCGAGGTTCTCCCGCAGGATCTGGCGGCGGGCCTCGCGGGCCTCGTCCTCGAAGCGGGGGGAGCGGGCGGTGAGCTCGGCCCAGAGCCGGGTCAGGCGTTCCTCGCCCGCCGGGTCGTGGAGCAGGCCGGCGACCTCGTCCATGAAGTTGTAGCCGGTGGTGCCGTCCACCATCCAGTCCTGGCGCAGGCGCTCATGCGGGGCGAGGATCTTCTCGACCAGCAGCAGCGGTTCGCCCTTCGGCGCGGTGGCGGGGCGGTGGCGGCCGGCGGCGCGCAGGCGGCGGCGCAGCTTGCGGCAATAGGCGCGCGGGTCGGCGAGGCCGTCCACGTGATCGACACGCACGCCGTCGATCGCGCCCTCGGCGTAGAGCTTCAGGATCAGCTCGTGCGTGGCCTCGAAGACCTCGGGGACTTCCTGGCGCAGGCCGCCCAGGCTGGTGACGTCGAAGAAGCGGCGCCAGTTGATCTCGTCGGTCGCGGCGCGCCACCAGGCGAGGCGGTAGTTCTGCGCCTCCAGCAGCCGGTGCAGGCGCTCGCGGCTCTCGGGCTGCTTCGGGTCGAAGGCGGCGAGGACGGCGTCGATGCTCGACTGGCCGCCCGGCGCCTTCGCGAAGCGGGCGAGGACGTCCAGCGCCACGCCGGCGGCGGCGCGCATGGCCTCCGCGCTTCCCGGCTGGCCGATGCCGGCGAAGACCTGGGCGATGCCGTCCAGCGAGGCATCGCCGGTGGCGCGCAGGATGGTCGCGTAGGTGGCGGGAGCGATGGGGAAGCGGTGCTCGAAATACTCGGCGTAGATCTTGCCGCTTTCCGGCTCGAAATGCAGGGCGAGGTCGCCCGATTCCAGCACGGTGCCGTAGGGGCCGCCGAGGAAGGGAGCGAGGAGCTTGTCCTTCAGCGCCGGGTCGGCGGGGTTCCAGTCGATGTCGAAGAAGCTGGCGAAGGGCGAGCGCGGGCCCCATTCCAGCACGTCCAGCCACCAGCCGTTGTCGGCGCCGCCGACGCCCATGTGGTTGGGAACGATGTCGAGGATGAGGCCCATATCGGCCGCGTGCAGGGCCTCCACGAGGCGTTGCAGCGCCTCCTCGCCCCCGACCTCCGGGTTGATGCGGGTGGGGTCCACGATGTCGTAGCCGTGGGTGGAGCCGGGGCGCGCCTTGAGCAGCGGCGAGGCGTAGAGGTGGCTGATGCCGAGCGCCTTGTAATAGGGCACCAGCGGCACCGCGTCGTCGAGCGTGAAGTCCTTGTGGAACTGCAGACGCGCCGTCGCACGCGGGGTTTCGGGGATCACTGTTTCGGCTCTCCGTCACTCGTGGCCGCGCCCTGGATGCGGGCTCGCTGCCGCGCACAACGCGCCAGGGGGGCGGGTGGTGGCAGGGGGCATGGGCGGAAATCAGCGCCGGAGGAGGTGGCGGGCCTCACGGCCAGGCGTGGCGGAGGCGGTTGGGGAGGCGGGCGCGGCCGGCGGCGGTGCGGTGGAGGGCGCGAAGGGTGCGGAGCAGGGCGCGGTAGGGGCCGATCGTGCCGTAGGCGCCTGTGAAGTCCGGGATTTTCGCCCGGGAGAGGGTTTCGGACAAATCCGGATCGGGCAGCAGCCAGGGCGGGCCGGGGAGTGCCGAGCGCAGGCCCAGGCGGCGGGCGAGCAGGATCAGGCGGAAGCCCAGGATACGGTGGGCGCGGCGGGCGGCGCGGCAGATGCGGTGCTCGATGGTGCGGAGCGGGTGGTTGGGGGCGGATTTCGCCAGCAGGGTGAGGAGGTGTTCCCAGAGGCCGGCATGGGTGAGGCGGCGGAAGTGGCGGGCGATGCTGTCGGGGTTGCCGTAGTGGGCGGGCAGTTCGCGCCAGGGGGAGGCGGTGAGGGCGAGGTGGAAGATGGCGTCCATGCGGCGGCGGAGGTCGGCGACGCGGCGGCCCGCCGGGGTGCGAGGGAGGAGGTGGGGGAGGAGGGCGTACCACTCGGCGTCGGAGAGGGGGCGGAAGGGCTGGGGCGGGGAGAGGCGGGGGAGGGGCATGGAGGGAAGTGTAGCATGGACCGGATGAAAATAGGAATATATTCTTTAGGCAATCGGGGCCGAGAAGGGGGGCTGGTCTTCGGCGCTTCCTCGCGCATGGGCTGGCCGATGAGGGGGCGTGGCGGCGCCGGCTTGCTGCGGCGGATGGCCCAAACTAGGGTTGTATCGAGGCTGGCGCTGCCTGCTGCTCGCCCCCGCATGGGGATGGTGAAAGCGCCGTTTCCGTTTCCCGCAACGCATCCCTTCCCGAGGGCGAATGCGTCAGCAAGGCGAGCCCTGACGACCGTTTGCCCATCCGAGGAAGGCTATGCGTTCTCATCCTGATCCCAAGGCCATGGCAAAGGCGCTGCGCGCGGCCTTGCAGGAGCGGCAGATCGCCATCACCCATGGCGCGGCCCTCGAAATCGTGGCGGCCCAGCACGGGTTCGCGAGCTGGAATGTCCTCGCTGCAGCCGGGCGTGCGCCTTCCGGGGATGGGGTCCGCTTCAACCAGACCTGTCCGATCCTGCGCATCTTCGACGAAGCCCTGGCCAGGGAGTTCTACCTGGGGTTCCTCGGCTTCGATCTGGATTGGGAGCACCGTTTCGGTGAGAACTTCCCTCTCTATGCCCAGGTCTCGCGCGCCGGGCTGACCTTGCATCTCAGCGGCCATCATGGGGATGCGACGCCGGGATCGACGGTGTTCGTGCGGATGACGGGGGTTGAAGCCTATCAGCGGGAACTCGCGCGCAAGGACTACAAGCACGGGAAGCCGAGCGTGGAGGACGAGCCCTGGGGGCTCGTGATGAGCGTGACCGACCCGTTCAGCAACCGCATCCGCTTCTGTCAGGACAAGCAGGGCGCCTGAACCGGGGTTCCGATCCGTAGGGAAGGGTGTGGAAGCTCTGCCGGGGACCGGAACCGGTCCCCGGCAGAGCGGGTTCAGCCGGCGCCGGGCCGGGATTCCGCGAGCGCGGCGAGGCGGCGGGTGCAGGCGGGGTCGTCGAGGAGGGTCGCGGCCTCGCCGGGCAGGCGGCGGCGCCAGTTGGGGTGCTGGTCGGTGGTGCCAGGGAGGTTGGGCTGCTCCGGCAGGGCCAGGGCGTCCTCCACGGGCAGCAGGGCCAGGGTGCAGGCGGAGCGGCCGATCTGGGCGGCGGCGGCTTCGGCGACCGGGGTGCCGTCCTCTGGCGGCGGGGGATCGCCCTGGGCGGCGCCGCTGTCGCGCATGGCCTGCCAGAGCGCGGCGCGGTCGCGGTCGCGTTCGGTGCGCTGGGCGGAGCCGTCCTCGCCCTCTCCGAGCAGGCCGAGGCGGGCGCGCCAGTCGATGTCCAGGCCGCGCCACCAGCCGACGGCGGTGGGCAGGTCGTGGGTCGTGGTCATGGCGGCGGCGTTGCGCGACCATTCGCGGGGCGGGACGAAGGGGCCGCCCCCTTCACGCTGCTCGAACCAGAGGACGCGCATGCCGAGCATGCCGATCTGCTCCAGGCGCTCGCGGAAGCCGTGCGGGACGGTGCCGAGGTCCTCGCCCACCACGATGGCGCGGTGGCGCTGCGATTCCAGGGCGACGAGGCGGAACATGTCGTCGGCGGGGAATTGCAGATAGGCGCCGTCGCGCGGGTCGGCGCCCTCCGGCACCACCCAGAGGCGGGCGAGGCCCATGGCGTGGTCGATGCGCACGCCGCCGGCATGGCGCATGGCGGCGCGCAGCATCTCCAGGAAGGCGCCGTAGCCGCCCTGCTTCAGGCCGAGGGGGGAGAAGGCGGTGATGCCCCAGCCCTGGCCGAGCGGCGAGAAGATGTCGGGGGGCGCGCCGATGGTGAGGTTGCGCAGGGTCTCGCGCTGGCGGCTCCAGCCATGGCTGCCGCCGCCATCCGTGCCGACGGCGAGGTCGGCGACGAGGCCGATGCGGGCGCCGGCGTCGCGGGCGGCCTGCTGCGCCGTGCCGAGGCCGCGATCGGCGATCCATTGCAGGAAGGCGTGGTAGGCGACCTCCCGCTCATGGACGCGGGCGAATTCCGCCACGGCGGGGCTGGCGGGGTCGCGGTACTCCGCGGGCCACTGGCGCCAGTTCCAGAGCGCCGGGTCGCGGGCGAAGAGATGGGCGTGCAGGGCCTCGAAGCGGGCGTGGCTTTCCAGGGCCTCGCCCTGTTCCGAGCGGAAGCGGTCGAATTCCGGTGCGCCGGGGAAGGCGTCGAAGAGGGCGCGGAAGACGGCGAGGCGGGCGCGGGCCACGTCGGGCCAGTCCACGAGGTCCAGCCCTTCCAGCCGGTCGAATTCCCCGGCCAGGCCGGTGCGGCCGAGGGCGGCGCGGAGAGGGGCCTCGCCCAGCACGGCCGGATCGGCGTGCAGCACGTTGAGGAAGAGCCGCGAGGATGGGGAATAGGGGGAGAAGCGGTTGGGATCGGCCGAGAACTGGGCGTGGACGGGGCTGATCGCCACGGCCTGGGCGCCCTTGCGGGCGGCGGAGGCGACGAATTGCGACAGGGCGGTGAAGTCGCCCACGCCGCCGCTGCCCATGCCGTTCCGCCCGGCACGGCGCAGGCCGTAGAGCTGGACGGTCAGGCCCCAGGGGAGGGAGTTGTGCGTGCCGCTTCCGGCCAGCGCGTCTTCCGGACGGTAGCAGCGTGGCGGGGCCACAGCGAGGATGGTCTCGGCGCCGCCGATGCGGAGGCGGTGGTAGCCGGGGGGCGGGGCGACGGGCAGGCGGCACAGGCCGTGCTCCTGCCGGGCGCGGCCTTCCAGCACGCCGCCGTCTTCCAGGTCGAGCCGGTATTCGGGCTCGCCGGGCAGGCCCAGCAGCACGGGCTGCCCGGCGGTGGCGGTGCAGAGCGGGGGCAGTGTGGCCTGGGCGGCCAGGGTCTCCCGCGCCTCGCGCATCTGCTCCGGCGAGGCGGCGGGCAGGCCCAGGGCCTCCAGCACGGCGCGGATCGCTTCGGGGGCGACGGTCTGGTCGCGGCCCTGGGCGTCGCGCCATTGCAAGGCGATCCCGGCGGCTTCCGCGAGGGCGTGGAGTTCATCCCGGCTGACATCCCGGCTCATGGCCCCGAATTCTCCGGCAGGTCGAGCATCACCACCGCACAGTCGGGTGGCAGGCTTCCGGCGGCCAGCGATTCCGCGGCGTCCGGGATGGATTCATGCAGGACGATGGTGCCGCCCGCCGTCACCGCGGCGGGGGCTTCGTCCAGGTTGAGGGCGATGGTCAGGCGGGTGCCGTCGCCGAGGCGCCAGCGGGCCAGCACGGCCTTCGGCCCCACCGCATCGGCGCCGATCGCCTTCGCGCCGGGCAGGCGGGGGATGATCTCGGCATGGCGGAGGGCGATCAGGGCCTTGTGCAGGGCGAGCATCTCCGCGTGGAAGCCCTGGGTGCTTTCGGCCGGGTCGGGGATGGAATCGGTGAAGGTCTTTTCCGCGTTCGGGTCGGGGATGTGCTCGCGCTTCTCCGGGTCCTGGAAGGCGGCGAACTTGGCGAATTCCTTGCGGCGGCCTTCGCGCACCGCATCCGCGAGATCCTGTTGCGGGAAGGCGGTGAAGAAGAGGAAGGGGGTGGTGGCGGCCCATTCCTCGCCCATGAAGAGCAGCGGGATCTGCGGCGAGAGCAGAAGGAGGGCGGTGGCGGCCTTCAGCGCGGCGGGGCGCGACAGGGCGGGCAGGCGCTCGCCGAAGGCGCGGTTGCCGACCTGGTCGTGGTTCTGCAGGAAGAGCACGAAGGCGGTGGGGGGGAGATGCGCGCTGGGCTCGCCACGCGCATGGCCGAGATGGGGCATCGTCTCGCCCTGGAAGAGGAAGCCTTCCGCCAGGACGCGGGCGAGCTTTTCCGCGCCGTTGTCGGCGAAGTCCTCGTAATAGGCTTCGCGCTCGCCGGTCAGGAGGGGATGCAGGACGTTGTGGCCGTCGTCGTTCCACTGGGCGTCGAAGCCCGGTGCCTTCGGGCCGGCGCGGAGATGGCCGGCGCCGTTGCGCTCGTTCTCCAGCACGAGGTGGACGTGGCGGCCGGGGGTCTCGGCCTGGATCTCCCGGCGGATGCGGGCGGCGAGGTGGTCGAGCCAGTCCTGCTCGGCAATGGCGTGGACGGCGTCGAAGCGGAGGCCGTCGAAGCGGTATTCGCGCAGCCAGGTGAGGGCGTTGGATTCGAAGAACTCGCGGACCGGGGCCTTCTTGAAGTCGATGGCGGCGCCCCAGGGGGTGTGCACGCCCTCGTCGAAGAAGTCCTTCGCATAGGCGTGGAGATAGGCGCCGTCCGGGCCGAAATGGTTGTAGACGACGTCGAGGAACATCATCAGGCCGAGGCCGTGGGCCTCGTCGATCAGGGCCTTGAGTTCCTCCGGCGTGCCGTAGGAGGCGGCGGGGGCGAAGGGCAGCACGCCGTCATAGCCCCAGTTGCGCGGGCCGGGGAATTCGGCGATCGGCATCAGCTCCACGGCGGTGATGCCCAGGGCCTTGAGGCGCGGCAGCATGGCGCGGATGCCGGCATAGCCGCCGCAGGTGCCGGCATGGAGCTCGTAGAGGATGGTCTCGTGCCAGGGGCGGCCCTTCCAGCCGGTGTTCCGCCAGGCATGGGCGCGTGGATCGACCACCTGGCTGAAGCCGTGCACGTCGTCCGGCTGGTAGCGCGCCGCCGGGTCGGGCACCGGGAGGGTGGAGCCGTTCTCCAGCCGTGCCTGGAAGCGGTAGCGCGTGCCGGCCGGGGCGGCGGCCTCCAGCGAGAACCAGCCATCCGGTTCCGGCTGCATCGGCGCGGGGGGGTGGTCCGCGATCTCCAGCGCGACCTCCCTGGCCGAGGGGGCCCAGAGGCGGAAGCGGGTCCGCGTGCCGTCCGGCAGGAGTTCCGCGCCCCAGGGGAGGGGCGGGAGGGGCATCGGGGGCGCGGCGCTCATGGCTTCTCGACCCGCGCGCCCAGCAGGAGCAGCGCGTGCGCCCCCACCGTCAGGCTGGTCTCCTCCGGCAGCAGGGAGCGTTCCTCGGCCTCCGGCAGCGCCGTATCCAGCAGCAGCCGCCAGGGAAGCGCCGGTTCCGGCATCTGGAAGCTCTGCTCCGCGCCATCGGCATTCAACATCAGCATCACGACCTCGACCCAGCCATCCGCGGCCGTATCGGCGCGGCGCAGCGTCAACGTGCGGGCCTCGGGCTCGTTCCATGCCTCCGGCTGCATCGGCTGGCCGTGCTGGTCGAACCAGCCGGTGTCCTGCACCCCGGGGGCGGGCTCGGTGCGGCTGTGGGGGAAGTAGCGGGGGCGGAGCGGGGTCCAGCACTGGCGCAGCCAGGCGAGGCGGGAGACGAACTCGGCGAGGACCTGGGCGCGCGGCGTGGCGGCGTGCTCCCAGTCGAGCCAGGAGGTCTCGTTGTCCTGGCAGTAGGCGTTGTTGTTGCCGCCCTGGGTGCGGTTCATCTCGTCGCCGGCCAGGAGCATCGGGGTGCCGGCGGACAGGAAGACGGTGGCGAGCAGGGCGCGCTGGAGGCGGGCCCGGGTTTCCTGCACCCAGGGCTGCTGCGTCTCGCCTTCCACGCCCCAGTTGGCGGAGAAGTTCTCGCCGTGGCCATCCTGGTTGTTCTCGCCATTGGCCTCGTTGTGGCGGCGGGCGTAGGAGACGAGGTCGCGCAGGGTGAAGCCGTCATGCGCGGCGACGAAGTTGACCGAGGCCCAGGGCTGGCGGCGGCGGCGGTCGAAGAGTTCGCTGGAGCCGGTGAGGCGGCTGGCGAGGCCGGGGCGCAGGCCGGAATCGCCGCGCCAGAAGCGGCGCACGTCGTCGCGGAAGCGGTCGTTCCATTCGGCGAAGCCCGGCGGGTGGTTGCCGAGCTGGTAGCCACCGGGGCCGATGTCCCAGGGCTCCGAGATCAGCTTGACCTGGGACAGCACCGGGTCCTGCCGCAGCACGTCGAAGAAGCCGGCGCCGGGGTCGAAGCCGTTCGCCTCCCGCCCCAGGATGGTGCCGAGGTCGAAGCGGAAGCCGTCCACGCGATAGGTCTGCACCCAGTGGCGCAGGCTGTCGGTGACCATCTGGAGCACGCGGGGATGGGTGATGTTCAGCGTGTTGCCGGTGCCGGTGTCGTTGATGTGGACGCGCTCGTCCCCCGGCATCAGGCGGTAGTAGCTGGCGTTGTCGAGGCCGCGCCAGGAGAGGGTGGGGCCCATCTCGTTGCCCTCGGCCGTGTGGTTGTAGACCACGTCGAGGATCACCTCGATCCCGGCGGCGTGGAGCTGGCGGATGGCGACCTTGATCTCCTTCAGCGAGCCGGTGCTGAGATAGGCGGCTTCCGGCGCGAAGAAGTTCAGGGTGGAGTAGCCCCAGTAGTTCCGCAGGCTCTTCTGCACGAGGAAGCGGTCCTGCAGGAAGGCGTGCACGGGCAGGAGTTCCACCGCCGTGATGCCGAGGCGCAGCATGTGTTCGATCATGCGCGGGTCGGACAGGCCGGCGAAGGTGCCGCGCAGGCGCGGGTGCAGGGCGGTGTTGCGCATGGTGAGGCCGCGCAGGTGCGCTTCGTAGATCACCGTGTCCGTCCAGGGGGTGGCCGGTGGGCGGTCGTCGCCCCAGGTGAAGCTCTCGTCCACCACCAGGGCCTTGGGCATGGCCACGGCGCTGTCGCGGCGGTCGAAGGAGAGGTCCTCCCGGTTGTTGCCGACGCGGTAGCCGAAGAGCGCGTCGGACCAGGTGACCTGGCCGACCAGCTTGCGGGCATAGGGATCGAGCAGCAGCTTGTGCGGGTTGAAGCGGTGGCCGCGCCGGGGTTCGTAGGGGCCGTGGGCGCGCAACCCGTAAACGAGGCCGGGCTGCGCGCCGGGCAGGTAGCCGTGCCAGACCTCGTCGGTGCATTCCGGCAGGGGGTAGCGCGCCAGTTCCTTGCGGCCGGTGGCGTTGAAGACGCAGACCTCGATCTTCTCCGCATGGGCGGAGAAGACCGCGAAATTGACCCCGAGCCCGTCCCAGTAGGCCCCGAGCGGATAAGGCCGCCCGGGGGCGAGGCGGTCAGGGGGTAAGGCCATGCGTGTTGAGTGCTCCGGGTGACAGCACAATCGTAGCGAGCGGCGGCAGGATGAGCGAGAGCGATTGCGCCTGTCCGTGGCTGGGCAGGTCCTTGGCCATCACGCCGCCGGCATTGCCCAGGTTGCTGCCGCCGTAGTTGCCGGCGTCGCTGTTCAGGAGCTCGTGCCACCAGCCACCGGAGGGGACGCCGATGCGGTAGCCCTCGCGCGGCACCGGGGTGAGGTTGCAGACCACCAGCGCCGGCGGGTCGCCGTCATGGCCGCGGCGGAGATAGGCGAAGACGCTCTGCGCGCTGTCGTCGCCGATCACCCATTCGAAGCCGGCCGGTTCCGCGTCGAGGCGGTGCAGGGCGGGCAGGCCGCGGTAGAGGGCGTTCAGGTCGCGCACGAGATCCTGCATGCCGCGATGCCCGGGATCGTCCAGCAGGTGCCAGGGCAGGGCGGCGTCGTGGTTCCATTCCGTCGGCTGGGCGAGCTCGATGCCCATGAAGATCAGCTTCTTGCCCGGATGGGTCCACATGAAGGACAGGTAGGCACGCAGGTTGGCGCGTTTCTGCCAGTCGTCGCCAGGCATCTTGCCGAGCAGCGAGCCCTTGCCGTGCACCACCTCGTCATGGCTGAGCGGCAGCACGAACTTCTCGGAGAAGGCATAGACGAGGCCGAAGGTCATGCTGTCGTGGTGCCAGCGGCGGTTGACCGGGTCTTCCTCCATGTAGTGGAGCGTGTCGTGCATCCACCCCATGTTCCACTTGTAGGAGAAGCCCAGGCCACCCTCGCTGACCGGCTTCGTCACGCCCGGCCAGGCGGTGGATTCCTCGGCGATCACCACGGCGCCGGGGCAGCGCTCGGCGACCACGGTGTTCAGCTCGCGCAGGAAGGCCACGGCTTCCAGGTTCTCGCGGCCGCCATACTGGTTGGGCACCCATTCGCCCTGCTTGCGGGAGTAGTCGCGGTAGAGCATCGAGGCCACGGCATCCACGCGCAGCCCGTCCACATGGTAGTGCTCCAGCCAGAACAGGCCGGAAGCGATCAGGAAGCCGCGCACCTCGTTGCGGCCGAAATTGTAGATGAGGGTGTTCCAGTCCTGGTGGAACCCCTCGCGCGGGTCGGCATGCTCGTAGAGGGCGGTGCCGTCGAAATGGCCCATGCCATGGGCGTCGGTCGGGAAGTGGGCGGGCACCCAGTCGAGCAGGACGCCGATGCCGGCCTGGTGGCAGCGGTCCACGAAGCGGGCGAAGCCGTCCGGCGTGCCGAAGCGGGCCGTGGGGGCGAAGAGGCCCAGCGGCTGATAGCCCCAGGAGCCGCCGAAGGGGTGTTCCATGACCGGCAGCAGCTCGACATGGCTGAAGCCCATCTCGGCCACGTAGGGAATCAGCCGGTCGGCCAGGCCCTCCCAGTCGGGCGCGTGGCCGTCCTCGGCCTTCCACCAGGAGGTCGGGTGGACCTCGTAGATGGCGATGGGGGCGTCGGGCGCGTGGCGGGCGGCGCGGCCTTCCATCCAGTCCGCGTCCTGCCATTCATGCGGCGCCGGGTCCGCCACCACGGAGGCGGTGGCGGGGGCCAGCTCCGAGGCCAGGGCGACGGGATCGGCCTTCAGCGGCAGCATGGCGCCGCCGGGGCCGCGGATCTCGTACTTGTAGGCGGTGCCGGGGGTGAGGCGGGGGATGAAGAGTTCCCAGATCCCGGCCTCCCGCCGCAGGCGCATCGGGTGGCGGCGGCCGTCCCAGTTGTTGAAGGGGCCGACCACCGAAACGCGCTCGGCATTCGGGGCCCAGACGGCGAAGCGCACGCCGGGGATGCCGCCGACCGTCATCGCCTGGGCGCCGAAGACCCGGCCCATCTCGCGGTGCCGGCCCTCGGCGAAGAGGTAGAGGTCCATGTCGCCGAGCAGCAGGCCGAAGGCGTAGGGGTCCTCGGTCTCCTGCACGCCGCCGGGCCATTCGACCCGGAAGCGGTAGGGACGGGCATCGGGGATGGAGGCCTCGAAGACGCCGGCGGGATGGATGCGCTCCATCGGCGCCAGGACCTCGCCGCTTTCCGCGTCGAGGAGTTCCACGCCCTTCGCGCCCGGCTGGAAGGTCAGGACCGTTTTCCCCCCGGGGCCGTCATGAGCGCCCAGGATGGCGAAGGGGTCTCCGTGGCGGCCCTCGATGAGGGCCTGGATGGCGGCGTCATTCCGCATCGGGGATCAGCCTCTCGACGATGGCGGCCAGGCCGCGCAGGGGGAGGGGGAGCCAGGCGGGCCGGTTGGCCGCCTCGTAGCGGATCTCGTAGGCGGCCTTCTCGATCAGGAAGAGATCGAGGAGGGACTGTTCCGAATCCCCGGGAACCCAGGGGCGCTCGGCCGCATGCTCCACGGCCCGGTAGGCCGCCAGGAAGGCGTCGGAGGCCTCCTGGCGGAAGCGGGCCAGGAGCGCCTCGCGGCGTTCCTGCGGCACGGCGGAGCTGCTGCCCGTGTCGTGGCTCTGCGCCGCGGCGGCGGCGGCGTAGTCGAAGGAGCGCAGCAGCCCGGCCACGTCGCGCAGCGGCGAGCCCTTGGCGCGGCGTTCCTCCAGCGAGCGCGCCGGCTCGCCCTCGAAATCCACGATCACGGCATCGCCCTGGGAGACCAGGACCTGGCCCAGGTGGAAGTCGCCGTGCACGCGGGTCTTGAGCGCGCCATCGGCCGAGCGCGCGAGCTCGTGGACCTTGCCGCGCAGGGCCCCGGCCCTGCCGAGCAGGGAGCGGGCCAGGGCGGCGTCCGCCTCCGACAGGTCGGATGCCTTCTCCAGCAGCTTCAGCGCCGGTTCGAGCTGTTCCAGCGCGCCCTCGGCCCAGGCCGTGCGGTCCGCCTCCACGGCCGGTTCGGGGGTGAAGGCGGGGTTGTCGGAGGGGCCGGCAAGCAGAGCGTGCAGCTCGCCCAGGCGGCGGCCGAGCGCGGTGGCGAAGGTGAGGTAGCCGGCGAAGATGTCCTCGTGCCCGTCATGCGCCAGCGCCGCCTCGTCCACGGAGCGGGCCAGCCAGTCCAGGGTCCAGCCCCAGCCGTCGCCCTGGTTGCGGACGAAGCCCTGCAGCAGCATCAGCGTCACCGGCTGTCCGTCCGGCCCGGTGCGGACCACCTCGCCCAGCAGCGGGGCGATGTTCTGGAAGCCGGCCTCGGTGAGATGGCGCGTCATCTCGGCCTCCGGATGGATGCCGGAGAAGAGCTTGCGCAGGATCTTCAGCACCACCTGGTCGCCGATGATCATCGAGGAGTTGGACTGTTCCGCGGAAAGGCGGCGGATCTCCGGCCCCTCGGGGATCTCGATGTCGTGCAGCAGGGCGCCGCCGATGAAGCGGATCTCGCCTTCCTCGCTCTGCGCCGTGGCGTTGCGGTGGAAGTTCACCAGGGCGGCGTGCACGAAGTCGTCGGAGGCGAAGGCGTCGGTCAGGTAGCCGACGCGCCGCCCCTGGCGCACGCGGGAGAGGGCGAGCTGGTAGGCCAGTGGGCTGGCACTGTCGTCATCCTCCACCGCGCCGAGGGGCAGGCAGTAGCGTTCCGTGCGGCCCGGCAGCTTCGCCTCGATCTCGGCGAAGGTGACGTAGCGGGCGTGCGGGAAGGGGGCCATGGCCTTCAGGCTGACGCTCTCCAGGCGCTCGCCCTTGGAGGCGAACCAGCGGCGCTTGGGCAGGTAGGTGGGCAGCACCTCCCGCTCCAGCTCGCGCTTCTGCGCGTCGCCGAAGCTGGTGGCACTGGCCGGGAAGACCAGGGTGCGCAGGTCGGGCAAGGGCTCGGGCGCCTTCACGTGCCAGGGGGGGAGGGCCTGCTCGGTCGCCAGCACGAACCAGTAGAAGCCGAAGGGCTGCAGCGTGAGCAGGTAGGTGAGCTGGCCGATCTCCGGGAAGGCGGTGCCGCCCAGCATCTCCACCGGCACGCGGCCGACATAGGCGGAAAGGTCGAGCTCCACCGCCTGGGCGGTGCGGGAAAGGTTGAAGATGCAGAGGATGCTCTCGTCCTCGTATTCCCGGACATAGGCGAGGACCTTGCGGTTGCCCGGATAGAGCAGGCGCATGGAGCCGCGGCCGAAGGCCTGGGAGCGCCGGCGCGTGGCCAGCATGCGGCGCGTCCAGTTCAGCAGGGAGTGCGCGTCGCGCGACTGCGCCTCGACGTTCACCGCCTGGAAGCCGTAGAGCGGGTCCTGGATGGTGGGCAGGACGAGGCCGGCCGGGTCGGCCTTGCTGAAGCCGCCGTTGCGGTCGGGGGACCACTGCATCGGCGTGCGCACGCCGTCGCGGTCGCCGAGATAGATGTTGTCGCCCATGCCGATCTCGTCGCCGTAGTAGATGACGGGCGTGCCGGGCATGGACATCAGCAGGCCGTTCATCAGCTCGATGCGGCGGCGGTCGTGTTCCAGCAGCGGGGCGAGGCGGCGACGGATGCCGAGGTTGATGCGGGCCCGCTTGTCGGCGGCATAGGTGTTCCAGAGGTAGTCACGTTCCTTGTCCGTGACCATCTCCAGCGTCAGCTCGTCGTGGTTGCGCAGGAAGATCGCCCACTGGCAGCCCTCGGGGATGTCGGGGGTCTGGCGCAGGATATCGGTGATCGGGAAGCGGTCCTCCTGCGCGATCGCCATGTACATGCGCGGCATCAGCGGGAAGTGGAAGGCCATGTGGCATTCGTCGCCCTCCCCGAAATACTGCTGCGTGTCCTCGGGCCACATGTTGGCCTCGGCCAGCAGCATCCGGTCGGGGTATTCCTCGTCCAGCTTGCGGCGGAGCGTCTTCAGGACCTCGTGCGTCTCGGGCAGGTTCTCGTTGCTGGTGCCGTCGCGCTCGATCAGGTAGGGCACGGCGTCGAGGCGCAGGCCGTCCACCCCGGCATCCAGCCAGAAGCGCATGACGTTCAGCACCTCCACCATGATGCGGGGGTTGTCGAAGTTCAGGTCCGGCTGGTGGCTGAAGAAGCGATGCCAGAAATAGGCCTTCGCCTCCTCGTCCCAGGTCCAGTTCGACTTCTCGGTGTCGAGGAAGATGATGCGGGTGCCGGAATAGAGCTCGTCATTGTCCGACCAGACGTAGTAGTCGCGCGCCGGGTCGCCCGGGGGGGCCTTGCGGGCGGCCTGGAACCAGGGGTGCTGGTCGCTGGTGTGGTTGATCACCAGCTCGGTGATGACGCGCAGGCCGCGCTTGTGCGCTTCCTCGATGAAGCGCTTGGCCTCGTCCAGCGTGCCGTAATCCGGGCTGACGTCGCGGTATTCCTGGATGTCGTAGCCGTCGTCCCGCCGGGGCGAGGGGTAGAAGGGCAGCAGCCAGAGCGTGTCCACGCCCAGCTCCGAGAGGTAGTCGAGCTTCTCGATCAGGCCGGCGAAATCGCCGATGCCGTCGTTGTTGGAATCGAAGAAGCTCTTGATGTGCAGCTGGTAGATGACCGCGTCGCGGTACCAGTGCGGATCTTCGGTCATGGTCATCTCGATTCGTCAGGTCCCGACAGGGTTCAGGCGCCAGATGGCGAAGGGCAGGTCGGCGGGGTCAAGCCGCATGTGCTGGGTCTTGCCCGCGAAGGCGAAGCGCTGGCCGCGCATCAGATCCTCGGCGGCGATGGAGGCGCTGTCCGGCAGGCCCCATTCCCACAGGGGCACCTCGAAACTGGCCTCCTGGGCGTTGAACGGGTCCATGCTCACCGCGACCAGCAGGCAGTTCGAGCGGTCCGGCGTCGCCTTGGCGAAGTAGAGGATGTTGTCGTTGAAGGCGTTGTGGAAGGTGACGCCCAGATGGCTGTGCAGCGCCGGGTTCTCCCGCCGGATGGCGTTCAGCCGGGTGATCTCGGCGATGATGTTGCCGGGGCGGTCATGGTCCCAGGCGCGGATCTCGTACTTCTCGCTGTCGAGGTACTCTTCCTTGCCCGGAGCCATCGGCGTCGCCTCGCAGAGCTCGAAGCCGTTGTAGACGCCCCAGAGCCCCGAGAGGGTGGCGGCCAGCGCGGCGCGGATCAGGTGGCCGGGGCGGCCGCTGGTCTGGAGGAATTTCGGGTTGATGTCGGGCGTGTTGACGAAGAAGTGTGGGCGGAAGAATTCCTTGGGCGCCGTGGTCGTCAGCTCCGTCAGGTATTCCTGCATCTCGGCCTTGGTGTTGCGCCAGGTGAAGTAGGTGTAGCTCTGCGAGTAGCCGACCTTGGCCAGCCGGTACATCACCTTGGGGCGGGTGAAGGCCTCGGACAGGAAGATCGCGTCGGGGAAGCGGGCCTTCACCTCCGCGATCATCCATTCCCAGAAGGGCAGCGGCTTCGTGTGCGGGTTGTCCACGCGGAAGGTGCGGATGCCGCGTTCCGCCCAGAACAGCACCGAGTCCCGCAGTGCGATCCAGAGCGAGGGCATGGCGCCCTCCGCGTAGAAATCGACGTTGACGATGTCCTCGTACTTCTTGGGCGGGTTCTCGGCGTATTTGATGGTGCCGTCGGGGCGCCAGTCGAACCATTCCGGGTGCTCGCGCAGCCAGGGATGGTCGGGGGAGCACTGGATGGCGAAGTCCATCGCCAGTTCCAGCCCGTGGTCGGCCGCGGCCTGGCGCAGGCGCTCGAAATCCTCCAGCGAGCCGAGCTCGGGGTGCAGGGCCTCGTGGCCGCCGGCCTCGGAGCCGATGGCATAGGGGCTGCCGGGGTCGTCGGGGCCGGGGGTGAGGGTGTTGTTGCGGCCCTTGCGGTTCTTCTTCCCGATCGGATGGATCGGCGGGAAGTAGAGCACGTCGAAGCCCATGGCGCGGATGCGCGGGAGCTGGCCGATCACGTCGTCGAAGGTGCCGTGGCGATGCGGGTCGCCGCTCTGCGAGCGGGGGAAGATCTCGTACCAGCTCGCGAAGCGGGCGGCGGTGCGCTCGGCCTCCACCGGGATCGGCGCGGAGCGGAGGCGGTGCGGGCGGTCGTCGGCCTCGGCCATCATCGCCGCCGTGTCGGGGGCGAGCAGCAGGGTGAGGCGCTCCGCATCCGCCGCGTCCAGGAGGCGGGCGGCGAGGGCTGCGAGGCCGGGAAGGTCGGAGCCGGCGCGGTCGGCGGCGGCGGCGACCAGGCGGCGGCCTTCCTCCAGCTCCAGGTGCACGGGCACGCCGGCCGCGTGTTTCTTGCCCAGTTCGTCGCGGAAGGCGGCGAAGACGTCGATCCAGCCTTCCACCACGAAGACGTGCCGGCCCAGCCGCTCCAGCGGGAAGGAGGCCGTCCAGCGGTCGTTGCTGAGCAGCACCATGGGCACCTCGTGCCACTCCGTCTCGTCGGCGGCGCGCCAGAGCAGGGCGGCGCTCAGCTTGCCATGGCCGTCGGTGAAGATGTCGGCCTCCACCGGGACCACCTCGCCGGTGATGCGCTTGGCGGGGAAGCGCCCGCCATCCACGCTGGGGGTGATGGCCTCGATGGCGATGCGGGGGCTTTCCACCGCGTCCTCGGCGGGCATGTCGGAGGCGTCGCGCAGGATGGGACGGCCGCGCCGGGCCGTGGCAGCGAGCACCGCGCCGGGTTCCAGCCGCAGCGGCGTGCCGGGCACCAGCGCCTGGGCCGAGGAGCCGCCGGGCACGGAGAAGCCGCCCAGCATGCCGCCCAGTTCCGGCAGCACGGTCTCGGGCATCAGGTCGCGGCCGTTCTGCGTGTCCGGGTTGGCGAGGATCAGCGCCGCCGCCCGGGCCGTGCGGGTGTCGCCGCCATCCAGGCGCAGCACCGCCGCCACGGGGGCGTTCGGCGCGGTGACGGAGCGGGTCTCGCCGCCGGCCATGGGGGCGAGGCGATGGGCCAGGGCCGTGGCCTCGCGGGTCGCGGCGGAAAGGTCGTAGGGGGCGTTGTCGCGGAGCCAGCTCCAGTCCCCGGGGCGCGCATGGGCCGGGTCGAGCGGCGTGCGGGCGCCGAACTCGAAGCCCATGGGCAGGACGAAGCCGTCGCCGAAGCCGGCGGCGAAGCCCAGGGCGCGGCGGGCGATCCGGGCGCGCTGCGTGGGGTCGGGCTGGTCCGCCGCCAGACGGGTTCCGAAGGGGTCCTCCGGGAAGGCCAGAGGCGGGGCGATGGCAGCGAGGACGTCGCGCTCCTCGAAGAGCCAGGGGGAGCGGTAGTCCCACCAGGCGGCCGAGCTGGCGGTGGCGGCGAAGCCCAGCCCCGCCAGACGGGGCAGGGCGTCGCGCGGCATTCCGGTCGTCCAGGCGATGAAGAGCGTGCCGGGGGCGGCGGCGATCAGGCGGCGCCAGGTCTCGGGCGGGACGTCGCCGGGTTCCTCGCAGCGGAAGCCCGCCACGCCCGCCTGGCTCCAGCGGCGCAGCCGGTCCGCCCACCAGCCGGACAGGGCCTCGTTCCGCAGGTCGCCCCGGACGGTGCCGCGCAGGGCGGGATCGGTGCGCGGATCGGGGCGCTGCCCGGCCGGATCGGCGAACCAGTCCGGGTGCTGCGCGCGCAGGGTGCCGTCCTCCGCCACCCGTTCGGGGACGAGGTCCATGAACAGCGCCAGCCCCTCGGCGCGGCAGGCGGCGGCGATGCGGGACAGGGCGGCGGTGCCGTCCTCGCCGGCTTCCAGCAGCGGGTGGGGGCGGTCGTGGTCGGCCACGTGGAACAGGTTGCCGGAGGCGCCCGTGGCGAAGACCGGCGGGATCGCCACGCCGCCGAAGCCCAGCCCGGCGATGCGGGCCAGTTCCGGCCCCCAGTCGCGCAGGGGGCCGAGCATCAGGGGGTGGAGATAGTAGAGCGGCGGCATGGAGCGGCCGGCCAGGGCGACGTCATGCGAGGTCTCGGGGGAGGTCTCGTGGCTGTTCATGGTCCTGGGCGCGTTCCGTTGGCCGGTCCCCGGGCGTCGAGCCCGGTGGCCGGTTCTGGCGGGAGGAAACGGTCATCGCAGTCCCCGGGAGAGCGGCCAAGCGAGCGGACTCGCAACTGGTCGTGATGCCCCCGGATGCCCCGATGGGAGTGCAACGCGAGGTGAGTGGATCGGTTGACCTGCATATCGCCACCCGCGCCGGGATCGGGCCTGCGCCGGCCGCCGCACCGTCCGGCGCCAGAGCGGGCGCAGGAGAAGGAGCCGCCATGCCTTGGGTTCTCTGGGGGCTGGCCCTGCTGGCCGGCGCGCTGAACACGGTCCAGTCCGGCACCAATGCGACGCTGAACAAGGCGCTGGGCCAGCCGGTCCTGGCGGCGCTGGCGGTCTATGCGGGCGGCGTCGCCGGGGCGCTGCTGGCCTCGCCCTTTCTCGGGCTGTCCTGGCACGGGCTGGGCGGGCGGGCGGCGCAGGTGCCGTGGTGGGGCTGGATCGGCGGCCTGCTCGGGGCGGTCTATGTGCTGGTGACGCTGACCTCGGCGCAGAAGCTCGGCGCCGGACCCTACACCGCCCTTACCCTGACCGCGGCGGTGGTGACCTCCGTGCTGCTCGACCATTTCGGCCTGGTCGGCTTCGAGGTGCGGTCGCTGAGCCTGCCGCGGGTGCTGGGCTGCGCGCTGATGATCGGCGGGGTCGTGCTGATCGCGCGCTACTAGGGCGGGGGGCCGGCGCGGCGGAGCCTTGCCCCCGAGGGGGTTCCCTCGGGGGATGGTGGCGGGGTGGAGACGAGGGGGCGTGTGTCCCCGGTCAGCCCTGGCCGGTCAGCCCTGGCCGATCAGCGCCTTCAGGTCCGTCTGCGGCCGGGCACCGAAATGCGCGATGACCTCCGCGGCCGCGACGCTGCCCCAGCGGCCGCATTCGCCCGGCGGCAGGCCGCGCGTATGGGCGGCCAGGAAGCCCGCCGCATAGGCATCGCCCGCGCCGGTCGTGTCCACCACCTGCGTCGGCACGGCGGCGACCTCGTGCACCTGGCCGTCCACGGCCACGACGCTGCCCTTCTCGCTGCGCGTCAGGACGGCCACCCGGACCTCGCGCTGCGCCGCCGCCAGGGCGTCCTCGAAGCTCTCCGTCTCGTAGAGGCTCAGGATCTCGGTCTCGTTGGCGAAGAGGATGTCCGTGCGCTCCTTCACGAAGGCCCGGAAGGCGTCGCGGTGGCGGCCGACGCAGAAGGGGTCGGAGAGGGTGATGGAGACCTCCCGCCCCGCGGCGCGGGCGATGTCGGCGGCGGTGCGGAAGGCCTGCTGCGCCGCCGGCGGGTCGAAGAGATAGCCCTCCATGTAGGTCACCTTCGCCCCGCGCACGGCGGCCTCGTCCACATCCGCCGGGCCGAACTCGACGCAGGCGCCGAGATAGGTGCTCATGGTCCGCTGTCCGTCCGGTGTCACCAGGATCAGGCAGCGCGCGGTGGGCGTGCCGCCGGTCGAGGGCGCGGTCGGAAAATGTACGCCGATGGCCCGCATGTCATGCGCGAAGACCCGGCCGAGCTGGTCGTCGGCGACCTTGCCGAGATAGCCCACCTTCGCCCCCAGCCCCGCCGCGACGGCGCAGGTGTTGCCGGCGGAACCGCCGCTGCTTTCCGTCCCCGGCCCCATCACGGCATAGAGGGCGTCGGCCTCGGCGGTGTCGATCAGGCGCATCTCGCCGGGCGTCAGGCCACGGGCGCGCAGCAGGTCCGGCTCCGCACGGGCGATCACATCCACGATGGCATTGCCGATGCCGAGGATGTCGAGGGACGGGGCGGTCATGCGCGGACTCCGGAAAGGGAGTGCGGGCGTAGCAGGCATGGCGCCGGACGTCAGCCTGCCGGGGGAATCCAGGGGTGATTCCGTCTGCGTGGGCGCGGGGATGGCGATTCTGCAACACCCTCCGTGCCGATCAGCCACAATTGATGATCGTCACGCCAGCGTGCTAGCCGGTGGGTCCCGGAAGTGCGCGGCGGGGGCCGCGCCAGCCGGGACCGCCGGGCCGAGGGGAGACCGTTCCGGTGGGTGCTCAACGCAAAAAAGGGGGAGCAGCTTCATGTCCGTCTTCCGACGCAAGCGGGAGGATGCTGTTCCGCCCGCGCCCGAGGCTTCGTCGGCCGCAGTGCCTGTTGCCCGTGATCCAGAACTGACCGTGCCGCCCTTCCGCCCGGCGCCGCCGGCGGGCGCCGCGAAGGACCCCGCCATGAGCCTGCCGCCGAAGCCGAACGCCATGCCGGGCCTGCCCCAAGGCATGAACCCCGGAGGGATGAATCCCGGAATGAACACCGCGCCCAACGCCCAGCCCAGCCCCTTCCCCGGCGCGCAGCCGCGCCCCGGCGCGCCGTCCGGCCCCATGGGTGGCCCGCTGCCCGCCTCGGCGGCGCCGCAGCGCCCGCAGGCGCCGCAGGAGGCCGAGCGCCGCACCCTCGTGGTCGGCAAGGGCATCAGCCTGCAGGGCACGGTCTCCGACGCCGAGCGCCTGGTGGTCGAGGGCACGGTCGAGAGCCAGATGATCCACGCCCATGAGCTGAACATCAGCGGCACCGGCGTGTTCAAGGGCGAGGTCGAGGTCGAGAATGCCGAGGTCGCCGGCGTGTTCGACGGCACCATCACCGCCCGCGGCAACCTCGTCATCCGCGCCACCGGCCGGGTGCTGGGCGTGGCCCGCTGCCGCCGCCTGCAGGTCGAGGATGGCGGGCAGCTGTCCGGCCGCATGGAGATGCTGACGGACAACAACCCGCCGCGCATGGGCGTGCCGGCCTTCCCCAGCGCCGAGCCTGCCGAGGTCTGATCCATGGGGCGGCACCGTGCCGCCGCACACCGGATGCGAGGGGGCGGGCTCTTCAGGGCCTGCCCCCTTCTTCTTGTGCCCCTGCTGGCCGCCTGCGCGGGGCCGGCGGACGGGCTGCCGGATCGCGGCGCGGTCCTGGACGAGGTGATGCGGAACTACCGCGCCAGCCTGATCGCCGTATCCGGCGAGAACCCGCTGCCCGCCGGGGCGCCGGATGGGGTGCCGGATGGGGCACCGGGCGGGACGGCCGGACCGGCGGCGGTGCAGCCCGCTGTGGCGCTGCGCCCCGGCACGCCGCCCGCCAGCGTGGCGAGCCTGCGGGGCCAGACGGGCCCCGCCGTCCGCGCCGCCCTGGGCGAGCCGGTCTTCCGGCGGGCCGAGGGGCCGGCGGAGATCTGGCTCTACAGCGGCCAGCGCTGCCAGCTCGACCTGATCCTCTATCCGGCCGGGCGGGAGATGCTGGTCGCCTGGGCCGCGGCACGCGCCGCCGGAACCGGCCGCGTGACCGAGGAAGCCTGCCTGCGCGAGGTCGGCGGCCGCGTGCCGGGCGCCTGATCCGCCGTGCCCGGCCTTTTCCAGTCCCTGCTTTCCGGGGAGGGGCGGGGCGCGCCGCCCCTGTCGCCCGGCGCGGGGAGGCCATGCTTCCGCCTCCATGCCGCCATGGGCCGGGGACAGGCTGGCAACCTTCCCGCGCGGGGGAGGTTGATCGCCCATGTCCCCCCGGACGAAACCGCGCTCCGATGAGGAGAGAACCATGCCCAGAGCCCTGATCCGCCTTGCCGCGGCCACGGCCATGCTGGCCGGCCTGGCGGCCTGTGCCGGCGACCGCCCCCCTGGCACCGGGGCCGCCGCGGCGACGGCGCCCTATTCGGCGGGCCTCGCCCCGACCCAGCTCGTGCCGGGGCGGGACATGGACCGCCCGCTGACCTCCCTGCGTCCGAGCCGCGACGGCATGGAGCCGACGGTGGACGCCAACTCGCCGGCCCGGATCACGGACTGACCCAGCGCCGCCGCGTCCGGCCCCCTTCCTTCCGGTCCGCTGTTGGCACAGGCTGCCTGCCGCCGGACCGGATTTCGCGGGGCCCGGCCCAGGCCGGGCTCTCGCCCCCTTCCGAACCCGGAACGAAGACCGGAAGAAACGAGGAGAAATCATGTCCACGCGCTTCCTATCCCTTTCCCTGAGCGCGGTGGCGCTCTCCGCCCTGGCGCTGACGGCACCCGCGCCCGCCCGGGCCCAGAGCGCCATCAGCGAGATGCAACGCGCCCATGGGAACCCCGCCGCCGTGCCCACGGTGCCGGGCCAGAACCAGATCGCCCGTCAGGCCGACCAGAGCGACATCAACGATATCCACGGCTTCCTGACCTCGGCCCGTGCCGCCGTGGCGCGGCGCCAGTTCGGCCAGGCCAACGAGTTCGTGGAGCGGGCGGAAAGCCGCATCCTGACCCGCAGCCTCTCGGCGACGGCGCCCAGCGCCTCCGCCGCCAATGCCGAGGTTCTGGCCCAGGCGGGCCGACCCTATGAGGGCCCGGTGGTGCGGGCGCTGTCCCAGGCCCGCGCCGCGCTGATGCGCCGCGATGCCCGGGCCTCGCTGGCCGCGCTGAACGAGGCGGATGCGGCGCTGAGCCGCCCGGCCCCGCCGCCGCCCGGCATGCGCCCGATGCCGCCCCCGCCTCCCGGCAGCATGCCGCCTCCCCCTCCGGGCAGCATGCCGCCGCCGCCGATGCGCTGACGCGAAGGGAAGGCCGGGCCGGAGGTTCCCGGGCCGGCCTTTCCCCCCGGGCGGTCGTTCCGGAAGTTTTTGTGACCTTCACGGGTGACAGGCTACGGAGCGGCTTCCCAGGAGGCGGATTCTGGGTTCTGATGGAGCCGGAACCCGCCTTTCCCATCCTGGGAACAGGCGCGCGCGTCTGCGGCGAGCCCGGCGCAAGGCTTCAACACTCGCTTTTTGCCGCCCGGTCGCCTATTTGTGTGCCGCAACATGGCGCTGTCGGGGCATTTCCGGCTTGCGCAACGCTACCGGGACATCCCTGCTCATGGAACTTCGCAACGTCGCGATCATCGCGCACGTCGACCACGGCAAGACCACGCTCGTCGATAACCTGCTGAAGCAGGCGGGCGCCTTCCGCGCCAACCAGGCGGTTGCCGAACGCGCCCTGGACCGCAACGACCTGGAGCGCGAGCGCGGCATCACCATCCTCGCCAAGTCCACCGCGGTCGAGTGGAAGGGCGTCAAGATCAACATCGTGGACACGCCGGGCCACGCCGATTTCGGCGGCGAGGTCGAGCGCATCCTGTCCATGGTGGACGGCGCCATCGTGCTCTGCGATGCCGCCGAGGGGCCGCTGCCGCAGACCAAGTTCGTGCTGACCAAGGCGCTGGCCCGTGGGCTGAAGCCGATCGTGGTCATCAACAAGGTGGACCGCCAGGACGCCCGTCCGGACGAGGTCCACAACGAGGTGTTCGACCTCTTCGCCGCGCTGGGCGCGACGGATGAGCAGCTCGACTTCCACACCATGTTCGCCTCGGGCCGCCAGGGCTGGGCCGATCTGACGATGGACGGGCCGCGCAAGGACCTGTCGCCGATGTTCGACCTGATCCTGAGCCATGTGCCGGCGCCGAAGGTCGATCTCGACAAGCCCTTCGCCATGAACGCCTCGATCCTGGAGGCGGACAACTTCCTCGGCCGCATCCTGACCGGGCGCATCGAGCAGGGCACCGCCAAGGTGAACATGCCCGTCCGCGTGCTGCGCCAGGACGGCACGGTGGTCGAGACCGGCCGCCTGACCAAGCTGATGACCTTCTCCGGCCTGGACCGCGTGCCGGTGGACGAGGTGCAGGCGGGCGACATCATCGCCATCGCCGGCCTGTCCGACGCCACCATCCCGGACACCATCGCCTCCCCCGAGGTGACGGAGCCGCTGCCGGCCATCCCGGTCGATCCGCCGACCCTGAGCATGACCTTCCGCATCAATGACGGCCCGCTCGGCGGCCGCGAGGGCAAGAAGGTCACCTCCCGCCAGATCCGCGACCGTCTCTTCAAGGAGATCGAGGGCAATGTCGCGATCCGCGTGAAGGACAGCGAGGAGGCCGACAGCTTCGAGGTCTCCGGCCGCGGCGAGCTGCAGCTCGGCGTGCTGATCGAGACCATGCGCCGCGAGGGCTTCGAGCTCACCATCGGCCGCCCGCGCGTGCTGACCCGCGAGAACCCGGAGACGGGCGAGCGCGAGGAGCCCTTCGAGGAGGTGCTCGTCGATGTGGACGAGGAGTTCTCCGGCGTCGTCGTGGAGAAGCTCTCCATGCGCAAGGGGCAGATGCAGGACATGCGCCCCTCGGGCGGCGGCAAGGTGCGCCTCACCTTCCACATGCCTTCGCGCGGCCTGATCGGCTATCACGGCGAGTTCCTGACGGACACGCGCGGCACCGGCATGATGAACCGGCTCTTCCTGGGCTATCAGCCCTGGGCCGGGCCGATCGAGGGCCGCCGCAACGGCTCGCTGATCAGCAACTCCGATGGCGAGGCGATCCAGTACGCCCTGTTCTACCTGCAGGAACGCGGCACGCTCTTCGTCGATCCGGGCGTGAAGGTCTATGTGGGCCTGATCCTCGGCGAGCACTCCCGGGACAACGACCTGGAAGTGAACCCGATCAAGGAGAAGAAGCTCACCAACATCCGTGCCGCCGGCAAGGACGAGGCGCTTCTCCTGACCCCGCCCCGCCGGATGAGCCTGGAGCAGGCCATCGCCTATATCGAGGAGGACGAGCTGGTGGAGGTGACGCCTTCGGCGATCCGCCTGCGCAAGCGCTACCTCGACCCGCATGAGCGCAAGAAGCACGCCCGCCGTTCGGAGAGCGCGGCGGCGTGAGCCACACCCCCGGGGCCAAGTGCCCCCGGGACCGAAACGGGGCGGCGTGCCGAAGGGTGCGCCGCCCTTTTTCGTGCGCGGGCGGCGCATCCGCCTCAGGCCAGGGCGATCACCCGGCCCGGCCTGCCCAGGGCCAGATGCGCGCCCTTCTCCGGCACCGCGTCGAGGTTCGTCAGGCATTCCACATCCCAGCGCCCGGCGGGCAGCCAGCCGTAGTGGACGGGGAAGGGCCGCGCCCGCAGGGAGGCCGCTTGGGGGCGGGGGCGGATCCCGGCAAAAGGGGCGGAACGCCGAGGGCGGCCGAATCCGCCCCGCACCACCACGAGGTCCCACCCTTTGCCCAAGCCCCATGGCATGCGTTTGTCGGACTGGGGGCTGCTCGGTCTCCTCTCGCTCCTCTGGGGCGGCTCCTTCTTCTTCTCGAAGGTCGCGCTGGCCGAGCTGCCGCCCCTGACCGTGGTGCTGGTGCGCGTCGGCATCGCCACCTGCGCCCTGTGGCTCTACCTGCGGCTGCGCGGCATCCCGGTCCCGGCCGGGATGGGTCTGTGGCGGGCCTTCTTCGGCATGGGGCTGCTGAACAGCCTCGTCCCCTTCACGCTGATCTTCTGGGGGCAGACCTTCATCGGCAGCGGGCTGGCCTCCATCATCAACGCCACGACGCCGGTCTTCGCCATCCTGGTCGCCCATGCCCTGACCGATGACGAGAAGCTGTCCTGGGACAAGCTGGCCGGGGTCGCGCTCGGGCTGGCGGGCGTCGTCGTGCTGCTGGGCGGCGCGGTCGCGCCCGGATCGGGCGGCGCGCTTCCCGGCGTGCTGGCCTGCCTGGGGGCGGCGCTCTGTTACAGCCTCGCCAATACCTATGGCCGGCGCTTCCGCAGGATGGGCATCGAGCCTGCCCAGGGCGCCTTCGGGCAGATCGCGACGACCACGGTCATGGCGCTCCCGCTCGCGCTGCTGGTCGACCGGCCCTGGCAGGTCGCCGCGCCGGGCGCGGCGACCTGGGCCGCCCTGGCCGGCCTGGCGCTGCTCTCCACGGCCCTGGCCTATATCCTCTACTTCCGCCTGATCGGCACGGTCGGGGCCACGAACACCTCCCTGGTCACCATGCTGGTGCCGGTCAGCGCGATCCTGCTGGGCGTGGGCATTCTGCACGAGCGGCTCTCGCTGGCCCAGGTCGGGGGGATGGTGCTCGTGGGGATGGGGCTGGTGGCGCTGGACGGGCGGGTTCTCCGCCGGCTGCGGCAGGCAGCGTGACCGGTGCCCCGGCGGGGCATCATGGCGCGCGTCGTCCCTGTCCGCACTGCCTAGGCGAACTGTCCCCGCAGGAAGCCCAGCGCCGGCAGGGGCGTCCATTTGCGCGGCAGGTCGGCGCGGCGGATCGGCGCCACGCTGTAATGCGGTACGGGCTGTTCGCTGCTGCGCAGGAAGGTGGCGTAGGCGCGGACCTGCTGCTCGCGCCAGTTCCGGTCCGCCAGGGCGGCATCCCGGCTGGCGTAGATATTGGCCACGCGGTTGGTCTTGCCGACCGAGGCGATCACCGCCCAGATCCTGTCCTCCGGGGAACCACGAAGGGAGGGGCCCTGGGCGGGCCGCAGGCTGACGACTTCACTCATCCCCATCATCTAAGCGCGCCCCGGCACGGGCCAAAAGGGGAAACCTGCTCAGTTCAGCCTTTGCCGCAGTTCCTCGATGAGCTGGCGGATGCGCTCGGCGGATTCGCCGGCTCCGGCCAGTTCCAGGAAACGCTCCAGGCTGGCGATGGCGGCGCCGATGCGGTCCAGGCGCTGGTTCATCAACCCGGCCTCGCGCCACAGCATCGCGGCATCGGGGGCGAGGCGCAGCATGTCCTCGGTGCAGGACAGGGCGCCCGGCACGTCGCCGGCGCGCAGGCGGCGCAGCTTGATGTTGTTCTGCAGCCGCAGCAGCACGGCGCGCTTGCCCATCGGCGCCAGCAGGCCGGGGCGCAGCTCGGCGCGCTCGCCCTCCACGGCCTTGAGCAGGTTCCGCAGCTCGCGCGGGCCCAGGGGCTGGCCGCCGGAGAAGGGGTCGGTCACCACCTGGCCGCGCGCGCCCTCGATGCCCAGCAGGAAATGGCCGGGGAAGTCGATGCCGTGCGCGCCCCAGCCGGCGGCCTCCGCCGCGTGCAGCCAGAGGATGCCCAGCGCCACCGGCAGGCCGCACCGCCGTTCGGTGACGCGGATCAGGTTGGCGTTGGCGGGATCGTCGTAGCTCTCGGAATCGCCATGGTAGCCGCCGGCGCCGTGGATCACCCCTGCCAGCAGGGCGCGCCGCGCCTCCGGGTCGCCGCCATCCGCCTCGGGGTCGGCCATGGCGGCCTGGACCGTTTCCCGCGCCAGGGCGGAGAGCCGCGCCTGCGCCGTCTGCCAGTCGGCCTCCGGCGCGTCGATGCGCGCGAACTGGAGGGCGACGGCGACGAGGTCCAGCTCCGGGTCGGGCAGGCCCCCCGCCGCGTCGAGCGCGGCCCGGGCCTCGGCGGCGCTCATGCCGGAGGGGCGGTCGGAAGGGGCGCCGGCGGGGTCACGGCCTCCGCTCAGCCTTCGGCCGGGGAGAGCATCCGCCCCAGCGGCCTGCCACCGAAGAGATGGACATGGAAATGCGGCACCTCCTGCCCGGCATTCTCCCCCATGTTGGACAGGATGCGATAGCCCGGCTGCTCCAGGCCCAGATCCCGGGCGACCTTGGCCACGGCGCGCCAGAAGCCGGCGAGTTCGGCCTCGCTGGCCTTGCCGGCGAAATCCGCCAGCGAGACGTAGCGGCCGCGCGGGATCACCAGGACGTGGATGGGCGCCTGGGGGGCGATGTCGTGGAAGGCGACCGCCCACTCATCCTCGTGGATCGTCTTGGCCGGCAACTCGCCACGCAGGATGCGGGCGAAGATGTTGCCGTCTTCATAGGGCGGAAGGCCGCTGACGGGCATGGTGTGTTCCTCCGGACTTGCCCCTCTTTCCTGGGACGCGCCGTGGCGGGACGCAAGGGGGGCGATGCGGCGGGGGAGCGGGACGCATCCGGGGCGTGCCGCCGGAAACGGCCCGCCGTACCGGCGCGTGGAGGGCGGACCTGTCCCGGGGGAAGCGGCCGCGGAAGTGTTCCGGGAGGCCCCCTTCCGGGCAACCCCCTCAGGGCAGCTTGGTGGTGCGGGCCGCGCGCAGGATGCCCTTGGGCCGCGCCGCCTTCTCGGCGATGCCGCTGATGCCCTCGCGCCGGGCCAGCTCGCCCCAGACCTCCTCGGGGCGGATACCCGCATCCACCCAGACCACGATCAGGTGATAGAGCACGTCGGCGCTTTCCAGCACGGTGGCCTTGCGGTTGCCGAGCGTCGCCTCGATCACGCATTCCACCGCCTCCTCGCCCAGCTTCTGGGCGACCTTGGCGGTGCCGCGCGCCATGAGCCGCGCGGAATGGGAGGCGGTCACATCCCCCGACAGGCGGCGCTGCTCCACCGTCTGCCAGAGCCGGTCGAGGATCGTGACATCGCCCCGCGCCGGGATGTCGAGCGGCAGGAGATGCTTCTTTTCCGCCACGCGGACGCGCTTGGCGGGCGGCAGCGGCACGGAAGGCAGGGTTTCCGGCAGGGGCAGGGCGGCGACGGCCTTCTTCTTGCCCTTGACGGCCGGCTTGGGCTTGCCCTTCGCGGCCGGGATGGCGGCGGCGCGCTTCTTCTTGCCCTTGGCGAGATCCTCGCGGGTGCTCTTGCTGTCCTTGGCCATGTCAGGCGGCCTCCGCCTCGCTGGTCGGGCGCACCGGCAGGCCGGCGGCGGCGAGCGCCGCCTTGGCTTCCCCGATGCGCATCTCGCCATAATGGAACACGCTGGCGGCGAGCAGGCCGGTGGCCCCGGCCCGCGCGCCCTCCACGAAATGCGACACGTTGCCGACGCCGCCGGAGGCGACCAGCGGCAGCCGCACCGATGCCCGCACCGCGCGCAGCAGGTCGAGGTCGAAGCCGGATTTCGTGCCGTCCCGGTCCATCGAGGTCAGCAGCAGCTCCCCCGCGCCGAGCGCGGCGACGCGGCGGCACCAGTCCACCGCGTCGATGCCGGTGCCGCGGCGGCCGCCATGGGTGAAGACCTCCCACTTCCCGGGCGCGACGTTGCGCGCATCCACCGCCACCACGATGGCCTGGGAGCCGAAGGCCTCCGCCGCGCGGCGCACGAGTTCGGGATCGGCCACGGCGGCGGAGTTGATCGAGGCCTTGTCGGCGCCGGCGAGGAGCAGGGCGCGCACATCCTCCACCGAGCGGACGCCGCCGCCGACGGTGAGGGGGATGAAGACCTTCTCCGCGGTGCGCGACACGACGTCGAGCATGGTGCCGCGGTTCTCATGCGTCGCGCCGATGTCGAGAAAGGTGATCTCGTCGGCGCCCTCGGCATCGTAGAGGCGGGCCTGTTCCACGGGGTCCCCCGCATCGCGCAGCGACACGAAGTTGACCCCCTTCACGACACGCCCGTCCTTGACGTCGAGGCAGGGAATGACACGCAGGGCGAGCAGGGCGGCGGTTCCTCCGGGGCGGGAAGGGAGCGACTGTGACAAGGCCGCGATGCGCCGGAAGTTGTTCCGGGTCAAGCTGGGACCCGTGCATCCTGCTCATGTGATCCCGGCCGCGGGGAGGGGCGCCCGTCAGGGCGCGGGCCGCAGCCCCTGGGCCAGGGTGTATTCGTCGCGCCGCGCCTCGTAGCGCAGGCCCTTCCGGCTGGCCCAGCTGTTGTTCAGCAGGAAAAGCGGCATCAGCCCGACATCCCCGGTGGCCAGCTTCGTCGCCTGTTGCAGCAGCGCCTCCCGCCGGCCGTCGTCCAGCGTGACCAGGGCTTGGTCGATCAGCCCGTCCAGCGCCGGGTTGCTGTAGCGGCTGAAGTTCGGCTGGCCGCGCCCGGCCTCCCGGCTGAAGGTGGCCACCACGTTGCGGAGGAGGGAGGAGGCCTCGTTGCTGCTGCTGCCCCAGCCGCCGAGGCGGATCGGCAGGTCCGCCTTCGTGCCGCGCGCCAGATAGACCGACCAGGGCAGGGCCTCGACCGTGGTGGCGACGCCGATGCGGCTCCACATCTGTGCCACGGCCTGGGCCACCTTGGCGTCGTTGGGATAGCGGTCGTTTGGCGTGGTCAGGGTGACGCGCAGCCCCTTCGGGAAGCCCGCCTCCGCCAGCAGGCGGCGCGCGGAGGCGGGATCGTGCGGCGGCACCGGAACCTCCGGCGCGTAGGACCAGGTGCCCGCTGGCAGCCACTGCCCCGTCGGCGTGGCGGTGTTTTCCATGATGCGCGTGGTCAGCGCCTCCCGGTCGATGGCGATGTTCAGCGCCTGCCGCACCCGCCGGTCGAGGAAGGGGTTGCGGCCGAGCGGCTGGCCGTCGATGGCGCTGACGCCGGGCACGTCGCCTTCGCGCGAGAAATCCGTCTGCAGATAGATCAGGCGCGTGCCCTGCACCGTGGTGACGGCGAGGCGCGGGTCGCGCGACAGGCGGGGGAGGTCGTTGCTGGGCACCTGGTCGATCAGGTCCACGTCGCCGGCCAGGAGGGCCGCGACGCGCGAGCCGTCATTGGCGATGAAGCGGTAGTGCACCTGTGCCCAGGGCTCCCGGCCGCCCCAGTAGTCCTCGTTGCGCACCAGTTCCGCGCGGTCGCCGGCGATGAAGGAGGCGTAGCGGTAGGGGCCGGTGCCGATCGCCGCCTTGCCGTTGTTGAAATCCTCGGGCTTCGCATCCCGCACGGCGTGGCGGGCGATGATGGCGATGTTGGCGAGGTCGCTGGGCAGCAGCGGCCAGGGCTGCTTCGTCTCGACGCGCAGGGTCAGCGGGTCCGGCATCTCCACCCGCGCGATGGGGCGCACCGCGCTGACGAAGCCGCCCTGGGCATTCGGCAGGCGCTCGAAGGTGAAGGCCACGTCGTCGGCGGTGAAATCGCGCCCGTCATGCCACTTCACGCCGGGGCGCAGGCGGAATTCCCAGACCCGTTCCGACACGGCGCGCCATTCCGTCGCCAGGCCGGGCCGCAGGTTGCCCGCGGCGTTCTGCAGCACCAGCCGGTCGAAGACATGCAGGCCGAGCGCGTTGTTCGAGGCGGTGTTGGAGATGTGCGGATCGGCCGAGGCGACCGGGCTGGCGCCGGCGATGGTGACGCTCTGCGCCTGGGCGGGGGAGGCGGGCAGGGCGAGGAGGGCCGGGGTGAGAAGCGTTGGGGCGAGGGCCAGCAGGGCGAAGGCAGCGTGGCGTGCCGGGGCGCGGTTCTGTCGGGAGGGCATCATGGCGTGGCCTGGATAGCCTGTTACCAGCAAGCAAGATAGTGTTTTATTTGAAAATACTTTTCTAGATCGTGATATATGCCGGGTCCGTTGCTGGAGGCATCTCCAGGCGGCAGCCTGGAGGGCAGCGTGGCCCCGCTACCGCGCGTGGTGCAGGGCGAAGGCTGCGGCGGCGCCGTAGAGGCCGGGCTGCGGATGGGTGATCCGTTTCACGGGAATCGCGGCCATGTTGGTCTCGAAGCGGCCCTTGGCGGTGAAGCGGTCGGCGAAGCCCGAGACGGCGAGGCGGTCGGCGATGCGCGGCACGATGCCGCCGGCCAGCACCACCGCCTTGGCGCCGTGCACCAGGGCGACATCGCCGCAGAAGGTGCCGAAGGCCAGGCAGAAGCGCTCCAGCGCCGCGGCCGCCAGGGCGTCGTCGCCGGAGGCGGCGGCCTGCCACAGCGCGGTGTCGGTGCTGTGGGTGGGCGCGCGGCCCTCGATGGCGGCCAGGGCCTCGTAAATGTTGAGCAGGCCGGGGCCGGAAACCACGCGTTCCGAGGAGACGCGGCGGAAGCGGTCGCGCAGCCGTTGCAGGATGCCGTCCTCCAGCCGGTCCACCGGGGAGAAGTCCATGTGGCCGCCTTCGCATTCGATCACATGGACATGCCCATCCCGCCGCAGCACCAGCGCGACGCCGAGGCCGGTGCCGGGGCCGATCACGCTGATCGTGCCGCTTTCCGGCAACGGAAGGTCCGGCCCGCAGAGATGCGCCAGGTCTTCGGGGCCGACGGCGGCCACGGCATGGCCCACCGCGCCGAAATCGTTGATCAGGGTGATGTGTTCCACGCCGAGCTGGGCGGGGAGCTGCGCCGGGCGGATCACCCAGGGGTTGTTGGTGAGCTTCAGCACCTCCGTGTCCACCGGGCAGGCGACGGCGATGGCGGCCTCCGGCGGCGTGGGGCGGCCGAGATGGCGGGCGAAGCCCTCCCAGGCGGTCTGCAGGCTGGCATGCTCGGCGGTCTTCAGCACCACCGGCTCGCCGAGGGAGAGGACGCGGCCGCCCTCGACCTCCGCGATGGCGAAGCGGGCGTTGGTGCCGCCGATATCGGCCGTGACGATCTCCATGCGGGCCTTCTCCGTGGTTGCGTGGCCGCCGGGCGGCCGGTGGCGCGGCTCCGGACTCTGCCCGGCGGCGCGGCGGCGTCCACCATGCCAGCCATCGCATCCGCGCGACAGGCGGCGGGGCCGGGGGGGGCTCGGTTGAGCCCCCGGCGCGGAAACCACGGGCGATGCGGGGTTGAGGCCGGGGCGATCGCCCTCTATCCCCGGGGGGACGCATCCCGGCGGCCGCTTCCCGGCCCGATCCGGAATGGGGTGCGGGCTGCGGAAAGGATGGGCGGATGCGGGTCGAAGAGCTGGAAACCCCGGTGCCGGTGGTGGATCTCGACGTGATGGAGCGCAACCTGAAGCGGATGCAGGACTACTGCGACGCGCATGGCATCGCGTTGCGGCCGCACATCAAGACGCACAAGCTGCCGCGCCTGGCGCAGCGGCAGGTGGAGCTGGGGGCGAAGGGCATCACCTGCCAGAAGCTGGGCGAGGCCGAGGTGATGGCCGATGCCGGGCTGGACGATATCTTCATCTCCTATCCGCTGATCGGCGAGGCCAAGGCGCACCGGCTCGCGGCGCTGGCGAAGCGGGTGCGGATGCGGGTGGCGGTGGACAATCCGCTGGCGCTGGCCACGGCGGCGCAGGCGGCGCGCGAGAGCGGCGCCGAGATCGGCGTGGTGGTGGAGTTCGACAGCGGCAACAAGCGCACCGGCGTCGAGACGGTGGGCGAGGCGCTGGCGCTGGCGAAGGAGATCGCGGCGACGCCGGGGCTGCGCTTCGACGGGCTGATGACCTATCCGACCTCGGCGCGGACGAAGACCTTCCTGGAGGAGGCGCGGCCAGCCTTCCGCGAGGCGGGGCTGGAGATCCCGATGCTGTCCGGCGGCGGCTCGCCCGGTGCCTGGACGGTGCACGAGGTCGCGCCGATCGACGAGATGCGCGTCGGCACCTACATCTACAACGACCGCGCCATGGTCGGCGCGGGGGCCGCGACGCTGGACGACTGTGCCATGACCGTCTGGGCCACGGTGATCAGCCGCCCGGCCGAGGGGCGCGCGATCCTCGACTGCGGCTCCAAGACGCTTTCCAGCGACATGGTCGCGCCCGAGGTCGGGCCTGGCTACGGGCTGATGCCCGACTATCCGGATGCGGTGATCACCCGCGTGAACGAGGAGCACGGCACGGTGGATGTCAGCCGCTGCGCGAAGAAGCCGGAGCTCGGCGAGCGCGTGCGGATCATCCCCAACCACACCTGCGTCGTGACCAACCTGCATGACGAGGTGGTCTTCGCCCGCGACGGCGAGGTCGTCGGCTCCTGGCCGATCCCCGCCCGCGGCATGACGCGCTGAGCAAGGAGAGAGACGCGATGGACGCCGAAGCGAAGCTCCGCGAGCTGGGCCATGAACTGCCGGTGGTGGGCAAGCCGCTCTTCTCCTACGTGCCGTTCCGGCGCGTGGGGGAGGTGGCCTATATCTCCGGCCAGGTGCCGCGCCTGGCGGATGGCTCGCTGATCACCGGGCAGGTGGGTTCCGCCCTGGACCTGGAGGCGGCGCGCAAGGCCGCGCTGCTCTGCGGGCTGCATATCCTGGCGGTTGCCAGGGCGGCGGCGGGCAGCCTGGAGAAGGTGGAGATGCTGAAGGTCTTCGGCATGGTCAACGCCGTGCCGGGCTATGGCGACCAGCCCAAGGTGATCGACGCCTGTTCCAATCTGTTCGTCGATGTGCTGGGCGAGCGCGGGCGCCACGCGCGCTCGGCGGTCGGCATGGGCTCGCTGCCCTCCGACGTGCCGGTGGAGATCGAGGCGGTGATCCGCATCCTCGACTGAGGCAGAGGGCGGTCCTAACGGGTCGTCTTGCGCGTCGTGGCCGGCCCCGGGGAGGAGACGGCGCCTTTCCCCGGGGCCGCCGGCACGACGGCAAGCCGCTTCTCCGGCTCAGACGATCGCGAAGTTGTAGTCGTGCAGCGCCGTGGGGCTGAGGCCGGCGAAGATCAGCTCCCCGGCATTCGGCAGGTCCAGCACCGTGTCGCTGCCGCTGGCATGCAGCGCCTCCACGGCCTGAGCCGCCGAGGTATAGCCCGTCACCGCATCGTCCAGCGCGATGACGCCGCCACGGCTGGCGCCGAAGTTCTGGATCGTCTCGTGGAAGAAGAAAAAGCCGGGTGAGCCGGTGACGTTGACCAGCAGGTGGTCGGACTGGTCGAGGATGGTGCCGCCATCGGCGCTGCGCAGCGTCGCGACATTGTCGGCCCCCCGGAAGGTGAGGGTGGCGGAGTTGCCATAGAGGTTGACGCTGGCATCGCCGGAGCCGGTGTCGATCGTGCCGGTGGCAGCGGTGTAGGCATGGGTGATGCTGTTGTGGCTGCCGCCCAGCACGATGTCGAAGATGCCGCTGGAGAAGGCACCGCCGGTGCTGATGGTGGTGTAGCCGTCGCCGCCCTTGACCGTCAGCCCATAGGCGGTGCCGTCGATGATGTTGTGCGTGCCTTCCAGCGTGACCGTGCCGGTGCTGCCCCCGCTGCGCGCGCTGGCGCTGAGATGGACCGTGTCGTAGCCGTCGCCCGGCGCGATGTCGAAATCGCCGATGCCCGTATAGACGGTGTTGTGCAGCCCGTCGGTGTGCAGCGACTTGGTGCCGTATCCGAAGCTGAAGGTGCCGTCGCCCTCGCCGCCGGTGATGACGGTGTTGGCGGTGGGCAGGTTGTTGGTGATGGGCAGGTCGCTGCCGACCGAGAAGCTGTTTCCTGTCCCGTTGAAATGCACCGTGGTGGTGTTGGTGGCCGTGGCGAAGTTGCCCACCTGCACGAGGCTGGCATGGCCGCTGCCGAAGCTCACCTCGTTCTCGCCACGGCCGATCCGCACCGTGTTCTCCGTGCCGAGGAGGTACAGGTGGTTGTCGCCGTTGCCGATCGTGATGGTGTTGCTGCCGCGCAGGCTCGTGATGGTGAACCGCTCGTCGCCGCCGGTCAGCGTGTTGCCGGCCCCGGCGAGCAGGATGTCGTCGGTCCAGGCGGAATGGCCGTCGCCCACCGTGCCAAGGCTGAGCGTGTCGTACCCGCCGACACTGGTCGCGATCCAGTTGCTACCGCCGGGATCGGTGATGTCGTTGTGGCTGCCGAAGGCGATGATGATGTCGTTGCCGATCGTGCCGTCGAGATCGGCATGGCCCGCGAACGGGCCGCGGATGAAAGCCATGGGACGTTGCCTGTTATGATGGTGGGGCCGGACCTCCGGAGTGCGGCCGGGCGCATCATAGGAGGGAGGGGCGGCGGACGGCTTAAGATAGGTTAATGTTTCGATGACAAATCGAAGAGCCGTCCGCACCTGGCCCTGTCAGGACGTGCAGGCTGCGGCACCCGTTACCGCCGGGGGATCGCGGAGCGCCGCCCGGCCGTCACACCACCAGGAAGTTGCTGTCGTGCAGGGCTGAGGGATCGAGCCCCGCGAAGACGAGGTGCCCGCCATTCGGCAGGTCGAGCACGGTGTCGCCGCCCTCCGCGCGCAGGGCGGCGACGGCCTGCTGCGTCGTGGTGTAGCCGGTCACGGAATCCTCCAGCGCCACCACGGCGCCACGGTCCGCGCCGAAGCCCTGCACCGTCTCCTGGAAGAAGAAGTAGGAGGGCTGCCCGTCCACGTTGATCCGCAGCCCGTCCGACTGGTCGAGGATGGTGCCGCCGCCGGCATTGTCCAGCGTCGCGACATTGCCCGAGCCGCGGAAGGTCAGCGTCGCGTCGCTGCCGTAGAGGCTGACGGAGGCGTCGCCAAAGCCCGTGTCGATGCTGCCCGTGGACGGGATGCTGGCGATGCTGACCGTGTTGTGCGTGCCGCCGAGCGTCGCATCGATCCGCGCCTGGAAGACGCCGATCAGCGAGATCGAGGTATAGCCGTCGCCGCCGCTGACCGTCAGGTCGCCGCCCGCGCCGGTGATCGTGTTGTGGAGGCCGTGCAGCCAGACCGTGCCCGTGCCGCCGCCGCTGCGCCCCGTGGCGCCCAGGTGCACGGTGTCGTAGCCATCGCCCGGGTCGATGTCGAAATGCCCGATGCCCACGGTCACGTCGTTGTGCAGCCCGTCGGTCCGCAGCGTGGCCGTGCCGCTGGCGAAGAAGTTGAAGCGGCCGTCGCCTTCCCCGCCGGTGACGGTGATGTTCGTCCGGGGGAGCAGGCTGCCCGCGTTCAGGACATCGTAGCTGTTGCCGGTGCCGCTGAAATGGACGGTGACGTCGCCGTAGTTGGCATAGAGCGGCGAGCCTTGCACCACGCTGCCATGGCCGCCGGAGAAGGTGATGTCGTTCTCCCCGCTGCCGACCTGCACGGCATTGTTCTCGCCGCCCAGACGCAGGTGGTTGGTGCCGTTGCCGAGTGTGATGGTGTTGCCTCCCCGCAGGCCGATCACCTCGAAGCGCTCGTCGCCGCCCAGCAGCGTGTTGCCGGCACCGGTGAGCAGCACCTGCTCCATCCATTCGGAATGCCCATCCAGCACGGTGCCGAGATGGATCTCGTCATGGCCCAGCAGCCCGCTCACCACGCGGTTGCTGCCGCCCGTGTCGGTGATGGTGTTGTGGCCGCCGAAGGCGAGGATGACGTCGTCGCCCGCCGTACCCTGGATATTGTCCCCGCCGCGCAGGGAGCCGTGGATGAAGGCCATGAAAGCGTTTCCCCGATCCTGTCCATCGTTGGGCCGTCGTTGCGGCCGGGTCCATATTGCAATTTCGCAACGTCGAAGTCCGCCGCTCAGCGGTGGTAATGGATGGATTCGGTGTCATCCGCGCAGATGTGACCGGTGCGATCCGGGCCCAGGCGCGCCGCTGGAGAACCGCCGGCGTCCCGGTTGCCTCCTGCCGGTCAGCACTCCGGATCACGCCCCGGCCTGCCCTCCCGGCGCCGGACCCTTGCCGAGCATCCATGGCGCGATCTCCGCGGCCTGCCCGAAGAACAGGTCCGGCCCTGCCGCCCGGAGCGCCTCTTCGGTGTTGTAGCCCCAGGCCACGGTGGCGCTGGCCATTCCCACTCCGCGCGCGGCCTCGATATCGCGCATCTCGTCGCCGATCAGCACGGCACGCCCGGCCGGGACCCCGGCGCGTCGCAGCACGGCGCGGAGCTTGCGCGGCTTGCCGAAGAGTGCGGCGCCGCACTGCCAGTGCGTGATCAGCGCGGAGAGTTCCGGGCCCAGCACGCGGCGGATCGTGGCCTCGCGGTTCGAGCTGACGATGGCCAGCGCGACGCCCCCTCCGGCAAGCTGGCGCAGGCAGTCCCCCATGCCGGGAAACAGGGGCAGGCACGCCGCGTCACGGGCAGCGAGGCGCCGCATGTGCCGCACGATGAAGGGGAGCTTCCAGCGTGCCACGCCGAGATGGCCGAGCAGCGCCCGCGCATCCAGGCCGCGCAGCATCGCTTCCTCGCCCGCCCGGACGCGGCGGAAGCCGTAGCGGTCCGCCACGCCGTTCAGGACGCCGGCGAACCAGGGGAAGCTGTCGGCCAGCGTGCCGTCGAAATCGAAGACCGCCAGCGCGTAGGGCGCGGCGGGCGGCGCCTCCGCCATGGCAGGGGCGGTCAGCCGGCTGCGTTGAGCGCCTGGGCCGCGGTCAGGCGTCCGTCATAGAGGGCGCGGCCGACGATGACGCCCTCGATCGTCCCGGCCTCGCGCACGGCGGTGACGTCCTCCACCCCCGCGACGCCGCCGCTGGCGATGACCGGGGTGGTGAGCCGCGCGCCCAGGGCTGCCGTGGCCTCGACATTCACGCCGCCCAGCATGCCGTCGCGGTCGATATCCGTGTGGATGATGGCGGCCGCCCCGGCATCCTCGAAGCGCAGCGCCAGCTCGCGCGCTGTCATCTCGCCGACCTCGGCCCAGCCCTCGGTGGCCACGCGGCCGCCCTTGGCATCGATGCCGATGGCGACGCAGCCGGGATAGGCGCGGCAGGCGGAACGGGCGAAGTCCGGGTCCTTGGCGGCGGCGGAGCCCAGGATCACCCGCGCCACCCCGGCCTCCAGCCAGGATTCCAGGGTGGCCATGTCGCGCACGCCGCCGCCGAGCTGCACGGGCAGCGAGGTGGCGCCCAGGATGTCGCGCACCGCCGCCGCGTTGGCCGGGCGGCCGGCGAAAGCGCCGTCCAGGTCCACCACATGCAGCCAGCGGAAGCCCGCGCCGGCGAAGCTGGCCGCCTGGGCGGCGGGGTCCTCGCTGTAGACGGTGGCCTGGTCCATCTCGCCGCGGCGGAGGCGGACGACGCGGCCGCCCTTGAGGTCGATGGCGGGATAGATGGTCAGGCTCACATCCGGTCCTTTCCGCGTCGGCCCCGCCCGGGTGCCAGCAGCTTGTAGTAGTAGTGGCCGGGCACGGTGGCGCCTTCGACCCGGGCATAGGCGGGGTGGGTTCCCCAGCGGATATAGCCGCAGGCCTCGAAGAGCGCGATGGCGGTATGCTGCGTCGCACGCACATCGAGGTTCAGGACGCGGTGACCCAGCGCCGCCGCCCGTTCCTCCACCCGCCGCATCAGCAGCCGGGCGAGGCCATGGCCGCGGGCATAGGGGGCGATATAGGCGTGGCTGAGCTGGGCGGCCCAGGCCTGGGCCTCGTTGTTGCGGGGCGGGCGCATGAGCTGGGCGCTGCCGACCGGATGGCCGTCGAGCCGGGCGACGAAGAGCTCGCGCTCCGGCACCAGCATCACGCCGCGGAAGTGGCGCTCCAGGATCTCGCGCCCCTGCGGCATGATCCAGCCGAAGCCGCCGCCCTCGGCGATGGCGGCGTCGGTCGCCTCGCAGAGCTCGGCGAGGTCGGCCTCGTCCAGCGAATCGACCCTCTCCACCGAAAGCTCGTGCATGGGGCTGGGGAGGGGATTGGGCAGGCTGCCGCTCACGGGGACCAGCGCAGGAAGTTGCCGAGCATGCGCAGGCCGAGTCCGCCGCTCTTCTCCACATGGAACTGCGTGCCGGCGAGGTTGTCGCGCCCCACCATGGCGCAGACCGGCCCGCCATAATCGGCGCTGGCCAGTAGCTCCCCGGCCATGCCGCCGCTGAGCGCGTAGGAATGCACGAAATAGGCGTGCTCGCCGGGCGCCACCTCGGCCAGCAGCGGGTGCGCCGGGGCCGCGAGGTCCAGCCCGTTCCAGCCCATCTGCGGCAGCGGCAGCGGCGTGGCATCCGGCCCGGCCGGGTCCATCGGCGCGATCTCGCCCCTGATCCAGCCCAGGCCGGGATGGCGGCCGTGTTCCAGCCCGCGCTCGGCCATCAACTGCATGCCGACGCAGATGCCCAGGAAGGGGCGGCCGTGCCGCTCCACCGCCTCGCGCAGCGCCTCCTCCATGCCCGGCAGAGCGTCGAGCCCCTGGCGCGTGGCGGCGAAGGCGCCCTGGCCCGGCAGCACGACGCGGTCCGCCGCCGCGACATCCTCCGGCCGGGTGGTGACGTCGATCGCGGCGGCGAGGCCGGCCTCGGCGGCGGCCCGGCGGAAGGCGCGGAGCACGGAGGCGAGGTTGCCCGCCCCGGTGTCGATGACGGCAAGCTTCATGCGGGCCTCCCGGCCGGGGATCGTCCACCCAGGCGCAGCAGGGCCATCTCCTCGTCCGCCCCGGCCACCACGCCGGATTCCGGCAGGCCGCGCCGCGCCAGCGTCCAGCGCTGTACGTCGCGGGCGTGGAAACCTGTCAGCAGCGCGAGGGCGAGGCCGGCCCAGGAGGATGAGGCACCGGGCAGGAAGGCGATGGCCACGGCCAGCACGATCCAGCCGAGCAGGCCCCACCAGAGGCCCTTGAACAGGAACCAGAGCGGGCCGAACAGGAAGGCGGCGAAGGAGAAGCCCTCCGGCACCAGCACGGGTTCCGCCGGGCGGGCCGCCGCGCCCGTGCCCGTGACGGGAACGGAGGTGCGGGGCGGCGTGTGGATGGTGAAGACCCGCATCACGCCTCCAGCATGCCCTTGGTGGAGGGGATCGCCCCCGCCGCGCGGGGATCGGGCTCCACCGCCTGACGCAGCGCGCGGGCGACGGCCTTGAAGCAGCCCTCCGCCACATGATGCGCGTTGTGCCCGTGGCGCAGCATCACATGCAGCGCGAAGAGCCCGTTGGAGGAGAGGGCACGGAAGAATTCCTCGAACAGCTCCGTATCCATCTCGCCGATCTTGGGGCGCTCGAAGGGCACTTGCCACACCAGGAAGGGGCGGCCGGACAGGTCGATCGCCGCCTCGGCCAGCGCCTCGTCCATCGGCACCACGGCATGGCCGTAGCGGCGGATGCCCCGTTTCTCGCCCAGCGTGCGGCGCAGCGCCTGGCCGAGCACGATGCCGACATCCTCGGTGGTGTGGTGGAAGTCCACATGCAGGTCGCCCCGCGCCTCGACCGTCAGGTCGAACATGGCGTGGCGGGCCAGCGCCGTCAGCATGTGGTCGAGGAAGCCGATGCCCGTCGCGATCTCCGCCTTGCCCGTGCCGTCGAGGTCGAGGCGGAGCGTGATGGCGGTCTCGCCCGTCTCGCGGGCGATCTCGGCGATGCGGGGGGCGAGGGGGGCGGGGACGGCATTCATGGCGTCCGTTTAGTCCCGGGGGGGTGGCGGGGGGAAGAGGGAGGCGTGGCAGGGGTGGCTGGCCCGGCGGAAGCCTTTGGCGATGCGTGGATTCCCGCGCGCGCCCAAGGGTTCCGCCCGCCTCCACGCCCCGTTTCCACCCGACTCCCGTTCCGGCCTGGGCGCGGCGGGAGCCGGCCCCACCGATTCCGGCAGCGGCTTCCGGCGCCTTCCCGGATTCAGCGGCGGATCAGGATGTAGTCGATGGTCAGGGTGATCTCCGTGCTGTCGGCCTTGGTGCCCTCCGGGAAGGGCGGCAGGGTCTTGTCCCGCAGCATGGCCTGCGCGCCCATGTCCAGCCATTTGGAGCCGGAGCGGCTGACCAGCCGCAGGTCCTGCACCCGTCCGTCCTTCTGCACGGTGAAGCGCACGGTGGCGGTGCCGTCCTCCCCCGCCATGGCGGCCATCTGCGGATAGTAGCCGTTCCGGTCCAGCCAGGCGCGGAAGGCCGCCATCCAGTCGGCGCCCGGATTGGCACCCTGGATGCGCACCGAGGTTCCCAGATCCGACGGCGAGGCGGCGCGCGGCGCGCGGGGGGAGGGCGCGTTGAAGGACAGGTCGAGCCCACGGCCCTGGCCGGTGGCGTTCGGCCGGATGTTCGGGCGTGGCACGGCCTGGGACAGGTTCACCGCCGGGCCACGGCTGAGGTCGAGCGCTCCGGCGAAGGGGGAGGGCGCGCGGTGCGGTGCGGGCGGACGGGCGGGCGCGGGAGCCGCCGGGCGGGGCGGGGCCGGGGGGCCGGAGGCGGCGGTGGCGGCAGTTCCTCCTCCGCGACCCGGGACGGCTGCGGCGGCGGGGCGGGCGGCGGCGGGGCTTCCTGCGCCTGGGGGGCGGGTTCGGGCTGCGGTGCCTCCACGGGCGGGGTCATGACCGGCGGGGCCGGCGGTGCCAGCGGGGCGGCCTCCGGCTGCGGCGCCTCGGCCAGGGCGGGGGGCGGCGGGGCGGCGCTCTCCGGGCTGGGCGGCGGCATGGGGGGCGAGGGGGGTTCCTGCGGCCGCGCGGTCCGCTGCGCGTCGCCGGCATCCTCGAAGATCACCGGCACGCCGGCCTCGGGGAGGCCGGAGGGTTGTTCCCGCCCCTGCCAGGTCAGCAGCAGGGCCACCAGCAGTGCGGCATGGAGCAGGCCCGAGACGAGGAAGGCTGGCCTGAGCCAACGACGCCAACCCCCGTCCGCCGGGCGCTGGCCGCCGGAAGGGGGGCGGCCGGGGGCGGGCGGTTGCGCCGGTGCGCCGGGGCCGCCACCGGGCGCCGGCAGGGGTGGGACGGGCAGCAGGCCGGGAGGCTGGCGCAGGGCCATGGCCGGCAGGACCGGGGCGAGCTGTTGCACGCGTATGCGATTCAAGTTCCGCAGCCTGTCCTGCCCAAGAGATTCCGGCTCACCCTGCCCGGCATCGTGCCCCATTCCATATCGTCCGGGGACATCCATGCCCCGGTCATCTCATCCAAGGCTCCGCCGCCCGGGCCTTCTCGTCCAGGCGCCCCCGCCGTATCCATCCGGAGGCCAGCCGGCAGGGCCGCCCCGGAGGATTGGCCCCAAGGGATTAGCCGGGGTTTCAGCCCCGAAGGCACCCGGGATCGCGCGGTCGGCAGGGGCGCGCAAGGCCGGAGCGGCGCAGAAAAGCACAGCGGCGCCGCTTCCGCATCCGCCTTCTGTGCCCCGCCAGGGCCGTTCCCGGGACAATTCCGGCGGAACCCGGCGGTGGTCCCGGCCGCGCGGGGGAGCCGTAGGGGTCGAGCCCTTCCCGGGCCGCGACCCTGCCCTGCGTTCGCGCGCACCCCCCGGATTGCGCTGCGCCGCACGGATCGCCACATCGCGATCCATGCAAGAGCATTCCCACCAAGACCCGCATCGCGACCCCCTGGGCTGGCATGGCACGACCATTCTCTGCGTCCGCAAGGACGGGAAGGTGGCCATGGCCGGGGATGGACAGGTGTCCATGGGTCAGACCGTCGTCAAGAACAATGCCCGCAAGGTCCGCCGCATCGCCGGCGGCCGGGTGATCACCGGCTTCGCCGGCGCCACCGCGGACGCCTTCACTCTGCTCGAACGCCTTGAGGCCAAGCTGGAGCGTTTCCCCGACCAGCTCGAACGCGCGGCGGTGGAACTCGCCAAGGACTGGCGCACCGACCGCTACCTCCGGCGGCTGGAGGCGCTGCTCGCCGTGGCGGACAGCAACCGCTCCTTGCTGATCACCGGCCAGGGCGACGTGCTGGAGCCCGAGGACCAGATCATCGGCATCGGTTCCGGCGGCAACTACGCGCTGGCCGCCGCCCGCGCGCTGATGCCGGTGGAGGGGCTGGACGCGGAGGAGATCGCCCGCCGCGCCATGACCATCGCTGCCGATATCTGCGTCTATACCAACGGCCGCTTCGTGCTGGAGACCCTGTGACCATGCCGCTGGACAATTCCCCCGCCGCGGCCGAGCCCGTGAACCTGTCTCCGCGCGAGATCGTCTCGGAGCTCGACCGCTTCATCATCGGCCAGGGCGACGCCAAGCGCGCCGTGGCCATCGCGCTGCGCAACCGCTGGCGCCGCCAGCAGCTCCCCGAGGGGCTGCGCGAGGAGGTGGTGCCGAAGAACATCCTGATGATCGGCCCGACCGGCGTGGGCAAGACGGAGATCGCCCGCCGCCTGGCCAAGCTCGCCAATGCCCCCTTCCTCAAGGTCGAGGCCACGAAGTTCACCGAGGTCGGCTATGTCGGCCGCGACGTGGAGCAGATCGTGCGCGACCTGGTGGACGCCGCCATCGTGCAGATGCGCGACAATGCCCGCCGCGATGTGCAAGCCAAGGCCGAGGCCAATGCCGAGGAGCGCATCGTCACCGCCCTGGTGGGCGAGGGCGCCTCGGGCGAGACGCGCATGAAGTTCCGCCGCATGCTCCGCGAGGGCTCGCTGGAGGACAAGGAGGTGGAGATCCAGGTCGCCGATGGCGGCACGCCCATCGGCATGATGGAGATCCCCGGCATGCCGCCCGGCGCGCAGATGGCAAACATGCAGGACATGCTCGGCAAGATGTTCGGCGGCCGCCAGCGCCCGCGCAAGATGCACGTCGCCGACGCGCGCCCCCTGCTGGTGCGGGAGGAGGCGGACAAGCTGCTCGACCAGGAGAAGCTGACCCGCGACGCGGTGGCGCATGCCGAGAACCACGGCATCGTCTTCATCGACGAGATCGACAAGGTCTGCGCCCGCACCACGGAAGGCTTCCGCGGCGGCGATGTCAGCCGCGAGGGCGTGCAGCGCGACCTGCTGCCGCTGATCGAGGGCACCACCGTGAACACCAAGCACGGGCCGGTGAAGACGGACCACATCCTCTTCATCGCCTCGGGCGCCTTCCACCTCGCCAAGCCGTCGGACCTGTTGCCGGAGCTGCAGGGGCGGCTGCCGATCCGCGTCGAGCTGAGTGCCCTGACGCGCGACGACTTCCGCCGCATCCTGACCGAACCGGAGCACTCGCTGGCCAAGCAGTATGTCGCGCTGCTCGGCACCGAGGGCGTGCGCCTGAGCTTCGGCGAGGATGCGATGGACGCGATCGCCGATCTCGCCGCCGACATCAACGCGCGGGTGGAGAATATCGGCGCCCGCCGCCTCGCCACCGTGCTGGAGCGGCTGCTGGAGGAGCTGAGCTTCACCGCCGCCGACCGTGCCGGGCAGGAAATCGCCATCGATGCGGCCTATGTGCGGGAGAAGGTCGGCGCCCTGGCGGCGAGCACCGATCTGAGCCGGTTCATTCTCTGAGCCGGCCGGCGGCGTCGCCAGACAAGGCCGGCGCCGCTTTTCATCCGGCTTTCTTGAGATGGAGCGCCCGTCTCAGCATGTCGTTCAGCTTGGTCTGCCAGCCCGGTCCGGCCGCTCGGAGCACCGCGAGCACATCCTGATCGAGTCGGACGGAAACGAGCTTCTTGGGCGCCTCGGCCTTCGGTCGGCCCCGGCGGACAAGCGTCTCTCCCTCCCGGATCTCCGCCCGGGCGAAGAATTCGTCGGTCAGTTCGGGTGCGTCATCCGGGTCGGTCCAGGTGGATGCGCCAGCGGTGTTCTTCTTTGGCATGTGCGTGCCTCATTGAGATGATCCGGCGGGCCACGCCGCGCGGCGTCCAGACGAGCACGACCAATCGACCGTCGAGCATGCCGGCGCTGATGAAGCGATCCTCGCCGTAGTCCTTCCGGTCGTCCGGCAACGTGGCATGCCGGCCCGCGAACACCCTCCTGGCGTCGGCGAAATCGAGGCCGCGCTCTCGCAGCGTCCTCTCGCGCTTCTGCTGGTCGAAGGTGATCCGCACGGATTAAATGTAGATACATTTAATCCGTGCGGCAAGGGTCCTGGGCACGCTGCGGGTTCCTGGCGGCGCTTCTCCTGCGGGAGCAGCCGCCGGCATCGCCATCTCGACGCGCGGCGCGAACTCCCGGAAGCTCCCCGGAAAGAGCCGAACGGAGGAAGCTGTCCCATGTCCCAGGTCACCCTGCTGCGGACGATCCGCATCGCCGAGCGCCCGAACCTCATCTGGGTGGAGATCGAGACCGGGGAGGGGCTGACCGGCCTCGGCGAATCCTTCCGGGGGGCGCAGGCCACCGAGGCCGCGCTGCACGAGCAGGTGGCCCCCTGGCTGCTAGGCCAGGATTCCCGGCGGATCGAGGCGGTGTCGCGGCACCTCGCCACGCCCTATGTCGGCTTCCACAGCGCGGGCGCCGAGGGGCGGGCGGCGAGCGCGGTGGACATCGCGCTCTGGGACCTGGCCGGGAAGCGCCACGGCATCCCCGTGCACGAAGCGCTGGGCGGCGCGGTGCGGACGGAGATCCGCGCCTACAACACCTGCGCCGGCTATGCCTACAACAGCGGGAAGACGGGTTCCGGTGCCGGGTGGCGGCGTAGCGTCTCGGCGGGCGAGGAGATGCGCGGTCCCTATGACGACCAGATCGCCTTCACCCGCGATGCCGGGGCGCTGGCGGAAAGCCTGCTCGCCGAGGGCTACACGGCGATGAAGATCTGGCCCTTCGACCCTTATGCCGAGGCCACGGGCGGCCATGCCATCACCCTGTCCGAGCTGAAGGCCGGGCTGGAGCCCTTCCGCAAGATCCGCGCCGCAGTGGGCGAGCGGATCGAGGTGATGGCGGAACTGCACAGCCTCTGGAGCAGTCAGGCCGCGATCCGCATCTGCCGGGCGCTGGAGGATGTCGGCGTCTTCTGGGCCGAGGACCCGTTGAACAAGATGGACGACGTGGAGGCCCTGGCCGATCTGCGGCGCCAGACCCGTACCCCCCTCTGCGGCAGCGAGACGCTGTCGGGCGCCGTCAGCTTCCGCCGACTGCTGGCGGCCGATGCGGTGGATGTGGTGATGCTCGACCTCGGCTGGTGCGGCGGGCTCACCGAGGCGCGCAAGATCGCCGCCCTGGCCGAGGCCCATGCGAAGCCCCTGGCTCCGCATGACTGCACCGGGCCGGTGGCGCTCTGGGCGGGGTTGCACCTCGCCCTCCATGCGCCGACCGCGATCTTCCAGGAGGTGGTGCGGGCCACGCTGGCCACCTGGTACCAGGAACTGGTGACGGATCTGCCGGTGATCCGGAGCGGCATGGTGCAGGCCCCGTCGGCCCCTGGTCTGGGCACGGCGCTGCATCCTTCCGTGAAACGGCGCGAGGATGTGCTGATCCGGGAGAGCCGCCTGGGCGGCTAGAAATACGTTTCCGGTTTGGGCGTTTCGCTGTCCCGGGGGGAAAGGCGCTGCCTTTCGCCCCGGGCCCCCTATCCGCCAGGACGCTGCGCGCCCTGGACCCCATTCGCTGGCGCCTGCTGACGCCGGATCGCGCCGGAGAGCCATGCTCTCCGGCGGATTGCCGATGCCGCCAGCGCGGACAGGGTGTTTTCCTTTTTCTGGGAGCCCCACATTTCCGCCCGCTCCCAAGGATCAGGCCGCAGGCTGACGGCCGCCACGCAGAGCCAACTCAGGCCAGGGGTCCGGGGACCGGCTTCGGTCCCTGGCGGTGACCCGCCCGGGGGCGAGGCAGGGCCTTGCCCCCGGGCGGGTCACCGCAAAGTGCGGCGCCCGGACCGTTCGCGCCTCACTCCGCCGCCGGGGCCATGTCCGGCGCGTGGCTCGCGGCGCGGACGGTTTCCAGACAGGCGGTGACGGTTTCGGCGAGGGAGGTGGTGTAGTGTTCCGCGCCGATGGCGCCGCGCAGGGCGGCGTCGCGCAGCACCTCGTCCTGTGCATCCCAGAGGCCCACCACGACGGGTGCGCCGGGGGCCTTCTGCCGCAGCCGGCGGAGCAGGTAGCGGAGATGTGCCGGGCTGCCGGAGATATCCAGGTAGGACAGGCAGATCATCGCCACGCCGGAGAAATCCTGGCGTCCGATCGTGGTGCGGGAGACGGCCTCGTGTGGCAGCAGGCGCGCGCCCAGCCCGTGCCGGCCCAGGATCTGGACCAGCATGGCGGAGGCCGCCTCGTCGAGCGGCCCGCGGCCGGGCAGGCAGAGCACCGCACCCTCGCCACGCCAGGCTTCGGGCCAGGAGTCCCTGGGCGGCAGCGGTACGGCGGGCGCGGCGCGGCGCGGGAGGGCCTTTTCCGCCACGCTCTGTTCCTCCACCGCGCTGCGCTCCTCGGTGGGGGGCGGGTCACGGTCCTCCTGGTCGGCCAGGGACTGCACCAGCAGGCCGGTGGTGTCGCGGATCTGCTGCAGCTTGGCCTCGGACAGCACGCCGCGCTGCGCGTCGTTGGCGGCCAGCCGCAGGCCCTTGAGCGCCACCTCGTCATAGTAGGAGGAGAGGGGCCGGTCCTCCAGCAGGCTCTCGGCCTGTGCCTGGGCCTCGTCCGCGTCACCGGCCAGCATCCGCTGGTAGAAGTTCTCCGCCGGCGTCAGGGCAGGCCGGTCGCCCAGCATGACGTCGAGGAATTCCAGCCGCTCCACATGCCGCCCCAGCACCACGAGGCAAAGGGTGAGCGGGGTGGCCAGGATCAGCCCGATCGGGCCCCAGAGCCAGGTCCAGAAGATCGCCGCCACGATCACCGAGACGGGCGAAAGGCCGGTGCTGTGGCCATAGACCATCGGCTCCACCACCTGCCCCATGATGGGCTCGGTCACCAGGAACAGGGCGGCGGTCCAGATCACCATGTTCCAGCCGGGATCGACGCCGGCGGCCAGCGCGATGGGCAGGGCGGCGGCCAGCAGCGCGCCGACATAGGGGATGAAGCGGAACAGCGCGGCCAGGATGCCCCAGAGCAGCGGGCTGGGCACGCCGATGAAGAACAGTCCGGCCGCCACCACCGCGCCGAAGCAGCCGTTGATGGCGAGCTGGGCGAGGAAGTACTTCGACAGGCGCTTGGCCGCGTCGTCCAGGGCCACGGTGGTGCGGTGCAGGTCGTCCGAGCCGAAGAGGCGGATCAGCCGGTCCCGCAGGTCGGCCTGCTGCATCAGCATGAAGATGGCGACGATGAAGACGATGAACACCGTCTCCAGCGGCCCCAGCACCGGGGAGAGCAGCCGCTGCGCCAGCTCCATGGGCGAGGGCGGGCCCTGCTGGATCTCCACCGGCATCGGCCGGGGGCCCTCGCCGGGCGTGGCGGCGGGCGGGGTGGTGGGCTGGGCGTGGTCGATCTGCCGCACGAAGTCGTTCACCCAGCCCAGCGCGGTGCCCTGCACCGTGTCCACCTTCTGCTGGATGGTGGCCTGATAGCGCGGCAGGTCCTGCGCCAGCCCGGCGATCTGCAACCCGATGATGCTGCCCAGCACCAGGATCACGCCCATGGCCAGCAGCACCGCCACCAGCACGGCGGGCGTGCGCCACAGGCCGAGGCGGCGCAGGAGGCCCACGATCGGCGCCACCACGAAGGACAGCAGGATGGCCAGGGTGATGGGGATCAGCACCTCGCGCGCCAGATAGAGCGCGCTGATCACCACGACGGCGACCACGATGGTCAGCAGGTGCTTCAGGTCGGGGCTGTAGGGCGGGGGAACCTGGGCCGGGGGAGGGATCTGCCGGGCACCCTGGCCCGTAGGGGAGGGAACCGGGATGCCGGGCACGGAGCCGGGGGCCAGGGAAGGCGCGGAGGTCGCTGGGGATGGGTCAGGCATCGGGCCGCATCATGGTAAGGTATGGCCTGCAACGCGCGATGCGGCGGAACGGCGCATGGGACCGTTCTCACAACTGCAACAACCCCGCTTTTCCGCGGGGCATGTCTCCGGAATGTCCTGGATGCGCGGGAAAAGATATGCGCGGCATGGCCCGGATGCGCGGTTCCCGCACCGCCATCCGGGCCAGGAAGCCGGAGTGGGACCCCACGTCCCGCGACCCGGCTTCCCCCGCGAGGGACATCGCCCTCCCGCCCACCTCGAAGGGATGGGCGCGGGCGGTCCGTGTCAGATGATGCGAAGCCGCCCGATCAGCCAGCCGATGCCGACCGCGATCAGGGCCGCGGTCAGGGGCTGCTCGCGGATCGTGTCGGCCAGGCCGCCCAGGGCGTTCTCGGCGCGGCCCTCGGCCTCGTAGTAGTCGCCCCGGGCCTGCATCCGGCTGTCGCCGAGCAGCTCGCCCGTGGCGCTCTGGAGGCGGCCGGCGCCCTGCTTCGCGGCGCCGATGATCCGGTCCTCATCCATGGCATGAACCTCGCTTTCCTGGGCCGGGGACCTTCCCCGGACTCTCGGGCGAGCAACGCGCCGGATGGAAGAAGGTTTGGCCGGGAGGGTGCCGCAGGGGGCGGATGGAGCCCGGCGGCCCTCGCGAGCGGGCTTCAGCGCGCCGGGATCAGGCGGATCCGCTTGCCGTCCACGCCCAGGGCGAGACGGCCGGAGCAGAGGGCCAGGGCATCCTCGCCGAAAACCTTGCGCCGCCAGCCGGACAGGGCCTGGACCTGCTCCCCGTCCCGGCAGGCGATGTGGTCGATATCCTCGCCATTGGCGATCAGCTTGGGTGCCACGCTGTGCTCCTCCGCCTTGGCGGCGAGGAGGACCTTGAGCAGCGCGACCAGCGCCGGGGAGGCCGGCGGCCCCTGTTTCTCCCGCGCCAGCTCGGGCAGCGCCTCGTCCGGCAGGTCGCGGGCCTCGGCCAGGGCGGCGAGCAGCCCGGCGCCGGACTTGCCGCGCGCGAAGCCCTCGGACACGCCGCGCGCCCGGGCCAGGGCGGCGGCGTCCTGCGGCATGGTGGCGGCGATCTCCAGCAGGCTCTCGTCGCGTACCAGCCGCTGGCGCGGCACGTTCACCCGCTGCGCCTCGCGCTCCCGCCAGGCGGCGGCGGCGCGCAGGGCGGCCAGGAAGCGGCGGTTGCTGGTGCGGGGGCGCAGCTTCTCCCAGACCGTCTCCGGATCGGTGCGGTAGTTCGCCGGGTCGGTCAGGGCGGCCATCTCCTCCCCCACCCAGTCCAGCCGGTCCTCGCGCTGCAGGCGGTCGCGCAGAGCGCGGTAGACCCGGCGCAGATGCGTCACATCGGCGGCGGCATAGGCGATCTGGGCCGCGGACAGGGGGCGGGCCGCCCAGTCGCTGAAGCGGTGGGCCTTGTCGATCTGCGCATGGGCCAGGGCCCGGACCAGGCTGTCATAGGAGGCCTGGTCGCCGAAGCCGGCCACCATGGCGGCGATCTGGGTGTCGAACATCGGCCGCGGCGTGGCGCCGAAGCGGAGCAGGAAGATCTCCACATCCTGCCGGGCGGCGTGGAAGACCTTGACCACATGCTCGTCGGCCAGGAGCTCCCCCAGCGGGGCGAGGTCCAGCCCCGGGGCCAGGACGTCCACCACCGCGACGTCGCGCTCGCCGGCCAGCTGCACCACGCAAAGCTCGGGCCAGTAGGTCTTCTCGCGCATGAACTCCGTGTCCACGGTCACGAAGTCTTCCTCGCGCAGGCGGGCGCAGAGGGCGGCGAGGGCGTCGGTGTCGGTGACCAGGACGGGCGCGGGGTCCGGCGGCGTGGAACGGCGGCTCATCGGCTCCTTCTAGGAGGGGTGCCGGGCAAGGTCCACCGGGCATCGGCAGGAAGCGTTGCGGTTCCGGCATGTGGGGCGGGCGGCGGCCCCGGGCCCGTCCTGCCGGGGGTGGTTCCCGGAAGCTGGTGGGCGGGGCCCCGGGGGCAGGCTCCGGCCCCTGCGGACGGGGCTCGCCTGGGGCGGCACCCCTCCCGTCACCGGCCCGCCGCCCGAATTTCCCGGCGGTGGCGGGGGTGGGAAGGCTTGACAGGGCGTGCCCCGCCGCCCTTCCTGCCTCCCCTTCTCGAATGATCCAGGGTTTTCCTCCCATGCACGCCTACCGCACCCACAACTGCGGCGCCCTTCGCGCCGCCGATGCCGGCAAGACCGCCCGGCTCTCGGGCTGGGTGCATCGCAAGCGCGACCATGGCGGGCTGCTCTTCATCGACCTGCGCGACCATTTCGGCATCACCCAGTGCGTGGTGGCCCAGGGTTCGCCGGTCTTCGAGGCCGCCGACGCGCTGCGCCCCGAGAGCGTGGTGACGCTGACCGGCGAGGTGGTGATGCGCGAGGGGTCCACGGTGAACCCGAAGCTGCCGACCGGCGAGGTGGAGCTGCGCGTGCGCGAGCTGGAGGTCCAGTCCGCCGCCGAGGTGCTGCCGATCCAGGTGGCGGGCGACCAGGAGTTCCCCGAGGACCTGCGCCTGCGCTACCGCTTCCTCGATCTCCGGCGGGAGAAGCAGCACCGCAACATCATGCTGCGCGCGGGCGTCATCGCCTCCATCCGCCGCCGCATGATCGACCAGGGCTTCACCGAGTTCCAGACGCCGATCCTGACCGCCAGCAGCCCCGAGGGCGCGCGTGACTTCCTCGTTCCCGCCCGCAACCATCCGGGCAAGTTCTACGCCCTGCCGCAGGCGCCGCAGCAGTTCAAGCAGCTCGCCATGGTGGCGGGCTTCGACCGCTACTTCCAGATCGCGCCCTGCTTCCGCGACGAAGCGGCGCGCGCCGACCGCTCGCCGGGCGAGTTCTACCAGCTCGACTTCGAGATGAGCTTCGTCACGCAGGAGGACGTCTTCGCCGCCATCGAGCCGGTGATGCACGGTGTGTTCGAGGAGTTCGGCGGCGGCCGCAAGGTCACGCCCGCGCCCTTCCCGCGCATCGCCTACGACACCGCGATGCTGGAATACGGCTCCGACAAGCCCGACCTGCGCAACCCGATCAGGATCACCGACGTCACCGCGCATTTCGCGGAGTCCGGCTTCGGCCTCTTCGCGAAGATCGCGGCCTCCGGTGGCATCGTGCGCGCCGTGCCGGCGCCGGGCGCGGCCGGCAACCCGCGCGGCTTCTTCGACAAGCTGAACGAATGGGCGCGCGCCGAGGGCGCGGGTGGCCTCGGCTACATCCAGTTCGCGGCGGATGGCGCCAAGGGGCCGATCGCCAAGAACCTGGAGGCCGGGCGCGTCGAGGCGATCCGCGAGGCCTGCGGGCTGCAGCCGGGCGACGCGGTCTTCTTCGCCGCCGGCAAGAAGGACGAGACGCCCAAGTTCGCCGGCAAGGTCCGCACGAAGCTGGGTGAGGAGCTGGGCCTGATCGCCAAGGACGAGTTCCGCTTCTGCTGGATCGTCGATTTCCCGATGTACGAGCTGAACGAGGAGACGGGGCTGGTGGACTTCTCCCACAACCCCTTCTCCATGCCCCAGGGCGGGCTCGACGCGCTGAACTCGAAGGACCCGCTGGAGATCAAGGCCTTCCAGTACGACATCGTCTGCAACGGCATCGAGCTGTCCTCGGGCGCCATCCGCAACCACCGGCCGGACATCATGATCCGGGCCTTCGAGATCGCCGGCTATACCGCCGAGCAGGTCGAGGACCGCTTCGGCGGCATGCTGAACGCCTTCCGCTACGGCGCCCCGCCGCATGGTGGCTCGGCGCCGGGCATCGACCGCATCGTGATGCTGCTGGCCGACGAGCCGAACATCCGCGAGGTCATCCTCTTCCCGCTGAACCAGCAGGGTGAGGATCTGATGATGCATGCCCCGGCCCCGGTGGAGCCGGCGCGGCTGAAGGAGCTGTCGATCAGGCTCGACCTTCCTCCGGCCAAGCCCTCCGTGAAGCCCGCGGTCCCCGGGGCTGCCCAGGGGGAGACACAGAAGGATACACCTAAGGACGCGGCGGAGGCTTCCGGCGGCGCGGCGAAAGCCTAGATTGGCAACTGCTGTACGAAGGAACCGCCCGATGCGTCTGCGCCCCGTTCTGCGCCTCGCCCCCCTCGGGGCCCTGGCCCTGCTGGCGGCTCCCTGCCTCCTGGTCGCCTTCCCGGCCGGGGCGCAGGCCCCGAAGCCCCCGGCCGCGGCCGCGGACCATCTGCCGGGGGTGCAGGACATGGCGGCGCACCGGGCGGCCTATCGCCTGACCCTGGAGAAGACACGCGAGAACAGCGACGTCGCCGGGGTGCAGGGGGCCATGCTGTTCGAGGTGCTGGACGCCTGCGACGGCTGGACCACCCGCCAGCGCCTGACGCTGCGCATCCTGAATCGGGATGGGCAGCAGATCGACACAGCCTCCGACTACTCGACCTATGAGAGCAAGAACGGCCGCACCCTCCGCTTCTCCATGACCCAGAGCAGCGGCGGGGCGGTCAGCCAGCGCGTGGTGGGCGAGGCGACGCGGGAGGCGGACGGCTCGGGCACCATCCGCTACGAGCAGCCACAGGCCAGCGAGGCCCGCATGCCGCCCGGCACGCTCTTTCCGATGATGCACACCATCAAGGCGATCGACACGGCGGTGGAAGGCCGCCGCATGATGCTCGCCCCGCTGATGGACGGCACCAGCGAGGACGGGGTGCAGGACAGCACCACCTTCATCCTGAACTGGGACGGCAAGGCGCCGGAGAAGCCGCGCTTCCCGCTGTTGGCCAACCAGGGCAGCGGGCGGATGCGCATCGCCTTCTTCGGCAAGCCCGACGGCAAGGATGCCGGCGGCGCCGCCTCGCCCGACTACGAGGTGGGGCTGCGCTACTACGCCAATGGCGTGGCCGACGACATGAAGATGGATTTCGGCGAGTTCACCCTGAACGGGGCCCTGGAGAAGCTGGACCCCGTTCCGAGCCGCTGCTGATCCCGGAGCGGGCCGCCCATCCGGCAGCCCAGCCGGCGGCCCGTCACGGTCAGAGCTTGGCGGCGAGGCGCAGTTCCAGCACCACCGCGTCGCGCAGGCGCGCATCGTCGCGGTAGCGTTCGTCCGGGATGCCGGCATTGGGGTGGGAGATCCACTGCACGCCGGGCCGGATGGCGAGGTGGTCGGTGACCGCGGCCTCGTAGTTCGCTTCCAGCACCATCTCCCGGTCCCGGGTCGGCGGCAGGCCGGTCAGGGCCCGGACCGCGCGGTCCAGGTCGCGGCCGGCGGCGCCGGTCTGGGCATAGGCGAGGCCGATCGAGGCCGTGTCGTCCTTCCGCCCGAAGGGGCCGTGCCAGGCGAGGCCGGCATCGCCGTAGAAGTCGAACAGGTTGCGCCCGCCGGGCGTGAAGGACAGGCGGGCGAAGCTGGCGAGGTTCGACGTCTCGCCCCGCCACAACGTCACCTCTCCCACCGTGTAGAGGCCGTAGTTGTTCGGCTTGCGCGGCACGCTGCCATTGGCCAGGGGATCGACCGAGGTGTTGGTGCTGGTGGGCTCGGCGAAATAGATGCCGGGATCGCCGCGCTGATCGTCGAAGCCGCCATTGTGGTACCAGGCGCCCAGCTTCGCCACCCAGGGGCGCTGCTTGCTGTCTTCCGGTGCTGCCGCGCCCACGACGCCCTCGGCGATGTAGAAGGTGCCGCCGGCGAAGGAGAAGTTCGTGCCGTAGCGATTGTGCCGCTGGGGGTCGGTGCCGGCGCCGTACTTGCCGCCCGGGTCGCCCGTCATGATCGCCGCCCGGAAGCCACTGCCCTTCTCCGGGTCCCAGAGGGCGAGACGGATGCCCGGCGCGGCGAAGGGATAGCCCGGACCGCCCGAGGGCAGGGCATAGGAGATGCCCATCGGCCAGCCGAAGGTGCCGTTGGTGAGGTTGCCCGCCGCGGAGGCGGTGAAGAACTCGGTATCCGCCGCGATCTGGCCGATGCGCAGGGAGCCGATCCCCTCCACCTCCCGCTGCACCCAGAGTTCGGACAGGCGGAAGGTCGGCACGGCCTCCGCATTGCTGAGCGAGGCGAGGCTGCCGATCAGGCTCGGCGATGGCTGCCGCCCGAGGATGCCATAGGCCGAGGCGCGGGCGGTCCAGCCCTCCCAGCCCGCCAGCGTGCCGAGATCGAGGTCCACCCCCAGCGAAAGCTGGCCCAGCGCCGCGACGCCGCGATGCACGCCGCCCCGGGTATTGGCGAAGCTGTCCAGCAGCACCTGACCTTCCAGGCAGGCACCCGGGGTGAGGCTCACCCCGTCCTCGCAGGCTGGCTCCGGCGCCCCCTGCTGTCCGGGCACGTCATCCGCCCTGGCGGGACCGGCGACGGTGCCGGCGGCGAGCAACGCGGCCAGGAGCGGCGGCAGGGGGAGACGCGACAGGCGCGCTCTCCGGCGAGGGACAGGAAGGCTGGAACGCATCGGGTTTCCTGGTTATGTTATAACATTATGTATAACCTTGCCCTCCCGGGAGGCAAGGGTGGTACGGGCCCCGATGTTAAGACCGGTTCTCATTCCGGAAGCAAATGAATCACTCTCAATTCGCGAAGCCCTGCACCAGGCTCTCGGAGATCAACCGCCAGCCATCCACCATCACGAAGAAGATGATCTTGAAGGGCAGGGACACCGCGCTGGGCGGCAGCATCATCATGCCCAGCGACATCAGCAGCGAGGCCACCACGAGATCGATCACCAGGAAGGGCAGGAAGACCAGGAAGCCGATCTCGAACCCCCGCCGCAACTCGCTGACCATGAAGGCGGGCACCAGCGCGCGCCAGGGCGCCTCGGCGGCCCGCGCGGGCGTCTTGCCGGGCGCTTCCCCCGATGTGTCTCCCGATGTGTCCCCAGGTGGCGCCAGGCCGGCGAGGTCGAGGAAGAGTGCCAGGTCGCCATCGCGCACATTGGCGGCCATGAAGGTGCGGAAGGGCTCGGCGGAACGTTCCAGCCCCTCCATCTCGCCGATCCGCCCCTCCACCATCGGCTGGATGCCGTCCTCCCAGGCGCGTTCCACCACCGGCTGCATGACGAAGAAGGTGAGGAAGAGCGACAACCCGATCAGCACCGGATTCGGCGGCACGTTGGCCGCGCCGATGGCGCTGCGCAGCAGGCTCAGCACGATGGTGATGCGCGCGAAGGCGGTGACCATCACCAGCAGCGACGGCGCCAGCGACAACAGGCCGATCAGCGCGGTGAGCTGCACGAGGCGCGCGGTGGCGCCGGGCTGGCCAGCCTGGCCGAGATCCAGCGAGACCGATTGCGCCAAAGCGGGCCCGGCCAGCAGCAGCGCGGTGCCGAGGGCCGCCGCGAAGAGCGGGGCGCGGCTCATGGCAGCCAGCCCAGCACGCTGTCCTGCGGGCCGCCGGTCAGCAGCAGGACCTCCCGCCCATCCACGCGCAGCAGGACGAGGCGGCGGCGCGTGTCGAGCGCCAGCACTTCCTGCACGCCGAGGCGCTTGCCGGAGGGCGCGGCGAGTCCGGTCAGCCGCGCGCCGCGGGCCAGCAGCCAGAGCAGCAGGACCACCGCGCCGAGCGCGGCCAGGGCGGGCAGCCAGGGGGAAAGGGAGGAGGGCATGTCTTGCGCGGCCTTTTGCCTGCGGGGGAGTTCTGGAGGCGCATTCTGGCGGCGATGCCTTAACGGCGGGTTGCGCGCCCTCCGGGCGGCGTTGACGGAGTCTTCATCTCCTCCCGCCTAGGCTGCACGCCATGGAACCGACGCGACGCGACACCGCCGCCACGGGCCCCCTCGGGCGGGACCCCATCGCCCTGTCCGAACAGCGGCTGAAGTGGCTCGACCAGCGGCAGGCCGTGCTGTCGCAGAACGTCGCCAATGCCGACACGCCGCATTACCGCGCCCGCGACATCACGCCCTTCGCCGATCTGCTGGCCAGCAAGGGCGGCCCGGCGCTCGCGCGCACCAATGCCCGGCATCTGCAGCCCCCGGGTGCCGGCAGCGGCCCGGCGCGGGTGCATGCGGAGCGCCGCGCGGTGGAGGAAACGCCGGACGGCAATGCCGTGTCGCTGGAAGAGCAGGCGATGAAAGTCGCCGACACGGAAACGGCGCACCAGCTCGCGACCGGGCTGCGCCGGTCCTGGCTCGGCATGTTCAAGACGGCCCTGGGGCGCTGAGCCCTGGACCGCTGAGAGGAGCAGAAGGCTTTGGATCTCGACAGCGCGCTGCGGATTTCCGCCGCCGGCATGAATGCCCAGGCCACGCGCCTGCGGGTGGTGGCAGAGAACCTCGCGAACCGTGACAGCACCGGCCTGACGCCGGGCGCCGAACCCTATCGCCGCAAGACGGTGAGCTTCGCCAACCATCTCGACCGTGCCAGCGGCACGGACCTCGTCAGCGTCTCGCGCGTCGGCCGCGACAATGGCGAACTGCCGAAGCGCTACGAGCCCTCGCACCCCGCGGCGGATGCCAATGGCTACGTCTCCGTGCCGAACGTGGACAGCTTCGTGGAGATGATGGACATGCGCGAGGCTCAGCGCTCCTACAGCGCCAATCTCAGCGTCATGGAAACCTCGCGCGGCATGCTGTCCCGCACGATCGAGGCACTGCGCGGATGAGCGATCCGGTTTCCGCGAATTTCGCCATCACCGCCTATCGCAGCGCCGGCGGCCCGGGAGCGGCGGAGGCCGGGGGCGACCCGCTGTCCGGCTTCGGCGCGGCCCTGCGGCAGGCGATGGACGGGGCGGTGGAACTCAGCCATCGCGCCGATGCGGCCTCGGCCCAGGCACTCAGCGGGCAGGGCAACGTCACCGACGTGGTCCTCGCCGTCTCCAAGGCGGAGCTGTCGCTGCAGACCACCGTGGCGCTGCGCGACAAGATGGTGAGCGCCTATCAGGACATCATGCGGATGCCGATCTGACGCATCCGCTTCCCCCCCCCCTTCCAGAAGGGAAGAGAGCATCGTGGAAAGCGAGATCCTGTCCGCCGCGCTGCGGGAATCCATGTGGGTCGCGGTGCAACTGGCCGCGCCCCTGCTGGGCGGCATCCTGCTGGTCGGGCTGGCCGTGGCGCTGTTCCAGGCCATGACGCAGGTGCAGGAGGCCTCGCTGGCCTTCCTGCCCAAGCTGGCCGTCTGTGGTGGCGCGCTGCTGATCCTGGGCCCCTTCATGGTCGATGCGTTGCAGAACTATGCCGCGACACTGTTCGACCAGATGGTGGCGCTGGGCGGCGCGCACTGAGGCGGGCGAGGGGCGGTGGAGGCCCGCCGTGACCGAGGCCGAACTGCTGCGTTCCCTGCCGGTGCTGGCCTTCCAGTCGGTGCTGCTGCTGTCGCGGCTGGGCGCGGCGGCGATGATCGCGCCGGGGCTGGGGGAGGCGGATGTGCCCGTGCGCATCCGTCTCGCCGTGGCGCTGGCACTGGTGCCGCTGCTGCTGCCGCTCCTGGCGGGGCAGCTTCCGCCGCAGCCGGAGGACATTCCCGGCACGCTGCGGCTGGTCGCGACGGAGCTGTTGGTCGGGCTCTGGATCGGTGGCCTGGCTCGGGTGGTGGCGATGGCGCTGTCCGCTGCTTTCCAGATCGTGGCCCTCGCCATGGGCCTCGCCTCGGTGCTGGTGCCGGATGCGCAGATGGGGTCGCAGACGGCGATCCTGGGGCGGCTGGGCAGCCTGGCGACGGCGGTTCTGGTGCTGTCCACCGGCCTCTACGCCCAGCCCCTGCGCGCCCTGGCCGGCAGCTACGAGGTGCTGCCGCCCGGCGCGCCCTGGCCGGCCGGCGCGGCGGCGGCGGACATGGCCGGGGCTGGAGCCGCGATGCTCGCCCTGGCGCTGCGGCTGGCCTCGCCCTTTCTGCTCGGCCTTTTCCTGGTGAACCTCGCCAGCGGGCTGCTGGCCCGCGTGGCGCCGCAGCTTCAGGTGAACATCCTGGTCAGCCCGGCGCAGATCCTGGGTGGGATGGTGCTGCTGGGGCTGGTGGCGCGGCCGCTGCTGGACGGTTTCCTGGCGGCGCTGGCCGCGTCCTGGGCCGGGCTGCCGGGGCTGTGACGAACAGGGATGCGACGGCCAGGGCCGATATGGCCAGGGCGGGCATGGCCTGGATGGGCATGGCCTGGATGGGCATGGCCTGGATGGGCATGGAATGAGCGAGGAGGCCGAGGACAGGACGGAGGCCCCGACGCCGCGGCGCCTGCAGAAGGCGCGCGAGGAAGGGCAGGTCGCCGTATCGCGGGAGATGGCGGGCTTCGCGTCCCTGGCCTGTGCCGTGCTGGCGGCTAGCCTGGCCCTGCCGGTGGCGGGGATGTCGCTGCTGCACAGCCTGCAGGTTCTGCTGTCCCGCAGCCATGCGGTGCTGCCGGCGGAGGCGCTGTCCGGCCTGGCGCGGGATGCGCTGCTGGCGGTGCTGCCGGTTGCGGGGGCGGCGGCGCTGGGGGCGGTGGCGGCCACGCTGTTGCAGACCGGCGGGCTGTTCAGCGCCAAGGGGCTGGTGCCGCAGATGTCGCGGCTTTCGCCTCTGGCCGGGGCGAAGCGCGTCCTGGGGGTGGAGGGAGCGGGGCAACTGCTGCGCGCGCTGCTGAAGCTGGGGCTGGTGGGGCTGGCCCTGTGGTGGAGCCTGGACGATCCCGCGCGGCTGCGGTCGATGCTGCAGGTCCCGCCCTCGCAGCTTCTCGCGGTGGCGGGCGGGGAGATGCGGGGCCTCGCCACGGCGGCGGTACTGGCTTTCGGCCTCGTGGCGCTGGGAGATTTCGGCTGGGAGCGTTTCCGGCACTTCCGCCGTCTGCGGATGAGCCGTGAGGACCTCAAGGAGGAGCACAAGGAGAGCGAGGGCGACCCGCACCTGAAGGCACGGCAGCGGCAGTTGCGGCAGCAGGCTTCGCGGCGCCGGATGATGGCGGCGGTGCCCAAGGCGACGGTGGTGGTGACCAATCCCACGCATTATGCCGTGGCCCTGGCCTACGAGAAGGATTCCGGCGCCCCGCGCGTGGTGGCCAAGGGGGTGGATTCCATGGCGGCGCGAATCCGCGAGGCGGCGCGGGAGGCGGGCGTGCCCCTGGTGCCCAACCCGCCCCTGGCGCGCGCGCTCTACAAGCTGGAACTGGGACGGGAGATCCCGCCCGACCACTACGCTGCCGTGGCGGAGATCATCGCCTTCGTGTGGCGCCGGCGCGGCGGGCGCTGAAGGTACTTTCGATGCGTCTTCGGAAACACAACCCTGGATAATGTTTGATTCATCCAATGTAACCATTGCGATTATAACGTCGATTTGATCATCTCCGTCCTGCAATCAGGACAGAGCCGGATGTGATCCCCTGGAAGACGGGCCGGGTGGCCGAGGATGACCAGGACTGGGACAGCGCCTTCGAGACCCTGTGCGGCGCGCTCCAGGAGGCAGTGGCCCTGCTCGACGAGCAGGGGACGATCCGCGTGGCCAACCCGGCCTTCCGCGTCCTGGCCGCCTTGCCGCTGGGCCGCGATCTGCCCGCGGCGCGGCTCTTCTCCTCGCCCGCCCGCTTCGCCGCCTGGCTGGCCGGCGGTGGGCTGGTTCCGCTGGAGGGTGTGATCGAAGGCGGGGAGGGGCGGGAGCCGAGGCCGGTCTCCTGTCGCCTGCGCTTTCTTCCGGGCGGGCAAAGGTTGCTGTTGCTGCAGGATCTGGCGGAGCACCACCGCTTCCGGAAGCAGGCCGAGGAGGGGGAGCGCCTGCGTGCGCTCGGCCAGCTCGCGGGCGGGGTGGCGCATGACTTCAACAACATCCTCGCCATCATCCTTGCCTCGGCGGAGGCCCTGCGCGCCGATGCGCGGGCCGGAGGGACGGAGCGCGACGCGGCGCTGGAGGCCCTGCTCGCGGCCGCCGATCGTGGTGCCGCGCTGGTCCACCGCCTGCTGGCCCTGGCCGGGCGGCAACCCCTGCTGCCGCGCGTGGTCCTGCTGGACGAGGCGGTGACGGGGCTGGAGCCTCTGCTGCGCTCCATGGCGGGCCGGCATGTCGGCCTGCGCTGGCAGTTGGATGCACCGGGGCGGGCGGTCCTGGCCGATCCGGTGCAGCTCGACCAGATGGTGCTGAACCTCGCCGGCAATGCGGTGCAGGCCATGGCGAAGCGGATGTCGGCGGAAGCGACGCTGACCATTGCCACGGGCACGCGCCTCGCCTTGCAGGCGGAGCCCGGCATCCCGGACCTGCTGCCGCCCGGGCGCTGGGTGATGCTGTCGGTCTCCGACAACGGCCCTGGCATCCCACCCGGCGTGCTGGGGCGGATCTTCGAGCCTTTCTTCACCACGCGCTCGGCGGAAGGTGGCACGGGGCTGGGCCTCGCCACGGTGCATGGCATCGTGCGCCAGTTCGGCGGCGTGCTTCAGGTGGTGTCGCGGCCGGGGGAAGGGGCCAGCTTCCGGATCTACCTGCCCCGCCATCAGGAGACGGCGCCGCTCCCACCGCGGGCGGGGGATGGGGGTGGCGCGGCCGTTCCCGTGGTTCCGGCGGTGGCGCGGCGCGAGGGGCTGGCCGGGCAGCGCGTGCTGCTGGTGGAGGACGAGGCACCGCTGCGCCGCCTGGCGGAACAGGTGCTGCGGCGGGAGGGGATGGAGGTGCGCGCCGCCGGGGACGGGGAGGAGGCGCTGGAGCTGCTGGCCGAGGGATTCGCGCCGGATATCCTGGTCTCCGACATCGCCATGCCCGGCATGGACGGGATGACGCTGCTGCGGGAGATGCGCCGCCGTCTGCCGTCGCTGCCGGCCGTGCTGGTGAGCGGCTATTCCGAGCGGCTGATGGAGCGGGAAGCGCTGGAAGAAGGTGGCCGGAATGCCGATATCACGGGCTTCCTGGCCAAGCCCTATCGCCCGGCGGCGCTGGTCGAAACGTTACGGCAACGTTTGGCGTGGGTGGTGGAGGAAAGCGGTTGAAATTTCCGCCCAACATGAACATATAGGGAACAGAAAAGCCCGTACCCCTACTGGGGTTGTGGCGCGCGAAGGGGAGCCGATCTAGGCTCCCGCGGACGGAATTGGTCGGCGCGATCCGGGTGGCAGGCCCCCGGTCCTCGACCCTTGGTGGCAGATCATCCGCCCCAGTACGGGGCGATCGGGGGCTCTATGGATAAGAACAAGGCACTGGACGCGGCGCTGAGCCAGATCGAGCGTGCCTTCGGCAAGGGCTCGGTCATGCGGCTGGGCGCCAAGCAGGACATGGCCGACATCGAGACCGTGTCCACCGGCTCCCTGGGCCTCGACGTGGCGCTGGGCATCGGCGGGCTGCCGAAGGGGCGGATCATCGAGATCTATGGCCCCGAATCCTCGGGCAAGACGACGCTGGCGCTGCATGCCATCGCCGAGGCACAGCGGAAGGGCGGCACCTGCGCCTTCATCGACGCCGAACACGCGCTCGACCCGGGCTATGCCAAGAAGCTCGGCGTGGATATCGACAACCTGCTGATCTCGCAGCCCGATGCGGGCGAGCAGGCGCTGGAGATCGCTGACACGCTGGTCCGCTCCGGCGCCATCGACGTGCTGGTGATCGACAGCGTCGCCGCCCTGGTGCCGCGCGCGGAGCTGGAGGGCGAGATGGGCGACAGCCATGTCGGCCTGCACGCCCGCCTGATGTCCCAGGCGCTGCGCAAGCTGACCGGCTCGATCAGCCGTTCGAACTGCATGATGATCTTCCTCAACCAGATCCGGCTGAAGATCGGCGTGATGTTCGGCAACCCGGAAACGACCACGGGCGGCAACGCGCTGAAGTTCTATGCCTCGGTGCGCATGGAGATCCGCCGTATCGGCCAGATCAAGGACCGGGACGAGGTCATCGGCAACCAAACCCGCGTGAAGGTGGTGAAGAACAAGATGGCCCCGCCCTTCCGGCAGGTCGAGTTCGACATCCTCTATGGCGAGGGTATCTCCAAGGTCGGCGAGTTGATCGACCTGGGCGTGAAGGCCGGCGTGGTCGAGAAGTCGGGCGCCTGGTTCTCCTGCGACAGCCAGCGCATCGGCCAGGGCCGCGAGAACGCCAAGCAGTTCCTGCGCGACAATCCGGAGATGGCCGCCTCCATCGAACAGCGCATCCGCGCCCAGGCCGGCCAGGTGGCCGAGACCATGCTGACCGCGCCGGAAAGCGAGGGCGAGGAAGCAGCCGCCGCCGCGGAGTGAAGTTGGGCGGCGCGTCCCGCGCCGCAGCACCGGAAAGGGGCCGCATCCGCGCAGGATGCGGCCCTTTTTCGTCTGCGGTGGATGGTTGACGATCCGGCGCTGGGTTGCTGCACTCCCCCCGCGCCGGATTTCCGCCACGAGAGCAGGGGACCGGCAGGCAGGACGACAGCACGCGGCATGGCAAAGGCGGAAGGGCGGACGGGCAGGGGCCCGGCACGCCTTCCGCGACCGGGAGATCCGCCGATGTTTCCGACTCCGCGACGGGACGCAGCCAAGCTGCTCCTGACCATGCTGGCCGGTGGCGCCCTGCTGCCGGCGCGGCGTGCCCTCGCCCAGACGGGCGGCCAGGCCGGCAGGCAGGGTGGGGGGACCATGCTCGACATGGCCGTCTCGGCGCCCCCGACCTCGGTGGACCCGCACTACCACACGCTGACGCCGAATTTCGCGCTCGGCTCGCACATCTTCGAGCAGCTGGTGGACCGCACGCCGGAGGGCAAGCCGGTGCCCGCGCTGGCGGAATCCTGGAAGGCGATCGACGACAAGACCTGGGAGTTCCGGCTGCGGCGCGGGGTGAAGTGGCACAACGGGCAGGACTTCACCGCCGAGGACGTGGCCTATACCATCGAGCGCGTGCCGAACGTGGTGAACAGCCCCGGCTCCTACGCGATCTATACCAAGCCCATCGCGCGGGTGGAGATCGTCGATCCGCACACGGTCCGCTTCCACACCCATGCGGTGAACCCGCTGATGGTCACCGACATGTCGCAGGTCGCCATCATCTGGCACGGGCTGGGGCCGAATCCCTCCACCGGCGACTTCAACAACGGCCGGAACGCCATCGGCACCGGCCCCTTCCGGCTGGAGAGCTACCAGAGCGGCAACCGGGCGGTCTTCGTCCGCAACGAGGATTACTGGGGCCGGAAGCCGCACTGGGCCAAGGTGAACTACCGCTTCATCCCGAACGACGGCGCCCGCGTGGCCGCGCTGCAGGCGGGCGACGTGCAGTTCATCGACGCGGTGCCGACCTCCGACATCACGCGGGTCCGCAAGGAGCCGCATATCGCCATCTCCGAGACCACGAGCCTGCGCTCGATCTACCTGCGGACGGATTTCCGCACCGATGGCCCCAGCCCCTATGTGACCGGCCCGAACGGTGAGAAGCTGGACAAGAACCCGCTGCTCGACCACCGGGTGCGGGAGGCGCTGAGCATCGCCATCAACCGCCAGGGCATCGCGGAGCGCATCATGTCCGGCGCGGCGCTGCCCACCGGGCAGTTCATGCCCCCCGGCGCCTATGGCTACGCGCAGGATATCAAGGCGCCGCCCTATGACCCGGCACGGGCGAAGGCCCTGCTGGCGGAAGCCGGCTTCCCCAACGGCCTCGGCATCACGCTCAACTCCTCCAACGACCGCTACGTGAACGACGCGCAGATCGCGCAGACCGTCGGGCAGATGTGGTCGCGCATCGGCGTGAAGACCCAGGTGGACACGGTGCCCTTCGCCGTGAACGCCCAGCGCAGCGCGCGTCGGGACTTCTCGGTGACGCTCGGCGGCTGGAGCAACAGCACCGGAGAACCCTCCGCCGGCATGCGCGGCCTGCTCGGCACGCGCGACCTCAGCCGCGGCTGGGGCACGGTGAACCAGGCGCTCTATTCCAACCCGCAGTTCGACGGGCTGGTGGAACAGGCGCTGGTCACGGTGGATGACGAGAAGCGTGAATCGCTGTGGCAGGAGGCCACGCGCGTCGCGGCGAAGGACATCGCCTGGATCCCGCTGCACACGCAGGTCAATGTCTGGGCCATGCGCGACACCCTGAAGCACACGCCGCGCGCCGACGAGATGACGCGGGCGATGGACATCTCGCCGCGCTAGGGTCCGGGCCCCCCGAAGGCGTCCCCGGTTTCCCGCCGGGGGCGGGGCATGGAAGCGATCTGGACAGGAGAGACAGGCGGCATGGTGGACGATGCGAACATCCGGGCCGGCCAGTGCCATTGCGGCGCGGTGCGCTTCGAGGCGACGCTCAGCGACGGCTTCCATTCGATCCGCCGCTGCACCTGCTCCTACTGCCGGATGCGGGGTGCCGTCGTCGTCATGGCGGAAATGGGTGGGATCAGGATGCTGCGGGGCGAGGATGCCCTGACCAGCTACCGCTTCCACACCGGATCGGCGCAGCATTTCTTCTGTTCGCGCTGCGGAATCTACACGCATCACCAACGGCGGTCCGACCAGAACCTGTATGCCGTGAACGTGGCCTGCCTGGACGGGGTGAGCCCGTTCGATTTCCCCGAGGTGCCGGTCATGGATGGCATCAACCACACGAACGACACCGGCAGGCCGACGCGCCGGGCCGGCACGCTCCGCTTCATCCCGGCAGGCTAGCCATCGCCGACTGCCGGCGGAAGGCCCAGGCCACGGCCCGCTTGTCCCGGCCGCCTTGGCGGGACACGATCCGCCCTTTCCAGGACCGAGGGGGGATGACGATGCGCGAAGTGGAATGGGCGCGGCTCACGGGGCCGGAGATCCGGGCGGTGGCCGCACAGGCGGAGGCCCTGGCGATCCTGCCCGTGGGATCGCTGGAACAGCATGGGCCGCATCTGCCGGTGATCACCGACACCCGCAGCGCCAGCGAAGTCTCCATCCGCGCCGCCCGGCTGCTCGACGGCGCACCGCCCGCCCTGGTCCTGCCGGGCATGTGGACGGGGATGAGCGAGCACCACCTGCCCTTCGGCGGCACGATCAGCCTGAATTTCGCGGAGTTCCACGGCGTGCTGCGCGGCGTCACGCGCAGCCTGCGGGCGCTGGGCTTCCGCCGCCTGCTGATCGTCAATGGCCATGGCGGCAACATCGACCCGCTGGCGGTGGCAGCACGGGAACTGGCGCATGAGTTCGGCCTCGCCGTGGTGGCCAGCACGCCCTGGGCCGCGGCGCAGGCGGCGATCCGCCCGCTGCTGGAACGCCAGGACGGGGTGCACCATGCCTGCGAGGCCGAGACCTCGCTGATGCTGGCCATGACGCCAGATCTGGTGCGCCGCGACCGGCTGGAGGAGGCGGTGCGGCAGGCCCCGCCCGCCGTGGCGGGCCGCCCGGGCTACAGCCGCTTCTGGAGCTTCTCCGAACGCGCGCCCGTCACCGGGACGATCGGCGACCCGCGCGCCGGCACGGCGGAGAAGGGCGAGGCGATCCTCGACATCCTGGCCGCCGAGGTGGCGGAGGCGGCGCGGCAGAAGGATCTCTGGTCCGCGCCGGACGATGTCTGGGCACCGGGGCGGGGCCAGGGGAACACGGCCGGCGCGGCGGGATAGGCGGCGCGGCCTCAGCTTTCCTCGATGCTCTCCACGCGATCGGGGTAGAAGGCGAGGTGCCCCGCGATGGCGGCCACGGCCGGATGAGGGTGTTCGTAGCTCCAGACGGCGTTCTCGGCCCGCTGTCCGGCGTGATTCAGGGTGAAGTAGCTGGCCTCGCCCTTGTAGGGACAGGTGGTCGCGTGGCGGCTGCGTTCCAGCGCCGCCATGTCCACGTCGCCGCGCGGCACATACTGCACCGGCGGATAGCTGGCCTCGCGCAGCACCAGGGCCTGGCGGCTGTCGGCGATCACCCGCCCGGCGAAGCGGACCTGCACCCTCTTCGGGTTGGGCTCGATGGCGATGGGATGGTCCGGTCCGGGGGGCTTGCGGGAATCATGGAGCGTCATGGCGCGTGTCCTCCTGCCTGGGCACGGGGGCGTGGCTCGCGATCGTGTCCCGCAACGGCATCTGGGAGCGTGCCCTGGGAAAGCAAAGCCCGGTGGCCCTTCCCATGCCGCATGGCGTGGGCGAGGAATTCCGGCACATTTCTGGCATGGCGGTCAGGGCGATTCGCCGCCCGCGGGTGTCACGGCGCGGATCCGGATGGCAGGAGTGCGAGCCCGGTGGAACAGGCAGGGAACCGGTCCAGGCGATGGCGGGCCGGCGAAGCGGGCCGTGCCCGTGGCGGCGCGGGGGCCGGGCGATGAAGCTCCTGTCCTATTGGCAGGACACCGCCACCCCCTTCGCCGGAGCGGCCGGGGGGCCGGTGGAGGGCCGGGCGGATGTGGCCGTGATCGGCGGCGGCTTCACCGGGCTCTCCGCCGCGCTGGCTCTGGCGCAACGCGGCGCACGCGTGGTGGTGCTGGAGGCCGGGAAGGTCGCCGGGCAGGCCTCGGGCCGCAACGGCGGCCATGTGAACAACGGTACCGCGCACGACATCGGTGGCCTGGCCGCGCGGCTGGGGCTGGAAGCGGCGCGGGCGCTGTACCGCGCCTATGACGATGCGGTGGACACGGTGGAGCGCATCGTGCGGGAGGAACAGATCGCCTGCGACTTCCGCCGTGGTGGCAAGATCAAGCTGGCGGCCAGGCCGGCGCACTACGACTCCATCGCCCGCGGCTTCGACCTGCTGAACCGCGAGGTGGATGCCGAGACGGCGCTGGTGCCGCGCGATCGCATCCGCGAGGAGGTCGGCTCCGACGCCTTCTTCGGCGGCCTGCTCTACCGGAAGAGCGCGCAGATGCACATGGGCCGTTTCGGCGCGGGGCTGGCGGATGCGGCGAAGCGCCATGGCGCCGTGATCTTCGAGGACGCGCCGATGACCGCGTTGAAGCGGCTGAACGGCACGGCGCACCGCATCGCGACGCCGCGCGGCACGCTGGAGGCCGCGCAGGTGCTGCTCGCCACCGGCTACAGCCCGCGGATGCCCTTCTTCTTCCGCCGGCGCGTGATCCCGATCGGCAGTTTCATCATCGCCACCGAACCGTTGGAGACGGTGCAGATCGCTTCCATCATGCCGACGCGCCGCACCGCCACGACCACCCGGAATGTCGGAAACTACTTCCGCATCTCGCCCGACAACCGGTTGATCTGGGGCGGGCGGGCGCGCTTCGCGCTGTCCTCGCCCAGTTCCGACACGAAGAGCGGCCGGGTGCTGCAGGCGGGGCTGCACCGCACCTTCCCGCAACTCGGCCGGCCTCGCATCGATTACTGCTGGGGCGGCGTCGTCGATCTCACTGCCGACCGCCTGCCCCGCGCGGGCGAGCAGGACGGGCTGTTCTACGCCATGGGCTACAGCGGCCATGGCACCCAGATGTCGGTGCATATGGGCCAGCAGATGGCCCGCGTCATGTCCGGGGAGCCACAGGCCAACCCCCTGCGTGGCCTGGACTGGAAGCCAGTCCCCGGGCATTTCGGCCCGCCTTGGTTCATGCCCCTCGTCGGTGCGTACTACCGGCTGAAGGACGCCTGGTCCTGAACCCTCGGCGTTGCTCTGTCCCGGGGGGAAAGCTCTGCCTTCACCCCCGGTCCCCCCATCCGCCAGGACGCTGCGCGCCCTGGACCCGATGAGTTGGCCCCCGTCGGCGCCTGATCGCGCCGGAGAGCATCGCTCTCCGGCGAACTGCCGGTGCCACGAGCGCGGACAGGGTGTTTTTCTCTGCTCGGGAGCCCCACGGTTCCGCCTGTTCCCAGGGATCGGGCGTCAGGCTGACGATTACCATCAGCGACAACCGAAGCCTGGGGTCCGGGGACCGGCTTCGGTCCCCGGCGGAGTGGGGGTCCGGGGTGAGAGGCAGGGCCTCTCCCCCGGTGGGATGCCACGGAGCGGAACGCGGGAACGGCCGTCCGTGGGGAAGGGGCCGGACCTCAGGCGGCCAGGAGCTCGTCGGCCGGGCCGAAGAACTCGTAGTGGATGCGGTCCGCCGGCACGCCGGCCTGGGCCAGCCCGTTCACGAAGAGGCGCAGGAAGGGACGTGGGCCGCAAAGGAAGATGTCCGCCTCCCGCGCCGGAGTGTTGGCGAGGAGCCATTCCGGGCTGATGCAGCCGGCCACATCGTAGTCACGGCCGGCGACGTCATGGGAACGCGGCGCTTCGTAGAAGTTGGTGACATGGATGCGCGGGTTTCCGGCCGCCAGCTCCCGCGTGCGGGCGCCCATGGCGTGGGTGCCGCCGTTGCGCGTGCCGTGGACGTAGTGCGCCTCCAGATCCGGCCGTTCCGCCGCGATGCTTTCCAGCATGCTCAGCATCGGCGTCAGCCCGACGCCGCCGCTCAGCAGCACCACCGGGCGCTCCTGCCGGCGGGTTTCCAGGAAGAACTCGCCGGCCGGCACACCCACCTTCAGCACCGTGCCCGCCTGGACCACGTCGTGCAGCCAGTTGGACACCACGCCCATCGGCTCGCGCTTGACGCTGATCCGGTAGCGCCGGTCGTCGGGGGCGGAGGAGATGCTGTAGTTCCGCTTCAGCGGATGCTGGCCCGGCAGGTCGAGCCAGAAGGTCAGGTACTGGCCGGGACGGTGCCGCACCACCGGGGCACCATCCACCGGCTCCAGCACGAAGGAGGTGACGATCCCGCTCTCCTCCCGCTTCTCGGCGACGCGGAAGTCGCGCCAGCCGCTCCAGCCGCCGGGCGCCATGGCCTGGTCGCGGTAGATCTCGGCCTCGCGCCCGATCAGCAGCTCCGCCAGGAACCAATAGGCCTCGCCCCAGGCGGCCAGGATCTCCGGCGTCGCCGCCTCGCCCAGCACGTCCTGGATGGCGCCGAGCAGCGAGGTCGCCACATGCGGGTAGTGCTCAGGCAGGATGTTCAGCCCGACATGCTTCTGCGCGATGCGTTCCACCGCATGGCCGAGCACGCCCAGATTGTCGATGTTCTGCGCATAGGCCAGCACCGCCGCCGCCAGGGCGCGGGGCTGGGAGCCCGTCTCGCCATGGTGCGACTGGTTGAACAGGTCGCGGATCTCCGGGTTCTGGAACATCCGCTCGTACATGCGCCGGGTGATGGCTAGGCCGTGCGCTTCCAGCGCAGGCACAGTCGCCTTCACGATGCGGATGGTGTTCTCGCCGAGGGGCCTGGGCATCGCCAGCTCCATAAGATGCATTCGATATGCACCTTATAATTCCCTGGCAAAAAGATGTAAAGAGAATACATCTTATCCATGCGCCTGACCCTCCATTCCGACTACGCGCTGCGCACGCTGATCTTCCTGGGTCTGCGGCCGCAGCGGCTGGCCTCCATCGCCGAGATCGCGAAGGCCTACAGGATCTCCGAGAACCACCTGACCAAGGTGGTGCACCGGATGGGCCAGGCGGGCTTCGTGGAGACGCTGCGTGGGCGGGGCGGCGGGCTGCGCCTGGCCCGTCCGCCGGAAGAGATCCGCATCGGCGACGTGGTGCGGGCGACGGAGGAGGACCTGGCCCTGGTCACCTGCTTCGCCCCGGACGGCACGCCGCTGCCGGGCGTGGGTTGCGCCATCTCGGGGGCCTGCCGCCTCCAGGGCGCGCTGGCCGAGGCCCTGGGCGCCTTCATGGCGGTGCTGGACGGGCGGACGCTGCGCGACCTGCTGGGCCCGACCGCCCCCGTGCTGCGGCAGAGGCTGGGGATGGAGGGCACGCCGGGGGATGGTTCCCCGGAAGCGCTGGCGGAGGTTCCGGCATGACGGGGCGCCGGGCCGCGCCGGAGGTCCGGATCCGGCGGGCCTATGATCCGCCGGAGGAGGCGGACGGGTTCCGCATCCTGGTGGACCGTCTCTGGCCGCGCGGGCTGCGGCGCGACGGAGCCTGGATCGACCTGTGGCTGAAGGAAGTCGCGCCCAGCAATGGGCTGCGCCAGTGGTTCGGGCACGACCCGGACCGCTGGACGGAGTTCCGCACCCGCTACCGGGCGGAGCTCCGCGGCAGCTCCGCCCTGGAAAGCCTGCTGGCCGAGGTGGCGCGGCACCGGCAGGTCACGCTGCTCTTCGGGGCGCGGGACGTGGCCCACAACAACGCCGTGGTGCTGCGGGAGATCTGCGCCCGGGGCGGGCGGGGTCAGACCCCCGCCGCGCCCGCCGTCATGCCGCCGCAGACATAGAGCACCTGCCCGGTCACGAAGCCGCTGCGCGCGTCGAGCAGAAAGGACACGGCCTGCGCCACGTCCTCCGGCCGGCCCATGCGGCGGACGGGGATGTTCTCGGTGATGGCGCGGGTCCGCTCGCTGCCGGGCGGGTTGGCGCGGTCGAACAGCGCGGTGCGGATCGGGCCGGGGCCGACCGCGTTGGCGGTGATCCCCCGCGGGCCGAGCTCCAGCGCCCAGACCCGCGTCATGCCGATCAGCCCGGCCTTGGTCGCGGCATAGGCGCTGCGCCATTCCTTGCCGAGCGCGGCGCGGGAGGAGACGTTCACCACCCGGCCGAAGCCGGCCTCCTTCATCCCCGGCAGCAGCGCCTGCAGGCATTGCAGGGCGCAGCGCAGGTTCAGCGCCACGGCGCGGTCCAGGGTGGTGAGGTCCTGCTCCTCCACCGGCCCGGGCAGGACCACGCCGACATTGTTCACCAGCCGGGTGATCGGCCCGGCCCGCAGCGCCTGTTCCAGCGCCCGGGCGGTCTGCGCCGGGTCGGACAGGTCGGCGCGCAGGATGCCGTCCCCTTCCGCGCCCTCGATGTCGATCACCACCGGCTCGTAGCCGTCCTCGCGGCAGCGTTCCGCCACCGCACGCCCGATCCCGGAGGCGCCGCCGGTGACCAGGACACGTTCCCTCGGCATGGGCATCGGGCTCAGTCCACCGTCACCTTGGCCCTCCGCACGACCTCGCCCCAGCGCGTGATCTCGGAGGCGATGAAGGCCTCGAACTCCGCCGGCGTGTCGCCCACCGGCTCGGCGCCCTGTTCCCGCACCTTGGCGATGGTGGCCGGCTCGGCCAGCACGGCACGGATCTCCGTGGCCAGACGGTCCACCAGCGGGCGCGCCATCCGGGCCGGGGCCTGGATGCCGAACCAGGCCAGGGCCTGCACGCCCGGCTGTCCCGCCTCGGTGGTTGTGGGCACGTCCGGCAGGGCCGGGCTGCGCTCGGCGCTGGTGACGGCCAGCGCGCGCAGCCGGCCATCCTTGATATGGCCCAGCGAGGAGGGGAGGTTGTCCACCGCCATGTCCACCCGACCGGCGATGGCGTCGGTGATCATCGGCCCGGCGCCGCGATAGGGCACATGGGTCAGGTCGATCCCGGCCTCCAGCTTCAGCAGCTCCCCGGTCAGGTGCAGGCTGGTGCCGTTGCCGGAACTGGCGAAGGTCATGCCCGGGCTCTTCTTCGCCGCCGCCACGAAGTCGGCCAGCGTCCTGATGGGCGAGGTGGCGGGCACCATGATGACGTTCGGCAGCTTCGCCATGTTGGAGACGGCGACGAGGTCCTGCGGCTTGAAGGTCAGCGTCTTGCCGTAGAGGGCGTAGTTGATGGCGCCCGTGCCGATCGTGGTCATCAGCAGGGTGGTGCCGTCCGGCTCGGCGCGCACCACGGCCTCGCTGCCGATCACCCCGGCGGCGCCCGCCCGGTTCTCGACCACCACCGCCACGCCGAGCCTGGGGCCGAGCCGGTCGGCCAGGATGCGCGCCAGGATGTCGGTGGTGCCGGCCGGGGGGAAGGGCACGACGATGCGGGTCGTCCGCTCGGGCCAGGGCGTGGCCGGCTTTGCCTGCGCCAGCGCGGGCCGGCCGGGCAGGGCGAGGGCCGGAAGGGCGGCCAGGGCGGCGGCACCCAGGAGGCGCCGGGTCGGATGGGGCATGGATGTCTTCTCCCGCCGCCCTCTTGCTTCCGGGCCTGGGAGAGGCCGGGCCGGGGGCGTTGCTGCGGCGATCATCCGACAGCCGGGCGGCACTGTCACCCCCGCTTCCGGCCCGTTCCCCCCCCCGCTGGCGGAGGGTGCCCCCATGCGCGAGGGGCTGCACGGCCCGATCCGGGAGGGGGTTTCCGGCGCGCCTCCGGACGGGGAGGCGCGGTGCGCGGGCGGGGCCGTGGCGGGGAAAAGCGGCCGCCCCTTTGCGCCGGGCGCCGTGCCGCGCTATGCCGCAGGGGTTCCATTCCCTGCCCGAGAAGACCAGCGCCGGCCGATGACCAGCAGCAACGACATCCGCGCCACCTTCCTGGACTACTTCGCCCGCAACGGGCACCAGGTGGTCGAGAGCTCGCCGCTCGTGCCGCGCAACGACCCGACGCTGATGTTCACCAACAGCGGCATGGTCCAGTTCAAGAACGTCTTCACGGGGCAGGAGCGCCGGCCCTATTCCACGGCGACCACGGCGCAGAAATGCGTGCGCGCCGGCGGCAAGCACAACGACCTGGACAATGTCGGCTATACCGCCCGGCATCATACCTTCTTCGAAATGCTGGGGAACTTCTCCTTCGGCGACTATTTCAAGGAACAGGCGATCACCCATGCCTGGACCCTGCTGACGAAGGACTTCGCTCTTCCGAAGGAGAAGCTGCTCGTCACCGTCTATTCCGAGGACGAGGACGCGGCGGCGCTGTGGCGGAAGATCGCGGGCCTGCCGGACCAGCGGATCATCCGCATCCCGACCAGCGACAATTTCTGGCGCATGGGCGACACCGGCCCCTGCGGCCCCTGTTCCGAGATCTTCTACGACCACGGCGACAAGATCCCCGGCGGCCCGCCGGGTTCGCCGGACGAGGATGGCGACCGGTTCATCGAGATCTGGAACCTCGTCTTCATGCAGTACGAGGAAGGGCCGCCGGGCGTGCGCGCGCCGCTGCCGCGCCCTTCGATCGACACGGGCATGGGGCTGGAGCGCTTCGCCGCGATCCTGCAGGGCGTCCATGACAACTACGACACGGACACCTTCCGCGCCCTGATCGCCGCCAGCGCCGAGCTGGTGGGGCAGGCGGCGGACGGCCCCTTCAAGGCCAGCCACCGCGTGGTGGCGGACCATCTCCGCTCCGGCTCCTTCCTGATCGCCGACGGCGTGCTGCCCTCCAACGAGGGGCGCGGCTACGTCCTCCGCCGCATCCTCCGCCGCGCCATGCGCCATGCCCAGATGATGGGCTCGCGCGAGCCGCTGCTGGCCAAGCTGGTGCCGGTGCTGGTGCGCCAGATGGGCGCCGCCTATCCGGAGCTGGTGCGCGCCCAGCCGCTGATCGAGGAGACCTTCCGGCTGGAGGAGACGCGCTTCCGCACCCTGCTGGACCGCGGCCTGGGCCTGCTGGCCGAGGAGACGGGCCGGCTGGGCGAGGGCCAGCCCCTGCCGGGCGAGGTCGCCTTCCGCCTCTACGACACCTTTGGCTTCCCGCTGGACCTGACGCAGGACGCCCTGCGCGCCGAGGGCCGCCCGGTGGATGTCGCGGGCTTCGAGGCCGCCATGGCCGAGCAGAAGCGCCGCGCCCGCGCCGCCTGGGCCGGCTCCGGCGAGGCCGCCACCGAGACGCTCTGGTTCGATCTGAAGGAGCAGATCGGCGCCAGCGAGTTCCTTGGCTATTCCACCGAGAGTGCCGAGGCGGAGATCCTGGCCGTGGTCGCGGACGGCAAGGTGGTGGATGCCGCCCCCGCCGGCACCGAGGTCGCGGTGATCCTGAACCAGACCCCCTTCTATGCCGAGAGCGGCGGCCAGGTCGGCGACACCGGCCTGATCACCGCCGCCGACGGCGCGCGCATCGTGGTGCGCGACACGCAAAAGAAGCTGGGCCTCTTCGTGCATCTCGGCACCGTCGCCCATGGCGAGGCGAAGCCCGGCCAGGCGGTGCAGGCCGAGGTGGACCACGCCCGCCGCGGCGAGATCCGCGCCCACCATTCCGCGACGCATCTGCTGCACGAGGCGCTGCGCCGCCGCCTGGGCACGCATGTGGCGCAGAAGGGCTCGCTGAACGCGCCGGACCGGCTGCGCTTCGACGTCTCCCAGCCCACGCCGATGACGCCCGAGGACCTCGCCTGGGTCGAGGGCGAGGTGAATGCCCGCATCCGCCAGAACACCGCCGTCACCACCCGGCTGATGACCCCCGAGGCGGCGGTCGAGGCCGGCGCCATAGCGCTGTTCGGCGAGAAATACGGCGACGAGGTCCGCGTGGTCGGCATGGGCGAGGACCCCGCCGCCACCGAGAAGCACGGCGTCTATTCGCTGGAGCTCTGCGGCGGCACGCATGTCGCCCGCACCGGCGATATCGGCCTGTTCAAGATCGTTTCCGAGGGCGCCGTTTCCGCTGGCGTCCGCCGCATCGAGGCGGTGACCGGCCAGTCCGCCCTGACCCTGGTGGAGGGCGCCGAGCGCACGCTGCGCGAGGCAGCCGCCGCCCTGAAGTCCACCACCGCCGAGGTTCCGGTCCGCGTCGCCGCCCTGCTGGAGGAGCGCCGCAAGCTGGAGCGCGACGTGGCCGAGCTGCGCAAGAAGCTGGCCACCGGCGGGGCCGCCGCCGAGGTGGAGGAGGTGAACGGTCTCCGCCTTGCGTTGCGGGAGCTGGGCGACACCCCGGCCAAGGACCTCAAGGGCATCGCCGACGCGATCCTGAAGGGCGGCACGGCGGATGTGGTGGCGCTGGTCTCCACCGCTGAGGGCAAGGCCAGCATCGTGGTCGGCGTCGGCGAGGCCGCGAAGGGCCGGGCCGATGCCGTGGCGCTGGTGCGCGCCGCCTCCGCCGCCGTGGGCGGCAAGGGCGGCGGCGGGCGGCCCGACATGGCGCAGGCGGGCGGGCCGGAGGCCGGCAAGGCCAACGAGGCGCTGGCGGCGGTGCGGCAGGCCGTCGCGGCCTGACCCCCGGCCGGGCCGGGGGCGATGTTATAACGTCCAGGGCCTTGTTTTCACGGGTAGCTTGATCGGGCGGCACGCAACAGCGTGTCGCCCGTCGCGTTTCTGGCTGATCCATGTCCGTCGGGAAGGGTCAACCATGAAAGCGCTCACCTGGCAGGGTCGCGGCACCATCCGCTGCGAGACGGTGCCCGATCCGCAGATCCAGGACGGACGTGACGCCATCATCAAGGTGACGGCCTGCGCCATCTGCGGCTCCGACCTCCATCTCATGGGCGGCTATGTCCCGACCATGGAGAAGGGCGACGTGCTCGGCCATGAATGCATGGGCGAGGTGGTCGAGGTCGGCCGGGACAACACGGCGCTGAAGGTCGGCGACCGGATCGTGGTGCCCTTCACCATCTGCTGCGGCGCCTGCCGGCAGTGCCAATGGGGCAACTGGAGCCTCTGCGAGCGCACCAACCCCAACGGCAAGATGCAGGCGGAGCAGTTCGGCTACGCCACCGCCGGGCTTTTCGGCTACTCGCATATCACCGGAGGTTTCCCGGGCGGGCAGGCGGAGTATCTCCGCATCCCCTATGCCGACGTGACCCATCTGAAGGTGCCGGAGGAGCTGTCGGATGAGCAGGTGCTCTTCCTGTCCGACATCTTCCCCACCGCCTACATGGCCGCCGACCACTGCGACATCAAAGGTGGCGAGACCATCGCCGTCTGGGGCTGCGGCCCGGTCGGCATCCTCACCATCAAGTCGTGCTTCCTGCTGGGCGCGGCGCGGGTGATCGCCATCGACACGGTGCCGGAACGCTTGGCCATGGCGCGGGAGGCCGGGGCCGAGGTGATCGACTACGCCGAGGGCAAGGTGCAGGAGAGCATCCTGGAGCTCACCAAGGGGCTCGGGCCGGACGCGGTGATCGAGGCGGTCGGCATGGAGAGCCACGGGGCCGACACGCTGGTGCAGAAGGTCACCTCGGCGGTGATGAGCAAGACCTTCAGCATGGAGCGTGCCTTCGCGCTGAACCAGGCGATCCTGGCCTGCCGGCCGGGGGGCATCGTGTCCGTGCCCGGGGTCTATGTCGGCTTCGACCCGGTGGCCATGGGGGCCTTCATGAACAAGGGGCTGACCATGAGGACGGGCCAGACCCACATGCACCGCTACATGAAGCCCCTGCTGGAGCGGATCCGGAAGGGCGAGATCGACCCCTCCTTCATCATCACCCATCGCTCCACGAGCCTGGAAGATGGGCCAGGCCTCTACGACACCTTCCGCGAGAAGAAGGACAACTGCGTCAAGGTCGTGTTCAAGCCACACGGCTGACGGTGCCGTGCCGGCGGCCGAAGGGCCGCCGGCGAGGCGAAGTCCGCCCCTTCCAGTCCATTGGGGAGAGGGGCGGGACCATCACGGCATGCCGGCCGTCGCCTCAGGCGATCACCGGTCCGTTGCCACCCGAGGTGCCGCCCCGGACGCAGCCCGCGAGGCAGGCCATATAGGCCAGCCGGCAGTCGAAGTAGCAGAAATAGCCCGCATCCGCGTCGTTGTCGCAGCCGGTGCGGCAATTGTCCTTCTCCGTCACGCATCTTGACGTGCAGGAGGGAGAGTCACCGCCGCTGCCATTATTGACGCGCGCCGCGAAGGCATATCCCATCGCGGCATCGGCGAAGCGCATGGCCTCGTAGTGCGAGCGGGCTTCGCTCTCCGTCCATTGCGCCGCGAGACTGTAATCCGCGGCGAGGTCCCGGAGGGCGGACAGGAACTCCGCCTCCGGCGGCGTGAAGCTCTTCTGGCAGGTGACGTCGTCCGGAAGCGACAGGGCGAGCTTCATCGCCCGGGCCGCCAGCGTCTTGGCATTCACGTCCCGCGAGGGCGTCGAGCATCCACATTTCTTGGCCATGGGAAAATTTCCTCCTGTTCGTTTGTTTCGGTTTGGGCATGATGTGTCGCTTCCTCGCGTCGTGATGTGACGTACCGCACGCCGCGGGGCTTCCGGCAGCGCGGGTTCCGCCAGGCGGCCCCTTCCTCCGGAGCCTCCTCCCGATGGTGGAAGGAAGGGAGCATGCCAGGACCGCCGCACCGGCCCCTCCGTCGATAGTGCTTCCCTTCCCCGGCAATCCCGTCTAAACGCGCCGCACCCTGCCGGGCGTGAGGCATCGCGCCCGGCTATGCCTGTTCGCGCCCATGGCATCCCGCCATGACGGCCCCAGGCTGAGACATCCGCAGGGAGAGTTCATGCCGCTTTATGAAACCGTGCTGATCGCACGTAACGAGCTCACGCAGCAGCAGGTCGAGGCCGTGGCCGACCAGGTCACCGCGATCCTGACCGAAGCTGGCGGCGAGGTGAAGAAGCGCGAGTACTGGGGCCTGCGTGGCCTCGCCTACCGCATCAAGAAGAACCGCAAGGGGCACTACATGCTCCTCGGCCTCGACTGCGCCCCCGCCGTCGAGCAGGAGGTCGCGCGCCAGCTCGGCCTGAACGAGGACGTGCTGCGCCACATGACGCTGCGCGTGGAAGAGATCACGGACGAGCCCTCCGCCATCCTGGCCCGCCGTGGCGAGGACCGCGAGCGTGACCGTGGCTTCCGTGGCCCGCGCCCGGCCGGCCGCTTCTCCTCGGGCCGTCGCGACCGCGACGACCGTGAGGAATTCCGCGCGCGTCCGCGCGACGAGATCGAGCAGCCGCAGGGCGAGGAGTAAGACACGATGTCCGACACGAACACCGACATGACGCCCGCCGCCCGCCGTCCGGCCGTCGGCGCCCGCCGTCCGTTCTATCGGCGCCGCAAGTCCTGCCCCTTCTCCGGCCCGAACGCGCCGAAGATCGACTACAAGGACGTGCGCCTGCTGAGCCGCTTCCTGAGCGAGCGCGGCAAGATCGTGCCCTCCCGCATCACGGCGGTTTCCGCCAAGAAGCAGCGCGAGCTGGCGAACGCCATCAAGCGCGCCCGCTTCCTGGCGCTGCTGCCCTACGTCATCAACGACTGACGGACGGCGCGGAACAGAGAACGGAACGGGATAGGAGAAGGTGGCGGCGATGCGCCCCACGGCTGGCGTCCTGAACGACCCGCGGATCCTGGCGGGCGGCGCGGCGGGCTTTGCCTGCGCGGCCGCCTGCCTGTGGGCTTTCCGCGGCCTGCCGCTCGGCTCGCTGCTGCTCTGGGCGTCCTCGCTGCCGCTCTTCCTGGTGGGGCTCTCGCTGGGGCAGTTCGCCGCGGGCCTGGGGGCGACCCTGGGCGCGCTGGCGCTGTTCCTGGTGGTGGGTTTCCACGGTGCGGTGGTCTTCCTGCTGGTGGCGGCGCTGCCGGCGCTGACCATCCTCGCCGCCGCGCTGCGCCGGCCGGACCGGCTGGACCTGTCGCTGCCCCTGGCGCTGCTGGGCATCTGGCCGGCGATCACCGGCGTCGCCTCCCTCCTCGTCACCGGAGAGGTGCTGGAGCAGGCGATCGCGGACCAGATCAAGCCGGTGCTGCAGGAGGCCGCGCTGACGGCGGACGACGCCACCATCGCGGCGCTGGTGCGGCTGGGCATCGCCGGCGCGAGCGCGGCGTTGGCCCTGCCGCTGATGCTCTGCGGCATCGGCGCCCAGGCCTGGCTGTCCCGTCGGCGTCTGGCGCTGCGCCCGGCCCCCGCCTGGTCCTCGGCCCGGCTGCCGGCCTGGTACCCGGTGCTGCCGGTGGCGGCACTGGCCGCCGCCTGGTTCTCGCCGGGGCTGATGGCCAGCGTGGTCGCGGTGACGCTGCTGACGCCCCTGTTCCTGCAGGGGCTGGCGGCCGTGCACACGCGGGCGCGCGGGCCGGTGCTGGTGCTCTTCTACCTCGTTCTTGTCCTCTTCTCCGTTCCGGCCGCGGCCCTCGTGGTCGGCCTCGGCCTGTTCGAACAGTTCGGGCGCAAGCCCCCTCAATCCTGAAAGAACAAACCCGATGATCGAAGTCATCCTGATGCAGCGGGTCCCGCATCTCGGCCAGATGGGCGAGCGCGTGACCGTCCGCCCGGGCTATGCCCGCAACTACCTGCTCCCCCAGGGCAAGGCGATCCGCGCCAATGCCGCCAACCTGAAGCGCTTCGACGAGGAGCGCTCGCAGCTTGAGGCCCAGAACCTCAAGCGGCGCGAGGAGGCGGAGCGCGTCGCCGAGCGCATGGACGGGCTCTCCGTCACCCTGATCCGCCAGGCGGGCGAGGGCGGCAACCTCTACGGTTCCGTCACCTCCCGCGACATCGCCGATGCCTGCAAGGATGCCGGCCTGACGCTGGGCCGTGATCAGGTGCTGCTGCAGCACCCGATCAAGGACACCGGCCTGCATATCGTGCATGTCGCCCTGCACCCGGAGGTCGATTTCCCGGTGACGGTGAATGTCGCCCGCACCGTGGAAGAGGCCGACAAGCAGGCCCGCGGCGAGGACCTGCATGCCGAGCAGCAGGCCGAAGAGGAGAGCCTGGAGGCCGAGCTGGCCGCCGAGCTGTCCGAGCTGGGCGCCGCGCGCGAGTAACGGCCCCAAGCGCAACTGCCCAGGGAACCGCCCATGGGCGGGCACTGGAGTCCCTTTGGGCGGGAATGGCGGCGGCAACGCCGCCATTTTCATGTTTGCGTGTGCAGGAAGCCCCGTCCCGGACCCTCCGGCGGCGGGGTTTTTCATGTTTCCTGACGAAAATACGTCATGAAACAGAGCGTTAAACTTACGATGCAGAAATAGTTAGCCTGCATGTTGCATTAAATTTATCTCATCGTGCCTTTCATGCGACAGTGGTGCCGTGGCCCTATGCAACCGGGTGCTGGACAGCCACGCCTCGGCGCCTCCAGCTTCCGCCATCGGTACACATGCCAGCGGAGGATATGCGGCGATGCTGCATGCAATGCTGTCGCGGATGATCAGGCGGGGACGTCTGGTACTGCACGAGCCGGGAAGCCGGACCACGGTCTTCCAGGGGCACGAGCCCGGCCCCGAGGCCGGGATGCGGATCAATGACATGGCGGCGATCCGCCGCATCGTGCTGAACCCGGGCCTGGGTGTCGGCGAGTCCTTCATGGACGGGCAGATCGAGCCCGCGGACTGCAGCCTCTTCGAGCTGATGGACGTGCTGGCCATGAACTACATCGAGACCCCGCCGGGGGCCGAGATGGTGCTGGAACGGGTCCGGTGGCTGCGCCGCCGTTTCGACCAGCTCAACCCCGTCGGACGCTCCCGCCGCAACGTCGCCCACCACTACGATCTCGACGGGCGGCTCTACAGCCTCTTCCTGGACCGCGACCGGCAGTACTCCTGCGCCTATTTCCCGAACGGGGACGAGACGCTGGAAGAGGCGCAGCTCCTCAAGAAGCGCCATATCGCCTCCAAGCTGAAGCTGGACCGGCCGGATCTGGAGGTGCTGGACATCGGCTGCGGCTGGGGCGGCATGGCCCTGACCCTGGCGAAGGAATACGGTGCCCAGGTGACCGGGCTGACCCTGTCCACCGAGCAGCTGGCGGAGGCGCGCAAGCGGGCCGAGGAGGCCGGTCTTTCCGACCGCGTCCGCTTCGAGCTGATGGACTATCGCGCCTGGAACCGGCCGATGGACAGGATCGTCTCGGTGGGAATGTTCGAGCATGTGGGCGTCGGCCACTACCGCACCTTCTTCCGCAAGGTGCGCGAGATCCTGAAGGAGGATGGCGCCGCGCTGATCCACGCGATCGGCCGGGCCGACGGGCCGGGTTCCACCAATCCCTGGATCGCCAAGTACATCTTCCCCGGCGGCTACTCGCCTGCCCTGAGCGAAGTGATGGCGGCGGTGGAGAAGGAGAAGCTCTGGGCCACGGATATCGAGATCCTGCGCCTGCACTATGCCAAGACGCTGGCCCACTGGCGCCGCCGCTTCGCCGCGAACCGGGACACGATCCAGTCCCTCTATGACGAACGCTTCTGCCGCATGTTCGAGTTCTACCTCGTCGGCTCCGAACTCGCCTTCCGGCGGATGGGGCACATGAACTGGCAGCTCCAGCTCACCCGCAGCGTCGATGCCCTGCCGCTGTCGCGGGACTACATGTACGAGGCGGAGCACCAGCCGATGCCCGCGGACACCAGGGCGCAACTGGCCTGATGCCGCAGGCGGCTTTCCCTGGCCGCCGTGGTTCCGCGTCCCGGGGGAAAGGCGCTGCCTTTCGCCCCGGACCCCCTATCCGCCAGGACGCTGCGCGCCCTGGACCCCGTTTGCTGGCCCCTGTTGTTGGCCTGATCGCGCCGGAGAGCATGGCTCTCCGGCGGACTGCCGGTGCCGCGAGTGCGGACAGGGTGTCTTTCCTTTTCCGGGTGCCCCACCTCTCCACCTGCTTCCCGGGGATCGGATGGCAGGCTGACGGCTGCCACGGGAGCCCACTCAAGCCCGGGGTCCGGGGACCGGCTTCGGTCCCCGGCGGACAGGGGGTCCGGGTGGAGAGGCGGAGCCTCTCTCCCGGCGGGCGGCCAAAGGGCGGGACGCCGCCGTTGAAAGCCGCGCTGGCTTAGCCTTCTGCCATTGCGGCCCGGAGGCGCCGGCCGCCGATCCAGCGGGCGACCCGGCGGCCGGCGCGGATGCCGGGCTGTTCCACCAGGGCGTGGAGCAGGGTGGCCAGGGCGATGAGCGGGATGCCGCAGGCGATCACCACCGACCAGAAGCCGAGCGGCGTGGCGGCCACCTGCTTCACCCAGGGAAAGGCGAAGGCCACGGCCAGCACCAGCCCGTGGAGCAGGTAGATGCCGTAGCTGGCATCGCCGAGGCGCCGCGTGGCGCGCAGGGTGAGCAGGCCGAAGACGGTGCAGCCCGAACGGACCAGCCAGAAGACCAGCCCCATGACCGCCAGGGCAATGGCATCGTTCGGCAGCGGCACAGCGCCGAACCAGATGGCGACCAGACCCGCCACCAGCACGGAGGCGGCGCGGTCGGTCCAGGGAGAGGTGCCGGGGCCGGAGAGCGGGCGGCCGAGGCCGCGAGCCTCCAGCGAGGCGCAGGCCATGCCGATCAGGAAGAGGGCCACGAAGCCGGGCTCGTCCGCCCCGGCCCAGGGCCCCAGATGCCCGCCGGCCCAGGCGAGGCACAGCAGCGCCAGCGCCAGGGTGAACCAGGTTTCCCGCCGCCCGGCGCGGGCCAGGAGGGCGGTCAGCGGCAGGCTGGCATAGAAGAGCCACTCGTATTGCAGGGTCCAGGTGACGCCGGCGGTGAGCAGGTTGGTGCCCGCATGGGCGTTCACGTCGGGCCGGTTACCGGCGCCGAGCAGCAGCCACTCGCCCACCTGCCCGGCGACCTGGGAGGCGGGCTCGCGCAGCTCCCCGCCATCCCGCCCGAAGAGCAGGGCCAGCATGGCGAGGACGGCGACGAGGTAGAGCGGCCCGATGCGGAACAGGCGCCCGGCATAGAGGGCCAGCCAGGAGGGGCGCCCTTCCTCCCGCAGCAGCTTCGACCAGAAGAGATAGCCGGTGATGATGAAGAACATCCCGACCGCTCCCTTGCCCATCACCGCATAGACATGGGCGGGCGGCAGGCCCCAGCCCTGTCCGGCCAGGAGGCGGGGATAGATGGCGGCGTGGTGGAAGAAGACCGCCAGGGCGAGGAACCCCCGCAGCCCGTCCAGCGCCGGCATACGGCTGGCGGACTGCCCCGGCGGGGCATCCGCCGGGCGGCAGAGCGGGGTGGCGGCCAGTGCCAGGAGCAGCCCCATCCCGAGGAAGAGGGGCGGCAGCGGGTAGAAGTCAGCCATGGGGGAGGGGCTAGCATCCGGGGGCGGGTGCGTGGACCCCTTGAGGGTCGGGGGCGGCCCGCTTTCCGTTCACGCCCCGGTGAGGCCGGGCCGGCTGGGAAGGCTTCGCCCAGGCTGCCCGCCATTCTCCTTGCTTTGGGATAAAATATAGACATTTCAACATGTTTCGTGGATCATCCCCGGAATCCACACTTGTCCACAGCGGAGCGGGAGAGGACGGCGGGGGTGGAAAGAGGCTAGACTGGGGGGATGAACGCGCTCGACCAGAACAGCGGCCTGCTGGGCCTGTCCCAGCGTCTGCCTCCGCAGAATCTGGAGGCGGAAATGGCCTTGCTGGGGGCCCTTCTGGCCAACAACAAGGCCTATGAGCGGGTCTCGGAATTCCTCGCGCCGGAGCATTTCGCCGATCCGGTGAATGGCCGGATCTATGCTTCCATCCAGCGGCGAATCGAGGCGGGGCAGCTCGCCGACGCGGTGACGCTGCGGGCCGAGTTCGAGCATTCCGGCCAGCTCGACGAGGTGGGCGGCCCGGCCTATCTGGCGCAGCTCCTTTCCGCCATGGTCGGCATCATCAATGCCGGCGAATATGCCAAGGTCATCCACGACGCCTGGCTGCGGCGGCAGTTGATCGACCTGGGCGAGGTGGTGGTGAACCGCGCCTTCGGGGTCGAGGCTGAGCTGGACGGCAAGGAGCAGCTTGAGGCGGCCGAGCAGGCGCTCTTCGATCTCGCCAAGGAAGGCGGCAACGAGGGCGCGCTGGTCACCTTCGAGCGCGCCATGGTCCGCGCCGTGGAGATGGCGGAGAAGGCCTTCACCAACGGCTCCGGCGTCTCCGGCCTGTCCACCGGGCTGCGCGACGTGGATGCCAAGATGGGCGGCCTGCACCCCTCGGACCTGCTGATCCTCGCCGGGCGTCCCGCCATGGGCAAGACGGCACTGGCCACCAAGATCGCCTTCGGCGCCGCCCGCGCCATCCTGCGCGAGGCTCAGGCGGAGAACCCGAACGCCGTGCCCAAGGGCGGGGTCGCGATCTTCTCGCTGGAAATGAGCGCGGACCAGCTCGCCACCCGCCTCCTGTCGGAAAATTCGCGGATCTCGGGCGACCGCATCCGGCGCGGCGAAATCTCGCAGCGCGACTTCGACCGGTTCGTGGAGACCTCGCGCGAGCTGGCGGCGCTGCCGATCTTCATCGACGACACGCCGGCCATCACCATCTCCGCACTGCGGACCCGCTGCCGCCGGCTCAAGCGCACGCGCGGGCTGGACATGATCGTGGTGGACTACCTGCAGCTGATGCGGCCCGCCGCCGGTTCCCGGCCGGAAAGCCGCGTGCTGGAGATCTCGCAGATCACCCAGGGGCTGAAGGCCATCGCCAAGGAGCTGTCGGTGCCGGTGATCGCCCTGTCCCAGCTTTCCCGGCAGGTCGAGTCGCGTGAGGACAAGCGGCCGCAGCTCTCGGACCTGCGCGAATCCGGCTCGATCGAGCAGGATGCCGACGTCGTGATGTTCGTCTATCGTGACGAATACTACCTGGCGCAGCGCGCGCCGAAGCAGTTGAACTTCGACAACTCGGAGAAATACGCCGAGGCGATGGACAAGTGGCAGCAGGACATGGAGCGCGCGCACAACAAGGCGGAGCTCATCATCTCCAAGCAGCGTCACGGCCCCACCGGCACCATCCCACTCTTCTTCGAGGGCGAGTTCACCCGCTTCGGCGACCTCGACATGGTGCATGACGACCCGCATGGCGGGTGAGCGGCCGGGCTGAGTCCCGGCTGGCCTCCAGGCTTGCCCCCTGGCTTCATTCGTCCCCGCCATCGCCCGATGGCGATTTGCATGAATTCCCCGCTCCCCTGATGGTGCTGCTGCCGGGTCCGCAACGACCCGGCAGTCGATTGCCCAGGCCGAGGCATGGGAGGCGGGAGGAATGCGGCGAATCCTGACGGGCGGCCTGCTGGCCACGATGCTGCTTGCCCTGGTCCTGGCGGGCTTCACGGATTTCCTGGAACCGGCCACGCCACCCGGGCCCCCATCGCATGGGTCCGCGCCGGCCCGGGATCCTGCCATGGACCGGGCCGTGCCGCTTCCCGCCCTGCCGCCCGCCGACGCGCCTCTGCCCGATTCCCTGCCGGGCCTGGAGCGGGAGGCCGTGCAGCTTCGCGAAGGGCTCGCGCAGATCGACCAGGCCATGGACCGGATGCTGGACGGGGTGCTGTCGGTGCTGCGTCCCTATGGGGAGGCCCGGACGGCGGATGGCGCCGCGGCGCGGCGGCTGGAGATGCTGAGCGCGCTGCGGGGTCAGTCCCTGGACCGGCTGGCCCGGATCGAGCGGCGCCGTGCCGGGATCGAGGCGGGCGCCGATGCGCCCCCGCTGGCCGCCGCGACGCCGGCGGAACCGGTGACGGGGCTTCCGGACGGCGCGCAGCCCTTCCGGACGGCGATGGTGACGCCGGCGCTTTCCGGCTTCTCCGCGACCGGGGATACGGCGGGGACGCCGGGCGGGGAACCGGGAGCCGGCACCGGGGAGGCCGCCCCCGCGGCCTTGGCCGCCCCGGCGTCACCAACCCTCGCGGATTCTTCTCCGGAGAGCCGGGCATCCGCGGAACCCTCCGGGGAACCGCCACGGGCGGCGCCGGGCCCGGATGATCCGGCGGCGCTGCCCCTGCCGCCGCCAGTGGCCCCATTTGTAGCCCCATCCGTGGAGAAAGGGGCCGGACGGGTGGCGAAGCTCGTGCCGCGATCCCTGCGCGCCGAGCCGGCCAGCCTGCGCTCCGCCGCGGCGAACCCGGCGCGTTGCCGTTCGATCATCCTGCGCGGGCAATTGGGGGAGGGGCTGAGTTTTGCCGATCGGAGCTTCCTGCGTGACCGCTGCCCGGGCTGAGGGGCGCCGCGCCGCCCTTCTGGCGCTGATGCTGGTGATGGCGCTTCCCTGGCTGTCGGGCTGCGCCACTGCGCCCCCCGCCGCGCCACCCGCCGGGCCGGCGCGGATCGCCCTGCCCTTCGGCCGGGCGGTTTCAGCCCTCACCGTCTCCCTGTTGGCCAATGCCCAGCTCGGGACGCCGGATGCGGGTGGGCGCTATCCGATGGTGGTGGACCCCTGGATCGACCAGGGCAGCGGCATGCCGGTGGAGGCCACGCGCCCGATCGAGGCGCAGATCGCCGCGCAACTCCGGCGTTCCTACCCGCAGATCGAGCTCCTGCCCTTCGGGGCGGCGGGCCTGGCTCGCGAGCCCCTGGTGCTGCTCGGCACCTTGGCGCCGGTTCCGGAAGCGGAGGGCGGCAGGGCCGGCAGCTACCGCATCCGGGCAGTGATCGGCGACCTGCGCAGTGGCCGCATCGTGTCGCAGGCCGAGGTCTGGACCTGGACGGACGGGGTGAACCTCCGCCCCACGCCCTTCTTCCGCAACAGCCCCGCCTGGGTGCCGGAACAAGGGGCGGAAGGCTATGCCCGCACCGTCGCCAGCCGCATCGGCGACCCGATCGACCTGGAATACCTGCGCCAGCTCCGGGTGGCCGCGTTGGTGAACGACGGCATCCGCGCCTATGAGGCCGGGCGCTACCGGGCGGCGCTGGCGGCTTATGAGGAGGCGAGCCGCCTGCCGGGGGGCGAGCAGACCCGGGTCTATAACGGCCTCTATCTGGCCAACCGGGCGCTGCGGCAGCCGCTGGGGGCGGAGGCCGCCTTCCGGGGCCTGGTCAAGCTGGGCCTGGCCAGCGGGCGGCTGTCGGTGCGCTTCGTCTTCCGGCCGGGCTCGGTGGAGTTCTGGCGCGATCCGGCGGTGAGTGGCGCCTATGAGATGTGGCTGCGCGAGATCGCCCGTCAGGCCGTGGTCGGGCCGGGCTGCCTGGAGGTGATCGGCCATGCCAGCCCCAGCGGGTCGGCCGAGGCCAATCTGCGCCTGTCGCGGCAGCGGGCGGAGCGGGTGCGGGACCGCCTGATCGCCCTGCAGCCGGGCCTGGACGGCCGGCTGGCCGGCCGGGGCGCCGGGGCCAGCGAGCCGATCATCGGCAGCGGCGCGGACGATGCCAGCGACCTGCTGGATCGGCGGGTGGAGTTCCGCCCGGTGGCCTGCGCCGCCCCGCCGCCCTGAGCGCGGGGCCGCCCCGGCCATGCCGCCGCCGCGGGGCGGGCAGGCGTGCCGTTCCGGCGGTGTTGCGAAGGGCCGCGCGCCGGGGAGGCAGCCAGGACCTTGTGATCCGCCGGGTCCGCCACCGGAAGCCGATCGCCATTGCGGTGCGGCGAGGGGGCGGCTATCTGGACGACTCCCTGGGCGGCACCGGACGACCTTGCCCCCACCGGCCCGCCCCCTGGGACGGGCTTCCACAACGCTCTCGCGGATGGCGGCTTGTTTGCAGGATCGGCGGTCGGCTTGAATTTCCTTCTCGATGCGGTGGCGCGGCTCGGCGCGATGGTGCTTGGGCTGTGCCGGACGACGGGGGCGGTCGCGCTCTTCGCGCTGGAGGGCCTGTCGCACCTCTTCCGGCCCCCCTACCACCTGCGGCAGTTCGGCCGCGCCTTCGTGGAGGTGGCCTATTTCTCCCTGCCGGTGGTGGCGCTGACGGCGGTCTTCACCGGCATGGTGCTGGCCCTGCAGTCCTACACGGGCTTCTCCCGCTTCAACGCGCAGAGCGCCATGGCCTCGGTGGTCGTGATCTCGCTGACGCGCGAGCTGGGGCCAGTGCTGGCCGGGCTGATGGTGGCGGGGCGAATCGGTGCCTCCTTCGCTGCCGAGATCGGCACGATGCGCGTGACGGACCAGGTGGATGCGCTGACCACTCTGTCCACCGATCCGATGAAGTACCTCGTGGCGCCGCGCCTGCTGGCCGCGACGCTGGCCATGCCGCTGCTGGTGGCGGTGGCCGACACGCTGGGCGTGATGGGCGGCTGGATCGTGGCCACCTACAATCTCGGCTTCGTGTCCCAGTCCTATATCCGCGACACGCTGAACGCCCTGCAGGCCTTCGACGTGGCTTCCGGCCTGATCAAGGCGGCGGTCTTCGGCTTCGTGGTGGCGCTGATGGGCACCTGGTGCGGCTATTCCTCACGCGGCGGCGCGGAGGGGGTGGGCGGGGCCACGACCTCGGCGGTGGTGTCCTCCTCGATCCTGATCCTGTTCCTGGACTACATCCTGACCCAGGCCTTCTTCACCCGATGAGCGGTGTCACCCCCAAGCTGCGGCTGCGCGGGCTGCACAAGGCCTTCGGCGCCAAGAAGGTGCTGGACGGCGTGGACCTGGACGTGATGCCGGGCGAGTCCATGGTGATCCTGGGCGGCTCGGGCTCCGGCAAGTCGGTCACGATCAAGTGCATCCTCGGACTGATCCAGCCGGATGCCGGCAGCATCGAGCTGGACGGACGCGACCTGCTGGCCATGGACCGGTCGGAGCGGCGGGCGGTGCTGGACGGCATGGGGATGCTGTTCCAGAACGGTGCGCTCTTCGACAGCATCCCGGTCTGGGAGAATGTCTGCTTCAAGCTGCTGCAGCAGAAGCGCATCACCCGGACGAAGGCGCGCGACAAGGCGGCCGAGGTGCTGGCCCAGGTCGGGCTGGCCGGCAGCGTGGGGGATCTTTCCCCCTCCGAGCTTTCGGGCGGCATGCAGAAGCGCGTGGCGCTGGCCCGCACCATCGCCTCGCAGCCGGCGATCCTGTTCTTCGACGAGCCGACCACCGGCCTCGACCCGATCATGGGCGCGGTGATCGACGGGCTGATCGTGGATTGCGTGAAGCGCCTCGGCGCCACCGCCATCACCATCACCCATGACATGCACAGCGCCCGGCGGATCGGCGACCAGGCCTCGATGATCTATCACGGCCGGATGGTCTGGACCGGTCCGGCGGCGACGTTGGGCGAGACCGGCAACGCGATGGTGGACCAGTTCGCCCGGGGCGAGCGCGAGGGTCCGATCAAGATGGAGCTGCGCCGGTAGCGAGAGGACGGGCGGTGCCTCCGCCCCCCTCGCGACGGCGCGGCCGGGAGAAGCCCTGATGCCCGAGGCCCCTTTCGCCGCGGCCCGGACGCGCGATGCGCGCCCCCGCCTCGCCACCACCCTGGTCTTCTTTGCCAACGGCTTCGGCTATGGCGCCTGGGCGGGCAACATCCCCTCGATCAAGCTGGGCCTCGGCCTGTCCGACGCGGCGCTGGGCCTCGCGCTGCTGGGCATGGCCATCGGCGCCATCCTGGCCATGCCGCTGACCGGCCAGGTCTCGGCGCGCTGGGGCAGCGACCGGCTGACCGTGGCCTCCGGCCTTCTCTTCGCCCTGGTGCTGGCGCTGGTGCCGCAGGCGGGCGGGCTCGCCACGCTGGTGCTCGGCCTGGTGCTGCTGGGGGCGGGCAACGGGGTGATGGACGTCTCCATGAACACCCATGCCACGGTGGTGGAGAGCGGCTGGGGCGCGGCCATCATGTCCTCCTTCCACGCGGCCTTCAGCCTGGGCGGGCTGGCCGGGGCGGGGATAGCGGGGCTGCTGCTCGCGTCCGGCCATGCGGCACCGCTGAACCTCGCCGTGTCCGGGGCGCTGGTGGCGGCCTGCGTGCTGCTGGCGATGCCCTGGCTGCGGGTGCGGCAAGGCCATGCCCCGGTGGCTTCGGAGGAAGGCGGGCACGGACTCGCCCTGCCGAACCGGGCCACCTTCGGCCTCGGGCTGATCGCGCTGCTCGCCCTGGTGACGGAGGGGGCGGTGGGGGACTGGTCGGCGCTGTACCTGGCGGTGGAGGCGGCGGCCCCGGCCGGCGTGGCGGCGCTGGGATTCGCCGGCTTCTCCCTGGCCATGACGGCGGGGCGGCTGGGCGGCGACGCGGTGGTGCGGCGCCTGGGCGGCGCGTCGGTGCTGCGGCTGGGGGCGCTGCTCTCGGCGGCGGGCTTCGTGCTGATGCTGGCGGTGCCGCGCCCGGAGGTCGCCATCGCCGGGCTGGTGCTGGTCGGGCTGGGCCTGTCCAACGTCTTTCCGGTGCTGTTCAGCGCGGCCGGGCGCATCCCGGGCGTGTCGCCGGGCATGGGCGTCGCGATGGTGGCGACCATGGGCTATGGCGGGCTGCTTGGCGGGCCGCCGCTGCTGGGCTTCCTGGCGCAGCTTTCCGGGCTGCGGCTGGCGCTGTGCCTGCTGGTGCTGACCTGCCTGGCGATCGCCTGGCGCAGCCGCGCGGTGCGGCGGGCGGACTGAGGCGGGGGTCCGCCGCCGGTCCGGCCCGTGCCGGGGGGAAGGCAGCGGAAACTTTCCCCCGGGGGAAGGGCGCTTACCGGCGGTAACGACGGGAATGTGCGATGAAGACCGACCCCAAGCTCGAAGCCTGCATCCAGGCCTGCCTCGACTGCCACCGGACCTGCCTCAGCTGCATCACCCATTGCCTGGGCAAGGGCGGCAGTCATGCCGCGCTGGACCATGTGCGGATCATGATGGACTGCGCGCAGATCTGCCTCACGGCGGCGGATTTCATGATCCGCGGTTCTCGCCACATGGCGCATCTCTGCCGCGAATGCGCGGAGATCTGCCGGGAATGCGCCGAATCCTGTGGCCATCATCCCGAGGCGGACGAGCATATGCGCCATTGCGCCGAGACCTGCCGCAACTGCGCGGAGGAATGCGGCCGCATGGCGGCCTGAGACGCCGCTGACGGGAGGAGCCGTTCCTCCCGGCGGGCGGCCATGGCCCGATGGCGGGGAAGGGAAGTCGATGACGGAGCGGGACGAGGTGCCGCCGCTCGGCGGCGTTCTGGAAACGGGCCTCTATGTCGAGGACCTGGGCCGGGCCCGGCATTTCTACGAGACGGTGCTCGGGCTGGAGCCGATGTACCTCGACGAGCGGCTGGTCGCCTATCCGGCCGGGCCCGGCAGCGTGTTGCTGCTGTTCCGGCGCGGCGCCGCCACGGAGCCGGCCATTCTGCCGGGCGGCATGATCCCGCCGCATGATGCCATGGGCCGGATCCATTTCGCCTTCTCCATCGCGCCGGCGGACCTGGATGCCTGGGTGGCGCGGCTGGCCCGGCACGGCATCGCCACGGAAGGTGGCGTGTCCTGGCCGAAGGGCGGGCAGAGCGTCTACTTCCGCGACCCGGACGGGAATCTGGTGGAGCCGGCCACGCCCGGACTCTGGAAGAACTACTGATCCGCCGGAGGGACGGCGGATGGGCCTGGACGGGCGAGCTCGCCGGAGGGCCCCGGCGCGGCGGGCGGGAACCCGCCTCCCGCCGCGGAGCGGCCCTGTTCTTGCGGGCCGGAGGGGTGAGTGAAATGCCACCGCAGCCAGGAGGGCGCGTGGTGCCAGGCGACGGCCAGAAGCAGCAGGAACAGGCTCAGGGGTGCCGGCAGCATCCACGGATTGCCGCTGGACAGCAGGCTGCCCGCCGCGCCCGCCATGCCCGCCGCCAGGATGAAGGCGGCGGCTGCGGTGCTGGCCGGAAGGAGCAGGCCCAGCCCTGACAGGAGTTGTACAGCCCCGGTCAGCCGCATGAACCAGGGTGTGTAGCCAAGCTGGCGGAACAGTTCGCTGTCGCCCTGTGCCTCCAGAAGCTTCGCGCCGCCGGCCGCCACGAAGAAGAGGGCGAGGCCCGGACGCAGCCAGCGTTCCGCCGCAGGCCACCGGGAAGCTGCCCAGCCGAACCGCAAAAACCCGCTCCGTCTTTGTTTTCGCCGCGCAACATAACCCCTCCGGTGCGGGCCGGACAATGGCACGGGTGCAGGAGTTCCGGCCGGGATGTCTTGCCCTCGCCGGGCCGGCAGGGGAAGTTGCGCGGCACGAACAGGGGGATACAGGCAATGAAGCTGCTCCGCTATGGCCCGGCCGGGGCCGAGAAGCCCGGGCTGCTCGACGGCACCGGCACGCTGCGCGACCTTTCGGGCGTGGTGCCCGACCTCGCCGGGGAAGCCCTTTCGGCCGAGGGGCTGACACGGATTGCCGCGCTGGATGCCGCCAGCCTCCCCGCCGTGCCGGGCAGCCCGCGCCTGGGCCCGCCGGTGGCCGGGACGCGGAACTTCCTGGCGATCGGCCTGAACTATGCCGACCACGCGGCGGAGACCGGGGCGCCGATCCCCAAGGAGCCGATCATGTTCCTGAAGTCGCTCGGCTCCCTGCAAGGGCCGAACGACGAGGTGGTGATCCCGCGTGGCAGCGTGAAGACGGACTGGGAGGTCGAGCTGGCCATCGTCATCGGCAGCCGCGCGAAGAACGTTGCGCTGGATGCGGCGCTGGACCATGTGGCCGGCTATACCATCTGCAACGATGTCAGCGAGCGCGAGTGGCAGATCGAGCGCGGCGGCACCTGGGACAAGGGCAAGGGCGCCGACACCTTCGGCCCGGTCGGTCCCTGGCTGGTGACGAAGGACGAGATCGCCGATCCGCAGAACCTCGCCCTCTGGCTGGAGGTTGACGGGCAGCGGATGCAGGACGGTTCCACGCGCACCATGATCTTCGACGTGCGCAAGATCGTCTCCTACGCCTCGCAGTTCATCACGCTGCATCCGGGCGACATCATCACCACCGGCACGCCGCCGGGCGTCGGCATGGGCCGCAAGCCGCCGGTCTTCCTGCGGGCGGGGCAGAGCATGCGCCTCGGCATCGAGGGCCTCGGCGAGCAGGTGCAGCAGGTGGTGGTGGCGGAATAGGGGGCAGGCCTCCGGGGGAGAGGGCGGCGCCCTCTCCCCCGCGCTGCCCGAACGGGCGCGCCGCCGGGAGCCGTCAGACCGAGACGCGCCGCAGCACCTCGTCGCGGTCCAGCGCGTCGCGTGCCCCGGCCAGGACGATGCTGCCGCGGTCCATCACCGCGAGATGCTGGCCGAGCTCGTGGGCGAAGTCGAAATACTGCTCCACCAGCAGGATCGCCATGTCGCCGCGCTGGCGCAGCAGGGCGATGGCGCGGCCGATATCCTTGATGATGGAAGGCTGGATGCCCTCGGTCGGCTCGTCCAGCACCAGCAGGCGCGGCCGCATCACCAGGGCGCGGCCGATGGCGAGCTGTTGCTGCTGCCCGCCGGACAGGTCGCCGCCGCGACGGTGCAGCATGGTCTTCAGCACGGGGAACATGGCGAAGACATCCTCGGGGATCGTCTTCTGCCCGCGCGGCGCGGCGGCGAAGCCGGTCTCCAGGTTTTCCCGTACCGTCAGCAGCGGGAAGATGTCGCGCCCCTGCGGCACCCAGGCGATGCCGCGCCGCGCGCGCTCATAGGGCGGCAGGCGGGTGATGTCCTGCCCTTCCCAGAGGATCTTGCCGCGCGAGACCGGATGCGCCCCGGTGACGGCGCGCAGCAGCGAGGTCTTGCCCACGCCGTTGCGGCCGAGCAGGCAGGTGACCTCGCCGCGCCTCGCCTCCAGCGAGACGCCGCGCAGCGCCACCGCCGCGCCGTAATGCAGCGAGACATCCTCGACGCGAAGCTCAGCGGCCAAGATACACCTCGATCACGCGCGGGTCGCTGCTGACATGGTCGATGGAGCCGTCCGAGAGCACATGGCCCTCGTGCAGCACCGTGACCTTCACGCCCAGGGCGCGGACGAAATCCATGTCGTGCTCCACCACCACGACGGAGCGGGTGCGGTTGATCTCGCGCAGCAGCTCCGCCGTCTGCGCCGTCTCGGCATCCGTCATGCCCGCCACGGGCTCGTCCACGAGGAGGAGCTGCGGCTCCTGCGCCAACAGCATGCCGATCTCCAGCCACTGCTTCTGCCCGTGGCTGAGATTGCCCGAGATGCGGTCGGCATGGTCGGTCAGGCGGATGGTGGTGAGGATCTCCTCGATCCGCCGCCGCTCCTCCGCCGTTTCGCGCGCGAACAGGGCGAAGCGCGGGCCGCGCGGCCCGGCCAGCGAGAGCAGCAGGTTGTCGCGCACCGTATGCGGCTCGAAGACCGTGGGCTTCTGGAACTTCCGCCCGATGCCCAGCCGGGCGATGGCGGGTTCGTCCAGCCGCGTCAGGTCGGTTGTGCCGTTGAACAGGACGTCGCCCGTATCCGGGCGCGTCTTGCCGGTGATGACGTCCATCATTGTCGTCTTGCCCGCGCCGTTCGGGCCGATCACCGCGCGCATCTCGCCCGGTTCCAGCACCAGCGAGAGGTCGCGCAGCGCGTGGAAGCCGTCGAAGCTGACATTGACGCCGTCGAGATAGAGCAAAGCGCCGGTTCTCGTGGCGGGGCGCTCGGCGAGGGCTGTGCTGGCCATGATCATGGTGCGGTTCCGGCGTGGTGCCGTGGCCAGGAGAGGGCGCCGCCCTCTCCCGGACCCTCTCCCGCTGGGGAGACAGTGTCTCCCCAGACCCTGCCAGGAATGGGGGCGGGTGGAAGGGCGCGGGCGCTGTGTTCCAGCGGTGGGAAGGTGGAAGAGTGGGGCGATAGGCTGGGGGAGGCGGAGCCTCCCGCCCGGGGCTGGATCACCGGAGCCATCACGAGGCCGCCTCCCGCGCCGCCGCCGCGGCGGGCGAGGGCGGTTCCGCCGGCAGGGGAACGCCGCCGGAGCGGCGCCGGGCGAAGAGGCCGACGATGCCGCGCGGCAGGAATAGGGTGACAAGGATGAAGAGGCCGCCCAGGGCGAAGAGCCAGAATTCCGGCAGGGCGCCGGTGAAGACGGTCTTGCCGAGATTGACCAGGATGGCGCCCAGGATCGGCCCGACCAGCGTGCCGCGGCCGCCGACCGCGACCCAGACCACGGCCTCGATCGAGTTGGCGGGGGCGAATTCGCCCGGGTTGATGATGCCGACCTGCGGCACGTAGAGCGCCCCGCCCAGCCCGGCCATGACGGCGGAAAGCGTCCAGGCGACGAGCTTGTAGGCCTCGGGCCGGTAGCCCAGGAAGCGCGTGCGGCTTTCCGTGTCGCGCACGGCGATCAGCACCTTGCCGTAGCGCGAGCGCACCAGCCAGCGCGACAGCAGGAAGCAGCCGGCGAGCACGATGGCAGAGGCCAGGAACAGGGCGCAGCGGGTGCCGTCGAGCTGCAGCGGGACGCCGAGGATGTCCTTGAAGTCGGTGAGGCCGTTGTTGCCGCCGAAGCCCATGTCGTTGCGGAAGAAGGCGAGCAGCAGGGCGTAGGTCAGCGCCTGGGTGATGATCGAGAGATAGACGCCGGTGACGCGCGAGCGGAAGGCGAGCCAGCCGAAGACCAGGGCGAGCACGCCGGGCACGAGGAGCGCCATCAGCAGCGCGAAGGGGAAGGAGCCGAAGCCCCACCAGTACCAGGGCAGGTGGTCCCAGTTCAGAAAGACCATGAAGTCCGGCAGGTCCGGATTGGCATAGACGCCGCGCGATCCGATCTGCCGCATCAGGTACATGCCCATGGCATAGCCGCCCAGGGCGAAGAAGGCGGCGTGGCCCAGGCTCAGGATGCCGGCGAAGCCCCAGACGAGATCCACCGAGAGGGCGAGGATCGCGTAGCAGAGATACTTGCCGGTGAGGGAGACGACATAGGTCGGGACGTGCCAGGCGCTGCCGGGATCGGTCAGCAGGTTCAGCGCCGCCATCAGCGCGGCGCCGCCCAGCAGGATCACCAGGGTGAGGATGCTCGCGATGCGGCTCATGATTCGACGAACCTCCCCTTCACCGGGAAGAGGCCGCGTGGCTTGCGCTGGATGAACAGGATCAGGGCGAGCAGCACCACGATCTTGCCCAGCACGGCGCCCGCCACGGGCTCCAGGAACTTGTTGGCGACGCCGAGGGTGAGGGCGCTGATGACCGTGCCCCAGAGATTGCCGACGCCGCCGAAGACCACGACCATGAAGCTGTCGATGATGTAGCCCTGGCCGAGATTGGGCGAGACGTTGTCGATCTGGCTCAGCGCCACGCCCGCCATGCCGGCGACGCCGGAGCCCAGGCCGAAGGTCAGCGCGTCGATCCAGGGCGTGCGGATGCCCATCGCCGCCGCCATGCGCCGGTTCTGCGTCACCGCCCGCATCCGGAGGCCCAGCGAGGTATAGCGCAGCGCCGCCATCAGTGCCGCGATCACCAGGAAGGCGAAAAGGATGATGACGAGGCGGTTCATGGTGATGGTGAGGCCGCCGAGCTGGAAGGCGCCGCTCATCCAGGCGGGGGTGCCGACCTCCCGGTTGGTGGGGCCGAAGATGGAGCGCACCGCCTGCTGCAGCACCAGGGACAGGCCGAAGGTGGCGAGCAGCGTTTCCAGCGGGCGGCCGTAGAGGAAGCGGATCAGCCCGCGCTCGATGGCCACGCCGACCGCGCCGGTGACCAGGAAGGCGAGCGGCACGGCGATGAAGAGCGAGGCGCCGAACAGGCCGGGCGCATGGGCGCGGATCGCGTCCTGCACCAGGAAGGTGGTGTAGGCGCCGAGCATCACCAGCTCGCCATGGGCCATATTGATCACCCCCATCACGCCGAAGGTGATGGCGAGGCCGGCGGCGGCGAGCAGCAGGACGGAGCCCAGGCTCAGCCCGTACCAGGCGTTCTGCGCCCAGCCCCAGAGCTGCAGGTTCCAGTCGATGGCCTTCACCGCGCTCGCGGCGGCCTCGGCCACGGCGGGCGGCTGGCTGGACAGGCCGGCGAGCAGGGCGCGCGCGTCGATGTCGCCGCGGGCGCGCAGCGTGGCGATGGCGGCGAGGCGGTCGGGCTCTGGCGTCGCGGCCTCGTTCAGCAGGATGGCGGCGCGGGCCTGTTCCATGACCTGCCGCACGCCGGGATCGCGCTCGGCGGCCAGGGCCTTCTCCAGCACCGGCAGGATGGCGGCGTCGCGGGCGCGGAAGACGGCGGCGGCGGCATTGGCGCGGATCTCGTTGTCCACGGCCATGAGTTGCAGCCCGCCCATCGCCGCCTCGACGGCGCGGCGGATGCTGTTGTTCACGCGGACCGCGCGCGGGGTTCCGGCGGGCGTCACCGGCTGCCCGCCGGTGGCATCGCGGTAGCCGCCATCGGTGCCACGGATCGCCAGGCTGCGGTCGGGCAGCACGAACAGCCGACCCTCGCCCAGAGCGCCCAGGATGGTCGCTGCCTCGGGCGCGCCGGAGGCGGCGAGCGTTTCCACGCCACGGCGGATGTCGTCGAAGGAGTTGGAAGCGAGCAGTTCCGCCCCCGCAGGCTGCGCCCGCAGGGGCGAGACCGTGAGGGCCAGAAGCAGGAGGATGAGGCCGGCGAGCCGGGTCATCTTGCCCTCCTCGGAAAAACGGGAACGGGAAGGGATGGGCGGGGCTGGGGTGCCCCGCCCGTTCAGCCGGACGGGATCAGCCGCCCGCACCGCCGCACTTGCCGGTCTTGACGTTGAAGTTGCCGCAGGAGAGCGGCTTGCGCCAGTCGGCGATCAGGTCGCGCGAGCCCTCCAGGTAGGGCGACCATTCCTGCGCCACGATCGTGCCCGGCGTCTGCGAGACGACGTTGAACTGGCCGTTGCCCTGGATCTCGCCGATCAGCACCGGCTTGGTGATGTGGTGGTTCGGCATCATGGTGGAGGTGCCGCCCGAGAGGTTCGGCACGGCCACGCCGATCATGGCGTCGATCACCGGGTTGCTGTCGGTGGTGCCCGCCGCCTCGACCGCCTTCACCCACATGTTGAAGCCGATGTAGTGCGCCTCCATCGGGTCGTTGGTGACGCGCTTCGGGTTCTTGGTGAAGGCCTGCCACTTCTGGATGAAGGCCTTGTTGTCCGGGTTGTCGATGGACATGAAGTAGTTCCAGGCGGCCAGGTGGCCGAGCAGGGGGGCCGTGTCGAGGCCCGCCAGCTCCTCCTCGCCCACCGAGAAGGCGACGACGGGGATGTCGGTGGCCTTCACGCCCTGGTTGCCGAGCTCCTTGTAGAAGGGGACGTTGGCATCGCCGTTGATGGTGGAAACCACCGCGGTCTTCTGGCCGGCAGAGCCGAACTTCTTGATCTCGCTGACGATGTTCTGCCAGTCGCTATGGCCGAAGGGCGTGTAGTTGATCAGGATGTCGCCCTGCGCGACGCCCTTGGACTTGAGATAGGCCTCCAGGATCTTGTTCGTGGTGCGCGGATAGACATAGTCGGTGCCCGCGAGCACCCAGCGCTTCACGCCCTCTTCCTTCATCAGGTAGTCCACCGCCGGGATGGCCTGCTGGTTCGGCGCGGCGCCGGTGTAGAAGACGTTCTTGCTCGATTCCTCGCCCTCGTATTGCACGGGGTAGAAGAGGATGCCGTTCAGCTCCTCGAAGACCGGCAGCACGGACTTGCGCGACACCGAGGTCCAGCAGCCGAAGCAGGCGGCGACCTTGTCCTGCGCGATGAGCTGCCGCGCCTTCTCGGCAAAGAGCGGCCAGTTGGAGGCCGGGTCCACGACCACCGCCTCCAGCTTGCGGCCGAGCACGCCGCCCTTCTTGTTCTGCTCCTCGATGAGCATGAGCATCACGTCCTTCAGCGTCGTCTCGCTGATGGCCATGGTGCCGGAGAGGGAATGCAGGATGCCGAGCTTGATCGGCCCGGCGGGCTGCGCCCGGAGGAGGGCGGGCGCGCCCAGCACGGCGCCGCCGGCCAGCAGCGCGCCAAGGCGGCCGAACTGGCGGCGGCCCAGCGGGTGACTCAGCGACCCGCCCGGCGTGGCCTGTTCCGGCCGGGGCTCGCCCGGGGCCTGTCGGTTGGACGTCATGTGGAAACTCCCCCAGAGGCGGTCGCTGTGGCGCCGGCCGGCCGCTTCCCACGGTCAGCCTGGCGCGCCGCCGGATGGCGGCGGTCACGCAACGGTGTAGCAACGGGAGTGCCACATTCCGGAACCGCCGCAGTCGTCCGGCGACAGGGCAGCGGTTGCCCGCGGGATCGTCAAACGCCCAGGAAATGGTGTTTCCCGTGCCGCTTTCGGCGGCAGCCGCCTTTCATCTCCGGGCGCGGTGCAACAACCATCCCCCCAGCAGCAGCGCCCCGCCCAGCACGAGGCCAGTCCGGAGCGCGTGGCCACCCGAGGGCTGGCGCAGCCCGCCATAGATCGCGCTGCCATGGATCCCGTCGCTGCGGGTCGGCGCGGCGAAGAGATTGCCGTCCGAGACCGGCACCGGGCGGGCGCGGCGGAACTGCCGCTCCATGAGCCGCGCCATGCTCCGGCGCAGCAGCCCCGGGACCAGGGCATGGGCGAGGCGCAGCAGGTGCACCTCCTTGCCCACCGTGGCCGAGGGGCGTGGGTTGCGGGCCAGGGAGACCATGACTTCCGCCACGTCGAAGGGGCTGTGGACCGGCGGCGGCGCGCTCAGCTCCCGCCCCACATAGTTGCCGCCGTGGCGCAGGCCGGGCGTATCGACGAAGGAGGGGAAGACGTCGCAGACATGAATGCCGGGCCAGCGCGACAACTCGCCCCGCAGAGCCTCGGAGAAGCCGCGAAGCCCGAACTTGCTGGCGCTGTAGGAGGCCGCATAGGGCGTCGGCACCCAGGCGCCGAGGGAGTTGGTGTTGATCAGCACGCCACGCCGCCGCGCCTGGAAATGCGGCAGGATGGCATGGGCGCCGTGCATGTGGCCGAGCAGGTTGGTCCGCACCACCTGGTCATGCGCATCCGCCGGGACCTCGGCGAAGCCGCCCACCGCGCCGACCCCGGCATTGTTGATCCAGACATCGACATGGCCGAACTCGCGCACCGCCGCCTCCGCCAGCCGCCTCACCGCGCCGGCATCGGTCACGTCGGCCGGCACGGCGATGGCGCGGGCGCCATGCGGGCGGGACAGCCGGCCGCATTCCGCCACCGCCTCGTCCAGCACGCTTTCCCGCCGGGCGGCGAGGACGAGATTGGCCCCCTCCGCGGCGAAGGCCTGGGCCGCCGCTCGGCCGATGCCGCTGGATGCGCCGGTGATCACCACCACCGCCCCTTTCAAATCGCGCATGATCCGTATCCTCTTGCCGGTTCCCGGTCGCTCTCTGGCAATCGCTCTGGCCCGTCTAACGGCGCGGGGCGGCCACGTTTTCCTGGGGCGGGGATGGCATGGCGATTGCCCGCCTCCGGCCAGGACCGGAGCCGGACAGGAGCCTTGCGGGATGGAGCGATCGGAGATGACGGCGCGCGAGATGTACCTCGCGCTCAAGGCCGCGCCGCCCCGGACGCGCTTCGGCTTCGGGCGCAAGGCCGCGCTGGTGAACGTGGACCCGCAGCGCGCCTATACCGAGCCCGCCAGCTTCCGCACCGCCTACGAGACCGATCCGCGCCAGATGGAATACACCAATGCGCTCGCGGACCGCTTCCGCCGCCTCGGCTGGCCGGTGGTCTGGACCTATGTCGCCTATCTCGACAGCGGCGAGGATTGCGGCGTGTGGGGCACGCGAACGGACACGCCGGACTCGCTGCAGAACATCCGGCACGGCTCGCCGCGTGCCGAGTTCGATCCGCGCCTGCACATCGCCCCACGCGACGTGGTGATCCACAAGCGCATGGCCTCGGCCTTCTTCGAGACCAGCCTGGGATCGCTGCTGACCTTCCATGGCGTGGACACCGTGGTCGTCACCGGCGGCTCCACCTCCGGCTGCGTGCGCGCGACCGTGGTGGATGGGCTTTCCCGTTCCCTCCGCATGGTCGTTCCCGAGGAATGCGTGGCCGACAAGCACGAGAGCCCGCATTTCGCCAACCTCTACGACATGGCGGTGAAATACGCCGATGTGCTGCCGGTGGCGGAGGTGCTCGCCTGGCTGGAGGCCCGGGACTGATCCTTGGCGCTGATCCCTGGCGCGGGGCGCGCCGGGGAGCGGGCTGATCGGGTGCCGCTTCAGGCGGCGATGGCGGGGCGTTCCGCGCGGCACTTCATCAGCGGCAGGATGCGCGTGCCGAACTGCTCCATGCCGACCAGGAAGTCGTCGAAGGTCAGCATGACGCCGCGCAGCCCCTCGATCTCCGCCATCTCGTCCAGCAGCCTCGCCACGGTGGCGTAGGAGCCGATCAGGCGCAGCATGTTGGTCGGCAGCTTCTCCGGCGCATGCACCATGCGGCCGACGGTGGAGGTCTTCTCCGCCTTCACGTCGGCGGCAGCCTGGGTGTCGCGCCAGTCCAGCGCCTCCAGGTCCACGCCGGCCCGGTAGTGCTCCCACTTGGCCATAGCGGCCTCGTCGGTCTCGTCGGCGATGATCATGGTGAGTGCGAGGGCGCCGACCTCGCGGCCGGTTTCGGCATTCTGTTCCCGCAGCTTCGCGGCGAAGGGCGCCACGGTCTGGGGCGTGTTGATGCCGCCGCCGCTGATGAAGTTGTAGTCGCCGTATTCGGCGGCGAACTTCATGCCCCGCCCGCTCTGGCCGGCGCAGACGATCTCGATCGGCTTCGGCGGGATGGGGCCGAGGCGGCAGTCCGACATCTGGAAGAAACGGCCCTTGAAGTCGGAGCGGCCGGTGCTCCAGAGGTCCTTCATCACCTGCACATATTCGGAGCAGTAGTCGTAGCGCCGCTCGAAATGCTCGGCGCCGGGCCACATGCCCATCTGCTCGTATTCCGCCTTCTGCCAGCCCGAGACGATGTTCACCCCGAAGCGGCCATGCGAGATGCTGTCGATGGTGACGGCCATGCGCGCGATGATCGCGGGCGGGATGGTGAGCACGGCGACCGAGGCGAAGAGCTTGATCCGCGTCGTCACCGCCGCCAGGCCCGCCATCAGCGTGAAGGATTCGAGGTTGTGGTCCCAGTACTCGCTGGGGCCGCCGAAGCCGCGCAGCTTGATCATCGAGAGCGCGAAGTCGAAGCCGAAGCGCTCGGCCTTCTGCACCACCTCGCGGTTCAGGTCGAAGCTCGGCATGTATTGCGGCGAGGTGGTGGAGATCAGCCAGCCATTGTTGCCGATGGGGATGAAGACTCCGAGGTCCATGGCACGCTCCTTCCGCACTGCGAGGCGAGGCAGGGACGCTAGACCCATCCCCCTTGGGCTTTGAATGCGTACCGCTGCATCCATTCCGGCTTTTATGGCCCCCGGAGCCGCTGGAATGCCTCGGAATTGGACAGGCCGCGCAATCCGGGCGCAGGGAATGGGCCTGACGGGATGGCGGGGAAGCAGGAGCCATGCTCCCGTCGCGACGGAGATGGCGGGGCCGCTGCCCCCGGGGAGAGAGGTTTGGCCATGAGGATGACGGGGCAGGTGGTGCTGGTGACGGGCGCGCAACAGGGGATCGGGCGCGCCATCGCGCTGGCCTGTGCCGGGGCGGGGGCCGATGTGGCGGTGAACTACCTCGACGATGCCGCGGCGGCGGAGGCGGTCTGCGAGTCCGTTCGGGCACTGGGGCGCCGCGCCGTGGCGCTGCAGGCCGACATCGCCTCGCCGGCACGATCCGCCGCCCTGGTGGCGGAGGCGGAAGCGGCGCTCGGGCCCCTGGACGTGCTGGTCAACAATGCCGGCATCTTCCCGCGTGCGCCCTTCCTGGAGATGACCGAGGCGGTCTGGGACAGCGTGCTGGACATCAACCTCAAGGGCAGCGCCTTCTGCGCCCAGGCGGCGGCGCGGCGCATGGTCGCGGCCGGGCGGCCGGGGGCGATCATCAACCTGAGCTCCACCGCCATGCGCGGCACGCCGGTGGGGGCGCACTACGCGGCCAGCAAGTCGGGCTTGGTCGGCCTGACGCGTTCCATGGCGATCGCCCTGGCGCCGCACCGCATCCGGGTGAACGCCATCGCGCCGGGCCTGACCGACACGGCACAGCCGCGTTTCGGCAACACCGAGGAGGAACTGGCCGAGATGGGCCGCGCCGTGCCGCTGGGCCGCATGGGCACGCCGGAGGACATCGCCGGCATGGCGCTGTTCCTGGCCTCCCCGCACGGGGAATGGATCACCGGGCAGGTGTTCCACGTGAATGGCGGCGGCTATCTCGCCTGAGGCGCGCTATGTTGCCACGAGGATGAGCTTGCGAGGCCACCGATGACGATCCTGTCCCTGGAAGGGGGCTGTGCCTGTGGCGCGCTCCGCTATGCGGTGGCGGGGCGGCCTTTCCATGCCAGCCTTTGCCACTGCATCGACTGCCGCCGCGCCATGGGGGCCTCGCCGGTCGCCTGGTTCAGCCTGCGGCCTGAGGAGTTCCGGCTGCTGCGCGGCCGGATGCGCGAATTCCGCTCCAGCGCGCCCGTGCGGCGCGGCTTCTGCGCGGATTGCGGCACCGGCCTGACGTTCCGCGGCGAGACCACGCCGGACGAGATCGACATCGCCACGGCGACGCTGGACGATCCGGCAGCAGTCGCGCCGGAGCTGCATCTCTGGACGTCCCAGGCGCTGCCCTGGGCGCTGGCGGAGGACGGCCTGCCGCGTTGCCGGCGCGGACGCGGCCAGGACTGACGGCCGTCCGCCTCTGCCCGGGGATACGGCCAAGAAAGGGGGGCCGCCGGGGCCACACGGCATCCGGCAGGTATTTCGGCGGATCAGGCGTCCGGTTTCGCCAGAGGCCGCCTTTCGGTGCGTTCTTCCGGCACATGACCGGCCAGGGTGGATTGATGGACGGCGACCCACCACACGGCGTTCGCGGCCAGGGCACCCAAGGCAATAAGCACGACCTCCATCAGAATTGCCTCATTAAAAAGACAATTCTATTTATGGAGAGTATTTCCGCAACCTGAAACCGGCCGGCGAAGGATCGCTCCCGGAATTGTGCGGATCGGGCCGGCGCCTTTCCCGGGATCTTCAGACTTGGAGGAAATTTCTGGCCTGCCGGACGGCAGGCTCATGAGGCGCGCTTAGGCCGCCTCGGCATTGGCATCGCCCGGCGCGGTTTCCCAGCCCAGCTCCACCAGGGCGACGCGGCGGCCCTGGCGGTCCTGCTGCTGCACCACCATGCCCTGCTCCTCCAGATAGGCGAGCACGCGGCGGGCGCGGCCCAGGGAGCGGGTGCCATAGGCCTGGGCGATGGCGGCGTCGGAGGGGCAGGGGCGCCGGTCCAGCGCGGCGCGCGCCAGCATCAGATAGACGCCCTGCACATCCTCCGGCAGCGTCGCGGCGCGGTCCCGCACCGCGGACCATTCCGGGTTCCCGGCGGTACCCGCATCCACCCCGGCCCGCGCCACGGCGAGGCGGGCGCGGAATTCCGGCAGCTCCATGGGCTTGCCGGCCACCGCCTTGATCCGGCAGCGCACCAGGAAGTCGCCATACAGCACGCTGACGGGCCGGAAGGCGGCCTCGGGGTCTTCCAGCAGGGCGTGCAACACCTCCTCCAGCTTGCGCTCGCGCTCGGCCAGTTCCTCCGGGCTGGGCGGCGCGGCCTCGGCGGCGCGGCTGTGCACGGCGGGCGGGCGGGCGGCGGCGAGCTGCGCCAGGATGTCCGGCGCAGGCGGCGGCGGGGCGCGGCGTGCGGGGCGGACGGGTTCCGGCGGCGGGGTGAGGATCAGCTCCCGCACCTCCTCCGGGGCATTGGGCAGCGGCGTCAGCTTCGGCCCGGCGGAGCGGGTCTGCGTTTCGACCACGCCGATGCGGATGGGCAGCGGGCGGCGGGAGAGGGCCGGGCCGAGCGCCACGAAGCTGCCGCGCGGCAGGTCGCGGAACTGCTCCGCCTGCCGCCGCTCCATGCCCAGAAGGTCGGCGGCGCGCTGCATGTCGATGTCGAGGAAGGTGCGGCCCATCAGGAAGTTCGAGGCCTCGGCGGCGACGTTCTTGGCCAGCTTGGCGAGGCGCTGCGTGGCGATGATCCCCGCGAGCCCGCGCTTGCGGCCGCGCGACATCAGGTTGGCCATGGCGCCGAGCGAGGCGCGGCGGGCCTCGTCGGAAACCTCGGTCGCGGCGGCGGGGGCGAAGATCTGGGCCTCGTCCACCACGACCAGCACGGGGGACCAGAGGTCGCGCTCCACCTCGAACATGCCGTTCAGGAAGACGGCCGCCTGGCGCATCTGCCCCTCGGCATCCAGCCCCTCCAGGTTCAGCACGACGGAGACGCGGTGCTCCCGCATCCGCTCGGCGGCGGCCTGGAGGCCGCGCTCGGTCTGCGCGGCGGCGTCGATCACCAGATGGCCGAACTTCTCGGCGAGGCTGACGAAATCGCCTTCCGGGTCGATCACCGCCTGCTGCACCCAGGCGGCGGACTGTTCCATCAGCCGCCGCAGCAGATGCGACTTGCCGGAGCCGGAATTGCCCTGGACCAGCAGGCGTGTGGCGAGAAGCTCCTCCAGGTCGAGAGTCGCGGGCGAGCCGGCGGTGGTGGTGCCGAGGTCGATCGCGATGGTCATGCCGGGCTGGGTTCCTCGATCCGGGTTGGGGACGGACCGCCAGCAGGCAGGGGAGGCCGGGGTGCTGGCGAGGGGCGCTTATAGCCGCGCCCGGGAAGGGCGCCCAGGGCCGGAGGGGTGGTGCGGAGGGAGAGTCGGGGCAGGGGCGAGCCGGAAGCGGGACTGCCACGTGGAACGGTGGTGCGAGGCCGTCCGCCTAGCCCGCTGCGACTTCCGGTGCGGCGGGCCGGGCCCCGGAGAGCCGGCCGCCGGAAGCGTCGGGCGACCGGCCGGACGGGGCCGGGCTTCCCTTCCGCAAAGAGATGCGGAAAGGGAAGGCGGCCGGTTGCGCGGGGGCCTACCCTGCGCGGCGGCGTCAGAAGGGCGGCGGCCCGCCGGGGCCGCGGCGCTCTCCATCCGGGCCACCGGGGCCACGGCGTTCCCCATCCGGCCCCGGCGGACGGCCAGGGCCGGGACCAGGGCGCGGACCAAGACCGGCCCCGGGGCCAGGACCGAAGCCAGGACCGGGACCGGGGCCGGGCGGATGGCCTGGACGCTCCCAACCCGCGCCGCCGGGCCCGCCACCCGGGCGCCCGTGCCAACCCGGCGGCGGGCCCGGCGGCCCGGGGCGGTACGACGGCGGGGGCGGGCCGCCCCAGCGGTCACGCGGGCTGTACCAGGGGCGGCCACGGTAATAGCGGCCCCAGTAGTCGCCGAAGTCGAAGGTGACGATCGGCACGCCGATGCGCGGCCCGTATTCCGGGATCAGCACCCGCTGCCCCTGATAGGCGTATTGCAGGTAGCTGCCGGAGACCCAGCCCCGGCTGCCGCCTATGCCGACATCGCACCAGTTGTAGCCGTCGAGGCAGCCGAAGATTTCCACCGGCGCCCCGGCGCCGATCGTGGCGACACGCGGATAGGCGGTGCCGGGACCCGCGCGCAGGTTGACATTGCCGGTGGCATAGCCGGGTGCGGCCAGGGCGGGGGCTGCAGCGCCCAACGCCAGCCCCAGTCCCAATCCGAGACCCAGCACCATTGTCCGGGCCGTGATCCGGTGTTTCACCGCATGCTGCTCCCTTGAGGTGATGGCATGAACGTGGATGGGCATGCTTTCGCTTCAGTCCTGGGCATGACCATGCTTTCATGTCGGCGTGAAGCAACCCCTCCGGCATGGCGAAAACAAGGCGAAGATTTCTCTAAAAAGTCGCGTGGGAAATTGAGGGTGTTTACGTAGTACGGTACAGAAACAATCTGTAGTAACTTTGGCAGAGACAGAAGAGATGGGAATGTTTATTTCCGTTTTCACGGACGGGCCGGGAATCGCTGGCCTGCCGCAGGAACACGGTAAGGAGTTCCCATGAAGAAGATTCTGCTTCTCGGTGCCGGCTTGGCCCTTTTCGGTGCCGCTGGCATGGCCATCGCCCAGACCCCGCCGCCTCCTCCCGGTGGCCCGCAGGCCGAGCGGCCCCAGGGTCCTGGCGGTCCCGGCGGCCCGGGTGGGCCCGGTGGCCCGGGTGGCCCCGATGGCGGTCCCGGCCGCCATCATGGCTGGCGTGGCGGCCCGCCGATGATGCGGCCGATGGGCCCGCCGCCCTCGCGCGCCGCTTCCTTCGCGATCGAGCGCAACGGCACGGAGATGCGCATCCGCTGCGCCGAGAACGAGTCGACCCAGGCCTGCGTGGCCGCGGCCTCGACCCTGATCGACAAGTTCAACGCGGCCAATCCGGCGCGCTGAACGCGGTCGGGGACCGGCACATCGTAGGGGCGGGCGCGGGAACGCGTCCGCCCTTTCGCGTTGTCCACTGCCAGGCTCCCCATTCGGCCGCCCGATGGGCCTTCGGCCCGGGCCAGGGGGCTGACTGTCGGGCCTATGGGGGCCGCCATCGTCCCTGCCGATCTCGCGGCGCGGCCTCGTTCCGGTTGCCTGCCCTGGCCTCGAAGCCACCAGACGAGATGCGAGCGCGCCGGCTGTATCGCACCCGCCGGACTGGGTAAGCAGGCTGACCCATGTTTCGAGTCGTCGCCCACCGCTTCGGTGATCCCGCCCAGGTCCTGTCCTGCGAACCCTTGCCGCGTCCCGAACCGGAGGCGGGCGGCGTCGTCGTGCGGATGCTTGCGAGCCCGATCAACCCCTCGGACCTCATTACGGTTTCGGGCGCCTATCGGCATCGGACGACCCTCCCTTTCGTTCCCGGTTTCGAGGGGGTGGGGGTCGTCGATCAGCGGGATGAAACCGTCACCGGCCTGCGGGTCGGGCAGCGTGTTCTGCCCCTGGGCGCCGCCGGCGGATGGCAGGCCTTCAAGGCCACGCCGGCCGGCTGGTGCGTGCCGGTGCCAGACGATCTGACCGACGATCAGGCCGCCGCAGCCTACATCAACCCGCTCACGGCGCGGCTGATGCTGCGGGCCGTGACTCCGGCGGCGGGAGCCCTGGTCGGGGTCAATGCCGCGGGTTCGGCCATCGGCCGCATGTTGCTGCGGATGATCCACGCGGCGGGTGCGTGCGCCATCGCGGTCGTCCGCTCCGCCAGGGCCAGGCAGTCGCTGGAGGGCGAGCCTGCCGCGGCAATCCTCATCCAGGGTGCGCCCCTGCCGCCGCTGGACGGAGGCTTCGATGCCGTCGGGGGCGTACCGGGCACGGAAATGGCCCTCGCCATCAAGCCCGGTGGCATCCTCGTCCACTACGGCCTTTTGTCGGGCACGCCGCTTCCGGCTCAGCTCGGGCAGCGGATTCCCGCCGTGCTGCGCCCCTTCTGGCTACGGCAATGGGTGCATTCCGCCTCCCGCGAAGAGCTGGGAGAGGTGATGGCCAGGGTGTTCGACGACATACGGGCCGGCACGGCGACGACGGACATCGAGGCCCGATACGCCCTGACCGAGCTACGCGCCGCCCTGGCCCACAATGGCCGTGCGGGACGCCGGGGCAAGATCCTCCTGGCTCCGGCCCAGACATGACGGGGGAGCCTGCGATCCAACCGGCCCGGGCGCCGCGCCTCCCGGAGCCGGTCAGCGGTCGGCCTCAGACCGTCGCGCCGATCTGCCAGGGCGCGAATTCCGCCGCGCCGAAGTCGAAGGCCTCGCTCTTGGTCGGCTTGCCGCTGGCCACGCGCAGGATCTGGCGGAAGATCCGCTCGCCGCACTGCTCCACCGTCTCCTCGCCGGTCAGGATGGTGCCGCAGTTGATGTCCATGTCGTCCTGCATCCGCTCGTACATGGCGGAGTTGGTGGCGAGCTTCATGCTGGGCGCGGGCTTCGCGCCGAAGACGCTGCCGCGGCCGGTGGTGAAGCAGACGAGGTTGGCGCCGCCCGCCACCTGTCCCGTCGCCGCCACCGGGTCGTAGCCCGGCGTGTCCATGAAGACGAAGCCCTTGGCGGTCACCGGCTCGGCATAGCGGTACACCTCCACGAGGTTCGTGTGCCCCGCCTTGGCCATGGCGCCCAGGCTCTTCTCCAGGATGGTGGTGAGCCCCCCGGCCTTGTTGCCGGGGGAGGGGTTGGCGTTGATCTCCGCCCCCTCCTTGGCGGTGTAGTCCTCCCACCAGTGCATCAGGTCCACCAGTTTCTGCCCGACCTCCGGGCTCACCGCGCGACGGGTCAGCAGGTGCTCGGCGCCATAGGTCTCGGTGGTCTCGCTCAGGATCACCGTGCCGCCATGGCGCACGATCAGGTCGCTCGCCACGCCCAGGGCCGGGTTGGCGGAGATGCCGGAATAGCCGTCGGAGCCGCCGCATTGCAGGGCGACGCAGAGCTCGCTCGCCGGCACCGGTTCGCGCGTCACGGCATTGGCCTCGTCCAGCACGCCGCGCACGAAGGCGATGCCGGCCTCCACCGTCTTGCGGGCGCCGCCCATCTCCTGGATGTCCATGCTGCGCAGCCGGTCGGCGAGGCGCTGTTCCTGCATCATCCCGCCGATCTGGTTCACCTCGCAGCCCAGGCCAATGGCCACGACATGCGAGAAGTTCGGGTGCCGCGCATAGCCGCCGATGGTCCGCCGCAGCAGCGACAGCGGCTCGCCCTGCGCCATGCCGCAGCCGGTCTTGTGGGTCAGCGCCACCACCCCGTCCACGTTCGGCCAGGCGGCCAGCGGGTCCTCCCCGGTGATCGGGTTGCGGCGGAAGGCCAGGGCGATCAGCTCCGCGACATGGGCGGAGCAGTTCACGCTGGTGACGATGCCGACATAGTTGCGCGTGGCCACCCGCCCGTCCTTCCGCCGGATGCCGAGGAAGGTCGCGGGCTCCGGCACATAGGCGGTCGGCTTGAGGTCGGCGCCGAAGGCATAGTCGCGCGAGAAGTCGCCCATCGCGATCTCCTCCACATGCACCCATTCGCCGGGGGCGATGTCGCGCGTGGCGAAGCCGATCACCTGGCCGTAGCGCCGCACCGCCTCGCCCTTCGCATGCGCGCGGATGGCGATCTTGTGGCCGGCGGGGACGCGCTTCTCCGTCCGCACCCCGGGGGCGACGGTGGTGCCGGGGGGCAGGACCATGCGCGCGATCACCACCCCGTCCTCGGGATGCAGGCGGATTACGGGCGGCTGGGTCACGGCATCCATGGCGTCGGGTTTCCTCGTTGGAAGTCAGGCTTTGCCGACAGCATAGGCGCCACTGCCATGGCAGTTCCAGGGGGTGGCACGCAGGATTGCCCTGCCGTCACCACGCGGGCGTCTTGCCGCCATCCGGCCCCTGGCCCATAGCTGGGGCGGACATCGGGGGGAGCCCATACCGGGCTGAGAGGCGGGCATCTGGCCCGCGACCCCTGGAACCTGCCCCGGTTAGGACCGGCGAAGGGATCGGTGCACCTCATGCCACGGAAGGGCAACCCGTTCCGGAGAGTCCTGCCCCGCCGGGTATCCCGGTGGGCGGCGTGGCCCTGCACCTCTCCTCCCATCCTGGGACCCGCGAGAGAGGAAACACCCCATGCAAAGACGTGACCTGCTGAAGGCCGGGCTGGCCGTGCCCGCCCTGGCTCCTGCTGCCCTGGCTTCTGCCATGCTGGCCCGCCCAGCCCTGGCCCAGGGGGGGAACCCGGGAAGCAACCCAGGCGTGGCGCCCGCTGCCACGCGCGCCCGCACCCTGCGCTTCGTGCCGCAGGCGGCGCTGACGGTGCTGGACCCCATCTTCCTCAGCGCCACGATCAGCACCACGCACGGCTTCTGCGTCTTCGACACGCTCTATGCCACCGACACCAAGCTGCGGCCGCATCCGCAGATGGCGGAAGGCCACGAGACCAGCGAGGACGGGAAGCGCTGGACCATCCGGCTGCGCGAGGGGCTGCGCTTCCACGACGGGGAGCCGGTGCGGGCGCGCGACTGCCTGGCCTCGCTGGAGCGCTGGGCCTCGCGCGACCAGTTCGGGCAGATCCTGCGCCAGAGCGTGGCGGAATGGACGGCGCCGGACGACCGCACCCTGTCGATCCGCCTGCACCGTCCCTTCCCGGCGCTGCTCTATGCCCTGGCCAAGCCGGCCTCGGTGGTGCCTTTCATCATGCCGGAGCGCATCGCGAAGACGCCGGGCGACAAGCCCATCAGCGAGATCGTCGGCTCCGGCCCCTGGCGCTTCCTGCCGGACGAGTTCAACAGCGGCAGCCGCGTCGCCTATGCCCGCAACGAGCGGTACGTGCCCCGCGCCGAGCCCGCCGACGGCGCCTCGGGCGGCAAGCTGGTGCATTTCGACCGGCTCGAATGGCATATCATCCCCGATGGCGCGACCGCGGCGGCGGCGCTGCGGACGGGCGAGGTGGACTGGGTGGAATACCCGCTGCCGGACCTGATCCCGTCCCTGAAGCAGGACCCGAAGCTGGCCTTCCAGGTCTATGACCCGATGGGCTTCCTCGGGATCATGCGCTTCAACCAGCTGCACCCGCCCTTCAACAAGGTGGAGGTGCGCCGCGCCGTGCGCGACCTCGTGGCGCAACCGGATTTCATGGCCTCCGTCGCCGCCCCGGGCGACTGGGCGGAATGCCATGCCATGCTCCCCTGCACCCTGCCGGGGGTGGAAAGCCACACGCCGGTGGCGCCGGACCTGGAATCGGCCCGGAAGATCATCCGCGCCGCCGGGGTGGAGGGGGCGAAGGTGGTGATCATCAACGCCTCCGACTTCGCCGCCATCGCGCCACAGGGGCGGCTGGCCGCGCAACTGATGCGCCAGCTCGGCTTCGACGTCGATCTGGTGGAGACGGACTGGGCCAGCGTGCTCACCCGCCGGACCAGCAAGGCGAAGCCGGGCGAGGGCGGCTGGAGCATCCTGCCCACCAACGCGCCCTCGGGCTCCATCGCCAACCCGGCGGTGAACTTTGCCATCCGCGGCAATGGGGAGAAGGCCTGGTTCGGCTGGCCCGAAGACCCGGCGACGGAGGAGGCGATCGACCGCTGGCTCTACGCGCCGGATGCCGAGGCACAGTCCCTGGCGCTCCGCCGCGTGCAGGAGACAAGCTGGAACAGCGTGCCCTTCGCGCCCACCGGCATCTTCGTGCTGCAGACCGGCTTCCGCGCCGATCTTTCCGGCGTGTTGCAGGGGCCGAACCCGTATCTGTGGAACCTGCGCCGCGGTTGATCCGAGGGCTGCCTGTCCGTGGGAGAGGCCCTGCCTCTCCCACACCCTCTCCGCTCAGGGAGGCGAGGGCCTCCCCGAGACCCCGCCGGGAGTGGGTGCTGCGCGGAGGTGAGGGGGCGCCTTGCCCCCGGGTCACGGGAGCCGCGCCTCAGGAGGCCCGGATCGCCTCCCCCCGCGCATCCAGCGCCCGTCCGGTGACGCGGAGCAGGGCCGCGCCGCAGAGGGCCGAAACCACCGAGCCGCCGAGCACGCCGATCTTCACCGCGTCCTGCATCTCCGGATGGGTGGGGAAGGCGAGGAGGCCGATGAACAGGCTCATGGTGAAGCCGATGCCGCAGAGCAGGGCGGTGCCGTAGATCTGCGGCCAGCTCGCCCCGGCCGGGCGTTCCGCCACGCCGAGCTTCACGGCCAGCCAGGCGCCTCCGAAGACGCCGATCTGCTTGCCGAGGAAGAGGCCCAGCCCGACGCCCAGCGAGACGGGGCCGAGCAGGGCCTCCGGGCTCATCCCGGTGAAGGAGACGCCGGCATTGGCGAAGCCGAAGATGGGCAGGATCAGGAAGTTCACCCAGCGCGTCAGCCCGTGCTCCAGCCGGTGCAGTGGCGATTCCACCGTGTCGTCGGCCCCGCCCGGGCGATGGCGCAGGGGGATGCAGAGGGCCAGCAGCACGCCCGCCAGCGTGGCATGCACGCCCGATTGCAGCATGAAGAACCAGAGCAGCGCGCCAAGCAGCAGATAGGGCCAGAGCTGCCGCGTGCCGGCGCGGTTGAGCAGGAAGAGCAGCACCAGGATCACGCCGTCGGCGCCGAGCGCCAGCAGCGAGAGGCTGTCCGTGTAGAACACGGCGATGATCACCACGGCGCCGAGGTCGTCGAGGATGGCGAGCGCGGCGAGGAAGATCTTCAGCGAGGCGGGCACGCGCTGTCCCAGCAGGGAGATCACGCCGAGGGCGAAGGCGATGTCGGTGGCGGCGGGCACGGCCCAGCCGCGCAGCGCCTCCGGATCGCCATGGGCGAAGCCGACATAGATCAGCGCCGGCACCGCCATGCCGCCGAGGGCGGCGATGCCGGGCAGGGCGCGGCGCCCCCAGCTCGCGAGCTGGCCGTCCAGCATCTCGCGCTTGATCTCCAGCCCGACGAGCAGGAAGAAGACCGCCATCAACCCGTCATTGATCCAGTGCAGCAGGCTGAGGCCGCCGACATAGGTGTGCAGCGCATGGAAATAGGCCGGCGCCAGGCCGGTATTGGCCACCACCAGCGCCAGGGCGGCGGCGGCCATGAGGACCAGCCCACCCGAGGCGCTGTGGTCCAGGAAGTCGCGCAGCAGCGAAAGGACGGGGCGGCGTGGGGCGTGTGCCATGGGGCGCGGCTCCTTCATGTCAGGGGCGGGTAGCGGGCGCTTCCCATGCCCGGCGCGGCCGTACAACCGGAACCGGGCGTTATCGGCCTGCGGCGGCACCGGTTGCGCTGGGGAAGGAGGGCCGGTTTCTGCGCCCCGGCCCGGCGCGATCAGGCTCGCCCGGCGACGCTCACCAGCAGGAGCGGGTCCACCCGGAGCTTGGCCAGCGCCCGGCGCCACTTGGCGTCGTTCTCTTCCTCCTCGAAGATCAGGGCCTCGTCCGGGGACACGTTGAGCCAGGCATTCTGCTGGAGCTCCTCCTCCAGCTGCCCCGGACCCCAGCCGGCATAGCCCAGGGCCAGCAGGCCCCGGCGCGGCCCGCCGCCGCCGGCGATGGCCTTCAGGATATCGACGCTCGCCGTCAGGGCCAGTTCGGGATCGACCTGCAGGCTGCCCTCGCTGGACCAGTCTGCCGTGTGCAGCACGAAGCCTCGCCCGCCCTCCACCGGCCCGCCGGCATGCAGCGCGATCCGGCGCTGCGGCGGCACCGGCGCGACGTCGAGCTGCTTCAGCAGGTCGTCGAAGGACAGGTTCTCGATCGCCTTGTTCAGCACGATCCCCATCGCCCCGTCCGAGGAATGGGCGCAGAGGCAGATCACACTGCGGGCGAAGCGCGGGTCCTGCATGCTGGGCATGGCGATCAGAACCTGCCCCGCCATGGAGGTGCTGTCGGGCAGGCTGATGTCCCGGTCGCGGCCCTTCCGGCTCCGCCGCCGGGCCGGGCGGCGGGCGGGCGAATCCTTGGCTCCCTCGGGCCGGCCCTCTGGGGCGTCCTCGGGAAGATCGGGGGTGTCGTCGTCTCGTGCGTGCCTCGCCATCACCTCTGAATGTGGCGGGCTCCCCCGCCGCCCGCAAGCGGCCTGTGGCGACAAGCCGCCCTTGCCGCTGTGTTTTCGTGACGGCCCGGCGCCTGCGAGCGGGCTCTCCCGGGACTGTCCCATGAAGGGGGCCGGGGCGGCTTCCGGGAGCGGGTCCCGGACGGGTCGCCGCGGGGCGGTTCCGGCCGGACAATGTACCTGCCGGGCCGCTGGCGCTTGACAGCCCGGCTCCGCTCGCGCCGCATCCGCGCGGGCGCGCCGCCAACCCCATCCCATCCCCATCGGGGGGATGCCCCCGGGGCGTGCCCAGCAGGAAAGGAAGCCCATGCCCATTCAGCCCGGTGACACGATCCCCTCGGTCAAGCTCATGCGTGCCACTCCGGACGGACCGCAGGAGCAGGACACCGCGGACTTCTTCGCCGGCCGGACGGTGGTGCTGTTCGGCGTCCCTGGCGCCTTCACCCCCACCTGTTCCGCCAGGCACTTGCCCGGCTTCAAGGAGCAGGCGGAGGCCCTGCGGGCCAAGGGCGTCGATGCGATCGCCTGCATGGCGGTGAACGACGCCTTCGTCATGGCCGCCTGGGCCCGCGACCAGGGCCTGGGTGAGGAGATCACGATGCTCGCCGACGGCTCCGCCGCCTTCACCCGCGCGCTGGGCCTGGAGATGGACCTGGGCGCCCGCGGCATGGGGGTGCGCTGCCAGCGCTTCGCCCTGATCGCCCGCGACGGCAAGGTGGCGCATGTCGGGATCGAGGCCCCGGGCGCCTTCGAAGCCAGCAAGGCCGAAACGATTCTGGCGGTGTTGTAGCCGAACCTGTACGAAGGCCCCCATGCCCAAAACCGCACCCAACCTGGCTGACCCCGTCGGGGCCTTCGCTGAGATGACACGCTGGAGCCTGTTCGCCTGGCAGGCCGGGTGGGTCTTCACCCTCCGCTCGGCCAGCCTCTGGGCCGAACCCGCCACGGCCGCCCCGGCCCTGACGGAGATGGCGCTGGAGAAGCAGCGCGCCTTCACCCAGGGATGGATGGATGCCGGCCGCAAGGCGCTGCAGGGCGCCGATGCGCGGCAGATCGCCAATGCCGCGATGGCGCCCGCCCGCCGCCGCGTCGCGGCGAATGCCAAGACCCTGGGCCGCTCCTGAACCGGGCCGCGCCATGGCCCGGAGCGATGGCGCGGTTAACCATTCGTAATTCGTATCAAGCGCTTATATGTCAATTTAATCGAGATTTTGGTTGCAGATTTCGACACGTCGTCGCTCTATAGGTGCTCCTGATCATGGGATCCCTGCCTGCCCGGCATGAAGGCCGGCGGCCCTGGCGCCTCCCTGCGAGGCGTTGCCGCCGGAATTCGTCTCCGGGCTGGACAGGCTCCCTGGCACGTTCCGAAAGGGGTTCCATGCCGGTCATCCTGGTGCCGAGTTCGCTCCGCCGATACACAGCCCAGCAGGCGCAGGTCACGGTCGAGGGCGATACCGTCCAGTCGGTGCTGGACAGCCTGGTGGACGACTTGCCGGAGATGCGGGGCCACCTTTTCACGGCCAACCGGCTCCGGCCCTTCGTGATGGTGTTCAAGAACGGCCAGGACATCCGCCTGCTGGACGGGCTGGAGACGCCGGTCGAAAGCCGGGACGAGATCCGCATCCTGGCGAGCATCGCCGGCGGATGAGCGCACGCCTGGCGGATGCCCCGTTGCCGGACCTCAGCGCCGCCGAGTTGCGTCGCTTCGGTCGCCACCTGATCCTGCCGGAGTTCGGCATCGAGGGGCAGCGCCGGCTGAAGGCCGGCAGCGTGCTGCTGATTGGCGCCGGCGGGCTGGGCTGCCCCACCGCCCTCTATCTCGCCGCCGCGGGCGTCGGCCGCATCGGGCTGGTGGACCCTGACGTGGTGGAGGAAACCAACCTCCAGCGCCAGGTCGCCCATGGCTATTCCACCCTGGGCCGGCAGAAGACGGAAAGCGCCGCGGCGCGCATGACCGACCTGAACCCGGACCTGGTGATCGAGCGCCACGACGTCTTCCTGACCGTGGACAACGCGCTGGACCTGATCGCCGGCTATGACGTGGTGATCGACGGGACCGACAACTTCCCGACACGCTACCTCGTCAACGATGCCTGCACCAAGCTCGGCATCCCCAACGTCTATGGCGGCGTGCTGCGCTTCGACGGGCAGCTCAGCGTCTTCGACGCGCGCGTCGGCCCCTGCTACCGCTGCCTCTTCCCCGAGCCGCCGCCGACCGAGCTCGCGCCCAACTGCGCCGAGGCGGGGGTGCTGGGCGTGCTGCCGGGCGTGATCGGCGCGCTGCAGGCGACCGAGGCGATCAAGCTGCTCACCGGCATCGGCACGCCGATGATCGGGCGGATGCTGGTCTATGACGGGCTGGACATGAGCTTCGGCACCGTCACCGTGGCCAAGGCGCCGGACTGTCCCTGTTGCAGCAAGCCGCGTTCCGAGATCGTGCTGCGGGAGGTCCAGATGGTCTGCTCCGCGCCCGTGGTCGGACAGGGGCTTTCCGCCACCGAGGCCCTCGCCCGCCTGGAGGCGGGGCCGGAGATGGTGTTGCTCGACGTCCGCAATCCGCCGGAATGGATGGGTGGGACCCTGCCGGATGCCCTGCGCATCCCCAAGCCGCTGATCGACGAGGCGGTCGGGGCGCTGCGGGAGCAGGGCACCGCCGGCGTGCTGGATGGTATCCCACGGGACCGCGACGTGCTGGTCTATTGCCAGTCCGGCATGCGGAGCGCGGCCGTCATCCGTGCCCTGGTCACGGCTGGCTATGATCCCGGACGGCTGTTCAACCTGGAGAAAGGCTTCTCGGCCTGGACCGGGCCGAAGGCCTGACGCCCTGCCTTCCGCGTCCGGTCGTGGAAACACGACCGGAAAGACCGGGGCTCTTCACATCCCTAAAATCGGAAAGCCGGTTGCCATTTTGGAATGATCCCGTTTGGCGGGGCATGAAGTCGCCGGGTTTCGTGTGAATTCCTAAATCCAATTAATGCGACTTTACTTGATGAGCCCATGTATGCTGCATTGCGGAAACTGAGAGTTACAAAGCTTTCGTGCCGCACTGTCCTTGTGCAGGACACGTTGCTCCAACAGGGCGATTGATTCGATGCCGCAAAGCAGCGCCGACCTGATTCAGCAGATCATCGCCCTGGCGCCTGATGGCAGCGCTGGCCTGGATGGGGCAGCGACCGAGACCCTGAAGGTTCTGACGCGGCGCCTCCTGGCCGCCCGGGAGGCCGAGGGCGGGCTGGACGAGGACCCGCTGGAACTCGCCATGACCCGCAATGTGGAGCTGCACCGCGACGCGGCGTTGGCGCGGCTGGCCGGGCGCCGGATCCTGGTCACTGGCGGCGCCGGCTCCGTCGGCACGCGGCTGCGCCAGTTGCTGCAGGGCTTCGGGCCGGCCGCGCTGTTCAGCCTGGACATCGCCCCGCATCACGGGGAGGGTGTCGGCATCACCGCCGATATCCGCGACATGGCGGCGCTCGATGCCGCCTTCCGCGAGACGCGGCCCGAGGTGGTCTTCCACCTGGCCGCGATCCGCGAGCCGGGCCGGGCCGAGGCCGTGGTGCGCGAGGCGGTGGAAACCAATGTCTTCGGCAGCGGCAACGTCATCGAGGCCTGCCGGCGCCATGGCGTGCGGGTGGCGGTCTATTCCTCGACCGGCAAATGCTTCGCCTATGTGACCGACCACGTCTATACCGCCACCAAGAAGCTGGCCGAGGCGCAGTGGATGCGCGCCGCGCGCCGCGCGGCGGCTGAGCGGGCAGCCAAGCGGGCAGACGGGGCGGAGGCGACGCATTTCGCCGTCACGCGCTTCACCCATGTGCTGGAGAACGGCATCATCGCCGCCGACATCCAGGCGGGGATCGAGGCTGGGATGATCGGCCTGCATGGGCCGGACCGGCATTTCAACGTGCAGAACCTGCGGCAGGCGACGCATCTCCTGGTCAATGCCGCGGCGCTCGCCGGCAACGGGCCGGTGGATGCCTTCTGGAGCGCGGTGGATCTCGGCTGGCCGGTGAACACGCTGGACCTCGCCCTGTTCAAGATCCGGCGCAGCGGCCGCGATGTCGGCGTACGGTTCCTGGGCGTGCCGAAGGGCTATGACGAATCCTTCTACCGCGGCCAGTTCGACTGGAGCGGCCTCTACGAGTACCACCCGCTGATCAATGCGCTGGAGGCGCCGCAGGGCTTCGCCGACAGCAGCGGCACCATGGTGGGTGCTCGCGTCGGCGTGGTGCCGGATGCGGTGCTGACGCAGGAGCTGCAGCATCTGCGCCAGGTGGTGGATGGTGCCGAGGGTGCGCCCGGCACGGTGAAGCAGGCGCTGCTGGCCGCGGTCACTGCGACGACCGGTGCCGTCTTCGCCACGACGCCGCCCGACCGCCTGCTGAACGTACTCTGGTGGGGCACCGCCCCGGCCTGGGCCGGCCCTGGCGCCGACACGGCGGCCCGCTACCGCAACGTGATCGCGCTCCTGACCGATGCGCTGATCCCCGCCGTCGCCGAGGGCCATTTCGCGGCCTGCCCGGCCCAGTGCGGCAAGCTGGCCGAGATCGCCGTCACGCTCGCCCGGATCGGCGGGCTGGAGGAGCGTGCCGCGCAGCTTTCCGCGCTGCTGCCGGCCAGGAACATGGCCGACGCGGCCCATGACTGACACCCGGTGACAGGCTCCTGAGGCGGGAGGTCCCGCCGGGTCGTCACCCCCCGAAACGCTCGCGCCAGGAAGGCTGCGCGCCCGGATAGGGTAGCGCCGTCGCCTCGAAGACCCCGCGTGCCACCGCCCGGGCCATGGCGATGGTCGCCGCATGGCCGAGCAGGGTCAGGTCGCGCAGCGGGTTCGCCAACGGCACCTCCCCCGTGGCGGCGGCGAAGATTGTATCGCCGTCGTTCGGCGCATGGGCGGGCAGGATGGCGCGGGCCAGCCCGTCATCCGCCATGCTGGCGAGGCGCGCGGCCTGGGCCTTGGTCAGCGCGGCATTGGTGGCGATCAGCCCGATCGTGGTGGCGGTGCCGGGGCCGCCCTTGAAGCGCGGCCGCAGGTGTTCCGGCGCGAAGCGGGCGGGCAGGCCGCGGCCGCCGAATTCCCCGTCCCGCTCGAAGGGGGCGGACCAGAACCATGGGCCTTCCCCGACCAGGGGGGAACCGACCGCGTTCACCGCCACGATGGCCGCGACGACATGGCCGCTCTCGCTCAGCAGGCTGGCGGAGCCGATCCCGCCCTTGACCAGCGGCGTGGTGGCGCCCGTCCCGGCCCCGACGCTGCCGAGTGCGAAGCCATGGCCGGAGTCCTGGCCGGCGGCCTCCATCGCGGCGGCGTAGCCGAGCTCGCGATAGGGCGGGAAGCGGCCCCAGTCCTTGTCGCCGCCATTGCGCAGGTCGAACAGGATGGCCTGCGGCGCCAGCGGGATGGTGATGCCGGCGAAGTTCTGCCCGCGCCCCAGCTCGCGCAGCGCCGCCTGCACCCCGGTCCCGGCATCGAGGCCGAAGGTGGAGCCGCCAGACAGAACGATCCCGTCCACCTTCTCCACCGTCTTGTCGAGCGCCAGCAGCTCCGTGTCGCGCGAGCCTGGGGCGCCGCCACGCATGCTGACGGCGGCGGTAGCGCCACCGGCGAAAAGGATCGCAGTGACGCCCGAGCCGAGGGCGAGGTCCGTGGCATGGCCGACGGTGATGCCGGGGATGTCGGTGATCAGGTTCAGTGGTGGTGCATCAGGCACGGCGGGTGCTCCAGAACAGGACGAAGCCCTTGGGGATGTCCACGATCTCCCGCCGGAAGACGGTGGAGGCGAGCATCTGGCCGAGCGGGATATAGGGCACGTCGCGGAAGGCCTGTTCCTGGATGCGCGCCGCGATGGCCTTCTGCGCCGCCGCGTCGGGCGCGGCGAGCCATTCGTCGCGCAGGGATTCCAGCGCCTCGCTGCGCGGCCAGCCGGTGGCCATGCCGTTGCCGCGCAGATAGCTGTGCACGGCGGGATTGATCTGGTCGATGCCGGACCAGAAGGTGCCGAAGACGCTCCAGCCGCCCGCCCCGACCGGGTCGCGCTTGGGCAGGCGCTGCACCATCGAGCCCCAGTCCATCGCCTGTTCGTCGAGGTTCATCCCGAGCCGGCGCAGCAGGTCGGCGGTGACATCCGCCAGGGCCTTCAGCGTCGGGAAGTCCGAGGGCGAGAGCAGAACCACCTTCTGGCCGTCATAGCCCGCCTCGGCCAGGGCCCGGCGGGCCGCCGCGAGGTCGCGCGGGCCGGTGAGCGACGCCATCCCGGCATCGCTGGCCAGCGGCGAGACCGGCGGGAAATAGCCGACGCCGTCGCTCCAGTTGCTCCGGTCGGTGCCGGCCACGGCGGTCATGTAGTCGGCCTGCGACACGGCGCCGAGCAGGGCGCGGCGGATGGCCGGGTTGTCGAAGGGCGGGTTCAGGTGGTTGAAGCGCAGGCAGCCGACATAGCCGGCGACATCGCGCTGCGCGACGGTGAGCTTCGCGTCCTGGCGCAGCATGGGCAGCAGGTCGGCGGTCGGGTTCTCCCACCAGTCCATCTCGCCCGCGCGCATGGCATTGGCGGCGGTCGCGGCGTCGGGCAGGACATGCCATTCCACGCGGTCGAAATGCACCCGCTTCGGCCCGGCGGTGAAGTCGGCGGGGCCGCCCGCCTCGTCCTCCGGCCGCGGCACGTACTGCTCGTGGCGCGCATAGACGACGCGCGAACCCGCCACGCGCTCCTGGGCCAGGAAGCGGAAGGGGCCGCTGCCCACCATCTCCGTCACCTGGGTGAAGGGATCGGTCTTCGCCAGGCGCTCCGGCATGATGGCACAGATCGCGGAACCCGCCTTGCCCAGCGCATCCGGCAGGAGCGGGAAGGGGCGCTTCAGGCGGAAGCGGATCACCCGGTCGCCCTCGGCGGAAAGTTCCTCCGTCGCCGCCATCAGCGTCTGGCCGAACCCGTCGCGCGCGCCCCAGCGGCGGATGGAGGCGACGCAGTCCCGCGCCAGCACCGGCTCCCCGTCATGGAAGCGCAGGCCTTCGCGCAGCGTCAGGCGCCAGTCCAGCCCGTCCGGCGAGACCTCGTGCCCTGCCACCATCTGCGGCCGGGCGCGGAAGGCGCTGTCCATGCCGTAGAGCGTATCGAAGACCATCAGCGCGTGGTTGCGCGTGACATAGGCCGTGCTCCAGATGGGATCGAGCACGGCGAGGTCGGATTGTGGCACGAAGCGCAGCACGGAGCCGCCGGACGACGCGGCCCGGGCGCGGACGAGGCCCGGCAGGGCCAGGGGAGGGACGGCCAGGCCCGCCGCCAGGGAGGTTGCCAGGAGCCCGCGGCGACGCATGCCGTATCCTCTTCCACCCATCGTGACCGGCCGCGCGGGAGGTGCGCGGCGGTGCGGCAGGGTGGCAGCCGGGAGGAGGGGCGTCCATAGGTGCCGCTCCCTCCGGAGCAAGCGGAGGAAAGGGCGGCCACGATGGCCGAAGGTGCTTCCCACGGGCTTTTGCGCCCATGATCCGGTCCGTCGCCAGGCCAGCCGGAAATGTCCCAATTGCCTGGTGCTGTTCCGCCATTTACGACAAGGTTCGGGCTACGGGGCGGCTGGCGGCGGATGGGCGGACCCGATGGACGGGGGCCCCTGGAGGCCCCGCCGGTTCCGGGCGCCACACCGTGACCAAGGGACGCCAGCACACGTGATCCTTTCCGCCGAACGCATCCGCCTCGACGCGAAGCCGGAGTCCAAGGACGAGGCCATCCGGCAGGCGGCCCAGCTCCTCGTGGACACGGGCGCCATCGCGCCCGCCTATGTGGAGAGCATGCTGCGCCGGGAGGGCGAGGCCGAGACCTATCTCGGCGACGGCATCGCCATTCCGCATGGCCAGCGCAACGACCGGAACCTGATCCACAGCACCGCCATCTCCGTGCTCCAGGTGCCGCAGGGCGTGGACTGGGGCGAGGACAAGGCCCGGCTGGTGGTGGCCATCGCCGCCCAGGGCGACGAGCATATCGAGGTGCTGCGCCGCCTGACCGAAGTCCTGGGCGACAGCGCGCTCGCTGAGCGGCTCGCCACCACGCGCGATCCCGGGCTGATCCTGCGCACGCTGGACCCCGACGCGGCACCGGCCGGGGCCCCCGCCCCCGCCATGCCGCCGGCGGCTTCCCTGGAAGCCTCGGGCGAGGGCTTCTCCATCGGCGTGCAGGCGCCGGGCGCCGCCGGGCTGCACGCCCGCCCGGCCCGCGCGCTGGCCGGCATCGCCAAGCGCTACGATGCCGCCGTCGAGATCCGCCACGGCGAGCGCCGGGCCGATGCGAAGAGCATGATCTCGCTGCTGCAGCTCGGCGCCGGGGCGAATGCCCAGCTCACCGTCACCGCCCATGGCCCGCAGGCCGCCGAGGCGCTGGAGGCGGTGCGCGCGGGCTTCGTCGCCGGGCTGGGGGAGGGGGATGACGACCACGCTCCCGCCGACCGCGCCCCGGAGGCCGTGGCCCCGGTGGCCGAGGAGGGGGCCATCGCCGGCCTGCCCGCCAGCCCCGGCGTCGCGATCGGCGTGATCTTCCGCCACCGCTCCGAGAGCGCGGGCTATGCCGAGACGGCCGCCGACCCGGCCGCCGAGCGCGCGGCGCTGGACGGCGCGCTGGCCGAGGCCAAGGCCGAGCTGCGCCAGGTGGCGGCGGACATGACCACGCGCATCGGCGCCAAGCACGCCGCGATCTTCGGCGCGCATGAGGAGTTCCTGGAGGACCCGGAGCTGCTGGCCGATGCCCGGATGCGGATCGAGAAGGGCGCCTCCGCCCCGGCCGCCTGGGACGGCGCCACCGCCTCCCGCGCCGAGGCGCTGGTGGCGCTGGGCGACCCGTTGCTGGCGGAGCGCGCCAACGACCTGAAGGACGTCTCCCGCCGCGTGCTGCGGCGCCTCACCGGCGCCAGCGGCGATCCCGACATCTCCGTCCCGCTGCCCGAGCGCGCGGTGGTGGTGGCCGAGGACCTGACCCCCTCCGAGACCGCCGGGCTCGACCCGATGCGGGTGGTGGGGCTGGTGACGGCGGCGGGCGGGCCCACGGCGCATACCGCCATCCTGGCGCGCGCCCTGGGCATCCCCGCCATCGTCGCCGCGGGCCCCGCCGTGATGGAGCTGCCGGACGGCACGCCGGTGATCGTGGATGGCGACCGCGGCCTGCTGCGCCCCGATCCGGACGCGGCGCAGATCGCCGCGGCGGAGAAGGCCATCGCCAGCGGGCGCGACCGCGCCGCCGCCGCCAAGGCCGCCGCCTTCCGTCCCGCCGTGACGCGGGACGGGCACCGGGTGGAGGTCGCGGCCAATTGCCGCAAGCCGGAGGAGGCGGTGGAGGCCGTGGCCGCCGGCGCCGAGGGCACCGGGCTGGTGCGCTCCGAGTTCTTGTTCGACGACCGCGCCGAGCCGCCGACCGAGGACGAGCAGTTCGAGATCTACCGCAAGCTGGCCGAGGGCTTCGGCGGGCTGCCGGTGGTGCTGCGGACGCTGGATGCGGGTGGCGACAAGCCGCTGCGCTTCGTGCGCCACCCGGCCGAGGCCAATCCCTTCCTGGGCCTGCGTGGCCTGCGCCTCTGCCTCGCCAATCCGGCGCTGTTCCGGCCGCAGATCCGTGCCGCCCTGCGCGCGGCGAAGCATGGCGACATCCGCATCATGCTGCCGATGGTGGACGGGCTCGCCGACCTGCGCGCCGCCAAGGCGCTGATCGAGGAGGAGCGCCGCGCCCTGATCGCCCCGCCGGTCGAGGTGGGCATCATGGTCGAGGTCCCCGCCGCCGCGGTGATGGCCGACCAGCTCGCCGCCGAGGCGGATTTCTTCTCCATCGGCACCAACGACCTGACGCAGTACACGCTGGCGGTGGACCGGCTGCACCCGACGCTGGGCGCGCGCTCGGACGCGCTGGACCCGGCGGTGCTGCGGCTGATCGACATGACGGTGAAGGCCGCCCATGCGCGCGGCCGCTGGGTCGGCGTCTGCGGCAACATGGCGGCGGACCCGGTGGCTGCGCCGATCCTGGTGGGCCTCGGAGTGGACGAGCTGTCGGTCTCCATCCCCAACGTGGCGGCGCTGAAGGCGCAGATCCGCGGCCTCAGCCGCACCGAGGCCGAGCGTCTGGCGCGCACCGCGCTGAACTGCGCCACCGCCGCCGAGGTCCGGGCCCTGCCCGTGGCGCGGGAGATGGCCCATGCCGCCTGAAGCCAGTCAGGTCGGGGCCAGCAAGGGCGGGGTCATCGCCACGGTCACGCTGAACCCGGCCATGGACTTCACCGTGATGCTGGACCGGCTGGAGCCGGGCGAGGTCAACCGCGCCCGGGGGGCGGAGATGCGCCCGGCGGGCAAGGGCGTGAACGTTTCCGCCATGCATGCCGTGCTGGGGCAGCGCAGCGCCGCGACGGGGCTGATGCCGCGCCTCGATGCGGATGCCTATGCCCGCTACCTCGCCGGCATGGGGGTGGAGGACGCCTTCCACCGCGTGCCGGGCCGGGCGCGCATCAACGTCAAGCTGGTGGAAGGTGGCGACGGGCGCGTCACCGATGTGAACACGCCGGGGCCCGAGGCGCCGGCGGATGCGCTGGATGGGGTGCTGGCCCGGCTCGATGCCGTCGCCCCGGCCATCGTGGTGCTGTCCGGCAGCCTGCCGCCCGGTCTCGCCCCGGATGCCTGGGCGGTGCTGGCGAAGGCGCAGCGTGCCGCCGGGCGGCTGGTGCTGCTGGACACCAGCGGCGCGGCCCTCGGCCCGGCGCTGGAGGCCGGGGTGGACCTGATCAAGCCCAACCGCGACGAGCTGGGCGCGCTGCTGGGCCGCCGGCTGGAAGGGCGCGAGGCGGTCCTGGCCGCGGCGGCGGAGATGCGGGGGCGGGGCATCGCCCGCGTCATCGTCTCCGCGGGCGGCGATGGGGCGCTCTTCGCGCTGCCGGAGGGGATGCTCTGGGCCACGCCGCCGAAGGTGCCGCTGACCACCACAGTGGGCGCGGGCGATTCCATGGTGGCGGGGCTTTCCGCCGCGCTGGCCCGGGGGCTGGAGCCGGAACCCATGGCGCGCCTCGCCACGGCCTGCGCCGCCGCCGCCGTCTCCCGCTCCACGGGCGGGATGCCGGACCGTTCCACGATCGAACGGCTTGCCGAAGCCGTGCGGATCGAGAAGCTGTAATCCAGGCGCCACGGACAGGCTGCCTCCACCGGGCGATACCGGCCGGAGGCGGCCTTTCCGGCGCCATTCAGTCCTGAGGGGGACAACTGCATGACCCGGCTGACCGCCGTGATCCGGCATGCCGCCAGCCCGCCCCATGCCGCCATGGCGGCCGAGGCGCTGCGCGAGGCTGCCGAGAGAAGCCATGTCGAGCTGTCGCTCGATACGGGCGAGGGAAGCCCCGTCCGCGACGGGCATGGGGAGGCGGATGCCGTCCTCCTGGTGGGCGATGCCACGGCGGAGGCGGCGCGCTTCGCCGGCCGGCCGCTGATCGCCACCACGGTGGTGGAGGCGATCCGCCATCCGGAAACCGCGCTGCGCTCGGCGGCGGCGCTGGCGAACCTGCCCCGGCCACCGGTCGTGGCACCCGTCGCCACGGCGCCTGCCGGTGCCATCGCCGGCGCGGCGGTGGCTGCTGCCTCCGGCCCGAAGAAGCTGGTGGGCATCACCGCCTGTCCGACGGGCATCGCGCACACCTTCATGGCCGCCGCCGCGTTGGAGAAGGCGGCGAAGGCGCTGGGCCATGAGATCAAGGTCGAGACCCAGGGTTCGGTCGGCGCCAAGAATCAACTCACCCCGGAGGAGATCGCCGCCGCCGACGCGGTGGTGATCGCCGCCGATACCGGCGTGGACACCGGCCGCTTCGACGGCAAGCGCATCGTCATCACCGGCACCAACGAGGCGCTGCGCGGCGGTCAGGACCTGATCAGGCGCGCGCTGGTCGCCGAACCCCAGGGTGGGGCGGCGGCTTCGGGCGCGGCGCCGACCCCGGCCAAGCCGGCGGGCAAGGGCACCGGGCGCGGCGCCTACAAGCACCTGATGACCGGCGTGTCCTACATGATCCCGCTGGTCACGGCGGGCGGCCTTTGCATCGCCATCTCCTTCGCCTTCGGCATCGAGGCGTTCAAGGAGCCGGGCTCTCTGGCCGAGGCCTTCTTCAACATCGGCGCCAAATCGGCCCTGGCGCTGATGGTGCCGGTGCTGGCGGCCTTCATCGCCTTTTCCATCGCCGACCGGCCCGGACTGGCGCCGGGCTTCGTCGGCGGCATGCTGGCCAATCTCGTCGGCGCCGGCTTCCTGGGCGGTATCGCGGCCGGCTTCCTGGCCGGCTATGTCGCGAAATGGCTGCGCGACAGCCTGCCCTTCCCGGACAGCCTGGAAGGGCTGAAACCCGTGCTGGTGATCCCGCTGATCGCGTCGATCGTCGTCGGCATGCTGATGATCTATGTGATCGGCACGCCGATCGCGGCGCTGCTCGCCTGGCTGACCGAGACGCTGCGCTCCATGGGCACCACCAACGCCGTGCTGCTGGGGCTGATCCTCGGCGCCATGATGGCGGTGGACATGGGCGGGCCGGTGAACAAGGCGGCCTATGCCTTCGGCGTCGGGCTGCTGGGCAGCGACACCTTCGGCCCGATGGCGGCGATCATGGCCGCCGGCATGACGCCGCCGCTGGGCATCGCGCTGGCGACCTTCATCGCCCGCAACCGCTTCGGGCAGGAGGAGCGCGATGCGGGCAAGGCGGCCTTCGTGCTTGGCCTCGCCTTCATCAGCGAGGGGGCGATCCCCTTCGCGGCCAAGGACCCGCTGCGCGTGATCCCGGCGCTGATCGCTGGTTCGGCGGTGACGGGGGCGCTGTCCATGCTGTTCGGCTGCACGCTGCGGGCGCCGCATGGCGGCATCTTCGTGGTGGGCATCCCCGGCGCGGTGGGCAATCCGCTGGGCTATCTCGTGGCGATCGTGGTCGGCACGGTGATCACCGGCCTCGCCGTCGCGGTGCTGAAGCGCAACAGCCCGGCGGAGGCGGTGGCGGCCTGACAGCCGCGAGAAGAGACGCACGGGCACAACCGTGCGTCTCTTTGATGACAGATTATTGAAATTTTAAAGACTGTCTCGGTCGTCCGGGGGCGCCATGACATTCTGCCTGGACGATGGCAGATCATGATGAAGAAGCTCCGCGGGAACTGGAGATCAAGCTCCTCCTGCCGGATGGCTACGGCGACACCTTTCCGGATCTCGATGCGTTCCGCGGCCTGATCCCGGCCGAGCGTCACCAGGTCACCACCTATTTCGACACCACCGACCGCCGCCTGCTGAAGGAAGGCATGGCCCTGCGCCTGCGCCGAGGCGGCGCGCGCACCCTGCAGACCCTGAAGACCGCCAGCGACGGCAGCACCTTCGGGCGCGGCGAATGGGAGGCGCCGGTCGAGGGGAAGGTTCCGGACCCTGCCCTGCTGCGTGGCACGCCCGCCGAGCCCCTGCTGCCCGAGGGCACGGCCCTGAGGCCGGTCTTCGAGACGCGGGTGCGGCGGCTGCGCTGCGACCTCGCCCCCGGGGAGGATGTGCGGATCGAGGCCGTGCTGGACCTGGGCGAGATCCGGGCCGGCAAGCGCCGCGAGCCGATCCGCGAGATGGAGCTGGAGCTCCAGCAGGGTTCCGCCATCGCGCTCTACCGGCTGGCCTCGGAGGTGCTGCTCGCCGTGCCGGGCGCGCTGCTGTCCACCGAAAGCAAGGCCGCACGCGGCTGGCAGCTCGCCGCCAAGGCGCCGCGCCGGGCCGAGAAGGCCGGGGAGGTGACGCTGCGGCCGGAGATGACGGTGGCCGAGGCGGTGAGGGCCGTCATCGGTTCGTGCCTCCGCCAGCTCATGGCCAACGAGCCGCTGGCCCGGACCGGCGCGGCGGATGGCAGCCGGATGGAGGGTGTGCACCAGATGCGGGTCGCCATCCGCCGGCTGCGGGCGGGGCTGCGCCTCTTCGGCCCGCTGCTGGAGCCGCATGCCACGGCCCGGTTCGAGGGTGAGCTGCGGCGGCTGGGGCAGGTCCTGGGCGCGGTACGGGATTGGGACGTCTTCTGTGAGGAGACCCTGCCCGAGGCCGGCAAGGAGGCGGGCACGGCGGAGTGGATCGCCCTGCTGCGCCCCGCTGCCGAGGAGTGCCGCGCGGAGGCCCATGCCGACATGCTGGAGGAGCTTCGCCGGCCGGCGCTGGGTGCGCTGGTGCTGGGCCTCGCCGGTTGGGCGGAGGATCCGGCCGTGCTGGGCGGGGCGGCGGTGGGCAAGCCCCTGGCCGAGGTCGCGCCCGAACTGCTGGAAGGTGCCGCCCGCAAGGTCCGCCGGCGCGGCAGGAAGATCCGGCAGCGCTCGATGGAGGAGCTGCATGGGCTGCGCAAGGCGCTGAAGCGGCTGCGCTATGGCCTGGAGTTCCTGTCCGGCCTCTGTCCCGACAAGGCGCTGCGGCGCTACCTCCAGGGCTGCAAGGAGTTGCAGGAGGATCTGGGCGGGCTGAACGATGCCGTGACCGCCACGGCCATGGCGGAGAAGCTGGTGGCGCGCCGTGGCACGGAACTGGCGCCCGCCATGGCCGGGCTGGCGCAATGGGCCGAGGCGCGCCGCGCGGCAGCCGTCGCCCGGCTGCCTGCCGACTGGAAGGCCTTCCGCGACCTGCCCCTGCCGTTGGAGGACTGATCCCGGGGGGAGGGCGGCCGCCCGCCCGATCCGGCTTCCGGCCCTGTCGTGCGCCGGAAGCCGGTGTTTCTACATCCCGCCGATGTAGTTGGGTCCGCCGCCGCCTTCCGGAGTGGTCCAGACGATGTTCTGGGTGGGGTCCTTGATATCGCAGGTCTTGCAGTGGACGCAGTTCTGGCTGTTGATCACCAGCCGGGCGGCGGCATCCCCGGCCTCGACCTCGGCATTCCCGCCATCCGGGCCCTCGGTGGCCTGAGGGTCAGGTTCGCCCTTCAGCTCGCGCTCCGCCTCCGGCCCGACCGCCTCATAGACGGCGGCGGGGCAGTAGCGGCTCTCGGGGGAGCGGAAACGGTCCCAGTTCACCGCCTTCCAGCGCGACGGATCCTTGAGCTTCAGGTGGACCGGCTGGTCCTCTTCGTGGTTGGTGTTGCTCAGGAAGACGCTGGACAGCCGGTCGAAGCTCAGCACCCCGTCCGGCTTCGGGTAGCGGATGCGCTCCGACTTGCTGGCATCGCGCAGCGTCTCGTGGTCCGCGTGGTGCTTCATGGTCCAGGGCGCGCGGCCCTTGAACACATAGGTGTCGAGCGCCGCATTGGCCATGCCGCCCCAGAAGCCCAGCTTGGCGAAGCCCGGGCGGATGTTGCGCACGCCCTTCAGCTCCTCGGCGATCCAGCTTTCCTGGATGCCGCGCGGATAGGCGTCGAGCACGGCGCGCCGGTCGCCGGCCAGTGCCTCAGCCACGGCCTCCGCCGCCACCATGCCGCTCTTCATGGCGAGGTGGGTGCCCTTGATCTTGGGTACGTTCAGGAAGCCCGCGCCGTCGCCGATCAGCAGCCCGCCGGGGAAGGCCAGCCGGGGGATGGCCTGCCAGCCGCCCTCGTTCAGCGCACGGGCGCCATAGGCGATGCGCTTGCCGCCCTCCAGGAACTTCCGCACCTCCGGATGGGTCTTGAAGCGCTGGAACTCCTCGAAGGGGGCCAGCCAGGGGTTGGGATAGTCCAGCCCGACCACGAAGCCGATCGAGACCAGGTTCTCGCCCAGCATGTAGAGCCAGGAGCCGCCATAGGTGTCCTTGGGCAGCGGCCAGCCGACCGAATGCCAGATCAGACCCGGCCTGTGCTTCTCCTTCGGGATCTCCCACAGCTCCTTGATGCCCAGCGCATAGGTCTGCGGCATGGCCTCGGCGCGCAGGTCGAAGACCTCTTCCAGCTTCCGGGTCAGCGAGCCGCGGCAGCCCTCGCCGAACAGCGTGTAGGTGGCGCGCAGCTCCATGCCCGGCTGGTAGTTCGGGCCTTCCTCGCCCTCGCGCGTGATGCCCATCACGCCGGCCACCACGCCCTTCACCTGCCCGTCCTCGATGATCGTTTCGGAGGCGGCGAAGCCCGGATAGATCTCGATCCCCAGCGCCTCGGCCTTCGCCCCCAGCCAGCGGCAGACATTGCCCAGGCTGACGATGTAGTTGCCGTGATTGTTCATCTGCGGCGGGGTGGGCAGCTTGAAGGCGCGCGTCCCGGTCAGGAGCATGAAGCGGTCGTCGGCCGCAGGCGTCGCCAGGGCCGGCGGGTCGTCCCGCCAGTCGGGGATCAGCTCGTCGAGCGCGCGCGGCTCGATCACCGCGCCGGAGAGGATATGGGCGCCGACCTCGGAGCCTTTCTCCACCACGCAGACCGTCGCGTCGGGCGCCACCTGCTTCAGCCGGATCGCTGCCGCCAGCCCCGTAGGGCCGGCACCCACGATCAGCACGTCGAATTCCATCGCTTCGCGTTCGGCCAAGGTCCCGCGCCCTCCGCTCTTTGTCCCAGGGGCAAGGGTGTAGCCTCGCCCCCGGTTGCGCGGAACCCCGTCCCGGGCCGATATCAGCGCCATGGATGACGCCGCGGATGCCCAGCAGGACGGGAACGCCTTACGCGAGGCGTTGCTGGCGGCGCTGTCGCTGCAACTCGGCTGGGGGGTGGACGAGGCGCTGCAAGCGGCGCCGCTCGACCGGACGGCGCCTCGCCCCGAGGCGGCCATGCCCGGCGTGGCAGCCAGCGCCACGGCCTGGCCCGCGCCCGGACGGGCGGCGTTGCCGGGACGCGACGCGGGGAGCGGCGCGGGGGCCGGAGAGGAGGCCGGTGGCAGCCTGTTTCCTGGCGAGGCCGTGCCGCCCCCCCCTGTGCCGCGCCGCCCGGCGCCCCGCCCAGCGGAGGTGCTGGTCCCCGCCGCCCTGCGCGCCGCCGATCTGGCGGCCGGCGCGGACAGCCTGGAGGCGCTGAAGGCGGCGATGGAGCGTTTCGACGCCAGCCTGCGCGATACGGCGACCAACATCGTCTTTTCCGACGGCGTGGCGGAAAGCGGGCTGATGCTGATCGGCGAGGCCCCCGGCGCCGACGAGGACCGGCTGGGCAAGCCTTTCGTCGGCGTCTCGGGGCGGCTGCTGGACCGCATGGTGGCGAGCATCGGCCTCGACCGCGCCCGCAACTTCTACCTCACCAACATCCTCTGCTGGCGGCCACCGGGGAACCGCACGCCCACGGACGCGGAGGTCTCGCTCTTCCTGCCCTTCGCCCGGCGGCATATCGCCCTGGCGCGCCCGCGGCATGTCGTCCTGCTGGGCGGCACGGCGGCCAAGGCCCTGCTGGGCGCGCGGGAGGGCATCACCCGCCTGCGCGGCCGCTGGCATCGGCTGGAGATCGAGGGGCTGGGCACGGTTCCGGCCCTGGCGACGCTGCACCCGGCCTATCTGTTGCGGCAGCCTTCGGCCAAGCGGGAAAGCTGGCAGGACCTGCTGATGTTGCGCCGGGCCCTGGATGGCGAGGTGCCCAAGGGGTTCTGAACACGGGGGCAAAACCGGAACGAATCGATTCGCGCAGTGTGGGGCGAAGCTCGTATAACGATTTTGTGAAGCTGAAAAGGCCAGTCGAGGAAAGGATCCTCGGCCGAGCGTCCCAATACGTGAGACGTTTCTCAGCGAAAGAGGGTTGTCACCGACCTCACGCCTCCGTTAACCGCTCCGGCATGGGAGTTCATCGCCGACGGACCTGGGACCAAAGGGACCTTTCCGACCTGCCTCGCCGTGCTCACGGCGTCACTCATCGCCGCCCCCGCCACAGCGTCCGCCATATGGCCCGGCGCATGGCTCATCTGGGCCTGCTGTTCCTCGCCACCGCCACCCTCGGCACGCCGATGGCCCTCCATCCCAGGCCTGCCCATGCCGCCTCGGCGCGGGAAGAGGCCGGCGGCCAGCGCAAGCCCCGCGCCGGCCAGGACAGGGCGGCCCGCACGGGCGCCTCGTCGCCGCTGCCCGGCAACCGCGAGGTGGCCCTGGCGCCCGCCCTCCGCCCCGGCACCACCGCCGGGCTGCCGGAGCCCCTGGCTGCCTCCGACGCCGCCCGGCTGCGGCGGATCTTCGACTTCCAGGCGCGAGGCGATGCCGCCAGCGCGGGGGTGGAGATCGAGTTCCTGCAGGACCGGCGGCTGGTCGGCCATGTCCTGGCCGACCGCTGGCTGCGCCGGATCGGCCCGGCCCCCGAGCCGGCCGAACTCCAGGCCTGGCTGGCCGCCCATGCGGACCATCCGGAGGCGCCGCAGGTCTATGCCCTGCTGGTGGAGCGCAGCCCGCGCGGCGCCAGCCTGCCGCCGCCTCCGCCCGACGCCACGCTCTCCTCGGCCACCGATATCGTGCCGGAGGAAAGCGTGCCCGCCGCCCGCAACGTGGCGCGCAACCCGGCGCTGGACCGCAGCGTGCGCGACCGCGCGGCGGCCGGGGATGCCAACGGGGCGCTGCGATTGATCAACGGCACGCGGGGCATGACGCCGGCCTATGCCGCGCTGCTCCAGGCCGATGTGGCGCTGGCGCTGTTCCAGGCGGGGCAGGACGAGGAAGCCTTCCGCATCGCCGCCCAGGCGGTACGCGGCAGCCCCAGCCACGCCCAGGCCGCCTTCGTGGCCGGGCTGGCCGCCTGGGGCCACAATGTCTTCGACGTGGCGCTGCCCTATTTCGAGGCGGCGGCGCGGGCCGACGACGCGCCCGCCGTGCTGCGCTCCGCCGCTGCCTTCTGGACGGCGCGGGCCGCCGTCCGGGCGCGGCAGCCGCAGCTCTACGTGTCCTGGATGCTCCAGGCGGCGCAGGAGCCGCGCACCTTCTACGGCCTCGTGGCCCGGCGCGCCCTGGGCCTCAAGACCGACTTCGCCTGGGAGAAGGACGTGAACGGCGAGGCCGAGTCCGCCGCCCTGGCCGAGACCGCCGGCGGCTGGCGCGCGCTGGCGCTGTTGCAGATCGGGCAGAGGGAGCGGGCCGAGCAGGAGTTGCGCCGCCTCTGGCCGGCGGTGCAGGGCAACCCGACCCTGGCGCGTGCCTCGCTCGCCGTGGCGACGCAGGCGGGGATGACCGAGTTCGCCGCCCAGCTCGCCGGGCTGGCGCAGACGGCGGATGGACGGCCGCGCGACCTTGCCCGCTTCCCCGTGCCGAACCTGAAGCCGCTCGGCGGGTTCCGGGTCGATCCGGCCCTGGTCTATGCCATGGCCCGGCAGGAATCGAATTTCGACGCCGGCGCTGTTTCCCCGGTCGGGGCGCGTGGGCTGATGCAGGTGATGCCGGCCACGGCCTCCTTCATCACCGGCGATTCCTCGCTCGGCACCGCCGCCGGGGCGCAGCGGCTGCACGACCCGTCCTTCGGGCTGGAGCTCGGCCAGCGCTACCTGCTGCACCTGGCCTCACACGACGCGACGCAGGGCGGGCTGATCCGGGTGCTGGCGGCCTACAATGCCGGGCCGGGGCGGCTGCAGAGCTGGCAGCCCAACACCCAATACCGGGACGATCCCTTCCTCTTTATCGAGGCCATCCCGATCCCCGAGACGCGGCTCTACGTGCAGCGCGTCCTGGCCTATTCCTGGATCTATGCCAGCCGCCTCGGCCTGCCGGCGGAAAGCCTGGACGCCCTGGCCGCGGGCGCCTTCCCGCGCTTCCCCGGGGCAGGTGCGGCACCGGCCGGGAGCGCCGCCGTCCGGAAGGTCTCGGCGCGCTGAGTTGGCCGCCCCCGGGGGCAAGACGCTGCCTCGCCCCCGAGGCCGCCGCACGGGCACGACGCATCCCAGGAATTCGTGAAGGCTGCTATCGGGCTCCCTGGCTGGCGAAACACGCCTCCAGCGCCCGCAGCATCTCCCGCAGCCCGGGATGCCGCGGCTTGTCCCGCCGCATTACCAGGGCGAGCTGGCGTTCCAGCCCCGGCGAGAGGGGGCGTGCGGAAAGCCGGGCGCGGTCGCTGTCCCGCCACGCCATGCCCGGCAGGATGGCGTGGCCCAGCCCGGCGCCGACCAGTTCCTTGATGGCCTCGACGCTGCCCAGGGACATGCTGGGCACGGGGTGCAGCCCGGCGGCGGCGAACCATTCGTCCACCACCCGCCGCGTGTGGCCGCCGGGCTCGTAGAGCACCAGCGGCAGGGCGGCGACAGCCTCCGGCGTCAGCGAGGCGGGGGGCGGCGGCGATGAGGCGGGCGAGAAGAGCAGGAACCCGTCCGCCAGGGCCGGGGTGACGGCAAAGGCGCGGCCGGGGGCGGGCAAGGTGACGAGGCCGAGATCCAGCGCGTTCTCCTCGATCGCCTTCAGCACCTCGGCCGTGTTGCCCGTGCGGACGGTGATCTCCAGCGCCGGGAAGCGCTGCCGCAGCCCGCGCAGCACATCCGGCAGCAGGTAGATGCAGGCGGTGGCGCCGGTGCCGATGCGGACCCGCCCGGCCACGCCTTCGGCATGCGGCGCCAGCTCCTCCAGCGCCTCGCCCACCGCCTGCCCGATGCGCCGGGCATGGGTGAGGAGCGCCAGCCCGGCGGCGGTCGGCCCGGCGCGCCGCCCCACGCGCTCGATCAACCGGACGCCGAGGCGGCGTTCGAGCTGCCGGATCTGCAGGCTGATCGCCGGCTGGGTCAGGCCGCGCCGTTCCGCCGCGGCCGAGAAGCTGCCCAGCTCCACCACATCGGTGAAGCTGCGGAGCTGGTCGAGGCTGAGGTCGCGCATCCCAAAGTTTTCCTGATGCTTTGCATGAGGTGGCTAAGCTTCCCTCATGATGCCCGGGGGTGGAAGAGTCCGGGGGCATTCCTTCGGACCACCGCCGCATGACGCCTTCCCCTTTCCTCGTCCGGCCTGCCCGCGATGGCGATCTCGCCGCGATCCAGGCGATCTACGCGCAGCATGTGCTGCATGGCTGCGCCTCCTTCGAGGAAGTGCCGCCCGGGTTGGAGGAGATGGCTGCGCGGCGGCAGGCCGTGCTGGCGCTGGGCCTGCCCTATCTGGTGGCGGAGCGGGATGGGGAGGTGGCCGGCTACGCCTATGCCTCGCTCTACCGGGCCCGGCCGGCCTACCGGCACACGCTGGAGGATTCCGTCTATGTCGCCGCCGGCCAGGAAGGGCAGGGGATCGGCCGGGCCCTGCTGTCGCGGCTGATCGCCGCCTGCGAGGCGGGACCCTGGCGCCAGATGGTCGCGGCGATCGGCGACAGCGGGAACCGGGCCTCCCGCGTCCTGCACGAGCGGCTGGGCTTCCGCACCATCGGCATCCTGGCCGATGTCGGCTTCAAGCATGGGCGCTGGCTGGATTCCGTGCTGATGCAGCGCGCCCTGGGGCCGGGGGCCAGCCACCTGCCCGATGCGGCGCCGTGCCCGTGACCACGGTGCCCGCCGTCTCTCCCGCTATCCCCAGGCGTACCGTTTGGGCACTCGGCCTGTCGCAGCTCATCGCCTGGGGCGTCAGCTACTATCTGATCGGCGTGCTGGGCGAGCGCATCGCCGCCGATCTCGGCTGGGGCATGGCGCGGGTGCAGGGCGGCTTTGCCTTGTCCCTGCTGGTGATGGGGGCCGTCTCCCCCCTGGCGGGGCGGATGATGGACCGGCAGGGTGGGCGCCGGGTGATGGGGCTCGGCTCCGTGCTGCTGGCCCTGGGCTGCCTCGGCCTGGCTCTGGCGCGGGAGGTGGTGGGCTATTACGCGGCCTGGGCGGTGCTGGGGCTGGCCATGCGCCTGACCCTCTACGACGCCGCCTTCGCCGCCCTGGCGCGGATCGGCGGGCCGGGGGCGCGCCGGGCGATGTCGCAGATCACCCTGCTGGGCGGCCTGGCCTCCACGGTCTTCTGGCCGCTGGGCCACCTGCTGGCGGAGCATCTCGGCTGGCGTGGCGCCTGCCTCGCCTATGCCGGGGCGGCGCTGCTGACCCTGCCGCTGCACCTGCTGATCCCCAGCGGCCGCGCCGGCGCCTTCCAGGCTGGGCCGGGTGCCCCCGCCGCGCCGGCCCTGGCGCGGGACGGCGGCGAGCGCCGTCTCGCCGGGGCACTCTATGCCGCGATCATCCTGCTCCTCGGCGTGCTGAACGCGGCCATGTCGGCGCATATGATCACGCTGCTCTCCGGGCTGGGCCTGGGGGTGGCGGCGGCAGTCTGGGTGGCCACGCTGCGCGGCATCGGCCAGTCCGCCGCGCGGCTAGCGGAGATCCTGTCGGGCAGCCGCATGGGCGCGCTGGGCCTGAACCTGCTCGCCACGGGCGGGCTCGCCCTCGGCTTCGTGCTGGCCTTGTGGAGCGGCACCTCGGTCACGGTGGCGGTGATCTTCTCGCTCCTCTACGGGGCGGCGAACGGGCTGACCACCATCACGCGCGGTGCCCTGCCGCTGGTGCTGTTCGACCATCGCGCCTATGGGCGGATCGCCGGGGCGCTGATCACGCCCGGGCTGCTGCTGTCCGCCGTCGCGCCGCTGGCCTATGTGCCGGTCATCGAGGGGCTGGGCGCGGGCTGGGCCATGGGCCTCGGCACCCTTCTCGCCTTCGCCGCCTTCCTGGCCTCGCTGGTGCTGTGGTGGCGGTTCGGGAGGCATGCATGGGAACGGCCTCGGGAAGCCTGTAAGCAGGGGGCTAAGACTGACGTGACGAGGAGGCCGCCATGCCGATCGACGAGAGCCTGACCTTCCTGCCCGTGAACATCGCCGTGCTGACGGTGAGCGACACGCGCGACCTCGCCAGCGACCGGTCCGGCGACACGCTGGCGGCGCGGATCGAGGCGGCGGGGCACCGGCTGGCGGCGCGGGAGATCCTGCGCGACGAGGCCGATGCCATCGAGGCGCAGCTCCGCCGCTGGATCGCCGATCCCGAGGTGGATGTGGTGATCAGCATGGGCGGCACGGGCATCACCGGCCGCGACGTGACGCCGGAGGCCTTCGCCCGCGTGCTGGAGAAGGAGATCGCCGGCTTCGGCGAGCTGTTCCGGATGCTGAGCTACGCCAAGATCGGCACCTCCACGATGCAGTCCCGCGCCATCGGCGGCGTGGCGGATGGTACCTATCTCTTCGCCCTGCCGGGCAGCACCGGGGCAGTGAAGGATGGCTGGGACGACATCCTGCGCTTCCAGCTCGATGCCCGGCACAAGCCCTGCAACCTGGTGGAGTTGATGCCGCGTCTGCGGGAGCATCTGGCGGGGGCCTGAACGGCCCCGTTCTCCTGCAACCGTGAAGCCGCGCCCCGTCTGGCGCGATGGCGATCCGTGACCAGTTCCCGGCGACCCACGGAGGAAGCCGCATGACACAGATTCCCCTGAAGCTGGCGGCCGGGGCCGCCGAGCCGGTCGTCTTCGAGATCCCCGGCGCCGAGGGCGCGTTCCGCGTGCAGATCCTGAACGAAGACCAGGAGAAGGGCGTCGTCACCACCATCGTCCACCTGCCACCCGGCGGCAGCATCCCGGCGCATTTCCACGAAGCCGGGTCCGAGATGCATTACGTGCTGGAGGGCGACCTGACCGAGGATGGCGAGAGCTTCGGTCCCGGCGGCTTCCTGACCTTCGCGGCCGGGGTGGTGCATGGCCCGCATGGCAGCGAGGGCGGCGCCCGGGTGCTGACGGTGCAGCAATGGCAGAGCGGGCGGGGAAAGTTCGACTTCCACCCGGCGGAGGAAGGGCAGGGCAGGGCGGCCACTGCTTCCGTCACCGACAAACCCGCCCCGGAGGCCGAGGCGGAACGCCGCCGGGGCGAGGAAAAGGGCTACGGCTGAGGGGTTTCGTCTGGTGCGCTGCCCGGGTTTTCCCGGAGTGCGGCTATTCCGCTGACCCCGTGCGCCAGGCCGGCCCGCGAAGGCCGGAACCTTCGCGGGCCGGTATCAGCCCTTGCCGGAAATGGCCTTCCGCGCCTCGGTGGCGAGCACGTCCGCGCGCTCGTTCATCGGATCGCCGGAATGGCCGCGCACCCAGCGCCATTCGATGGCGTGCGGCTTGGCGGCGGCGAGGAGACGCTGCCAGAGCTCGTAATTCGCCACCGGCTCCTTGGCGGCGTTCTTCCAGCCGTTGCGCACCCAGCCGTGCACCCAGCGGGAGATGCCGTTGCGCACGTATTCGCTGTCCGTGTGCAGCACGATCTTGCAGGGGCGCCGGAGCACCTCCAGCGCCTGCGCCGCGGCGGTCAGTTCCATACGGTTGTTGGTGGTGGCCGGATCGCCGCCGCTCAGCTCCCGCTCATGGCCGTTGTAGCGCAGGATCGCCGCCCAGCCGCCCGGGCCGGGATTGGGCTTGCAGCCGCCATCCGTCCAGATCTCGACCTCGGTGTCCTGGGATGCCTCCTGGACTTCTTCCATCGTCGTGCTGTCAGCCGGCATGGGCGAAGACTCCCGGCAGGGCCTTGTGCCCCATGAAATGGCGCAGCCGCGCGAGGTATTCGAGCGGGTCCTTGCGCGTCACCAGGGCACCCGGCGGCGTGTGGGTCCAGTCGTAGAGCCGCGTCAGCAGGAAGCGCATCGCCCCCCCGGCGCAGAGCACGGGCAGGGCGGCGCGCTCCGCCGGAGTGAGAGGGCGGAGGGATTCATAGGCGGTCAGCATCGCCGCCGCGCGATCCGGCACGAAGCGGAGATCCGCGTCGAAGCACCAGGCGTTCAGGCTGATCGCCAGGTCATAGGCGAGCAGGTCGGTGCAGGCGAAGTAGAAGTCGATCAGCCCCGTCAGGTGCTCGCCCTGGAAGAAGGCATTGTCGGGGAAGAGGTCCGCATGGATCTGCCCGCGCGGCAGGGCGTCGCGCTCGGCCAGGTTGGGCCAGTCGTGCAGGATATGGCCCAGGTGCTCCGCCAGCTCGCCGCAGAGACCGGGCTGCACCGCGTCGCCGCCATCGCGGCAGCGATCCAGCAGCGGCGCCCAGGCGGCGGGGCCCAGGGCGTTCGGCCGTTCCGCCGCATAGGAGCGGCCCGCCGCGTGCAGGCCGGCCATGGCGCGGCCGAGTTCGGCGCAATGGGTGGGGGTGACGTGGCGCGGCCAGGCGCCCTCCAGAAAGGTGCAGATCGCGGCCGGACGGCCCGCGAGCTCGCGCAGCGCCTCGCCGTCGCGCCCGGGCACGGGCTGCGGGCAGGCGACGCCCTGGTCGGCAAGATGGCGCATCAGCCCGAGGAACCAGGGCAGCTCCGCCGGGTCCACCCGCTTCTCGTAGAGCGTCAGGACATAGCGACCATCGGTGGTGTCGAGCAGGAAGTTGCTGTTTTCCACGCCCTCCGCGATGCCGCGCAGGGAAAGGGGCGCGCCGATCGCGTAATCGGCGAGGAAGGCGGCCAGCGCCGCCTCCGTGACTTCGGTATAGACGGCCATCAGTCCTTCAGCGCGGCCGGAAGTTTGAAGGTGATGTTCTCGCGCGCCACCACGACTTCCTCGATCTTCAGGTCGAAGCGCATGCGCAGGCGGTCGAGCACCTCGTCCACCAGTACCTCCGGTGCCGAGGCGCCGGCGGTCACCCCCACCGAGGCGACGCCCTCGGCCAGCGCCGGATCGAGGTCGCGGCCACGCTGCACCATGATGGCGCGGGCGCAGCCGGCACGCTCCGCCACCTCCCGCAGCCGCACGGAGTTGGAGGAGTTCGGGGCGCCCACCACGATCATCAGCTCGACGCGCGGGGCGATGGCCTTCACCGCCGCCTGCCGGTTGGTGGTGGCGTAGCAGATGTCTTCCTTGGTCGGGCTGGAGATGTCCGGGAAGCGGTCCTGCAGGATCGCCACGATCTCCACCGTGTCGTCCACCGAGAGGGTGGTCTGGGTGGTGAAGGCGAGCGGCACGCCGGCGGGCGGCTGCACGGTGCGGGCCTGGGCGGCATCCTCCACCAGGGTCACCGAGCCCGCGGGGAGCTGGCCCATGGTGCCGACCACCTCCGGATGCCCGGCATGGCCGATCAGCAGGATGTGGCGTCCCGTGGCGGAGTGGCGCTCCACCTCGCGATGGACCTTGCTCACCAGCGGGCAGGTGGCGTCGAGGAAGAACATCTCGCGCCGCTGCGCCTCGGCGGGCACGGATTTCGGCACGCCATGGGCGGAGAAGACCACCGGCTGGCCGTCGTCAGGGATCTCGGAGAGCTCCTCCACGAAGACGGCGCCCAGGGCCTCCAGCCGTTCGACGACGAAACGGTTGTGCACGATCTCATGGCGCACGTAGACGGGGGCGCCGCGGCGGATCAGCGCCTCCTCCACGATCTTGATGGCCCGGTCCACCCCGGCGCAGAAGCCGCGTGGACCGGCGAGGAGCACGGTCAGGGGCGGCCTGGCGGCGGCGGTGGCGGGGCGGTCGGTGACCGGCGGGGAGAGGGGGTCGTGGGCGGGCATGTCGTGGGGCATGTTGGCGTCGGGCGTCTCTCGTGCCAGTTCGTGGCGGCAGGCACCGGGAGATGGTCACCCGGCCGGGGGCAGGCGCAACCTAGCGATCCCCGGGCGCCTGGGACAGGGGGAGTATAGCATGGCTTTTCACGCGGGGCGCCCGGGCCCGTCTTTCGGGGAGATGGGTTTCCGGAGGGCGCCCGCCTTTCTCGCGGCCCTGGCGCTGGCCGGCCTCGCCGGCTGCGGCAGCACGGACTCGAAGAATCCCCTGGCCAATGCCACGGCGCCCTGCCCGGCGATCTCGCTGCTGGGCGATGCGGCGGACCTCACCCGCTATCGCGGGCCGGGGCAGGACATCCCCTCCATGGTGCTGGACGCGCGGCTGACCGGCTATCAGGCCAAGTGCGACTATGCGCCGGGGCACAAGGGGCTGGACGTGACGCTGCGCCTGGGCCTGGCGGCCGAGCGCGGGCCCGCCGCCACCGCCCGGACGGCCTCGCTGCCCTATTTCGTGGCCGTCACCACGGCCGGCGAAGGGCGCATCCTGGCCAAGGCGAACTACAGCGCCGAGGTGGAGTTCCCGGCCAATGTGAACCGGCTGCAGACCAGCGGCGAGCAGATCTCCATCCGCATCCCCGCCGCGACACCGGGGGAGGCGGCGCAGCGGCAGGTGGTTCTGGGCTTCCAGCTCTCGCCCGAGGAGTTGGCGCTGAACCGGCAGCGCGGCCCGCGCCGCTGAGGCCAGGGCCTGGGCCTGGGGGTAGGGCGGGGGTGCTTGCGGAGGGGGTGCTTCCTGCCGGAGGATGGGCGGGCATGAGCGACCGCCCCATCCCCACGCCGCCCCTCGACCCCGAGGCGCTGGAGGCCCTGTTCTACGGCGCCGTCCGTGACGGGCGCCTGGACCTTCTGGCCGCCTTCCTGGACAGCGGGACGGACCCGAACCGTCCGGATGCGCGTGGTTTCCCGCCGGTGGTGCTGGCTTCCTACAACGGGCAGAAGGAGGCCACGGAGCTGCTGCTCGCCCGGGGCGCGGCGGTGGATGCGCCGGATGCCAAGGGCAGCACCGCCCTGGCCGGCGTGGCCTTCAAGGGAGAGGCGGAGATCGCCCGCCTCCTCCTCGCCGCCGGGGCCGATCCCGATGCGCCGAACGGGGCGGGGCGCACGCCGCTGATGTTCGCCGCCATGTTCGGCCAGCGGGAGATCGCGAAGATCCTGCTCGATGCCGGGGCCGATCCGCTGCGCCAGGACCCGGAGGGGAATTCCGCCCTGACGCTGGCGCAGGGCAGCGGCGATGCCGACTTGGCGACGCTCCTGGAAGCAGTCGCGCAGCGCCGGACCGCCTCGCCCGGCTGACACAGGCCCGCCGCCTGGGTGGCTCGGGGCAAGGGCGGGCGGCTATCGCGAGCACCGGTCCGGTGCGCGGGGGCCGCGCCCATCCCCTCTCGTGAAGCGCCGCGATCTATGGCTGGACAGGATCACGGGGCCCGGCCGATGCTTCCCGCCGTCCGCCCCATCCGTCGGGACCGGCGGGGGGTCAGTCTCCCGCAGGATTGAACCGGCCCCTGGAAGCCGGCGGGCCACTATGAACGAACACGTCTTGCCCGGGATGGAACACGGTCGATCCAATGTCGGGAATCCATCCGGCCCCCCTGGGGGCGGGCATGGCTTCCGGTGCGGCGGGGTCGTCCGGCCGGGCGAGAGGCCAAGAAAGGAAGAACGACATGTCCGACGAGATCTTCGATATCAAGGCGCCCTCGACCACGACGACCGGCGCGCCCGCCGTCAGCGACCGCAACTCGCTCTCCATCGGCGCCGATGGCCCCGTCGTCCTGCACGACGTGCATTTCCTGGAGCAGATGGCGCATTTCAACCGTGAGAAGGTGATCGAGCGCCAGCCGCATGCGAAGGGCTCGGGTGCCTTCGGTGTCTTCGAGACCACCGAGGACGTGTCGCGCTATACCAAGGCCGCGCTGTTCCAGCCGGGTGCTAAGACCGAGATGCTGGCGCGCTTCTCCACCGTGGCGGGCGAGCAGGGCAGCCCCGACACCTGGCGCGACGTGCGCGGCTTCTCGCTGAAGTTCTATACCAGCGAGGGCAATTACGACCTCGTCGGCAACAACACGCCGGTCTTCTTCGTGCGCGACCCGATGAAGTTTCCGCATTTCATCCGCAGCCAGAAGCGCCTGCCGGACAGCGGCCTGCGCGACAACCACATGCAGTGGGACTTCTGGACGCTGAACCCGGAGAGCGCGCACCAGGTCACCTATCTGATGGGGGTGCGGGGCCTGCCGAAGACATGGCGCAACATGAACGGCTATGGCTCCCACACCTATATGTGGGTGAATGCGCAAGGCGAGAGGTTCTGGGTCAAGTACCATTTCCACACCCGCCAGGGCATGCAGTTCTTCAGCAATGCGGAAGCATCCGAGAAGGCGGGGAGCGATGCCGACTACCACCGCCGCGACCTGTTCGAAGCCATCGCCCGCGGCGATTTCCCGGTCTGGGAGATGTCGGTGCAGGTCATGCCCTATGACGAGGCCAAGACCTATCGCTTCAACCCCTTCGACCTGACCAAGATCTGGTCGCACAAGGACTATCCGCTGATCCGGGTCGGCACGATGACGCTGAACCGGAATCCGGAGAATTTCTTCGCGCAGATCGAGCAGGCGGCCTTTTCGCCCGGCAACACCGTGCCGGGCATCGGCCTTTCGCCGGACAAGATGCTGCTGGGCCGGGCCTTCGCCTACAACGACGCGCAGCGCAACCGGATCGGCGCGAACTTCCACCAGATCCCGGTCAACCAGGCGAAGGTGCCGGTCAACACCTACATGATGGACGGGCCGATGACCTATCACCACACCGGCGCGGCGCCCGTCTATGTCCCGAACAGCGGCGGCCGCCCCTGGTCGGACCAGGAAGGCCCGGTCGACAATGGCTGGGAGGCCGACGGCGCCATGGTGCGCAGCGCCTATACGCTGCATCCGCAGGATGACGACTTCGGACAGCCGGGCACCCTCGTCCGTGAGGTCCTGGGCGATGCCGAGCGCGCGGCGCTGGTGGAGACGGTGGCGGGCAGCCTGCTGGGCGGCGTGCGCGAGCCGGTGCTGGGCCGGGCCCTGGCCTATTGGAAGAGCATCGACCCGGAGACCGGCGCCCGCATCGAGGACAAGGTGAGGACCGGAAGCGCCCCGAAGCCGGCGGAAGGGCAGGGGCAGGCCTGACGAGGCAGCGCGAGGGACGGGGCGCCGGTGCATGGGCGCGAGCCTGTGTCCCGGTGGCCTCGCCGATCCGCAGCGGGGAGGCGGTCAGCGCCTTCCACCCCTCCATGATCCAGCAGGCATAGGCACCTCGTTCCGGGTGCTGGACCTGCCAGTAACGGTCGTCGCGCATGGCGTAATTCAGGGGGCGCGGCGCAAACTGTCCTCGGTGATGACGGTTCTGCGCAAGACCATCACGGCTTTGCGCGGGACATCTGCGCTATGGCCCGGGCCGCTCTCCCGTCTTCGTGCCGGCGAAGCCCTCCGGCCAGAGGTCCCGGTCCAACGTCACCTCATAGATGCGGAAGCCGCCGGGCCAGTCGCGGAAGCCGGGCAGGGGGAGGAGTTCGCGAATGGCCGCCTCTGCTTTCGCCAGGCTGGAATATGTCCCAACGGCCTTCATGGAAAGGAGGCTTTGTGGATGATCCCGCTCGTCCTCGTGGGCTTGGGCCCTATAGTGCCGCAATATCCAGATCTGCGCGGTCACGATCCTTCGCCCTGTGGGACAGAGATAGCAAACTGGGAGATGGCCAGTGCTGGTGCCTAAAGAACCACTGTCAGAAGTCGATGCCGAAACCTTCTGTCCAGTTCGTGCCATCCAGACCGCCCTGATAGATTCGGAAACCATCCGGCCAGTCGCGGAAGCCAGGGAGCTTTCGCATCCGTTCGACGGCTTCTTCCGCTTTCTGCAGGGAAGAATAGAAGCCGACGAGCTTCAGGGTCAGCTCGATCTCATCGGTATCCGTTTCGTCATCCTCCGCACCCATCTGGCAATGATAGACGTGCCAGAAGATCGTGCCTTCATCACTCATATGATGTTGTCCTCGTCCTCTGCTTGTGTGCCAAGCAGCCATTCCATGAAGGCACGTCCACCGTATTTTTTGATCTTGCTATAATCACTGCCTGGGCCCTTCCCGCCTTTGCCATTTGGCAAACTTCTTTCCCAGTTCCCTTTGCCATACTGGTCGTTCATCAACTTCGTGGCGTATTCCTCGGCTGTCTGGTTTTGCCCGCGTGGGATACCCCTTGCCCAGCTCGGAACATCGCTAGCCGCCTCCTTGCCGCTCAACCTCGGTTTCTTCTGTCTTGGCGGTCCGGATCTTTCGGAAGGCCGCCTGTTTCGGGTGTTTCCGTGGCCCCCCGGGGCGTGATGCGCGCTCGTGGCAGAGGAACAGGCGGCTTGGGCGCCAGCAGGAAGGGCCCGAGCTGGACCGGGACGATGCCGGGGCGAGGCGTGGCAGCGGTGTTCCCCTGTCCGGCCCGCCCGCCGCGTGTATAGGCGGAGACATGCTCCGGCCTGCCGTTGCGCTGCCGTTCATAGGCACGCGCGGAGACCATGCTCTGCCCCGCCGCCGTGCGCAGCGGGGAGGTGGCCAGCGCCTTCCACCCGCTCACCGCCGTTGCCAGCGCCCATGCCGCAATGCCATAACGGCTCGTACCCGCTGATCCCGCGCGGGAGAGCGAGGCCGTCCGGTGCCGAACCGGCCGGCCTCCGCCGAAGGCGCAACCGGCCCCCGGAAACGCTCAGGCCCGATGGACCGCGTGGGGAAGGGGCCTCTGGAAAGCCCGGCCCGCCCCGAAACGGGCGTGCCGGCACCGACGGAGTAAGGCGCGGGCGCCATGCCCGGCCGAATCTCTCAGGTCCATGGACAGAGGGGGGCCACGTTCCGTTCCGCCGCCCTGAGCGGCGAAGGAGGATGCGTGGCCGACGCCGCCGAGACGATGCTTGAGACCCCGCTGGCCAACTGGCACCGCGCCCAGGGCGCGCGCATGGTGCCCTTCGCCGGCTATATGATGCCGGTGCAGTACCCCGCCGGCATCATCGCCGAGCACAAGGCCTGCCGCGAAGGCGCGGCCCTGTTCGACGTCTCCCATATGGGGCAGGCGGAGCTGCGGGGCGAGGGCGCGGCGGCGGCGCTGGAGGCCCTGACCCCCGCCGACGTGCAGGGGCTGAAGCCAGCCCGGCAGCGTTACGGCGTGCTGATGACCGAGGCGGGCGGCATCCTCGACGACTTCATGTTCACCAATCTCGGCGACCGGATGTTCCTGGTGCTGAACGCCTCCCGCAAGGCGGTGGACGAGGCGGCGATCGGGGCCATCCTGCCGCCTTCCATCACCCTGGCGCCGATGCCGGACCGCGCGCTGCTGGCGCTGCAGGGGCCGGCGGCCGAACGCATCCTCGCTGGGCTGGCGCCCGAGGTGGCGGCGCTGCCCTTCATGGGCGTGGCCGAGGTGACGCTGGCGGGCGGTCCCGCCTTGGTCAGCCGCTCCGGCTACACGGGCGAGGATGGCTACGAGATCAGCGTGCCGGCGGAGAATGCCACGAAGCTGGCCGAGGCGCTGGTCGCGGCGGGAACCGCCCCGGCGGGGCTGGGCGCGCGCGACAGCCTGCGGCTGGAGGCCGGGCTCTGCCTCTACGGCAACGACCTGGACGAGACCACGAGCCCCATCGAGGCGGCGCTGAACTGGACCATCGGCAAGCGCCGCCGCACCGAATGGAACTTCCGCGGCGCTGACCGGGTGCGGGAAGAGTTGGACCACGGCCCGAAGCGCCTGCGCGTCGGCTTCGCCGTCGAGGGGCGCCAGCCCGCCCGCGCCCATACCCCGATCCAGTCCGGCGCGGAGGTGGTGGGCGAGGTGACCAGCGGCGGCTTCGGCCCGACGCTCGGGGCGCCCGTCGCCATGGGCTATGTCCGCCCCGACCTCGCCACGGATGGCACGGCGCTGGACCTGATGGTGCGCGGCAAGCCCGTCGCCGCGAAGGTCGCGCCCATGCCCTTCGTGCCGCACCGCTACAAGCGCGCCAGCCGCGCCTGATCGTTTTTTCCCCCCGTGCCCGCCCGGGAAGGGGCGGGCACGCCCGGACCGATCTGCCCGGACCGATCTCTCCAGACCGATTTGCAGGAACCCGCCGAATGTCCCAGATCCGCTACACCGCCAGCCATGAATGGGTCCGTCCCGAGGGCGAGGATGCCGTGGTCGGCATCACCAGCCATGCCCAGGAAGCCCTGGGCGACATCGTCTTCGTCGATCTCCCCGAGGTGGGGCGCGAGGTCGAGGCGGGCGAGTCCATCGCGGTGGTGGAGAGCGTGAAGGCCGCGTCCGACATCTATGCCCCGGTGGCGGGCACCATCACCGGCGCCAATGAGGCGCTGGGTGACGATCCCGGCCTGGTGAACCGCGACCCGATGGGCGAGGGCTGGTTCTTCCGCATCAAGCCGAAGGATGCCGCCGAGGTGGACGGGCTGCTGGACGAAGCGGCCTACGAGGCCGTGGCCGCTGCCGGTTGATGTCGCGATGAGCACCCTGGAACAGCTTGCCGCCCTGGAGGACCAGGGCGGCTTCGTCCGCCGCCATCTCGGCCCCTCGGAGGGGGAGATCGCGGCGATGCTCGCGGCGATCGGGGCGGAGAGCCTCGATGCCATGACCGCGCGCACCGTGCCCGCCGCCATCCTGGGGGACACGCTCGACGCGCTGCCGCCCGCCATCGGCGAGTCCGAGGTGGTGGCCGAACTGGCCGCGCTGGCCGCGCGGAACAGCGCGGTGAAGTCGCTGATCGGCATGGGCTATCACGGCACGCATGTGCCGCCGGTGATCCTGCGCAACGTGCTGGAGAATCCCGGCTGGTACACGGCCTATACGCCGTACCAGGCGGAGATCGCGCAGGGCCGGCTGGAGGCGCTGGTCAACTTCCAGACCATGATCGCCGACCTCACCGGCCTGCCGGTGGCCAATGCCTCGCTGCTCGACGAGGCCACGGCGGCGGCGGAGGCGATGGCCATGGCGCTGGCCGCCGTGAAGGGGCCGCGCGCCACCAACCGGCGCGTGATGCTGGTCTCGCGCGACCTGCACCCGCAGACGTTGGCCGTGCTGCGCACCCGCGGCGCGCCGCTGGGCATCGAGATCCGCCCGCACGCCCCCGGCGAGATGGCCGAGGCGATCCGCAGTGAGGGGCCCTTCGCCGCGATCTTCTCCTATCCCGGCACGACCGGCGAGCTGCGCGCGGAGCTGGAGGCGGAGATCCGGCTCGCCAACGACACCGGCGTCACCGCCATCGTGGCGGCGGACCCGCTGGCCCTGGTGCGGCTGAAGCCGCCGGGCGAGATGGGCGCCGACATCGTCATCGGCTCCTCGCAGCGCTTCGGCGTGCCGATGGGCTGGGGCGGCCCGCATGCCGCCTTCATGGCGGTGAAGGACGGGCTGAAGCGCCTGATGCCGGGCCGCATCGTCGGCGTCTCGGTGGATGCCGCCGGGCGCCCGGCCATGCGCCTCGCGCTCCAGACGCGCGAGCAGCATATCCGGCGCGAGAAGGCGACCTCGAACATCTGCACCGCGCAGGTGCTGCTGGCGGTGATGGCCGGGCTCTATGCCTGCTGGCATGGCGCGGACGGGCTGCGCCGCATCGCCGACCGTGTGCATCTGCAGGCGCGGCTGCTGGCCGGCGCGGCGCGGAAGGCGGGCTTCACGCTGCGTCACGAGGGCTTCTTCGACACGGTCGCGGTCGAGGCCGGCGCGAAGGCGGATGCGCTGATGCAGGCAGCGCTCTCGCGCGGCTTCAACCTGCGCCGCGTCGATGCGGGCTGCGTCGCCATCAGCCTCGACGAGACCGTCTCGCGCGACGACCTCGCAAATCTGGCCGGGGCTCTGTCCGAGGCCGGTGGCGTGGCGGCGCCCGAACTCGGACAGATCGAGGCCGCTGGCGGCATCCCCGCCGCGCTGGAGCGCGAGAGCGCGATCCTCACCGCCGAGGTCTTCTCCGCGCATCGCAGCGAGCACGGCATGCTGCGCTACCTGAAGTCGCTGGAGGACCGCGACGTCGCGCTGAACCGCAGCATGATCCCGCTCGGTTCCTGCACGATGAAGCTGAACGCCACGGCGGAGATGATGGCGATCACGCTGCCGGGCTTCAGCAACGTGCATCCCTTCGCCCCGGCGGAGCAGGTCCCGGGCTACCTGACGCTGGTGCGGCGGCTGGAGAGCTGGCTCTGCACCGTCACCGGCTTCGCCGCCGTGTCGCTGCAGCCGAACGCGGGCAGCCAGGGCGAGTATGCCGGGCTCCTCGCCATCCGCGCCTGGCACCATGCGCGCGGCGACCAGCAGCGCAATGTCTGCCTGATCCCGTCCTCGGCCCACGGCACCAACCCGGCCTCGGCGGCGATGGCGGGCATGCGCGTCGTGGTCGTGCGCTGCGACAATGACGGCAACGTCGATCTCGACGACCTGCGTGCCAAGGCGGAGGAGCACGCCGCGCATCTCGCCGCGCTGATGATCACCTATCCCTCGACGCATGGCGTGTTCGAGGAAGGCATCCGCGAGATCTGCGCGCTGATCCACCGGCATGGTGGCCAGGTCTACATGGACGGCGCCAACATGAACGCGCAGGTCGGGCTGACCTCACCCGCCAGCATCGGCGCGGATGTCTGCCACCTGAACCTGCACAAGACCTTCTGCATCCCGCATGGCGGCGGCGGGCCGGGCGTCGGCCCGATCGGCGTGGCGGCGCATCTGGCGCCGCACCTGCCGAACCACCCGCTGCTGGCCGAGGCGGGGCCGGAGACGGGCTTCGGCCCGGTCTCGGCCGCGCCCTTCGGCTCCGCCTCGATCCTGCCGATCCCCTATGCCTATATCCGCATGATGGGGGCGGCCGGGCTGCGCAAGGCGACGCAGGTGGCGATCCTCTCGGCCAACTATGTCGCGAAGCGGCTGGAGGAGCACTATCCGGTGCTCTATCGCGGCCGCCAGGGCATGGTGGCGCATGAGTGCATCCTCGACTGCCGAGGCTTCCAGGCCGAGGCGGGGATCGCGGTGGAGGACATCGCCAAGCGTCTCCAGGATTTCGGCTTCCACGCGCCGACCATGTCCTGGCCCGTCACCGGCACGCTGATGGTGGAGCCCACCGAGAGCGAGCCGAAGGCGGAGCTCGACCGCTTCGTGGAGGCGATGATCGCCATCCGCGCGGAGATCGCGGATGTGGCGGAAGGGCGCCTCGACCGGGCCGACAACCCGTTGAAGAACGCGCCCCACACTGCCGAGGAAGTGACCGCGGCGGAATGGACGCATGGCTATTCCCGCCAGCAGGCCGCCTATCCGGCGCCCTGGGTCGGCGCGCACAAGTACTGGCCGCCGGTCAAGCGCGTGGACAACGTCTATGGCGACCGCAACCTCGCCTGCACCTGCGCGCCGCTCGAAGCCTATGCGCAGGACATGCGCATCGCCGCCGAGTGACGCAGAAACCCTGGACGGTGCGGCGATCCCGCACCGTCCTCAAGGATCGCTGGATCCATGTGAATGCGGATGCGGTGGAGGATGCGCGCGGCAACCTCCTCGATCCCTACTACACCTTCGAATATTCCGACTGGGTGCATGTCACCGCGCTGACGCCCGCCGATGAACTGGTGCTGGTCCGCCAGTACCGGCACGGATCGCGCGATTTCAGCCTGGAACTCCCGGCCGGCGGCATGGACCCGGGCGAGACCGACCCCTTGCCCGCCGGGGCGCGCGAGCTGCTGGAGGAAACGGGCTACGCGTCCTCCTCGCTGCGCCTCGTTTCCAGCCTCTCGCCGAACCCCGCCTCCCACCGCAACCGCAACCACCACCTGCTGGCCCTGGACGCGCGCAAGGTCGCGGAGCCCCGGCTGGAGCCAGGCGAGGACATCACCGTGGAGCTGCATCCCTGGCGGGAGGTGCTGGCGCGGCTCGATGACGGTATCATCCAGCAGTCGATGCACGTCTCGGCGCTGCTGCTCTGCCTGCGCGCGGCGGGGCGCCTGCGCTTCTGAATCCGCGCGCCGGAGACGGCGTCAGAGCACCAGCACGCCCTGCCGCTGCGCCTCCTCCTCCGGCTCCGGATGGATGGTCACCACGATATCCCCCATCTCCCGCCGCAGGGCCTCCTCGACGTGGTTGCAGACCGCGTGCGCCTCGCGCAGTGGCATGTCGCCCGGCAGGACGAGGTGGCATTCGAGGAAAAGCCGGCCGCCGACACGATGCGCGCGCAGATCATGCGCCTCCAGCGCCCCATCGGCATTCCGCGAGATGGTCTCGCGCAGCCGCCGCATCACCGCGTCCTCCGGTGCCGCATCCATCAGCCCGCCGATGGAACTCCGCACCACGCTGGCGCCGCTCCAGAGGATGTTCAGCGCCACCAGTGCTGCCAGGGTGGGGTCGAGCCAGGGCCAGCCGGTCAATGGCACCAGGGCGAAGCCCAACAGCACGCCGCCGGAGGTGAAGACATCCGTGAGGAGGTGCCGCGCATCCGCCAGCAGGGCGGGGGAATGCCATCTCCTGCCGGCGCGGAGCAGGATCGCCGCCCAGAGGCCGTTCAGCACCGTGGCAGCGGCGTTGATCAGCATGCCGAGCAGCGGTGCCCCGACCGGCGCGGGCGACAGGAATCCGAGCCAGGCCTCCCGCAGGATGGAAAGCGCCGCGAGGACGATGAGCACGCCTTCCAGCACGGCGGAGAAGTACTCGGCCTTGCCATGGCCATAGGGATGCCCCGCATCGGCGGGCTGCCCGCTGACATGGAGCGCCAGCGCCGCCGCTCCGGCGGCCACGACATTGATGATGCTTTCCAGCGCGTCGGAATAGAGGGCGACGCTGCCGGTGACCCACCAGGCGGTGAATTTCAGGCCCAGCACCACGAGGCCGACCAGGATGCTGCCCAGGGCGAGGCGGATGATGGGGGACATGGGCTTCTCCCTGGGAGGAGAGGGGCGATAGCGGGGAGCCGTTACAACGTCAACATATGAATAGCTGTTTTGATGTTAAGATTGTGCGGATGTACCCGCCACGACATCTGCCGGGATTCCTGGACGATCCCGCCACCCGTCCCCAGATACAGCGGCAGGGGCGGATCGGCCGGTTCGCGGCGCCCCACCCGACCCATCCCTCATCCTCAGGAGCGCGGCACGGTCCGCGTGGCGGTGCTCACGGCATGGCGCAGCGACGACACTCTTCCCCGGCTCCCATGACGGGGGAGGGTCTCACGACAAGGGGGCGACGCGCGCTGCTTGGGGCACTGGCGGCCGCACCGTTGCTGCGACCGGTCGGCGGCGAGGCTGCCCCGCCCCAGCCGGCCGAGAGCGAGGCGCGCTGGCGGGACCCGGCGCGCGACCGCGAGATCCCGGTGCTGCTGCGTGTCCCGGCGGGGCAGGGGCCCTTCCCCACGGTGCTGGTCAGCCACGGGCTGGGCGGTTCCCGGCACGGCCTCGCCTATCTGGGCGGCGCCCTGGCGCGGGCGGGCTTCCTGGCCATCCACCTGCAGCATCCGGGCAGCGACGACAGCCTCTGGCGCCATGGCGGCGACCGCATGGCCATGGCGGCGGCGGCCTTCGACGTGAACGTGGCGCTGGACCGCCTGCGCGATGTCCGCTTCGCGCTCGACAACCTGCCGCCCCAGGCGGACCCGAGGCGCCTCGCCATCGCTGGGCATTCCTTCGGCGCCTGGACGGTGCAGGCCATGCTGGGGCAGCGCCTGCCGGGCGGCGACCGGGGGCTGGACCTGCCCGATCCGCGGCTGAAGGCGGGCATCGCGCTGTCGCCCATCCCGGCGCAGGGCCTGCCGCCGCGCCTGGCCTATGCCGGCTTCGCGGCGCCGATGCTGCATGTCACCGGCAGCAACGACGATGGCTGGATCGAGGGCGTGCGCGCGGCGCAGCGACGCGAGCCCTTCGAGGCGGCGCGCAATCCCGGCGTGCTGGCGGTGCTGAACGGCGCGGTGCATGCCTCCTTCGCCGACGAGCCGGGTGCCGGGGCACGTTGGAGCGACCCGACCTATCACACCCGCACGGCGGGGCTTGCCATGGCCTTCCTGCGTGCCACCCTTTTGGGCGATGCGACCGCGGCGCGTTTCCTGCGCGAGGGCGCGCCGGACCTGCTGCATCCGCACGATATCTGGGAGACGCGTTCGATCTGATGCCTGACTACAGCCTGGAACTGGCCGCCGGTGGACGTGTCGCCGGCGTGGACGAGGCGGGGCGCGGCCCGCTGGCGGGGCCTGTCCTGGCCGGCGCCGTGATCTTCGTGGCGGAGCCGCCCGCGGCCCTCGCGCGCCTCCTCGACGACAGCAAGAAGCTCAATGCCGCCCGGCGCGAGGCCGCCTTCGCCGCGCTGCGCGAGGCCGCGCGCGCCGGCCATGCCAGGGTTGGCTGGGGTGCCGCCACCGCCGTGGAGATCGGCACGCTGAACATCCTGCGCGCCACCCATCTCGCCATGCTGCGCGCCGTGCGCCGCCTCGGCCCCGTGCCCGACCTCGCGCTGATCGACGGCAACATGGCGCCCCGCGCGCCGCACAGCCTGCCCTGCGCCACGCGCTGCGTGATCGGCGGGGACGGCCTCTCCCTTTCCATCGCCGCCGCCTCGATCGTCGCGAAGGTGCTGCGCGACCGTGCCATGGTGCGCCTCGACGCGCGACACCCCGGCTACGGCTTTGCCGGCCATGCGGGCTACCCCACCCCCTCGCACCGCGCCGCCCTGGCCCGCCTCGGCCCCTGCCCACAGCACCGCCGCGGCTTCGCCCCCGTCGATCAGGCTCGCCTGCTGCTGGAGCCTGCTGCGTGATCGGACCTGGGCCAGAGGGGCTCTGCCCCTCTGGTCACCCCGCCCAGGGACGTTGGTCCCTGGGAACCCTGTGAACGCTCCGCGAGGAGGGGTGATGGCCAACCGGTCGCCACTTGGCGCAACGGTGGTCGAAGCCCCTCCTCGCGGAGCGCTCATGGCGGGGTCTCGGGGGGATACCATCCCCCTGAGCGGAGGGTCCGGGAGGCAGAGCCTCCCGGAGCGCCACGCCTGATCAAGCAGCGGCAGCAGGAGCAGGGGCAATGACGGCGGAGGAGATGCTGGCGGCGGATGCGGTGCCCGAGGGGGTGTCGCCGGAGCTGCGGGCGGTGTGGCATGGGCTGCGCGGGGAGTGGGAGGCCGCGCATGTGCTCGTGCAGGACGAGCCGGGGCGCGAGGCCGCCTGGGTCCATGCCTGGCTGCACCGGGTCGAGGGCGATCTCGGCAATGCCGGCTACTGGTACCGCCGCGCGAATCGGGAGATGCCGCCGCGCGGTGCCGCGACCGATTCGGAAGGGCATGATATCGCCAGGGTCTTGTTCGGCCTTTGATCCCGTTGACAGCGGCGTCGCACGGACTTCGCGACTGACGCGAGTTGCCGTGTGAGTCCCCCTCGCTTGACGGGGCGACTCGGCTTGATCACTTTGCCGACTCGACAGAGGGGGATTGCTGTGGGCACCGGGCTGGACCTTCCGCTCGACCAGGTCATGGTCGGCGACTGCCTCGACATGCTGCGTCAACTGCCGCCGGCCTCGGTGCATGCGATCTTCGCGGACCCTCCGTACAACCTGCAGCTCAAGGGCGATCTCGTGCGCCCGGAGGGCGGGCTGGTGGACGGAGTGGACGATGCCTGGGACCGTTTCGACGGCTTCCCGGCCTATGACTCCTTCACCCGTGCCTGGCTGACCGAATGCCGCCGCGTGCTGCGCAAGGACGGCACGATCTGGGTGATCGGCGCCTATCACAATGTCTTCCGCCTCGGCACGGCCTTGCAGGATCTCGGCTACTGGATTCTGAACGACGTGGTGTGGCGCAAGTCGAACCCGATGCCGAACTTCCGTGGCCGGCGCTTCACCAACGCGCATGAGACACTGATCTGGGCCTCGCGCGGGCCGGAAAGCCGCTACAAGTTCAACTACGCCGCCATGAAGTCTCTGAACGACGACGTGCAGATGCGGTCGGACTGGCTGATCCCGCTCTGCACGGGCAATGAGCGCCTGCGCGACGAGAAGGGCAAGAAGCTGCACCCGACGCAGAAGCCGGAGGCGCTGCTGCACCGGGTGATCCTGAGCTGCACCGCGCCGGGCGAGGTGGTGCTCGACCCCTTCATGGGCAGCGGCACCACGGCGGCGGTGGCACGGCGCCTCGGCCGCCGCTTCATCGGCATCGAGCGTGACGAGGCCTATGCCGAGGCGGCACGCGCGCGCATCGAGGCGGTGGAGCCGCTGCCGGAAAGCCTGGCGCTCAGCCTGCCGGCCCGGCGGGAGCAGCCGCGCATCCCCTTCGGCACGCTGGTGGAGCGTGGCCTCGTGCCGCCGGGCTCGCGCCTCGTGGACCGGCACCGCCGCTGGCGGGCGGAGGTCGGGGCGGATGGCACGCTCCGCTGCGGCAAGGCGCTCGGCTCGATCCACAAGGTCGGCGCGGAGGTACAGGAGGCACCGACCTGCAACGGCTGGCTCTTCTGGCATGTGGAGCGCCGCGACGGCTCGCTGCGCCTGCTGGACGAGTTCCGCACCGAACTCGCCGGACAGGTCTGAGGGCCACCCCGGCCTTCCTCCTGTCCCGATCCGCTTTCTTGGTTTCGCTGCCGGGCCGGTCACCTATGGGCCTGCGGGCGGGGGATTCACGCCACCCTCCTAACAAAAACGAGTGCCAGCCGTCACGGCACTCTGTTGCAGTGCAATTTCTTGCGGTAACGCAACCCCTGGTAGATATTGTTAATGGTTCACCGGGGGCTGGTGCATGGCGGCGCAGGTGCTGCTGATCTATTTCGGAGCGGACGGGAACAGCCATCTGTTCCGCCGGGAAGGCTGGTCGCACCAGGAGCCAGAGATCGTCTGGAGCATGGACGATCGCTGCCGCCTGGAACTCTCCCCGGAACTCCTCCCCCTGCGCCCGGGCGTGCCGCTGCGGCTTGAGGCAAGGGGCTTTCCTGCGCTGAACCATGAGAGCGGACACCGCGTGCAGCGGCTGCGGCCGGTCCTGAACGGAACGGTCCTGCCGGAAATCGTGGCGCAGGCCACCGGCAGCTTCACGCTGGACCTGCCGCCGGAACTGCTGCGGACGGATGCCGCCAACGACCTCGTTTTCGAGCAGCCCGACGCCTCCCGCCCGCCTTCGCGGCCCGGGCAGCCGCCCTCGGGCGACACGCGCCGGCTGGCCTTCGCCTGGCAGACGCTGCGCCTCTTTCCGGTGCCGGGCGTGGCTGCGACCACCGCCCCGACGGAGGGCACGCACGCCGCCATCACCCTGCTGATCGCGGGCAACCACCAGGCGCGGCAGCTCGCCCGCAACCTCGCCCGCCTGCGGAGCCTGTCGGGGCGCCTGGTGCCGCGCCATGTCGGGGAGGGCGAGGACCTCGCTTCCGCCCTGGCCGCGGCCGGGGAGGAGGGGCCGGTGGCGCTCTGGTCCCAGCCCTCCTCCGGGGTGGCGGCCCCGCAGGGCGCTCTGGCGGAAGGCCTGCGCTTCCCCGCCTTGCAGGGGCACCTGCACTGGCCGCTGCTGGCGTCCGATCCGCGCAACCGGCCGGAGCGGCTCTGGCCCGGCGGCCGCTACGGCGGCGCGCTCTATACCGACCGGATCGCCGCCGGCCTCGCGGTGGAGGCGGAGAGGCTGAAGGATGGCGAGTTGTACCGCCGCTACCTCGCCGCCTCTTGCGAGGCGCTGGACATCGCCGGCGACTGGGCGGCCTCTGACTTCGCTGCCTGGGAGCAGGCCGAGGCAGGCTGCGAGATCCGCGTCGCGGCGGAGATGCGGGCGATGATGCGCCGCGCGCCGCTGTTCAACGCGCCGAACGATCCGGCCGGTGTGCCTTTCCATCTGGTGACCGAGGCGCTGCTGCGCCGGACCTCGCTGCTGGACGCCTCGGTGCGCGAGGCGGCGCTGGAGGAATACCGGCAGGCGAGCCGTGGCTGGCTCGGCCTGTCCTGCACGCGGCAGACCCCGCTGCACCCCGAGGTGGCGCGGCGCCTGGGCCTCGACTGGTGCGACGGCGATACGTGCTTCGCCTGGTTCGGCAACCGCTGGACCTTCCGCGAATACATGCTCCGCTACATCCGGTGGCAGCCATGGGCGCGCTGAGGCGGGCGAAGGGGAGGGGGCGATGAGCGAAGCCCGCGCGCGCCTGGTGATCGGCGCGAACTGCCAGGGGCAGGAGATGGCGGAGGTGCTGGGGCGCATCCCCAGCTTCGCCGAGCGCTTCGACGTGATTCATGTCGGCTACCACACGCTCGACCGCGCGGAGGCGGGATGGGACAGTTATCCCGATTTCCGTGACGCACCCGCGATGCTGTGGGAGCAGGTCTTCGACAACGCCTTCGTCGAGGAGCGCGCGGCGCTGCGGGACCGCATGCCGGAGGGCACGCCGGTGCTGCGCTTCCCGCCGCAGAACATCACCGCGCTCTGGCCCTTCGAGGCGCTGGACCCGCGCAAGGGCGGGACTGGCGATGAAGATTATCCGGAGGGCGAGCGCTACCGCCTGGGCGACCGCATCGCCATGATGCTGTCGGTGGAGGCGGAGGCGATCGCGCTGCCGGACGACGCGCTCTTCGACCTGTACCTGGAGCGTTGCGCCGCGGAGCTGCCGCGCCTCGACCGCCGCCTCGGCTTCGACATTGCGCGCGCGGAAGCGCGGGACAGGGACAGCGACATCGCGCTGGCGCCCTTCGTCGCCGGGCGCTTCCGCGAGGAGCGGCTGTTCCACGACTACATGCACATCACCGCGCCCCTCCTGCGCGAGATCCTGCGGCAGATGCTGGAGGCCTCGGCCGGGCCGCTGGAGATCGACGCCGCGCAGGCCCATGCCGAGGTCTGCACGCTGACGGAGGCCTATCGCGGCCAGCATTTCGCGCAGATCCCGGTCAATCCGCTGGTGGCGCGGCATTTCGGCCTGCGCTGGCACGATCCGGCGGAACGGGTGCTGGTGAATGCCAGCGCGCTGAGCTTCCGCGACTACATCGTGGATTACATCCGCTGGCGGCCGTATTTCACATGAAGGGCGCGCAACCGGCCATGTCCTTCGAGCAGCACGCGGCGCCGGACTCGCCGCGGACCCGCTACTTCGCCGGCTTCCTGCTGGCGCTGGAGGAAAGCCCGGAGGAAACGGCGCTGCTGCTCCACAGCGCCGCCGGGACGGAAGCGCTGGGCTTCGCCGAGTTGGGCCGGCGCATCGCCGCGCGGATGGTGGCGCTGCGCCGTGCCGGGTTGCGGCCGGGGCAGGTGTTGCTGATCTTCTCCGACACGCGCGCCGACCTCTATGCCAGCTTCTTCGCGGCGCAGTTCCTGGGTGCGGTGCCTTCGGTGATGCCGCCGCCCACCGCGAAGCAGGACGCCGCCCATTGGCGCGAGGTGCATCGCGCGCTGGTGGAGCGCATCCGCCCCGGGCTGGTCTGCGGTCTCGGCGCGGCGATCGAGGCGCTGGGCGAGACCGGCGTGCCGGCGTTGGATTTCGGCGCGCTCGCGGCGCTGGACGACCACACGGCGCGGCGCCCGGTGCCGGAGCCGGTGGCGGGCGACCTGGCGCTGCTGCAGCATTCCTCCGGCACGACGGGCCTGAAGAAGAGCGTGATGCTCGGCTATGACGCGCTGGTGCGGCAGGCCGAGGCCTATGGTGCGGCGCTGGATTTGCAGCAGGGTGACAAGGTGGCGAGCTGGCTGCCGCTCTATCACGACATGGGGCTGATCGCTTGCACCGTGCTGCCCTTCGTCGCGGCCATGCCGGTTCTGGCGCTCGATCCCTTCGAATGGCTGGCCGATCCGCTCTCGGTGCTGCGTCTCGCGGAGGCGGAGCGCGCCACGCTGCTCTGGCTGCCGAACTTCGCCTTCGACCATCTGGCAGGCGCGGCGCGGCGGCTGCGCGGCGCGGCGCTGGATCTGTCCGGCCTGCGCGCGGTGATCAACTGCTCGGAAGTCTGCCGCGCGGCCTCGATGGACCGTTTCCTCGACGCCTTTGCCCCGCATGGCCTGGCGCCTGAGGCGCTGCACACCTGCTACGCCCTGGCCGAGAATGTCTTCGCCGTGACGCAGAGCCCGCTGCGTGCGCACCGGGAGCACGGGAGATCGCGTCCCGCCGGCCCGGCGCGCCTGCTGCTGGACCGCGAGGCGCTCGATGCGGGGTATGTCGTGCCCGTGCTGCCCGGCATGCCGGGCGCGGTGGAGCTGGTGTCCAGCGGCAGGCCGATCGAGGGCTGCGCGCTGCGCTTCCTCCCTGTCGGGGCGCCGGGGGCCGATCCGGACACCGGGCCCGATGCCGATCTGGATACCGACCTGGGCGAGGTCCTGATTGTCTCCGACTGCCTCTTCGACGGCTATCTCGGCGAGCCGGCACTGAGCGAGGAACGTTTCGTCGATGGCTGGCTGCGCACGCGCGATCTCGGCTTCCTCCATGACGGCGAACTCTACGTGCTGGGCCGGCTGGACGACGTGCTGATCTATCGCGGCCGCAACCTGGTGGCGCCGGACCTGGAGGCCGCGCTGGCCGCCGTGCCGGCCGTCAAGCCAGGGCGCGCGGTGGTCTTCTCCATCCCCGACGAACGCATCGGCAGCGACCAGATCGTGGTGCTCTACGAGGCGGCGGAGGGCGAGCCGGAGGACGAGGCCGCCATCCAGGCCAGCGAACGCGCGGTGCGCGCCGTGCTGGGCGAGCATTTCGCCGTCAACCCGGTGCATGTCGCCCGCCTGCCCCCCGGCGCACTGCACAAGACCACCAGCGGCAAGATCAGCCGTGCGCTCAACCGCGCGGCCTTCCTGCGGGACGGCGGCGAGGGCGCAGCATGAGAGGAACGCGATGATGGCTGGAACCGTGGAGGCCGGGCTGGCCGCGCGTTTCGAGACGGTGCTGCGCCGGGCCTTCCCAGGCTTCCGCGGCGCCTTCCACGAAGGGCTGACCGCCGCCGACGTGGCCGGTTGGGATTCGGTCGCGCATGTGAACCTGCTGATGGACCTGGAGGACGCCTTCGGCGTCGAGATCCCGCCGGAAGCGGCGGCGCAGGTGCCGGATGTGGGCGGGCTGATGGCGCTGGTGCGGGAGCGCCTGCCCGGGTGACCTGCCCGGGATAGGTGCCCGGAGGCGACGCGCCGGATGGCCGCCGATGCGGCCATGCCGGCAAATCAGGATCGCCCCGGGGGGGAACTCCACCCCCGGGGCGGCAGGCCGCGCGCCCCTCCCCGGGAACGCGGCCCGGCCGGATGTGGACGGGCCCACATCCGGTCCGTATGGGGCGCCGGGCAACTATCTCCCTGCCCGGCGCCCCTGCGGGCTCCCTGCCCGGCGCCCCTGCGGGCGCGGGAGGCTCAGCGGCGGGCGAGCCGCAGCGCCGCGAAGGCGAGGCCGGTCTTCACCAGCGTGCCGGGGATGAACAGCATGAAGCCGGCCATCAGCGCCTTTTCCCAGCCGGTGAAGCCAGCCAGCCAGGCGACGCCCGGCACGAAGGGCACGAGATGCGCCACGGTCAGCACCAGGGCGCCGCGCAGCCAGGAGCCGGAGGCCTGGCCGGCGATCCAGGCGGCGGGCAGGAAGCCCAGCAGGTAGCCGGCGGTCGGGCCGGCGAAGGCGGTGAGCCCGGTGGTGGCGCCCGCGAAGACCGGCAGGCCCATCGCGCCCTCGGCAAGGTAGAGCGCCACGCTGGCGGCGCCGAGGCGGGAGCCGCCGAGGGCGCCGAGCAGCAGCACCGCGAGCGTCTGCAGCGTCGCCGGCACCGGCCACATCGGCACGGTGATCTGCGCCGATGCGGCGAGGATGCCCGAGCCGATCAGGGCGAGGCCCAGGAAGCGGGCGAAGGAGAGGAGGCCGCCGCGCGACCGGGCCTGTGTCAGGAGAGCGTTCATGGTTTCGTCCGGCGTTTCGGTGGCCCGGAGCCTGGGGCGCCACGCGGGCGCCCCCGGGCCGGGGTGGCCCTGGGTGCCATGGCCGGGGCCTCGCCCGCAAGCAGGCCGGTGCCGGCCGGTGTTGTAGGGACCTGTGGCACGGGGCCTTCCCCGCCAGGTGCGGCCAGGGCCAGCAGCCGGCCCATGGCGGTGGGCAGGGCGCCCCTCGCCTCGGCCTCGCCGAGCCAGAAGAAGCCCTCCGGGACCGACGCGCCTTCCGGCAGCAGGGCGGTCAGCAGCCGCATCTCCAGCTCCAGATGGGTGAAGCCATGCCGCGCCACGCCGGGCAGCAGCCGCCATTCAGCGGCAAGCGGCGCATGGGCCAGGGCCTCCGCCTCGCTCCAGGCCGCACCCTCGCGCCAGGGTGTGCCGGGGATCTCGGGCATGCCGCCCAGCAGCCCCTGCGGCGGCCGGTGCCGCAGCAGCAACCGGCCGCTGCCGTCGCGCAGCAGGAAATGCATGCCGTGCCGCAGCCCCCGCACCGGTTTCGGCGCCTTGACCGGCAGGCTGTCCTGCACCCCGGCGGCCTGGGCGGCGCAATGGCCGCGCCAGGGGCACAGGGCGCAGGCCGGGCGGCGCGGGGTGCAGATCGTGGCACCCAGGTCGAACAGCGCCTGGGCGAAATCCCCCGGCCGGGCGCGGGCCACGGGCTGCTCCATGAAGCCGCGGGCGAGCTGGGCGAGGCGGGGCCGCGCGGCGGGCAGCGGGTCGCGGATGTCGAAGAGCCGGGCTGTCACGCGCTCCACATTGCCGTCCACCGGCACGGTGGGGCAGCCGAAGGCGATGGCGGCCACGGCAGCCGAGGTATAGGCGCCGATGCCGGGCAGGGCGCGCAGGCCGGCCTCGGTTTCCGGAAAGCCGCCGCGCGCCGCCACCGCCTGGGCGGCGGCATGCAGGTTGCGCGCCCGGGCGTAATAGCCGAGCCCGGCCCATTCCGCCGCCACCGCCTCCCAGGGCGCCGCCGCCAGGGCCTCGACATCGGGGAAGCGGGCGAGGAAACGGGCGTAGCGCGGGCCCACCGCGGCCACGGTGGTCTGCTGCAGCATCACCTCCGAGAGCCAGATGCGGTATGGATCGCCTTCGCCACGCCAGGGCAGGCTGCGCCGGTGGCGGTCGTACCAGTCGAGAAGTTCAGGGGCAGGGGGATGCATCGGGTGGCAAAGGAGGGTGGGACAGGCCGCCGATCAAGCCCCGATGGGGCGAAGCCGGCGACGAAGCCGGACGCGGAGCGCGGCCCGCATGGGAGGGGCCAGGCCACGGAAGCCGGGGCGGGCCGGATGGCCGCGCCCGGGACCGGGCGGCAAGCGGCACCGGGCGCCACCCCGGCGGGGGCCACGCCCCGGACAGGGCCGGTTCAGGGCGGTGCCGGGCCGGCGGCCCGTCCCTTCGCGCCGCGCCGGCCGGAGGCCGGGCTGCGCCCCCTGGGAATCGTCCTGCCGCCCATCACCCGCCCGGCCTTCCGCCGCCGCAGCCCCGCCGGGGCCAGCCTGATCTCGGACTGGGCCGCCATCGTCGGCCCGCAACTGGCCGCCGTGACACAGCCCTTGCGCCTCGCCCGCGGCACGCTGACCATCGCCTGTTCCGGCCCCATGGCCATGGAGCTGCAGCATCTCGGCCCGCAGCTCATGGCCCGCATCAATGCCAGCCTGGGCAGCATCGCCGTGGAGGCGCTGCGCTTCGTGCAGCAGGCCCCGGCGGGCAGGGCGGCACGGCCAGCCGCCCCACGCGACCCGGCCATCCTGCCGGGGAAACTGGCCGAGCGGCTGGCGGGGGTGCAGGATCCGGATCTCCGGGCAGCGCTGGAAAGAATGGCCCAGGGCGTTTATCGGAAGCGCTGACGGCAAGCGGAGCGATCCATCATGACGATTTCCCGACGCGGCATGCTCGCGGCCACGGCCATCGGTGTCCCCCTGGGGTCCCAGGCTTTGCTGGCGCTCCGCCCGGCCCAGGCCCAGACTCCTGCCCAGCCCGCCGCCCCGGCGTCCACCCCGGCGGCTCCGGACCCGCGCATGGCGGAGCGCGGCGCAGGCAAGCCCGATGCCCCGGTGACGGTGATCGAGTATTTCTCCCTCACCTGCCCGCATTGCGCCCGCTTCCACAACGAGGTCTGGCCGAAGGTGAAGTCGGATCTGGTGGAGCCCGGCAAGGCCCGCATGGTGTGGCGCGACTTCCCGCTGGACCAGCTCGCCCTCGCGGCGGCCTGCGCCGCCCGTGCCCTGCCGGCGGACCGCTACGAGGGCTTCGTCAGCGCCCTCTTCGCCAACCAGGACCGCTGGGCCTTCGCGCGCGGCATCGACAATCTGGGCGAGGTGGCGAAGATCGCCGCGCTGGCCGGCATGTCGCGCGCCGATTTCGACGCCGCCGTGAACGACCGCAACCTGCAGCGCGCCATCATGGAGATGCGGCAGCAGGGCGAGAACGAGTTCAGCGTGAACAGCACGCCGACCTTCGTGTTCAACGGCAAGTCCGTGCCGGGCGAGATCCCCTTCGAGCGCTTCGCCGAGCTGGTGAAGCAGGCCACGCCCGGCTGACGGGATCAAGTTGAGGATCGTTTCGTAGATGGACTCCATTCCGCCGCGCGACCTGCCCGGCGATGAAGGGGGTGACGGGGAGGAGGGCGGCACCACCCGCACCTCTTCCCGGGACAGCGAGGCGACGGAGCGCGCCCTGCGCTCCGCCACGCTCACCCGCCTGCGCATCGCCGGCTTCAAATCCTTCGCCGAGGCGCAGACGGTCGAGGTCCTGCCGGGGCTGACCGGCATCGTCGGCCCGAACGGCTGCGGCAAGTCCAATGTCGTGGAGGCGCTGCGCTGGGCCATGGGCGAATCCAACGCCCGCGCCATGCGCGGCGCCGGGATGGACGACGTGGTCTTCGCCGGCACCAGCACCCGCTCCGCGCGCTCCCATGCCGAGGTCGCGCTCTGGCTGGAAGATGCCGCCGGCCTCGCCCCGCCCCCCAATTCCGAGGTGCCGGAGCTGGAGATCGTCCGCCGCATCGAGCGTGGCGAGGGCACCGGCTACCGCATCAACGGGCGCGAGGTGCGCGGGCGCGACGTGGCGACGATGTTCGCCGATCTCGGCACCGGCTCCCGCGCCTCCGGCATGGTCAGCCAGGGTAAGGTCGCGGCGCTGATCGGCGCCAAGCCCGAGGACCGCCGGCAGGTGCTGGAGGAGGCCGCCGGCATCGCCGGCCTGCGCGCCCGGCGCCACGAGGCGGAGCTGAAGCTGCGCCAGGCGGAGGGCAACCTGTCCCGCGCCGAGGACCTGCGCGCCCAGTTGGAGCGCCAGCGCGAGGGGCTGCGCCGGCAGGCCAAGCAGGCCGCCCGCTACCGCAATCTCTCCGGCCTGACGCGCGAGGCCGAGGCCGAATGGCTTGCCATCCTGGCCGGGCGCGGCGAGGCCGAGCTGCTTCTGGCGCGTGGCCAGCGGGCGCAGGCCCAGGCGGCGTTGCAGGCGGCCGAGGCCGAGGCAGCGCGCGCCGCCGTGGCCGCCCATACCGCCACGAACGCCCTGCCGGCGCCGCGCGAGGCCGAGGCCCTGGCCCGCACGCTGCTGGAGCGTCGCCGGGTGGAGGCCGAGGGGCTTTCCGCCGAGGAATCGCGCGCCCGCGTCGCGCTGGAGGCCGCCGAGGCGCGGCTGCGGCAGGTGCAGGAGGATCTGGAACGCGCCGCCATCGCCGCCCGCGCCGCCGACGAGGCGCTGGCCCGGCTGGGCGGCGAGGAGGCCGGGCTCGCGGCCGAGGCCGGGGCGATGCCTGCCCGGCTGGCGGCGGCCGAGGCGGAGGCCCAGGCGGCCCGTGCCGCGCTGGACGAGGCTGGCCGCGCCGCCGAGCGTGCTGCCGAGGAGGCTTCGGCGGCGGCGGCGGACGAGGCGCATCGCCGCGCCGCCCGCGAGGCCGCCGAGGCGCGCGCCAACCGGGCCGCCGGGGCCCTGGCGCGGCTGGAATCCGAACGCGGCGAGGCCGAGGCCGTGATCCCGCCGCCCGAGGCGCTGCCGGCTGCCGAGACGAGGCTCGCCGAGGCCGAGGCCGCGCGTGCCGCCGCCGATGCCGCATTGGAGCAGGCCGAAGCCGCCCGCGTCGCAGCGCAGGAGGCCCATGCCGCTGCCCGGCTGCGCGCCGATTCCGCCGCCGCCGCCCTGCAGCGCGCGACGGGCGACCGCGACGCCGCCCTGGCGCGGCTGAACCGGGCGCGCCGGGATTCGGAGCAACTCGCCGCCGAGCAGGCGAGGATCGCCGCCGCCCGCCTGCCCGAAGGGGTGCTGGAAGCCGCGCGGGAGGAGCTCGCCGGGGCCGAGGCCGCCCATGCCGACACCACCGAGGCGGCGCGCGAGGCGGAGACGGCCCGCGAGGCGGCCCGTGCCGCCCTGGCCCGTGCCCGCGAGGCCGCCAGCGAAGCGGAGGCCGGGCAGGCGCTGCTCGCCGCCGAGGCGCAGGGGTTGGAAGCGCTGCTGCGCACCGATGCGGGCAAGGGCGACGCGCCGCTGCTGGACGCGACCGCCGTGCCGCCGGGGCTGGAGGTGGCGCTGGGCGCCGCGCTGGGCGAGGCGCTGGAGGCAGCCGCCGCCGCCGAGGCGCCGCGCCACTGGCGCGAACTGCCGCCACTCCCGGGCTCCGGGCCGCTTCCCGACGGCGTGCGCGGCTTCGACGGGCTGATGGAGGCGCCGGCCCCGCTGCGCCGCGCGCTGTCCCAGGTCGGGCTGCTGCCGGAGGGGATGGACGGCGCGGCGCTGCAACCCGCGCTGGCCCCCGGGCAGATCCTGGTGTCCGCCGAGGGCGGGCTCTGGCGCTGGGATGGCTACACGGTCCGCGCCGGGGCGCCGAGCGCCGCCGCGATCCGCCTCCAGCGCCGCAACCGCCTGCGCGCGCTGAAATCCGACCTCGACGCCGCCCGGGAACGGGCCGCCGGGGCAAGGGAGGCGCGGAGCGGGGCCGAGGCGGCGGAGCGCGAGGCCATCGCCCGCGAGAATGCCAGCCGCGAGGCGCGCCGCGCCGCCGAGGCCCGCCTGGCCAGGGCACGCACGGAGGAATCCCGTCTGGCCGCCGAGGCTGCCGCCGTGGCCGGACGCGAGGCCGCGCTGGCGCCGAGGCTGGAACAGGCCGCTGCCGAGCTGGAGGCCGCTCAGGCCGCGCTGTCGCTGGCGGGGGAGGCGCTCGCCGCCCTGCCGGATGCCGCCGAGGCCGCCCGCGCCCGCGATGCCGCCCGCATCGCGGAGGCCGAGGCCGGGGCTGCCGAGGCCAGTGCCCGTGCCGCCCGGCGCGAAGCCGGGCTGAGCCTTGACGCCGCCCGGACGGCGCGCGACCGGCTGGCCGCCGATGCGGCGCGCGCGGAAAGCCGTCTCGCTGCCCTGCTGCCGGAGATCGAGCGCGCCCTGGCCGAACAGGCGGAGGCGCAGGCGGCGCTGGAGATCGCGGGACGTGCCGGTGAGGTGCCGGTGGAGACCGCCCGCGCCGCGCTGGAGGCCGCCCGCGCCGCGCTGGCCGGGGCGCGCGACACGGAGGCCCGGCTGCGCGAGGCAGCCGCCACGCTGCGGGCCGAGGCCGCGCGCATCGCCGCCCGGCGCGAGGCGCTGGGTGCCGAACGCGCCGGCTGGGCCGATCGTGGTGCCGAGGCCGGCCGGCACTTGGCCGAGCTGGAACGGCGCGCCGAGGAGGCCCGGCGCCTTTGCCGCGAGGCCGCCGAGGCGCCGGAGGCCGCCGGAAGCCGCCGCGAGGCCTCCGCCCGCATCCTGGCGGAAGCCGAATCCGCCCATGCCGAGGCCGCGCGCATCCTGGCCGGGGCGGAGCAGGCGGTGCGCGACACGACGGAGGCCCGGCACCGTGCCGAATCCGCCCATGCCGCCGCGCGCGAGGCCCGTCTCTCCGCCGATGCCGCCGTGCAGCGGGCCGAGGATGCCGCCCGCGCCCTGATGGCCCGCATCGCCGAGCGGCTGGGGCCGGAGGCGGCGCTGCCCGAGGCGCCGGAGGATCTGTCCGAGGCGGCCGAGGAGCGCGCCCGCCGCAAGGCCGAGCGCCTGGCGCGGGAGCGCGAGGAGATGGGGCCGGTGAACCTGCGGGCCGAGGGCGAGGTGGCGGAGATCGAGGCGCGCCTCTCCGGGCTGGATGCCGAGCGCGACAGCATCGCCACCGCGATCAACAAGCTGCGCGGCTCGGTCGGCCACCTGAACCGCGAGGCGCGGGAACGGCTGCGCGCCGTCTTCGACAGAGTGAACGCGGAGTTCCAGGCGCTCTTCACCCGGCTCTTCGGCGGCGGACGGGCGCATCTGGCGCTGGTCGGATCGGAGGACATCCTGGAGGCCGGGCTGGAGCTCTTCGCCGAGCCGCCGGGCAAGAAGCTGGCCGCCCTCTCGCTGCTCTCGGGCGGGGAGCAGGCGCTGACGGCGCTGTCCCTGATCTTCGCCGTGTTCAGGTGCCAGCCCGCCCCGGTTTGCGTGCTGGACGAGGTGGATGCCCCCCTCGACGACGCCAATGTCGAGCGCCTCTGCGGGCTGCTGGACGCGATGGCGGAAGGGGGAACCCGCTTCCTGGTGGTCACGCACCACCCGCTGACCATGGCGCGCATGCACCGGCTCTACGGCGTCACCATGCAGGAGCGCGGCGTGTCCCGCCTGCTCAGCGTGGACCTGTCGCGGGCGGTGGAGATGGTGGCCCAGGCGACGCCCTGAACGGGCGTTGCGCTTGTGGCCCGGGGGAAGGCCCTGCCTTCCCCCGTCACCCCCATCCGCCAGGAGCCGAGGAGCTCCTGGACCTGCCGGGAGCTGGTTCCCGCTGCGGCCGGACCGAACATGAACACGTTGTGCGTTGACCCGACTCCCCGCCCGGGCGTCTGTTCCCGCGATGTTCCGCTTCTTCGAAAGCCTGGTGAACCCGGCCGCGAATCCGGGGGAGAAGGCCGCGCGCTTTCTTGGCGTGCCGGTGCCGGAGGGGGCGCCGCCGCGCTCGCTGCTGGGCTTCTACTGGCACTATGCGCGGCAGGCGAAGCTGGTCTTCCTGCTGCTCTTCGTGATGGGGATGTGGGTGGCGCTGCTGGATGCGCTGATCCCGATCTTCATCGGCCGGGTGGTCTCGCTGCTGCAGTCGCACGCGCCGGAGCGGCTTTTCGCCGAGGCCTGGGGGCCGCTTGCCGGCATGGCGCTGGTGATGCTGCTGGTGCGGCCGGCCTCCATCCTGATGCAGAACCTCGTGGTGCAGCAGGCGGTGGTGCCGGGCTTCACCGGGATGATCCGCTGGCAGGCGCACTGGCATGTGGTGCGGCAGGGCTGGGCCTTCTTCCAGGAGGATTTCTCGGGCCGGATCGCCACGCGGGTGATGCAGTCGGGGCCGGCGCTGCGCGAGAGCATCGTCTCCGGCGTGAATGCCGTCTGGTACATCCTGGTCTATGCCAGCGGGGCGATGCTCTGGCTGGTCGCGGCGGACTGGCGGCTGGCGCTGCCGGTGCTGCTCTGGTTCTGCCTCTACGTGGTCCAGCTCCGCCTCGTCGTGCCCCGGCTGAGGGAGCGCGCGCGGCGGGCCTCGGAGGCACGCTCGCTGCTCACCGGGCGGGTGGTGGACAGCTACACCAACATCCTGACCGTGAAGCTCTTCGCCCGGGCGCGGGACGAGGATGATTTCGTGGGGGAGGGGCTGAACCAGCTCACCGAGCGCTTCCAGCGCCAGACCCGCATCGTCACGCTGAACGGCCTGCTGCTCTCCTCGCTCAACGCGCTGCTGATGACGGGGATGGCGGCGCTGTCGATCTGGCTCTGGACGCGCGGGGAGATCGGGCTCGGCGTGGTGGCCACGGCGCTGCCCATGGCCTGGCAGATCGTGAACATCTCCGGCTGGGTCGCCTTCAACGTCTCCTCGATCTTCGAGAATATCGGTGTGGTGCAGGAGGGGATGGGCTCCATCGCCGTGCCGCCCACCGCGCCCGATCCGCCGGGGGCGCGGGATCTGGTGGTCACGCGCGGCGAGGTGCGCTTCGACAAGGTCCGCTTCGGCTATGGGCGGGAAGGGCAGGCCGTGCTGGACGGCTTCGACCTGACCATCGCGCCCGGCGAGCGGATCGGGCTGATCGGCCATTCCGGTGCCGGCAAGACCACCGCCATCAACCTGCTGCTGCGTTTCTTCGAGCCGGATTCGGGCCGAATCCTGATCGATGGACAGGACATTACTGCAGTGACATCCGAGTCGCTGCGCGCGGCCATCGGCGTGGTGACGCAGGACACCGCGCTGCTGCACCGTTCGGTCGGCGACAACATCCGCTATGGCCGCCCCGATGCGGACGACGCGGCGGTCGAGGCGGCGGCGCGGCAGGCCCAGGCGGACGGCTTCATCATGGGGCTGGAGGACTGGCGTGGGCGCACCGGCTACGAGGCCCATGTCGGCGAGCGGGGCGTGAAGCTGTCCGGCGGCCAGCGGCAGCGCATCGCCATCGCGCGCGTGCTGCTGAAGGACGCGCCGGTCCTGGTGCTGGACGAGGCGACGAGCGCGCTCGATTCGGAGGTGGAGGCGGCGATCCAGGAGCAGCTGGAGCGGCTGATGCAGGGCAAGACCGTGATCGCCATCGCGCACCGGTTGTCCACCATCGCGCGGCTGGATCGGCTGGTGGTGCTGGAACACGGGCGCATTGCGGAGATGGGCACGCATGCGCAATTATTGTCACGTGGTGGGGCCTATGCGCGCTTGTGGGAACGGCAGTCCGGCGGTTTCGTCTCAGCTTGACACCGTGTGAACGGTTCCTTACGAGCCCATTGCCTTCCGAGGGTTAGGCCCGCAGGGAGCGAGGGTGGTAAAGCACGGCGACTTCGACGACCGCTTGCGGAAAGCCCGGGCCCAGCAGGGCCTGGAACCGGACCCCGGAAAGGGAAAGGGAGGGCTGCCGGCAGGCGTGTGGGGTCTGGGGCTGCGGATCGGTGCCGAGCTGGTCTCGGCCCTGATCGTCGGCACCGTGATCGGCATGGCGCTGGACCGGTGGTTCGGCACCTCTCCCTGGCTTCTGCTGGTCTTCTTCCTCGTGGGCGGCGCCGCCGGGGTGTTGAATCTGTACCGCGTTCTTTCCCCGGGGCGTGGGCGCGACCGCTGAATGAGGGCAGGGCCTTGGCGACTGAAGGCAAGACGATCGACGCTCTGAGCCAGTTCGAGCTCATTCCCGTGCTGGGGCCTGTTGGCCGCGCCGTTGGTTTCACCCAGTCCACCGCTCACATGCTGCTCGCGGTCGGGCTGATTTCCGCCCTGATGCTGTTCGGCATGCGGCGCCGCGCCGTCGTGCCGGGGCGGCTGCAGGCGCTGGCGGAGATCTTCTACGAATTCGTGGAAGGGCTGGTGATCGGGCAGGTCGGACAGGAGGGGCGGCGCTACTTCCCCTTCGTCTTCGCCCTGTTCATGTTCATCCTGTTCGGGAACATGCTGGGCCTGTTCCCCTACGCCTTCACCTATACCAGCCATATCGCGGTGACCTTCGGTCTCGCGGTGCTGGTGTTCCTGACGACGACGATCGTCGCCCTGGTCCTGCACGGCAAGAAGTTCTTCGGCTACTTCTTCCCCGAGGGCGCGCCGCTCTGGCTGGCGCCGATCATCATCCCGGTCGAGATCGTCTCCTACCTGTCCCGCCCGATCAGCCTCTCCATCCGTCTCTTCGCGAACATGGTCGCGGGACACGTGATGCTGAAGGTCTTCGCCACCTTCGTCGTGCTGATCGGCTCCTTTGGTGCGCTGGGCTTCCTCGGTGCGCTGCTGCCGATGGCGGTCAACGTCGCGCTGATCGGCTTCGAGGTGCTGGTCGCTTTCCTGCAGGCCTATGTCTTCGCGATCCTGACCAGCATCTATCTCCACGACGCGGTGCACCTGCACTAAAGACAGCGCGTCCCCTTCCCCTTGAGACAAGGAAAGAGAACTTCTCGATGAACGATCCTGTCGCCTACCTCGGCGCCTTCAAGGCCCTTGGCGCCGGCCTCGCGGTCATCGCCCTCTTCGGCGTCGGCCTCGGCATCGGCAACATCTTCTCCTCGCTGATCAGCAGCGTGGCCCGCAACCCCGGCGCCCGCGACACCGTCTTCCCGATCGGCATCCTGGGCTTCGCCCTGACGGAAGCCGTGGCGCTCTTCGCCCTGCTGATCGCCTTCCTGATCCTGTTCACCTGACACCCCCTGGTGCCGCGGGGCCCGTCCCCGCGGCGCCGGTTCCTTCAGGAGCCGTGATGATCCGCCGCAAGACGACCGCGCTGGCCGCGGCGCTGGTTCTCCTGCCGGTGCTCGCCGTCGCACAGGTTCCCTCCGCGCCCGCCGCGCCCCATTCCACCCCCTCCGGCACCGTGGCTCTGCCCAGCCAGTTGCCGCAGACGACGGGGGCCCCGCTTTCCGATTCCGACCGCGCGCACGCCATCGGCTCCGCCCAGGACCGCGCCGACTACCACGACGCCCAGGCCCAGGCGGAAGGCAAGGGCGGCATGCCGCAGCTCGACTTCGGCAATCCGCTGACCACGGCCCAGGTCGTCTGGCTTTTCGTCATCTTCGGTCTCTTCGTGCTGGTCTGCTACCAGTGGCTGCTGCCGCCGGTGGGCGAGGTCCTGGCCAACCGGCGCCAGCGCATCGGTGCCGACCTGGAGGCCGCGCGCGCGGCCAAGGCCGAGGCCGACGAGGCCAATGCCGCGCATCTGGCCGCGACGAAGCAGGCCCGCGCCCAGGCGCAGGACAGCATCAGCGCCGCCGTGGCCGCCGCCAATGCCGAGGCCGCCTCACGGTCCGAGGCGCTGAACGCCCGGCTGCAGGAGCAGATCGCCGCCGCCGAGGCGCGCATCAACCAGGCCCGCGACTCCGCCATGGGGGCGCTGCAGGAGGTCGCGACCGATGCCGCCACGGCGCTGGTCGAGACCCTTTCCGGCATCAAGGACCAGACGGCCGTGGCGCAGGCCGTTGACCGTCAGATCGCGGCGCGAGGACAGGCCTGATGGCACACCACTACGAGCACTTCTGGCTCGACCCGAAGTTCTGGGTCGGCGTCGCCTTCGTCCTCTTCGTCGTGCTGACCGGGCGGATGCTGTGGCAGCGCCTTGCCGGGATGCTCGACGCCCGTGCCAGGGCCGTGCGGGCCGAGCTGGATGAAGCCGGGCGCCTGCGTGCCGAGGCGGAGGCGCTGCGCCAGCAGGCCGAGGCCGAGCGTACCGCCGCCGCCGCCGAGGCCGAGCAGATGATCGCCCGCGCCAAGGCCGAGGCTGAGCGCCTCGCCAAGGCCGCCATGGCGGAGGCCGAGGCCAGCGCCAAGCGCAGCGAGCGCATGGCCCTGGACCGTATCGCCGCCGCCGAGGCAAGCGCCGTGGCGGAGGTGCGCCGCACCGCCGCCGAGGTCGCCACCCAGGCGGCGCGCGACGTCATCGCGGAGAAGTTCGACGCCCGGGCCGATGCCGCGCTGGTGGACCGCTCCGTGGCCGAACTGCCCAAGGCGCTGCGGGCTGCCTGAAAAGCCAGTTCCGGACAGCACATGAAAAGGGCCCGCCGGAGCGATCCGGCGGGCCCTTTCCGTTCAGGGGGAAGGGATCAGAACAGGCTGAGCTGCTGTGGCGCAGCCTCCGAGGGCGGTACGGCGAAGCGCGAGCAGTCCAGGGGATCGTCGCCCCGGCCTCCAGCGCCGCGAAAGGTCAGGCCATAGCCGAAGCGCTTCAGGGCCAGATGGAAGCGCTGGCGGAGCGTATCTGCGTAAGGCCCGGTGCCGACCTGACGGACGCCGAAGCGGGAATCGTAGCTCTGCCCGCCGCGCGTCTCGCGGATCAGCGCCAGGATGCGGCCGGCACGGTCCGGATAGTGGTCCCGCAGCCAGGTCTCGAACATTTCCGCGACCTCCAACGGCAGGCGGAGCAGCACATAGCCCGCCCGGCTCGCCCCGGCCTCGCGACAGGCGCCCAGGATGCGCTCCAGCTCGGCATCGTTCAGCCCGGGGATCATCGGCGCCGCCAGGACGGCGGTGGGGATCCCTGCCTCCGTCAGCGCGCGCAGCGCGGCGAGGCGCCGCACCGGGGCGGCGGCGCGGGGCTCCATCAGCCGCGCCAGCCTGTGGTCCAGCGTGGTGACGGACAGGCAGACATGGACGAGGTTGCGGGACGCCATCCGCTGCAGAATGTCGATGTCCCGCAGCACGCCGGCGGATTTCGTGACGATGGAGACCGGGTGGTTGAAGCGGTCCAGCACCTCCAGCACCGCCCTGGTCAGTTGCAGGCGTCGTTCCACGGGCTGGTAGGGATCGGTGTTGGAGCCGAGCGCGATGGGCTTCGGCACATAGCCGGGCCGGCGCAGCTCCTTCTCCAGCAGCGTGGCGATCTCCGGCTTGAAGACCAGCCGCGTCTCGAAATCCAGGCCGGGCGAGAGCCCCAGCCAGGCATGGGTCGGACGAGCATAGCAGTAGATGCAGCCATGCTCGCAGCCCCGGTAGGGGTTGATGCTGCGGTCGAAGCCCAGATCCGGACTGTCGTTCCAGGCCAGGGCCTTGCGCGTGGCATCCCGCGTCAGCGTGGTCGCGAGCGGCGGCAGTTCCGCCAGCGCTTCGGGCAACGTGTTCCAGCCGTCGTCGAAGGGGTCCCGGACGGAGCTTTCGTAGCGGATGGCAGGGTTCGTGGAGGCACCACGGCCTCTACGGACACCGGGAAGGGGGGACCCGGTCAGGGCAAGAGGGCGGCCCAGGCTGCCATCGGGCATGACACGAAGCTCCGTCCGGGGCGGCCATGCCGGGTCCCGTGGGGGATCACGGGGGAAACACGGCCGCGTTCTTTCTTCGTTCCTGCAGAATATGGGGTACGCGCGAGCTCTGGGTCAAGAACAATATGGGAACACTGAGCTGCCCATCATCCATTCGGGGTATTGACTTAAGGTTGATTGTTTTGGAAGTGATACACTTTAAAGGTGTATTAACCTCCCTCTAGTCCCAGCCTTGCCCGGAACCGGTCCCAGTCGATCATGATCCCCACACCCCTGCCTCTCGCCGCCTTTCCCCATCACTTCGCGGACCGGGGGCTGGCGGCATGATCGTGCTCCCCGCCTTCGGCCGTCCGGGACGGAACGAGGAGATTCCGCCCGAATGGATGCGCGGCGCGGAGGGTGGCCCGTCCCTGCTGGACCGCTTCCTCGCGGCTCTGCCGGACAGCGGCCATGCCGCCGGCCTGATGATCGTCCATCTCGACCGGCCGGGCGTGGCGGAGTTCCTGCGCGACAGGTTGGCGGCCTCCGGTATCGCCGCGGAACTCGTCGCCCTGTCGCGCCCGACGCGCGGGGAAGCGGAGACCGTGCGCCTCGGCCTGGGCGCTACCGGCGCCCCCGTCGAGGCACCGCTGACCGTCCTGGGTGCGGAGGCGCTGGCGGATCTGTGCCATCTGCCGCCGGACCCCCGGGCGGATGGCTGGCTGGAATGCGGCGAGGATGGCCGCCCCTTCCGCGGCTTCGTCCAGGGGGATGCGATGGGGCGGCTGGAAGGACTGTCCGAGCAGCGTGGCCTGTCCCGGCTCTGTGGCACCGGCCTGTACCGCCTGCGCTCCGTGGCCCTGTTCCGGCAGGCGCTGCACCGCCTGGAGCGGCGCGGCAGCCAGGACCTCTCGATGGCCGCCGTGTTCCGGCAGATGATCGCCGACGGCCACGACCTTCGCTACGCCATCGCCCCCGCCGGGCTATCCGCGGGCGGGGCGGTGCCATCCGTCATGCCGCCCCCGGCGCTTCCGCGCGGGCTGGGCTGGATGGCCGGACTGGTCGGATAGGCGGGGGAGCCGCCGGCGTGGTCGCGTAGCCGGCGCCTTTACCAGAGGCCGGACGGACGACGGCTCAGCGCCTTGCCTTCAGCGCGTCGCTCAGCACCGGCTTCAGGCGCAGGTAGCTCAGCCAGAGCAGCAGGGCGCCACCGGCGGTGGCGGCCAGCAGCAGCGGATCGGGCTCCTGTCCGAGTTCCCGTGCCAGCCAGCCGCCGATGGAGCCTGGCATCAGCACCAGCGGCGCCCAGAGGATGGCGGACAGGATGTTGGCGCTCTGGAAGGCACGGTTCCGCATTCCGGTCACGCCGGCCGCCAGTGGTGTCACCGCCCGCATGGGGCCGAGGAAGCGTCCGACAAAGACCGCCCACCAGCCCCAGCGCCGGAACACGGTGACCGACCAGGCATAGACCCGCCGGCAGGAGGCGGGCAGGCGCCGCCGGACCGCATAAGGGCCGATCGCCCGCGCCAGCCAGTACCCGGCGGCATCGCCCAGCACGCCGCCCAGGGCGCAGGCGGCCAGCACCGGCCAGGGGTCCACCATCCCGCCGCCGATCAGGGCGCCGAAGGCGAGGAGCAGCGCCGTGGAGGGCACCACGATGCTGACCACCGGAAAGGATTCCAGGAAGGCGACAAGAAAAGTGGCTGGGCCGACCCAGGCGGCGTTGGCACGCATCCAGCCCTCGAAAGCGGCGGTCCATTCTTCCATCATGAACGATTGTTAACATCGCTGGCCGATGCTGGCCAGCGATCATGAAGGGGCGGGTCCTTCAGGAAGCCGCGTCTCCCTTACGGCCCCTGGCCGCATCCCGCCGCGGCGACCACGCGACCTCCCAGCCGTTCTGCGGCGGTGGCAGGCGGCCGAGGCGCGCGCTCAGCGCCCGGGCGAGGCCCTCGGCAATGGTCATGCCGAGCCCCTTGGCACCCTCCGGCTGGCCCGGCCCCTCGTCGCTGACCAGGAGGACGAGGCCATCCCCCTCGGCACGCAGGACGATCCGCACCCGGCCCCCCGGCGGGCCGTGGCGCAGGGCGTGGGTGGCCAGCTCGTTCACCACCAGCCCGAGCTTGACCGCCACGTCGGCCGGCACGGAAACGGGCGCCAGATCGGTATCCATGGAGGCCGCCGAGCCCTCGCGCTCCGGCAGCGCCCGGGCGAGGCGTTCCAGCATGCCGTCCAGCGAGACCTCCGCCGCCCCGGCCTCGTGCATCAGGTCATAGGTGGCGGCGATGGCCATCATCCGCCCCTGGGCCGCGCGCAGCGCCGCCAGGGCGGCCGGGTCGTCGATCTGCCGTTCCTGCATCCGCAGAAAGGAACCGAGCAGGGTCAGGTGGTTTTTCAGCCGGTGATGCGATTCCCGCAGCAGCAGGTCGCGCAGCCGCACCGCTTCCTCCTGCGTCGCGCGGGCGGCGCCCAGGCGATGCACCAGCTCAGCGATCTCCGCCGGGGCCTGGGTTTCGTCATAGTCGCCGTGGGCAGGGCCGGGCGGGATGGGGCAGCCCTCCTCCAGCCGGCGCGCCACGGCAGCCACCGGCTGGACGACCAGCGTGCGGGAGGCCCAGGCCACCCCGCCCAGGCCCAGCAGCAACAGCAGGCCGGACAGCAGCACCGGCCGTGCATCCGCCGCCTCCATCCAGCGAAGCTGCGCCAGCACGACCAGCACGACCAGCAGCGCATAGCCGCCATAGAGCGCCGCGAGGCGCTGCCCGCTGGTCCAGCCATGGCCGAGCCGCTGCGATCTCGCCTGCCCGTCCAACCTCAGCTCTCCGTGCTCATGCGAGCATGGGATGACAGCGGCCCTGCATGCCGTCGAGGGCTTCGCGATCCGGCTGACCGCAAACCCTCGCGAGCAATGGACAGGGGCATCGGGCCGGAGGGAGGGCGCAGGCTCCGGAAAGCGGCTTCCCGGCATGGAGACGTATCGTGGGTTCGAATCCCACCCTGTCCGCAGCCCGTTTCGACCTTCTGAGTGGCAGGAGGCCCCGTTTCCCGCTTCAGCCCTCGTCCGGCATCCAGCCGCAGGCGGCGAAGCCAGCCCGCATGGCCTCGGGCAGCGGCGCCTCGGCCGCGCGCGGCGGTTCCAGCGGCAGGCCCAGGGCGCGAGCGAGCAGGTGCAGGCCACCGGGGGCCGCCTGGCCGTAGAGCGGGTCCCCCAGGATGGGGCCACAGATCATCCCGCAATGCAGGCGGAGCTGGTGCGTGCGGCCGGTGGCGGGGCGGAGTTCCAGCCAGGTCAGGCCGGGGCCACGCCCCAGCACGCGCCAGGCGGTGCGGGCGGGCTGGCCCTCCGGATGCGGTTCCATGCGCCAGCCGGTCCGGGCGGTGCTGACCTTGCGCAGCGGCGCATCCACCGTGCCGCTTTCGTCCGCGGGGCTGCCGAGTGCCACGGCCCAGTAGGTCTTCTCCGCCCGCCCGGCGGCGAAGAGCGCGCCGAGCGCCGCCAGGGCCGGCTTGGTGCGGCCCAGGGCAAGGCAGCCGGCGGTGTCGGCATCCAGCCGGTGGGCCGGCTGCGGCAGGTGGCGCTTGCCCTGTTGCAACAGCGGTAGCCAGTCCTCCAGGCTTGGCTTGCCGCGCGGCCCGGCATGGACCGGCAACCCGGCAGGTTTGTCGAGGATCAGGACCTCGGCATCCTGATGCAGGATGCGCTGCGCCAGCCAGGGTGGTGGCGCATCACCGGTGGGCCGGGGCCGCGCCGTGTCCCGGTCCTTGCCCGCACGGGCGCGGACATCCTGCCCCCCGGTCGGCCTCGTGCCGGCGCGTGGGCCTCCCCTTGCCGGGCCGGGGCGCGGATGGGTGACGCCACTGCCCTGCTGGCGGCGGCTCAGGACCCGATCCTCCCCTGGCCGAAGCGTGGCGCCCCGCCACCGGAGGCGCGGATGCCACGGTTCCGGCATCCGGATGCCAGTCGCAGGGGCGCCGGTCGCGGGGATACCCGCTCCGGAACCGGCGGCCCCATCTGGCCTCCGCTGGCGCGACTTTCCTTCAGGCGGCCTTCCTCGGCAGGATGCGCGAGCCCTCGGCCCAGTCGAAATACAGCTTGCGCGCCTGGGCGGCGACCGGGCCGGGCTGCATCTGGTTGTTCTCGAAGCGCGTGCAGGGCTGCACCTTGCCGAAATTGCCGGTGGCGAAGATCTCGTCCGCCTCGGCCAGCATCTGCGGCGTCACCGTGCATTCGCGCACCTCGCGCCCCGCCTCGCGCAGCAGGGAGATGATGCGGGAGCGGGTGATGCCGGCCAGGAAGGTGCCGTTGGCCGTGGGCGTCATCACCACCCCGTCCTTCACCATCATGATGTTGGAGGTGGCGAATTCCGCGACATTGCCGTCCGGGTCGCTCATCACCGCGTTCTCGAAGCCCTTCTCCTTGGCCCAGCGCACGGCGCGGGAGGAGTTGGGATAGAGGGCCGAGGCCTTGGCGTCGGTCGGCGCCATGTCGGCGGCGGGGCGGCGATAGGGCACCATGCAGGCGGAGAAGCCGTTCGGCGGCGGCATCGGCGCGTCGTAGATCGAGAGGATGAAGGTGGTGGAGGCCGGGTCCGGGAAGGCCGCGCCGATGCCGGTGCGGATGAAGAACATCGGGCGGATATAGAGCTCGGCATCCGGGCCCATGCGGCGCACGCCCTCGCGGCAGAGCTCCTCGATCTCCCCGGCGGCAATCTTTGGGTCCATGCCCATGTTGCGGGCGGAACGGATCACGCGCTGGCAGTGCAGGTCGAGGTCCGGCACCAGGCCGCGGATGGCGCGGGCGCCGTCGAAGACGATCGAGCCCAGCCAGAAGGCATGGTCCATCGGGCCGAGGACCTTCGGCTCCTCGGTGCTCCACTGCCCGTCGTACCAGAACACGCCCGCCATGCGCCGAACTCCCGCGTCATGTTGTGAGGATGGCATCGAGCCTGCCATGCCGGAGGCGAGGGGTGAAGGCCTGCCCGGCAGTTGCGGGAGAGCCATTCCCCAGACGAGGGGCTTTCGGGGGATGTTCTTTCTTTTCCGTGGGTTTTCGCGACAGGTTCCGTCCCTCGCACGGGCCTCCGGACGGGTGGCGGGGGCTGCCGGGCATGCCCCGGGGAAGGTTCCTGGGGCCCGCGAAGGCAGGCCCACGAGCAAAGCCCCTTGACGTGTTGCGGCGCACGCGGCCCTAGGGAGAAATGCCGCGCATCAACACCGCCCAGGCGCATCTCCTGGTCCGCAAGTCCCTCGTCAATGCCGGGTCCTCCGGCATCATGGCCGGTGCCACGGCCCGTGCCCTGGTCGGGGCGGAGGCCGCCGGCTGGTCCGGCCATGGCCTGTCCCGCGTGCCGATGTACACGGGCTTCCTGCGCACCGGCCGGGCCGACGGCAAGGCGGTGCCGGAGATCCGCGCCGAGCGCGGAGGCACCGTCCTGGTCGATGCGCGCCACGGCCTCGCCTATCCGGCGCTGGAGATCGCCGAGGCCGAGGCGATGGTCCGCACGCGCGAGCACGGCATCAGCTTCGCCGGCGTGACCAACAGCAACCATGCCGGCGCGATGGGCATCCCGGTGGCGCGCATGGCGGAGAAGGGGCTGGTGGCGCTGGCCTTCGCCAATGCCCCGGCCTCGATCCCGGCGCCCGGCGGCAAGCGGCCGCTCTTCGGCACCAACCCGATCGCCGCCGCCTTCCCGCGCCGCGACGCCCCGCCGCTGGTAATCGACCTGGCGTTGAGCAGCGTGGCGCGCGGGCGCATCATGAAGGCCGCCCAGCACGGCGAGCCGATCCCCGAAGGCTGGGCACTGGATGCCGAAGGGCGCCCGACGACCGATGCCAAGGCGGCGCTGTCGGGCACCATGCTGGCGGCGGGCGGCACCAAGGGCGCGCTGCTGGCCATGGTGGTGGAACTGCTCTGCGCGGCGCTGACCGGTGCGGCGCTGAGCGTGGAGGCGGACAGCCTGTTCGAGGAGCAGGGCAACAGGCCGACGCTGGGCCAGGCCTTCATCGTCATCGACCCCGGCGCGCTGGCAGGGCAGGACCGTTTCCTCGACCGGGTGGAGACGCTGGTCGCCGCGATGCTGGAGGATGAAGGGGTGCGCCTGCCGGGCGACCGCCGCTTCGCCGCCGAGGCGCGCAGCGAGGCCGAGGGGATGGAGATCTCCACGACCACGCTGGAGATGCTGGAGGGGCTGGCGGGGCGCAAGCTCTAGCCCCGCCCGCCATGCCGCGTCCCCCCGATCCCGACCGCATCTGCGGCCGCGCCGCCGTGCAGGCCGTCTTCCGGCACCGCCCGGACGATATCCTGCGCCTCTTCTACCTGCCCGCGATGCGCGCGGAGGCCGGGCCGGTCTGCGCCGCCCTGGCGCGGGCGCGCCGACCCTATCGCGAGGTCCGGCCGGAGGAACTGGCGCGCGTCGCCGGCACGACGCATCACGGCGGCATCGTGGCCATCGCCGTGCCGCGCCGCCTGCCGCTGCTGCCCGTGCCCCTGCCGGCGCCGCTCCTCGCCGTGCCGGTCCTGCCGGTGCTGGACGGGGTGGGCAACCCGCACAATCTCGGCGCCATCGCCCGCTCGGCGGCCTTCTTTGGCTGCGCCGGCATGGTGCTCTCCGGTGATCCGCGCCAGGCCTGGCTGGGCGAGGCCGCCTTCCGCACCGCCGAGGGCGGGCTGGAGGCGCTGTCCCTCCACGCCGCGCCGGACCTGCCTGGGACGTTGCGCGCCATCTCCACGCAGGTGCTGACCGTCGCGGCGGTGGCCACCGGCGGCGTCCCGCCCGGGGAACTGCCGCGCGGGCGGCCCATCGCCCTGGTGCTGGGCAACGAGGAGCAGGGTGTCGCCCCGGCCACCGCCGAGGCCTGCGCCGCGCGGGTGACGCTGCCGGGCTCCGGCCAGGTGGAGAGCCTCAACGTTTCCGTTGCCGCGGCGGTGCTGATCCACAGCCTCTCGGCGCGCTGATCCGTCCCCGCGGAGGTTGCGGCCGGTACGGGTCTTGCAGGCGGGCCGGGCTGCTGCGAGGAGGAAGCCGCATGAACCCCGGGAGCCGAGCGATGACCCCGCGCCGTCGCGCCATGCTGATGTCCCTGGCGGCCCTGCTGCCCAGCCCCGGCGGCGCCATGGCCCAAGGGGGTGCCCGGGGAGGTGGCCAGGGCGGGGACCAGGGCGGGGACCAGGATGCGGCCGCCCCGCCCGTGGAAGGCTTCCCGGACCGCCCGCTCCAGATGATCGTGCCCTATGTGGCCGGCGGCGCGGTGGACATGCTGGGGCGTCTCCTGGCGGAGCAGGTGCAGCCTGCCCTGGGACAGCCGGTCCAGGTCGAGAACCGTGGCGGGCTGGGCGGCAACCTTGGTGCCGAGGCCGTGGTCCGCGCGCCGAAGGACGGCTACCGCCTGTTGCTCGGCTCGGCCACGATCCTGGCGGCGAACCGCTTCCTGTACCGCCGTTCCATGGGTTTCGACCCGTTGAAGGATCTCGCGCCGGTCACCCGTGTCGCGACCGGAACGGTGGTGCTGGTGGTGCGGGCCGACCGGAGCTGGAAGAGCTTCGCCGACCTCCTCGCCGCGGCGAAGGCGGCGCCCGGGAAGATCACCATGGGCTCTTCCGGCACCGGCACGGTGAGCCACCTGACGCTGGCGGCGCTGGCCAAGGCGACCGGGGTGGACATCACCCATGTGCCCTATCGCGGCGGCGCCCTGGCGATCCGCGACCTGCTGGTCGGCAATGTGGACATGATGTTCGACGTGGCGCCGGCGATCCTGCCGCATCTGCGGAGCGGCGAGTTCCGCGCCCTGGCTGTCGGTTCGGCGAAACGTGTCGTGGGCGTGCCGGAGCTGCGCGACGTGCCGTCCATGGAGGAGCTGCTGCCGGGCTCCGGCATCGATGCCCAGGCCTGGTACGCGGTGCTGACCACCGCCGGCACCCCGCAGGACCGGATCGACCGCCTTTTCGCGGCCTTCACCGGCCTCGTGCGCTCAGAGGCTTTCCGGGACCGCCTGGTGCCGGAGGGCCTGACCCCCGTCTGGGACGACAGCCCCAGCGCCTTCGCGGCCTATCTGCAAACGCAGGCGGAATACTGGCGCCGGCTGGTGGAGGCCTCGGGCGCGACGCTGGACTGATCCGCCCGGCTCCGACGGTGGAGCAAGGCATCGGTCAGCCGGTGCGGGGTGCGAAAAGGATCACGGCGCTGCCGAGGAAGCAGAGGGCGCTGCCGGCGAGGTCCCAGCGATCGGGCGCCACCCCTTCCACGCCCCAGAGCCAGAACAGCGAGGCGGCGATGTAGATCCCGCCATAGGCCGCATAGGCGCGGCCCGCCGCGCTGCTGTCCACCAGCGTCAGCAGGAAGGCGAAAGCCGCGAGGGAGGCCATGCCCGGAAGCAGCCAGAGCGGACTCTGCCCCAGGCGGCGCCAGGACCAGAAGCTGAAGCAGCCGGCGATCTCCGCCAGGGCGGCCAGGAGGTAGAGGAGGATGGAGGCCATGCCGCCTCGCTTGCCATCCGCGCCCCCTCTCCGGAAGGGGCGCCGCCATCAGGCGGAGCGCGCACGCTCCATGGCGAGGCGGAGATGCGCCGGCATGGTGGGGCGCAGCACCGCTCCCCGGAACGATCCGGCGACCCTGGTCCGGTTCCGCCCCTCGGCCTTGGCGGCATAGAGCGCCGCGTCGGCGGCGCGTAGCAGCCGGTCCGGCGCACCCGCTTCTCCGGCAACGCCGGGGTTCCGGCTGGCGGCGATGCCGATGCTGACCGTCACCCGGCTGAGCGGGCTGCCGCCATGCGGGATGGCCAGGGCGGCGATCCGGGCATGGATGTCCTCCGCCCGGGCGAGGGCGGCGGCCTCGTCGGCCCCGGGCAGCAGCAGGACGAATTCCTCTCCGCCATAGCGCGCGGCCATCTCGCCGGGCGGCCGGGCGGACAGGCCCAGCGCCCCGCCGATGGCGCGCAGGCAGTCGTCGCCCGGCTGGTGGCCATAGGTGTCGTTGAAGGCCTTGAAGTGATCGACATCCACCATCAGCAGCGCCAGCCTGTCGTTCTCCCGCACCGCCTGCGCCAGGATCGTGTCGAGGTGTCGGCGGTTGGCGAGGCCGGTCAGCCCGTCGGACAGGGCGAGGTGCCGCAACTGCGCCAGGGCCTGTCGCTCCGCGCGCTCCTTGGTCATTGCCAGGAACAGGAAGGTGAGGCCGATCGTGTGCAGCAGGGCCTCGACCACCAGCGCCAGGCCGATGGCCGGCGAAAGCAGCCAGCCTGCCTCCGCGGCCGGCACCAGCGTGGCGGCGCGGGCGAGGTGGAGCACCGCATGCAGGACGAGGAGCAGGATGGCGACGCGCCCGGCATCCCCCGCCTCGTCGCGCCGGCGGCGGAGTTCCAGGGCGGTGGCGATGGTATAGGCGGCGCCGATCGCAAACACCGGCGCGGCCTGCCAGGGCCCCGCTATCCCGGCCCTTTCCAGCCCATCCCCGACCGGCCCCGCCCAGAACAGCCAGACGACGGGGCCGAGCAGCACCAGGCCGGGGCGCGCGCCCCGGCCGGCGAAGCGCCGCGCGGCCGTCCAGGACAGGGCCGTCGCCAGCAGGATCGCCGCGCTGCCCCAGGCATCGCCGCGATCCTGCGCCACCGCCGTCAGGGCGAGCCCGACCGCGCCCAGGATCATGGCGCTTCCCCAAAGGGCGAGCGATCCGGCATCCCGGCCCCGGCCCCGTGACAGCAGGAGGACCAGACCGGAAAAGGCGATCACCAGCGCCGTCGCCACGAGCAGCGTCGGGGCATGCAGGGACGGAAAGATCATGCACGACCCTAGCATTCAAAAATCGGCATCCGTATCGAAATACGGAGGCGCGCGGTTGATCGGGAGGCAACGGGGTCTGCGGTGAACGCCGGGAACCCCGAAGGGGCACTGCCGGGATCAAAAAAAATGCCCCTGGCGGAAAATGATTCCGTCCGCGACGCGGGCCTCGCGAGGACGCGAAGCGGCAGGGGCTTGCGCTTCACCCCCGCGCCACGTCACGTCCGCGCCGCCCGGTCCATGCCCGCCGCCCCGCGGAAGGCCGGAGCCAGGGAGACAGACGCTCTTGGTGACCACCGCCCCCCCGCTGCTGCGGCCGGTCCGCGCGCTGCTGCTTTCGGTGGTGCTGCTGATGCTCGGCAACGGGCCGCTCACCACCCTGGTCAGCCTGCGCCTGAACGCGGCCGGCGCCTCGCCGTCCCTGACGGGCCTCGTCGCCACGGCCTATTTCCTCGGCCTGACCATCGGCGCACTGCAGGCCTTCCGCGTCATCCTGCGCGTCGGGCACATCCGGGCCTTCGCCGTCTTCGCTTCCACGGTCTCGGCCACCGGGCTGGTCTATGCCTTGTGGCAGAATGCCGCGCTCTGGGCGCTGGTGCGGCTGGTGGACGGGTTCTGCATGGCGGGGCTCTTCATCTGCATCGAGAGCTGGCTGAACGACCGGGCGGAGCCGGCGCGGCGTGGCGCGCTGCTCGCCGCCTACATGGTCTGCGTCTATGGCGCGCAGGCGGCGGGGCAGGGGCTGCTGAACATCGGCGGGGCGGGGGACCTGCGGCCCTTCCTGCTTCTGTCCATCCTGATGGGCCTGTCCGTGCTGCCCGTCTCGATGACCAGCAAGAGCCCCACCGCGCTGCCCGATGTGGCCTCGCTGGGCCTGCGCCAGCTCTACCGGATCTCGCCGCTCGGCATGGTCGGCACGGTGACGAGCGGCCTGCTCCTGGGCGCCGTCTATGCGCTGGCGCCGCTCTTCGCCCGTGGCAGCGGGCTCGACCTCGCCGGGACCACGCTGTTCATGACCGCGCTGATCCTGGGGGGCATGGCGCTGCAATGGCCGCTCGGGCGCCTGTCCGACCGCTTCGACCGGCGGCTGGTGATCCTGGGCACGCTGGCGGCGCTGGTGGCCTCCTGCGTCCTGGTGCTTCTGGTCGTGCCGCTCGGCACACCCTGGCTGCTGGCGGCCGGCGCGCTCTTCGGCGGGCTGGTCTTCGCGCTTTATCCGCTCTGCGTCTCGCACACCAACGACTGGTTGGGGGCGGGCGACCGGGTGGCGGCCAGCGGCGGCCTCGTGCTGGCCTATTCCTTCGGCGCGGCGGCGGGGCCGGTCCTGGCCTCCATGGGCATGAGCCTTGTGGGTCGCAGCGGCCTGTTCCTTTACGCCGGTCTGGTGTCGCTGGCCTGCCTCGGCTTCGGCCTGTGGCGACTGACGGCCCGTGCGACCCTGCCCGCCGAGCGGCAGCAGCCCTATCAGGGCCTGCCCGGCACCACCCCGGCCGCAGCGCCCCTGCATCCCACGGTGGAGGCGGAGAAGGATACCACCGGCGCCGGATAGGGAGCGGAGGGCGACGGCGCGCCGGGCCGTTGTGGCGCCGGCATGCCGATTCAGTAGATGGCACATCCGGATCGCGCCGCGCCCGATTCGGCAACGGCTGCGTGCTTCACGGACATCGTGGTCACAGCGAATTTATTGTTAGCGGGGAATGAAAATTCTCGGCTCGATCCGGCATCCGGTGCATTCTCCATCTCGCAGTTGCAAGAAGAGGCATTCCGGTCCGGTAGCAGCCGTGGCCAATATGGCCACCGACGGTGCCCAGAACGTGACAGGATGGTAAAGAGCGCTTGCCACCATCCAAAAAATGCGATTAATGCCGGTAAAATTGGTTTCGGTTCGAATTCGATGGAGGGGCATCAGGACGTGCAGTCTTCGAACCCTAGCTTCCAGGCAGAGCTGCAACGCCTGGTCACCACCATGAACGAGCACCAGCGCCAGGGCCTTCTGGTCGTCGCGCGCGCGATCGCCGCCGCCGCGGAAAGCGCGCCCAAGGCCACGGCGACGCCCGCGCGCTGAGCCGCGGGCCAGGCAGGGGTTGCCCCCCTCGCGGGCTGGTCAGCCGCGCGAGGGCGCGTGTTCCGGCAGGGGGTCCCGGCCCGGCAGCAGGGCGAGTTGCAGCACCAGGCCCAGCAGCGCGAAACCCGCCATCGTCGCTGTGAGCGACAGGGCACTGTGGTCGTCGTAGAGCAGTCCGACCAGCGCGCCCGCCAAGGCACCGAACAGCATCTGCAGGCTGCGCAGTGCCGCCGCGGCGGCCCCGGCCATCCGCCCCATCGGCTGCAGCGCACCATGGGTGGCGTTCGGCGCCAGGAGGCCGAAGCCGAAGCTGCCGATGGCGGCGAAGGCCACGAGGCTGGCGGGCCCGAGGCTGCCGGACAGGGTCAGGGCCAGGGCCAGCAGGGAACTGCACAGCGTCAGCGACAGGGCGGCGCGGGACACCAGGCGCCCGGGGGCATGGGCTTTGGCCAGACGGCCGCTGAGCGCCGAACCCAGCATCAGCGTCACCGCGGAGCAGGCGAAAAGCAGGCTGTAGCGGCCCGGCGCCACGCCGAACTGGCCCATCAGCACCGCCGGCGATCCGGAGATATAGGCGAAGAGCGTGCCGAAGCAGGCGGCATTGGACAGGGCATTGCCGAGGAAGACCCGACGCCGCAGCACCTCCCCATAGCGCGCCAGGATCTGGCGGGGATGCAGGCTGTGGTGCCGCCCGTCCGGCGCCGATTCCGCGAAGCCCCAGGCGGTAACCAGCAGCAGGACCAGACCGCCCAGGCCCAGCGCGCCGTAGATCGCCCGCCAGCCCCCCAGCGCCAGCACCAGCGTGCCCAGCATCGGCGCGACGATCGGCCCGACGCCCAGGACCAGCGTGACATAGGACATGCGGACCCGCGCCTCCGTGCCGTCGAACAGGTCACGGACGATGGCGAAGGGCAGCGTCGCGCCCGCCCCGGCGCCGATGCCCTGCACGAGCCGCCAGAACAGCAACGTGCCGGGGGAGCCGGACAGGGCGCAGCCGAGCCCCGCCAGGGCGAAGACCACCAGCCCCGCCAGCAGCACCGGCCGCCGGCCGAAGCGGTCGGAGAGCGGGCCGAGCAGGAGCGGGCCGCAGGCGAAGCCGAGCAGGAAGATGCTCAGCGTCTGCGTGGCCTGGCTGGGCGTGGCGCCCAGATCAGCCTCCAGCGCCGGAAAGCCCGGCAGGCCCATGTCGATGGACAAAGGCGGCAGGGCCGAAAGCGCGCCCAGGAAGACGGTGAAGGCCAGCCCTTTGTGCCGGAGCGCCAATGCGGGGGTTTCCTTGTCAGGACCCGGGCACCGATCGCGGCCAGCACAGGAGGCCGGGTCGCTCCAGGGGCACGGGGGCTGCGATAGCAACCTTGTCGCAATGCAACAAGCACGGCCGTTGCCACCGTGCCGGCGGATGCCATGGGCTTTCCGCCGGATGGTGGCGCCTCAGCCCCGCCGCACGTTCAACGGGATTGGCAGCCCGGGGCGGATATCGGTCAGTCCACGGCGATAGGCGCTGTCCACGAAATACTGGCCGAGCGGGATATAGGGCACGTCCTGGAAGAACTGCGTCTGGATCTCCCGCCCCAGGCGCTTCTGCGCCTCCAGGTCCGGGGCGTCGAACCATTCGTCGCGCAGCACCTCCAGCTTCGGCGAGGTCGGCCAGCCGAACCAGGCATTCTCGCCATTGGCGCGCAACAGCAGGTGCCCCGCCGGGGTGCTGAACTCCATGCCGCTGAACAGGGCGATCAGCGCGTTCCAGCCGCCCTGGTTCGCCGGGCCGCGATTCTGACGCCGCTGCAGCAGCGTGCCCCAGTCCGAGGTCGCGTCCTGCACCTGGAAGCCGGATTTGCGCAGCATGTCCACGCCGACCGTCATCAGCGCATTCTGGTTGGACACGTCGGTGGCGTGCAGGGCGGTCACGCTGGCCCCCGCCACGCCGGCCGCGGCGAGGTCGGCCTTTACCTTGCCGTAGTCGCGCGGGCTGGTGAGCGCCTCGATCCCCGCATCGTTGGCCAGCGGGCTGCCGACCGGGAAGCAGCCGACCTTGTCGCGCCACAGCCGTGGGTCGTCGCCATTCGCCGCCGCCATGAAGTCGGATTGCAGCACGGCACCGAGCAGGGCGCGCCGGGCCTCGGGCTTATCGAAGGGCGGTTGCAGGTGGTTGAAGCGGAAGCTGGCATAGGTGCCGGACTCGTCGATGCGCTCCAGCACCACGTCGCGGGCGCGCTTGAGCACGGGATTGAGGTCGGAGGGCACGACCTCCCACCAATCCACCTCGCCCGATTGCAGCGCGGCGGCGGAGGTGGCGGGGTCGGGGATCACCTTCCACTCCACCCGCTCGAAGCGGGCGAGCTTCGGGCCGGCGATCATGCTGGGCGTGCCCACCGGCGTCGGCACGTACCGGTCGAAGCGGCCATAGACGACCTGGGCGCCGGAGACGCGCTCATTGGCCAGGAAGCGATAGGGGCCGGAGCCCACCACCTCGGTAAAGGGCCTGGTCGGGTCCTGGTTGGCGAAGCGTTCCGGATAGATGAAGCAGGGATACGATGAGGCCTTGCCCAGCGCGTCCAGCATCAGGCCGAAGGGGCGCTTGAGGCGGATCTCGAAGCGCCGGTCGTCCAGCACGCGGATCTCGTCCAGCCGCTGCGCCAGGGTCTGGCCATGCGTGTCGCGCGGCATCCAGCGCTTGATGGAAGCCACGGCATCCTGGGCGCGCACCTTCTCCCCATCGTGGAAGAGCGGGCCGTCGCGCAGGGTGAAGACCCAACGCCTGCCGTCATCCTCCACGGTATGGCCCTCGGCGAGCTGCGGCTGCGGCCGGAAGCTGGCATCAATGCCGTAGAGCGTGTCCCAGCACATGTGGCCGTGGTTGCGCGTCGGATAGGCGGTGGTGGCCAGCGGGTCGAGGATGGTGACGTCGGCCTGCGGGATGAAGCGCAGCACCCGCGCCGCATCGCCCTGTGCCAGGGCCGGGCCGGAAAGGGTGGCCGCCGAACCCAGCGCGGCACTGCCGGCCAGGAGGGTCCGTCGGGTGAGGGGCTGGCTCGGCGGCATGGCGGGCATCCTGGCTGGTTCCGGCTATGGTGCCGGTTGGGGTCCGGTTGGGGGCGGGCGCGGGATTCGGGGGGGCTGCGACGGCCCGGGGGCGCGAGGCTGGCGAAAGCCGGGCCATCCCGTCAACAGCCCGGCCCGCAACTCTCGCTGCCGCCATCTGTTCGCCCCGGGGACAGGGCTGCCGCGTTGCGGCACGGGCAGGAGGACAGCGATGGATTGCCGCCTCGATGGACAGGTCGCGCTGGTCACCGGTGCCAGTTCCGGCATCGGCACGGGCGTCGCGCGCGGGCTGGCGGCGGCCGGGGCGGCGGTGATCGTGAACTACCACTCCGGCCGCGAGCCCGCCGAGGCGCTGGTGGCGGAGATCGAGGGCCAGGGCGGCCGGGCGGTGGCGGTGCAGGCCGACGTCTCCGACCCGGACGCCGTTGCGGCGCTCTTCGCACGGGGCGCGGAGGCGATGGGCGCGATCGACATCGTGGTGGCGAATTCCGGCATCCAGAAGGATGCCCCCGCCACGGAGCTGACGGTCGAGGACTGGCGCAAGGTGATCGACACCAACCTGACCGGCCAGTTCCTTTGTGCCCAGGCGGGCATCCGGCAGTTCCTGAAGCAGAGAGACCGCAAGCTGTCCCGCGCCCTGGGCAAGATCATCCATATGAGCTCGGTGCACGAGGTCATCCCCTGGGCAGGGCATGTGAACTACGCCGCCTCGAAGGGGGGCATCGCGCTGATGATGCGAACGCTGGCGCAGGAGATGGCGGGGCAGCGCATCCGCATCAACGCCATCGCGCCCGGCGCCATCGCCACGCGGATCAACGCGGAGAACGTAGCGGGAGAGGCCGGGAAGCGGCTGCTGGAGCTGATCCCCTATGGCCGCGTCGGCGATGTGGAGGACATCGCCAACGCCGCCGTCTGGCTGGCCTCGGACATGTCGGACTACGTGGTGGGCACCACCATCACCGTGGATGGCGGCATGTGCCTCTACCCAGGCTTCCGCGACAACGGCTGAGGGGAGGGACCCCTCAGCCCTCCACGTCCAGCGCATAGCCGGCGGAGCGGACGGTGCGGATGACGTCCTCCTCCTCCGGCCCGTTCACCGCCTTGCGCAGCCGGCGGATATGCACGTCCACGGTGCGCAGCTCGACATGGATGTCACGGCCCCAGATGGCGTCCAGCAACTGCTCGCGCGAGAAGACGCGGCCCGGGTGCTGCATCATGAATTCCAGGATGCGGTACTCGGTGGGACCCAGATGCAGCGGCCGGCCGTTGCGGGTCACGCGATGCGCCTCCGGGTCCAGCACCATGTCGCGCCAGACCAGGGCCTCACGCATCGAGCCGGGGCCGGAGCGGCGCAGCAGGGCGCGGATCCGGGCCAGTAGCGCCTCCACGGTGAAGGGCTTGGCGATGTAGTCGTCCGCCCCGGTATCCAGGGCGCGCACGGCGTCCTGGTCCTCGGTGCGGGCCGTTACCATGATGATGGGCAGGTCGCGCGTCGCCGGGCGGCGGCGGAGCTGGCGGCAGACCTCCAGCCCCGACAGGCTGGGCAGCATCCAGTCCAGCAGCACCAGGTCGGGCCGGCCCTCGGAGACGCGCAGCAGCGCTTCCTGCCCGTCGGCTGCCTCCTCGACGCGGAAGCCCTGGCGCTCCAGGTTGTAGCGCAACAGGGTCAGCAGCGGCGCCTCGTCCTCCACCACCAGGATGGTGGGGCGGGTGCTGGTCTCGATCGCGGCGCTCATGCGTCGGATGGCGACAGGTCGCCGGGGGCCTCGACCTTCGGCCGCTCGTCGGGAAGGTTCTGGCCGGTGATCGAGAAGTAAACCGTCTCGGCGATGTTGGTGGCGTGGTCGCCGATGCGCTCGAAGTTCTTGGCGATGAAGTGCATGTGGGTGGCCGCGGTGATGTTGCGCGGGTCTTCCATCATGTGGGTCAGCAACTGGCGGAAGAGCCCGTTGTAGATGTCGTCCACCGCCACGTCGCTGGCCCAGACGCGGCGGCAGGCCTCGGCATCCTCGTTCAGCAGCGCGTCGATCACGTCCTTGAGGTTGCGCTGCACCAGTTGCGACAGCGCCTCGAAGGTGCCGAGCCCGACGAGGTTGGGCTGCTGCGCGATCACCATGACCCGCTTGGCGACGTTGCGGGCATAGTCGCCGATGCGCTCCAGCTCCTGGCTGATCTTCATCGCCGCGACGATGAAGCGCAGGTCCGCCGCCATCGGCGCCCGCAACGCGAGGAGGCGGACGCAGAAGCTCTCCACCTCGCGCTCCAGCCCGTCGATCGGGGCGTCGCGGGCGGCGACCTCGGCGGCGGCCGTGGCGTCGCGCCGGGTGAGCACATAGGCGGCATCGGCCACCTGCCGCTCGGCGAGGCCCCCCATGCGGGCGACCAGCTCGCGCAGGCGACGGAGGTCGTCGCTGTAGGACTTGACGATGTGTTCGGGCTGGTTGGCCATGGCCGCTTCCCTCTCGCTCAGCCGAAGCGGCCGGTGATGTAGTCCTGGGTCCGCCGCTCGCGCGGGGTGGTGAAGAGCTGCGCCGCAGGCGCGACCTCCACCAGCTCGCCCAGGTAGAAGAAGGCCACCTGGTCGGCGCAGCGGGCCGCCTGCTGCATGTTGTGCGTCACGATGGCGATCGTGAAGTCCTGCTTCAGCTCGTCGATCAGCTCCTCGATGCGCGCGGTGCTGATCGGGTCGAGCGCCGAGGTCGGCTCGTCGAGCAGGATCACGTCCGGCCGCACCGCGATGGTGCGGGCGATGCAGAGGCGCTGCTGCTGCCCGCCCGAGAGGCCGGCGGCGTTGGTGTCCAGCCGGTCCTTCACCTCGTCCCACAGCGCGGCGCGGGCCAGGGCCCATTCGATGCGCTCGGCCATCTCCGTCCGGCCCAGCCGCTCGTGCAGGCGGATACCGAAGGCGATGTTCTCGCGGATCGTCATGGGAAAGGGGGTGGGCTTCTGGAACACCATGCCGACCTTGGCGCGCAGCGCGTTCATGTCCACGCCCGGGTCGAGGATGTTCTCCCCGTCCAGCAGCACCTGCCCCTCGGCGCGCTGGCCGGGATAGAGACTGTACATGCGGTTCAGGATGCGCAGCAGGGTGGACTTGCCGCAGCCGGAGGGGCCGATCATGCCGGTCACCTGGCGGTGCGGCAGGTCGAGGTTGATGCCCTTCAGCGCATGCTTGTCGCCATACCAGAAGTTCAGGTCGCGCACGCTCATCCCCGCCTCGTTCAGCGGCGCGGAGGGGCGGGAGGTGTCCACCATGCTGCTGGAGGAGGAGGTCGGCATGCTGAAGTGGGTGGCGTTTCCGTTCATGGCGAAGCCTCTCAGCGCTTGGCGCGCAGCACGGTGCGGGCGACGAGGTTCAGGCCGAGAACCCCCAGGGTGATGATCAGGGCTCCGGCCCAGGCCAGGGTGACCCAGTCCTCATAGGGGGAGCCGGCATAGGCATAGATGGTGATCGGCAGGCTCGACATCGGCTGGTTCAGGCTGACCGACCAGTTCAGGTTGCCGAGCGAGGTGAAGAGCAGCGGTGCGGTCTCGCCGGCGATGCGGGCCACGCCCAGCAGCACGCCGGTGATGATGCCCGAGGCGGCGGCGCGCCAGCCCACCAGCACCACCATCTTCCACTTGGGCGAGCCCAGGCCGATCACCGCCTCGCGCAGCGTGTCGGGCAGCAGGCTCAGCATGTCCTCCGTGGTGCGGACCACGACGGGGATGATGATGATGGCCAGCGCCGCCACGCCCGCCCAGCCGGAGAAGCCGCCGAAGGGCAGCACCAGCAGCTGGTAGACAAAGAGGCCGATCAGGATCGAGGGAGCGGAAAGCAGCACGTCCGAGACGAAGCGCACGGCGCCGCCGAGCTTCGATCCGCGGGCATATTCCGCGAGGTAGGTGCCGACGAGCATGCCGATCGGCGTGCCCACCATCGTGGCGAGGATCACCTGGATCAGGCTGCCGACGATCGGGTTCAGCAGCCCGCCGCCGCTGCCGGGAGGGCGGGTCACGTTGACCAGCGTCTGCAGCGACAGCCCGCCCAGGCCGCGCAGCAGCAGCGTCAGCAGGATCGAGGCCAGGAAGAACAGGCCGAGCAACGTGGCCGCGACGCAGAAGGCGCGGATCAGCAGGTCCTTGCGGCGCCGGCTGCGGCCCAGTGCGCGAGCCACGGCGAGGTCCTTGCGCGGGCCGATCTGCCCTGGATGGGAGGTGGTGGCGCTCATCGGTTCAGCCCTTCAGCCGGGGCCGCAGCAGCCAGCGCGAGACGGCCAGCACCGCGAAGGAGATGACGAAGAGGACGAAGCCCAGCGCCAGCAGCGCGGAGAGCTTCAGGCTGCCCATCCCGGCCTCGCCGAATTCCAGCGCGACCAGGGAGGCGATGGTGTTGCCCGGGCCGAAGAGCGAGGCGGAGATGCGGTTGGCGTTGCCGATCACGAAGGTGACGGCCATGGTCTCGCCCAGGGCGCGGCCCAGGCCCAGCATGATGCCGCCCACCACGGAGGTGCGGGTATAGGGCAGGACCACGCCCCGCATCACTTCCCAGGTCGTGGCGCCGAGGCCATAGGCGCTTTCCTTGAAGACCGGGGGCACCTGCTCGAACACGTCGCGCATCGTGGCGGCGACGAAGGGCAGGATCATGATCGCCAGGATCAGCGCCGCGGTGAACAGGCCGGTGCCGAAGGGCGCGCCGGAGAAGAGCGCGCCGATGATCGGCACCTCGCCCAGCGTGTCGATGATCGGCGGCTGGATGGTGGTCGCCATGAAGGGCACGATCACGAAGAAGCCCCACATGCCGTAGATGATCGAGGGCACGGCGGCCAGCAGCTCCACCGCCACGCCGACCGGGCGGCGCATCCAGTTGGGCGCCAGCTCGGTGAGGAAGAAGGCGATGCCGAAGGCGGCGGGCACGGCCATGAGGATGGCCAGCAGCGCGGTCAGCAGTGTGCCGTAGATGGGCACGCCGCCGCCGAAGACCTCCTGGACCGGGTCCCATTCCGTCGAGGTGACGAAGGCGGCGCCGAAGGCCCGGAAGGCCGGCAGCCCGCCCAGGAACAGCTCCACGATGATGGCGCCCAGCAGCAGCAGCACCAGGATTCCGGCCCCCTGGCAGAGGGCCGCGAAGACGGCGTCGCCGAAGCCGCTGGTGCGCTTCGTGGCATGGCTGGGCCGGGGGGGAACCGGATCGGCGCCGATGGCGGCGCCCGCGAGCCGGGATGCGGTCTGGGACAAGGTCGGGCCTTCCTGGGGTCAGACGTGCCGGAGGGGCCTCGCGGCCCCTCCGGTCATGCTCCGGTCGTCGGGGACCTTACCGGTTCCAGACGGGCTTACCGTCCACGTTCACCTGCTTCCAGGCATCGCGCACCTTGGCCTGCACGTTCTCGGGCAGGGGGATGTATTCGAGCTGGCGCGCCGCGTCCCCGCCATGGGTGAAGGCCCAGTCGAAGAAGCGCATCACCGCGCGGGAGCGGTCGGCGTTCTCCGGATTGGCCGGCAGCAGGATGAAGGTCGGCGAGACGATCGGCCAGGAGGCGTCGCCCTGCTGGTCGATGATGCTGGCGGCCATGCCCGGCGCGGACCAGTCGGCGTTCCCGGCGGCGGCGATGAAGCTCTCCATGGTCGGCTTCACGAACTTGCCGGCCTTGTTGCGCAGCTGCACGGTCGTCAGCTTGTTCTGGGTGGCATAGGCGTTCTCGACATAGCCGATGGCGCCGCGGGTGTTGCGCACCGTGCCGGCCACGCCCTCGTTGCCGCGCGCGCCGGCGCCGGCCGGCCACTTCACGGAGGTGGCGGCGCCGACCTTGCCCTGCCAGTCGGAGGAGACGGCGGAGAGGTAGGAGGTGAAGACGAAGGAGGTGCCGGAGGCATCGGCGCGATAGACGGGCGCGATGGCGACGTTCGGCAGGGTCACGCCCTGGTTCAGCTCGACCAGCTTCGGGTCGTTCCACTTGGTGATCTTGCCGGCATAGATGTCGGCGAGGATCTCACCCGTCAGCTTCAACTGGTCGATCTCGACGCCCGGCAGGTTCACGATGGGCACGACCGAGCCCATCACGGCCGGGAACTGCACCAGCTTGGCCTCGGTCAGCTGCTCGGGCTTCAACGGGGCGTCGGAGGCACCGAAATCCACCGTGCGGTTGCGGATCTGGTTGATGCCGGCGCCCGAGCCCACGGACTGGTAGTTCAGCTGGATGCCGATCGCCTTCGCGCCTTCGCCCCAGCGCTGATAGACGGGGTTGGGAAAGGACGCGCCGGCACCGGTGATCTCGGCCGTCTGGGCCAGGGCGCCGTGCGGCACGGCGGCGGTCAGCAGCGCGAGGCCGGTGAGGAGAGCGAGAGAGCGTCTGTACACCGTGCGTGGTCTCCGGAGCGATCTGTTCTTGCCGGCGGGACAGGTGGTCCCGCCGTCGGCTGCTCCCTAGTCCCCCAAGGCGACGCTCATGTTTCACTTTTGTGAAGGTTCGATGACAGGCGGGCCGGCCCGAGCGTCTTCACCAATGGGAAAGACATGGCCGGATAGGTTTCAGCCACCCGGGAAGCGCAGGCCCCGGACCCGTATCTGTCCGTCCTGCCAGGAAAGGTCGAAGCCGACCCCGCCCGCATAGTTCAGGCGCGCGGCGGCGTAGCGGAGATGGCTGGTGCCGATGGGGTCGCCGAGGGAGCGCAGTACATGCTGGGACAGGAGGGGGGGCGAGCGGCGCAACTGCAGCCAGGCGCCGACGGATTGCGGGTCGTTCCAGCCCTCCACCATCTCCCCCGCCATGTCCGCGAGCCAGGTCCGGGCCGCGGGCGAGAGTCCCTGCGCGCTGGCCCGGGGCAGGAATTCCTGCCGCAGGTTACGCCGGAGGCTGGGCAGGTCGGCCATCTGCAACAGGGTGACGCCGTCCATGCGCCGCAGCTTCGCTGCAAAGTCCTGGGCCATCACCCAGGATGGCGCGACGAGCCCGATGACGAAGGCCAGCAACAGGGGAATCATCAGCAGAAGCAGTAGGCGGCCCCGGCCCCGCCGGGATGGCGCGTGGCCTTTGGCCGGGACAGGCCTCGCGGACAGCGCGCGGCCCGAATCCAGGCGATGATCGTATTCCGACCAGACCTCGTTCCAGTCGTCGTCTCTGTCCGGGCCATCGAACGGCATTGGGTGACCCCTGAAACACCCGCCTCAACGTGCCATCCTGGCTGAAGTTTGACGGTTGTCTAGGTATTCGTGAACACCGTCCTACCTAATTAACCACAAGTTGTATTAATAGAAGATTACTATCTTAACGCGATCAAAATCTGTTGTTCGAGCTGCGCGAAGGCCCCCGCCAGGGCGGCCACCATCGCCTGGGCCTGGGGTTCCGGTCGCAGCGGACGTTCCGGCGGCAGGGGCGCGGTCCCGGACACGGTGAACTGGCGCACGGCCCGGCGATCGAGTGCGCCTTCCCGCAGCAATACCGCCGAAAGGCCGGCCCGGGCCAGGCCCTGGCCGAGATCGGCATGCAGAGCGGTCAGCTCCGTTTCCAGCACCAGATCGCTGTTCGCCCGCGTGCCGGGGGCCAGCACCGCGGCGAAGAGGCCGGAAGCCACGAGCCAGCGGCGCAGGGCCTCGTCCATCGCCTCGGCGGGTGGGGCGACCCATTCGGCGTAATACTCCACATGCACCGTGCCGTCCGGGTTGATGGCACGCAGCATGCGCCCCTCCGTCCCCGGCGCCGCGCGCGCCAGGCGAAGGAGAACCGTCTGCCGGCCGAAGCCGCGCAGCGGTGGGCCGGAGCGCACGGGGTCCAGCCGGAAGCGCAGCGGCTCCACATAAGGGCGGCTCTGCAGCGCCGAGCAGCCGGGCAGGGCCAGCAGCGCAGCCAGCAACGGCCGGCGCGCCAAGGTGTGGCGTCGGGTGGGACCGTTCATCGGCTGCGCTCCGTGGCCCAGGCGGGTGGCGGGGGCGGCGCGCCCAGGATCGCCTGGGAGGGCGCGCGGCGCAGGGTCTCGGTCGTGTCGCGCAGGTTGGCGGCCACGGCCCCCAGGTCGCGCAGGATCGGCTGCAGGTCGGCGTTCACGTCGCTGGTCGTATGGCCCGCCGTGCGCGCCGTGCGCTCCAGTGCGCTGATCACCGCCGGCAGCCGTTGCATGGAGGCATTGAGCTGCGCGGCGGCGTCGCGGGTGGAGCGCAGCGTCGCCTGCATTTCCGGCCCCGCCACGGTGCGGCGCAGGTCCGCCACGGCGCCCCGGATGTCCTTCACCATCCCCTGGATGTCCGTGCCGTCCAGGGTCTGGCGCAGTGTGCCGGCCATGGCCGAGACATCGGCCAGGGTCTTCGCCAGGTCGCCGTTGCTGGTCTGCCGGTGGACATCCGCCAGCGCGCCGTCGAGGTTGTTCATGATGTCCTCCAGCGGCAGGCCCTGAAGGCGGCTCAGCAGGTTCTGCGCGGCGTCCTGCACCTGCGCCACGGTGGAGGGAATGGAGGGGATCACCGGATGCTCCGGCGTCCAGGGCAGCTTTTCCACCGGGAAACGCTCGGGGTTCTCGAAATCCATCTCGATATAGGAGCCGCCGGTCAGGCCCGCGCTCGACAGGCGGGTGCGCAGGCCGAAGCCGACCGCGCGCTCGGGGTCGGCACCCTCAGGTCCCAGCCGGTCCTGGTCGATGGCGAAGCGTACGACGACGAGCTGGAAGGCCGCCTGGAAGGGCCGCCCCTCCGGGTTGCGGTAGACGGAGTTGACCAGGGTGATCTCGGTGACGCGGCCGAGCTGCACGCCGCGGTAGCGCACCGGGGCGCCGACATCGAGGCCCTGCACGCTCTCGCGGAAATAGGTCTCGAAGATCTCGGAATGGCGGCTGAGACGTCCGGCGGTGAAGAACATCACGAAGCCGACCGTCAGCGCGATCCCCGCCAGGATCAGCAGTCCGACCCGCAGATAGAGGCCGGAGCCCCGTCCGGACGCGGCCATCTACTCGGCCTCCCGGCGGAAGAAGTGGCGGACGGTGTCGTTGGGCGGGTCGTCGCGCAGGTCGCCGGGGCGGCCCTCCGCGATCATGCCCTTGGCGGCCTTGTCCAGCATGATGCAGCGGTCACCGATGTTCAGGATGGATTGCAGCTCGTGCGTTACGACCACGAAGGTCGTGCCGAGATCGCGGGCGAAGTCCTTGATGAGCTGGTCGAGCCCCGCGGAGGTGATCGGGTCGAGCCCCGCGGAGGGCTCGTCCAGGAACAGCAGGGGCGGGTCGAGCGCCATGGCCCGGGCGATGCCGGCGCGCTTGGCCATGCCGCCCGAGATCTCCGCCGGCAGGCGGTTCGCCGCCTCGCTCAGCCCCACCAGGCCGAGCTTGGTGCGGGCGATCTCCGCCCGGCCCTCCGGCGGCAGGTCGGTATGGGCCTCCAGAGGCAGCATCACATTCTCCAGCAAGGTCATGGAGCCGAAGAGGGCGCCAGACTGCCACATCACGCCGAGCCGGCTCAGCAGCGCCCGGCGCGCGGCGCCCTCCGCCGCCAGCATGTCCGTGCCCAGGATCTCGATCTGTCCCTCGCTGGGCGGCATCAGCCCGATCAGCAGCTTGAGCAGGGTGGACTTGCCGCAGCCGGAACCGCCCAGGATCACGAAGACCTCGCCGCGCCGGACGTCGAAGCCCACATCCTGGAACAGCAGGTTGGAGCCGAAGCGCATGGCGATGTCCCGCGCCCGGATCACCGTCTCCTCGCCCCCGCGGCCCATGGCGCCGGGCGGCGTCGCGTCCTGGCCGCTCCTGGCGGCCGTTTCCTGCGGCACCGGCTGTCGCGCCATCGTTCAGAAGCCCAGCCGGTAGAAGAGGATGGCGAAGAGGCCGTCGAGCACCACGATGGCCACGATGCCGCCGACCACCGCCGCCGTGGCGGCATCGCCCACCGCGCGCGGCCCCCGCCCGGCCGTCAGCCCGGCGCGGCAGCCGATGCCGGCGATCACCAGGCCGAAGACCGCCGCCTTGAACAGGCCCTGCAGCAGGTCGCTCATCACCACGCCCTGGGCCACCTGGTTGACGGTGAAGACCAGCGGATAGCCCAGGCTGAGCATCACGCCCGTCATGCCGATCAGCCCGGACAGGTTCATCAGCAGGGTCATCACCGGCATCACCATCAGGCCGGCGAGCAGACGCGGGAGCACCAGCATCACCATCGGGTCGATGCCCATGATGCGGAGCGCGTCCACCTCCTCGTTCACCGTCATGGTGCCGAGCTCTGCGGCATAGGCCGAGCCGGTGCGGCCGGCCAGGATCACCCCGGCCAGGAGCGGGCCGAGCTCACGCAGCAGGGAGATCCCGACCATGCGGGGGATGAAGGTCTCTGCCCCGAACTGGCGCAGCGGGGCCGCGGACTGGAAGGCCAGGATCAGGCCGATCAGCACGCCCAGCAGCGCCACCAGGGGAAAGGAGAGCGTCCCCGCCTCGTCGAGATGGCGCAGCAGCTCGGACAGGCGGAGCTGGCGGCGTCGGCGGAAGGCGTTCACCAGCGTGGTGGCGGCCTCGCCCAGGAAGGCGATGCGGATCAGCATCGCCCGCCACACGCCCACGCCCCAGGAACCCAGAGCCGGGATCAGCGGCAGGGGCGGCGCGTCCGGCCGGGGCTCCGGCTGCTCCCGCGCCGCCCGCACCCGTTCCAGCACGGCGGCGACCGGGCGGCTCGCGCCCTCGAAGCTCTCGCATTCCCCGGCCGCGCGCAGCAGCAGCGTGGCGCCGCCCGTGTCGATCGTGCCCACGCCGGACAGGTCCACATGCCGCACCCCCTGGGCCTCGCCGGGCAGGCGGTTCCAGAACGGGGCCACCGTGGCCGTGGTCAGATCCCCCGAGACCCGCAGCGTTTCGCCCTCTGTCTCGAAGGAGGGCGTAGCGTCATCCGTCCCGCCTGCCATCAGCCGAGCCTCGGGGACAGGGCCGTGGCGATCGTCGCGGCCGCGGCTTCTCCGGTTTCCCAGGCGCCGCCGACGGTGCCGGCCAGATGGGGGTGGCAGTGCTCGCCGGCCAGGAGCAGGCGCCCGTCCGCCAGAGGGACGGACAGGGCCGCGCGCGCACCCGCCGCGCCGGGCCGGGCATAGCTGTAGGCCCCGCGCGAGAAGGGATCGGCCCCCCAGCGGCTGACCAGGGCGCGGTCCCAGTCGATGGCCTGCCGCGCCCTTGCGCCATAGAGCCGCGCCAGTTCCTCCTCGGCATGGGCGAGCTGCGCCGCGGGCCCCTCGCGCTCCAGCGCCCAGGCCTGGTCGCCGCCGAGGAAGCCCTCCAGATGCGGCCGCCCGAAGGGCCAGGCCACGAAGGTCATGCGGGTCTCGCCCTCTCCGACGCGCCGCTCGGCCCCACCGAAGGGCGGCAGGTCCAGCCGGTCCTCGCCACGGGCCGGCAGGATGAACTTGGTCAGCAGCCCGAGCGGCAGGCCGTGCAGCGACTCCTGGTATTCCGGCGGCAGGGGCGGATCGAAGCGCAGCGCCCCGGCGGCCAGGAGGCTGGCGGGCAGCGTCACGATGGCTGCCCGGCCCTCCAGCACGCCGCGCGGCCCCTCGGCCTGGACGCCGGTGCCGGACCAGCGGACGCGCTCGACGGGCCAGCCGGTGAGAATCGGCAGACCTTCCGCCAGCCGGGTCAGCAGCGTGCCGAAGCCGGGTTCCGGCAGGAGGTTGGGCGGCTCCAGCTGGTTCTGCAGGAAGTCCGCCACCCCCATGTCGCGTGGCTCGGCCGCTGCGATGGTCTGTCCCTCCCAGGCGGCGATGCTGGCATCCCAGGGGCCGCCACGTGGCGCCACGGTGGCCAGGGCGGGGTCCGGCTCCCAAGGGGCGGCCCGCACGGCCTCCATCCAGCGGTCATAGGCTTCGTCGAATTCGGCCTGTTCCGACTCCGTCGCCCAGCGCCCCGCGCCGGGGGCGTCGCCGGGGTGGTCCAGGTAGAGGCGGTGGAGACGATGGTCGTCGTGGTTCAGCAGCGGGAAGCCCAGCGCCCGGGCCAGCGCCGTCAGCGGGTTCCGTGAGGCCGCGTGCACCCAGGTGGCGCCGAGATCCACCGGCCAGCCAAGGCTGTGATCGGTCAGCGCCCGGCCACCGGCGCGGTCCCGCGCCTCCAGCACGGCACAGCTCAGCCCACGGGCGAGGCAGGCACGTGCCGCCGCGAGGCCGGCCGCGCCGGCACCGAGGATCAGCACATCGGATTGGCTCGGAAGATGCATTACATACATGGATGTACGTCAAATGGCCCCGGTCGCCAATCCATCCCGCGACCGGGCGATCCTGCGGATGCCCGGGATGTGATGCGCCCGTACCGCATGTCCGGTGGCAGCCGGCGCGGCGATCGCTCCGGCGGATTCCGGCCCGCTGCGCAGATGGACGGGATCAGGACTTCTTTGCGCGCCGCCGTCTGGTCCGGGGGGGCTTCGCCGGGGAAGCCGAGCTGGGAGACGTCAAAGTGGGGGACATGGCGGCACGCATCGCCTTGCCGCTCTGCTGACGCCAGGCATTGGCGAAATGGCCCTGCCACCAGCCGATCGTGCGGTTGGCGGCGCTCAGCCACAGACTCATCGGAGTGCCCTTCATGCGGCCCGCTTCCCTGCATCCGGAGACGGGCCGAAGCCCGGTGCGGGGAAAAGCCCACACCGGCCTTCGGGTTTCGCCGGCCGGGCGGGATCAGCCGCCGCGGCCGTCGAAGCCCAGGAAGCCGGCTTCCGGCCGGGGCGTGCCGCCATTGCCCCCGGGCGCCCGCCCGGTGGGTGCCTGGTCGGCCGTGCGCGTCGGGCGGGGGCTGGCCGCCTCGCGCGGGCTGGCCGGGGCGTGCCCGCGCGCGGCCTCACGCGGTGCCGCAGGGCGGGAGGCGCCGGAACGCGGGGCAGCGGCCTCGCGCGGAGGGGCGGAGGAGGGGGCGCTGGGGCGGAAGGAGGCGCGGGCCGAGAGCAGGTAGAAGGCGATGTCGTTGCGGCCCCGGTCCACCGCCGCATCGATCGGCGTCAGCCCGAGGACGTTGCGGGCCTCCAGGTCGGCGCCGCGCGAGACGGCGTCGCGGGCGGCGGCCATGTCGCCCCGGGTGATGGCGTCGAAGAGCTCGTCGTTCGGCGACATGCTGGCCACGGGCTTGTCCGACGGAATCGCGCCACCGGAGCCACCGCCGGCGCCGGGCAGGGGCGGTGGCGCGACCGCCGGTGCCGCGCCCGGAGTGTTGGGCTGCAGCGGGCCGCGCGGGCGGGTCGGGTCATATTGCGCCTGTGCGGCCACGGCAGGCAGCAGCAGGGTGGCGAGGCTGGCGAGGAGCAGGCGGCGCATAATGCGTGCCTGTCTAGCGGGCAGAGCGGCTTTCTGCCAGCGGGGAAATGGCGGGAGTGCGGGCGGGCCCGCCATCCGGCCCCGTTGCCTTCAGGCGCAGCCCTCACCGCGATAGGTGAAGTCCTCCACCCGGTCAGCCCGCAGGGCGAAGGTGACGTTGCAGGTCACCGGCGCCCAGACCGTGGTGGGTGGCCCCCAGACTCCGCCCCAGCCGAAGGGGCGCCCGCCATAGCCGAAGCCGCCGCCCCAGAAGGGATCGCCCGGCAGGGCGGTCAGGCGCTGGCTCTGGAATTCGAGGAACTTCCGCCCATCCGCCTCGTAGGTTCGCACCGGCACGCCCAGGGTGGAAACGAGCTGGCCCTCCGATTGCCCCACCAGGGGCGACAGCCGCTGCGACAGGGTCGGTCCCGGCGCGGCACAGGCCGTGACGAGCAGGGGCAGCGCGAGGAGGAGGCGTTTCATGGTGCTTTCAAGATAGAACAGCCCGGTGAGAGGAAAAGAGGCATCCCGCCCCGCGCCGGACCGATTTTCCATGCCGGTTTTCGCATCGGGCTCCAGCGGGTCAGGCCACCACGAAGCTCTGCGTCCGCACCAGCCGGGCATAGAGCCCGTCATGCCGCATCAGCTCGGCATGGGTGCCCTGTTCCGCGACACGGCCCCCCTCCATGGCCACGATCAGGTCGGCATCCCGCACGGTGGAGAGGCGATGCGCCACCACCAGCGTGGTGCGCCCGGCCCGCAGCCGCGCGATGGCCTCCTGCACCGCCGCCTCGTTCTCGGCATCGAGGGCGCTGGTCGCCTCGTCCAGCAGCAGCACGCGCGGGTTGCGGAGCAGGGCGCGGGCCAGGGAAACGCGCTGCTTCTGCCCGCCCGAAAGGCGCGAGCCGCCGGGGCCCAGCACCGTGTCGTAGCCCTGGGGCAGCGCCGACAGGAAGCCGTGCGCGGCGGCGGCGCGGGCGGCGTCCTCCACCTCCGCGCGGGTCGCGCCCGGCCGGCCGCTGGCGATGTTGCTGAAGGCGGTGTCGTCGAAGATCACCGCATCCTGCCCGACATAGGCGATGGCGTCGCGCAGGCTGTCGAGCGAGACCGTCCGGACATCGGCGCCATCCAGCGAGACCTGGCCGCCGGTCACGTCGTAGAGGCGCGGCAGCAGGGCCAGGGCGGTGGACTTGCCGGCGCCCGAGGGGCCGACCAGCGCCAGGGTCCGCCCCGGCTCGGCCACGAAGCTCACCCCGCGCAGCGCCGCATCGCCGCCGCCCTCATAGGCGAAGGCGACATCGGCGAATTCCACCCGGCCATGCCCCGGCGGCAGGGTGGGCGCCCCGGCCGGGGAGGTGATGCGGGGCTTCGTGTCCATCACGGCGAAGACCCGCGACAGGCCGGCCAGCCCCTCCTGCAGGGCGGCGTTCAGCGAACCCAGCGCCCGCACGGGGCGGGAGGCGATGAGCAGCGCCGCGACGAAGCCGGTGAACTGCCCGACCGTGCCGATGCCCTGCGAGACGCGCCAGCCGACCACGGCCAGGATGGCGGCCACGGCCACGCCGCCGATGGCCTCCAGCATCGGGTCGAGGCTGGAGCGGATCCGGTTGATGCCCATCAGCGCGGCGCGGAGTTGGGCGAAGGCGCCGCGCGCCCGGGCCTCCTCGCTCTCCTCCAACCGGTAGGTGCGGACCATGCGGGCGGCGGAGAAGGATTCGGTCAGCGTCGCCGCCAGCTCCCCCACCCGGTCCTGCATGCCGCCGGAGGCGCGGCGGATGCGCTTGCCGAGGCGCAGCACCGGCACCACCGCGATCGGGTAGAGCAGCGCCGCCACCAGCGTCATCTGCCAGTCCAGCCAGATCATCGAGCCGACCAGCCCGACCACGGTCAGCAGGTCCGCCACGCCGTTGATCGCCTTGGTCAGCGCCTCCCGGATCGCCTGGGCATCGGCGGTGAAGCGGGCGGCGTGCCGGGCCGGCGCCTCCCGCGCCACGATGGCGAGGTCGGCGCGGGTGAGCGCGCGGAATAGGTCGTTCTGCACCGACTCGATCACCCGCAGCACCACGGCTTGCACCGAGACCGCCTGCCCGTACTGCGCCAGCGCCTTGAAGCAGGTCAGCAGGATGATGGCCGGCGGCGCCAGCCAGGTGATCCGGGGGTCGCCGCTGGTGAAGAGGTCGAAGGCCTGCTGGATCACCACCGGGTAGAGCGCCGTCAGCCCGGCCACTGCCCCGGTGCAGAGGATCGCCACCAGGATGCCGCGCGGATGCTGGCGCACATAGTCGCGCCACAGCCGCCGGGTCAGGGCGCGGGTGGTCTCGGCGGAAATCGGGGGGTGCTTGGGACGGGCCATGTCGGCAGGGGGATTAGAGCGGATCGGCGCCGGGTGGTATCGCCCTTCTTCGCGCAGGCGGAATGCCGGGGCCGTGCCGGAACCCCGGTCTGGCGCTGCTCTGCCCCGGGGGACAAGGCTCCGCCTTTTCCCCCGTGCCCCCTTATCCGCCAGGAAACTGAGTTTCCTGGACCTTCCATTCGCTGGCCTTCGCTGACGCCGGATCGCGCCGGAGAGCCATGCTCTCCGGCGGACTGTCCGTGCCGCCAGCGCGGGTAGGGTGTTTGTCTTTTTCGGGAGCCCCGCCGATCCACCTGTTCCCAGGAATCGGGCGTCAGGCTGACGGTCACCACGGGCGCCAACTCAAGCCCGGGGTCCGGGGACCGGCTTCGGCCCCCGGCGGAGTGGGGGTCTCGGGGGCGAGGCGGAGCCTTGCCCCCGGAGGCTGGCCAAGAGGGGCGCGGCTAGACCCGGTTGCGGGCGGCGTCCACCGACCAGGTGCCGCCGCCGGCCACGAAGAGGTAGAGGAAGACGAAGCAGAACAGCACGGCCGCATCGCCCCCGTTCACGGCGGGGAAGAAGCTCTTCGGGAAATGCGCGATGAAATAGGCGAAGGCCATCTCGCCGGCGCAGATGAAGGCCGCGGCGCGGGTGAAGAGGCCCAGCGTCAGCAGCACGCCGCCGACCAGTTCGATCACCGCCGCGAACCAGCCCATGGTGAAGGCCGCAGGCATGTACTGCGGGGCCGGGAAGCCGAAGAGCTTCTGCGTGCCATGCGCCAGGAACAGCAGCGCGGTCATGATCCGCAATATGGAAAGCATGCGAGGCGCCCAGCTCGGGGCGAAGACGTCGTCCTGGGGCATGGAAGGCTCTCTGATGGTGAAGGGCCGCGTTATGCGCGCCCCTGGCCGGTCGGCCAGTGACCTTCCGTGATATCCTTCATCAGTTCCGTCAATCGCGCGCGGCAGGCCCCGGCATCCGCCCGGCAGCCCCCCTCTCGCCACCACTCCTCCACCATCCGCAGCATCCGCCCCAGCTGTGGCCCTGGCGGCACACCCATGGCCAGGGCGTCGCGACCCTGGAGCGGGAATCGGGGCACCGGCATCGCCGCCATCCGCGCCCGCAGGGCCGCGCGGTCCCGCCCGTCGCGCAGTTCGGCCAGCCAGGCTTCGCGGATCGGCGCCCCGGTGTCGTCGCGCAGGGAAAGCCAGCGGCGCAGGAAATCGTCGTCCGGAGCCGGGTCCGGCAGGGGCTCGCGGTCCGTGAGACCCTCCAGCACGTCCCGTTCCTCGTTGGAAAAACGCAGGCGCCGCGCGATCCGTCCGCCGGCGCCGCGTGCCCCGGGGGGGAGCAGCGCGGCGAGGCGCAGCACCGGGTCGGGCGGCAGGCCGGCGGCGATGCCGCGCCCGAGGGCGGTGATGCGGTCGGTCACGGCGGCCATCTCGGACGGGGAGGGCACCGCTTCGGGCAGGATCGCAGCCAGCACGCCGGAATCCAGCATCAGCAGCAGCGCGCCGGAGGGGGCGGGCGCGGCTAGCAGGCGCTTCGTCTCGCTCCAGACCCGCTCGGCGGACAGGCGTGCCAGCCCCGGCACCGCCTCGCGGATCGCCGCCAGTGCCGCCGCGTCCGGCGCGCCGGTGCCGTAGCGGGCCTGGAAGCGGAAGAAGCGCAGGGCGCGCAGGTAGTCCTCCCGCAGCCGCGTCGCAGGATCGCCCACGAAGCGCACCACCCCGGCCGCGAGATCCGTCCGTCCGCCGAACCAGTCCCAGAGGTTGCCCTCCGCATCCATCGACATGGCATTGATGGTGAAGTCGCGGCGAGCGGCATCCTCGCGCCAGTCGGCGGTCCATTCCACCTCGGCATGGCGGCCGTCGGTGCTGACGTCACGGCGCAGGCTGGTCACCTCCACCGGCTCGCCGCCGCCGATCGCGGTGACGGTACCATGGGCGAGGCCGGTCTCCACCACCTTCAGCCCGGCGGAGCGCAGCAGGGGCACGGCGACCTCGGGCGGCAGGGGCACGCCGACATCCACATCGGCGATCGGCCGCCCCGCCAGCGCGTCGCGCACGCAGCCGCCCACGGCGCGCGAGCCCGGCAGTGCCCGCAACACGGCCAGGGGGGCGCCCCGGGTCAGCCGTTCCGGGGGCAGCACCCGCGCATGGGGGGCATCGCCGGGCGCTCCGGGGAGGTCTTCGGTGGGGATCGCGTCATCGGGGCGCATCGGTGGTTTCCGGTCTCTCCGCGCCCCTGCCACGGGGCCGTCGCCCCGGCCCGCATGGAAGGGCGCTATCGCGGCGGCATGGCATGGCTGCGCTCGATCCGGCCATCCGGCTCCAGCCGGGCGGGTACGTAGGTGCTGCCCTGCTCCATCCGGCGGGACAGCCCATAGGCCACCAGCCCCGCCACCGCCAGGGCCAGCCCGGCCCCCGCCAGGGCGAGGAAGGGCCAGGGCGGGTCCGCCTCGCCCGGCCGCCAGCGGCGCCAGACCAGGAAGCCGGCGAAGGGTGCCAGGAAGAGCAGCATGGGAAGGAGGCGGAGCAGCATCAGCCGCGCAGGAGCAGGGCGAGGTTGCGCAGGATCGCCGCCGTGGCGCCCCAGACGAGGTGCCGCTCATGCGGCCAGACCCAGAAGGCGCGCTCCCGCCCCTCGACGAGGCGATTCCGCCGTTCCGGCTGCGCCGGGTCGAGCAGGCGGGCCAGCGGGTACTCGAAGACCTCGGCCACCTCGTCGGGGGCCGGCGTCACGGTGAAGGGCGGGTGCAGCAGGGCCACCACGGGCACGACATGATAGCCCGTTCCGGTCACGTGCTGCGGCAGGCGGCCCAGGATCTGCGGCAGGCGGGGGTCGAGCCCGACCTCCTCGGCGGCCTCGCGCAGGGCGGCGGCCTCGGGTGTCTCGCCCGCCTCGATCCGCCCGCCCGGCAGTGCCACCTGCCCGGCATGGGCGGACAGCGTGGCCGCGCGCAGGGTCAGCATCACCGAGGGGGCCTCGCCGAGCACCACGGGCACCAGCACGGCGGCGCGGCGCAGGCCGGTCCCCGGCTCCGTCTCCTCCGGTGGAGGCGGCGCGTCCAGTTCCTCGGGCAGGCCGGTGCTGTCGGGCGTGGTGCTGGGATAGAGGGACGGCATCCGTCCCGGCGCCAGGGCCGTCGTCAGGCGCTGGGCGATCTCCCGGGCGGAAAGGGAGGGCGGAAGGGGGGCCGGCAAGCCATCATGCGTCACCCGGCGGGGCTGTCCTCGTCCCAGCCATCCTCCAGCGCGTCCGCCTCCTCCGGGTGGTCGCCTACCGGGAAGAACATGCCCTTGCTCCAGACGCCGAGCACGCGGCGGCCGTCGATCACCTCGGTCTCGGCCAGGGCGACCATCTCGTAGAAGACGGGGCGGCTGATCCGGGCCTCCAGTCCGGGGCGGATCAGCACATAGGGGCTGGGCTCGCCCGTCTCCGGGTCGGTCTCCACGCGGATCGGGTGCTCCGGCCCGGCGGTCACGACCTCGTCCAGGTTGGTGCGGAAGCTGACGCATTGCAGCTTCACGCCGTGGCCCTCGCAGTCGCAGTCCCGCCAGCACATCTCGACCGCCACGAAGGGGGCGTCGTCCACCGCGATCCGGCCACGCTCGGCGGGCGTCTCCAGGATATAGCCGCCATCCGGCAGCCGCTTGAGAACGCTGGCGAAAAGGCAGACCAGCTCCTTTCGTCCGATGGGCGATCCGCGGTAGTGCCAGGTGCCGTCCCGGGCGATCCGCATGTCGAAGTCGCCGCAGTCCCGCTTACGGAATGTCACCGGGGGTAGCGGTTTCGTTGTTTCCTCGCGCGCCGCTAGGGTCATAGGCTGATCCATGCCGTGACGACTGAACATCCACAGCCGGGGAAGGTCCGTCCAACCTTGCCCGGCGGGGGTGCATATAGGGAGAGGGGAAGGCATGGTGGAAGTGGTGCTCGGCGATCCCCGCTCGCAAAATGGCGAGGACGGTGCCGCGCTGATGGCGCAGGCGGAAATATTGGCCGACCGGCTGGGCCGGGCACGCGAGGCCGTGGGGCGGGTGATCCTGGGCCAGGAACAGGTGGTGGAGCAGGTTCTCACCAGCCTGATCTCCGGCGGCCACGTGCTGCTGGTGGGCGTGCCGGGCCTTGGCAAGACCAAGCTGGTGGAAACCCTGGCCACCGTCCTGGGCATGGATGCGCGCCGGGTGCAGTTCACCCCGGATCTCATGCCGGCCGACATTCTGGGCTCCGAGGTGCTGGAGGAGGCCCATGAGGGGGAGAACCGCGGCCGCCGCGCCTTCCGCTTCATCAAGGGGCCGGTCTTCTGCCAGTTGCTGATGGCCGACGAGATCAACCGCGCCTCGCCCCGCACCCAGTCCGCCCTGTTGCAGGCGATGCAGGAGCGCAAGGTGGCCGTGGCCGGCGAGGTGATGGACCTTCCCTCGCCCTTCCACGTGCTGGCAACGCAGAACCCGATCGAGCAGGAGGGCACCTACCCGCTGCCGGAGGCCCAGCTCGACCGCTTCCTGATGGAGGTCGAGGTCGGCTACCCCGATGCCGCCGCCGAACGCGCCATGCTGCTCGCCACCACCGGCGCGGTGGAGGAGAAGGCGGTCGCCGTGCTCTCGCCGGGCGAGCTGCTGGCCGCGCAGGCGCTGGTGCGGCGTATCCCGGTGGGGGAGAAGGTGCTGGACGCGATCCTGGACCTGGTGCGCGGCGCCCGGCCCGGGGAGGGCGGCGCCGAGATCAGCCGCCACCTCGCCTATGGCCCCGGGCCGCGCGCCGCCCAGGCGCTGATGCTGGCCACCCGCGCCCGGGCGCTGCTGGACGGGCGGCTGTCCCCATCGCTGGACGATGTGGCGGCGCTCTGCGAGCCGGTGCTGCGGCACCGCCTCGCGCTCAGCTTCGCCGCGCGGGCGGACGGGGTGCGGTTGCCGGAGGTGATCGCCGCCCTGCGCGCCGGGATCGGCTGACCGGGTGGCGCTCGGCCTGTTCCGATCCGGAAGCGCCGCCGGCAGCTCCGGAGGAGGCGGGAAGCCCGGCCCGGACAGCGGCTCCGCCATCGACCGCGCCGCCCGTGCCGAGGCCGCCGCCGGGGCGCTGCCGCCGCTGCTGGTGGCCGCCGAGCGTGTCGCCGCCACGGTGATGCAGGGCGTGCACGGTCGCCGCCGCCCGGGGCAGGGCGATGCCTTCTGGCAGTTCCGTCCCTTCGTGTCCGGCGACAGCCTGGCGCGGATGGACTGGCGGCAGAGCGCCAAGACCGACCGGCTCTTCGTGCGGGAGACGGAGTGGGAGGCGGCCCAGACCGTGGGCCTCTGGCGCGATGCGGGACCGGGCATGGACTGGTCCGGCAGCCCCGGCCGCCCCACCAAGCGGGAGCGGGCGGAGCTCCTGTTGCTGGCCCTGGGGGCGTTGCTGCTGCGCGGCGGGGAACGGCTGCGCCTTTTCGGCGACGGGCGTGCCCTGGCTGGGCGCGGCGCCCTGCCGGTCCTGGCCGAGGCACTCGCGCGCCACACCGACCCGCCCCGCGACCAGCGCCTGCCACGCCACGCCCGCGCCGTGCTGCTGGGCGATTTCCTGGCGCCGCTGGAGGAAACGCGAAGCGCCGTCTCGGCCCTGGCGGCACAGGGCGTGCATGGCCATCTGGTACAGGTGCTCGATCCGGCGGAGGAAAGCCTGCCCTTCGCCGGACGGGTGCGGTTCGAGGCCCTGTCCGGAGGTGACACCACGCTGGTCCCGCGCGTCGAAGGCATCCGCGAACTCTATGCCGAGCGCCTGGCGGCGCATCGCGACGGCCTGGCCGCCATCGCCCGCGCCGCCGGCTGGAACCTGCTCGTCCACCGCACCGACCAGCCGCCGGAGGCCGCGCTCCTCGCCCTCTGGCAGGCCCTGGCCCCAGCCCGGGGCGGAGGGCGGGGCGGCGCATGAATCTCGGTCCCCTGCTCTTCGCCGCGCCCTGGCTTCTGCTCGCCCTGCCGGCCCTGCCGCTGCTCTGGTGGCTGCTGCGGGTCACGCCGCCCTCCCCGAAGCGGCAGTCCTTCCCGCCCACGCGCCTGCTGCGCGACCTGCCGGTGGCGGAGGAGACGCCGGCCCGCACCCCCTGGTGGCTGCTGCTGCTGCGCCTCGCCGCGGCGGCGCTGATCGTGCTGGGGCTGGCGCGGCCGATCTGGGACGCGGCGGCGGGGGCGGGCGGGCAGGGGCCGCTGCTGCTTGCCATCGACAATGGCTGGGCCTCGGCCCCCGACTGGCCGCAGCGCATGGCCACCGCCCGCGCCGCGCTGGAGGCGGCGGGGCGCGACGACCGGCCGGTCTCCCTGCTGGCCACGGCGCCCGCGCCGGATGGACAGCCCCCGGCGCCCACGCCGCCCCTGCCGGCGCGGGAGGCCACGACCCGCCTCGCCGCGCTACGGCCGCAGCCCTGGGCGCCGGACCGTGCCGCCGCCGCCACGGCCCTGGCCTCCTGGCGGCAGGCGAATGGCGGGCAGGCTGCCTCGCTCTTCATCACCGACGGGCTGACCCATGCCGGCGGGGATTCGGTGCTGGCCACCGCGCTGGCGGAGATGGGGCCGCTCACCGTGGCGGGGCGCGACCCGGCCCTGCCCCTGCGCATCCTGCCGCCGCCGGTGGCGGAGGCCGACCGGCTGCGCCTGACCATCCGCCAGACCCCCTCGGCCACGCCGGGCGAGGCGGCGGTGCTGGCGCGCACCGCCGATGGCCGCACCCTGGCCCGCGCGGCCGTCGCCATTCCCGCCGGAGCGGGCAGTGCCGAGGGCACGCTGGAGCTGCCGCTGGAGATTCGCGAGCAGGTGGTGCGGCTGGAACTGGAGGGCGAGACCGGCGCCGCCGGCTCGGTGCTGCTGGACGAACGCTTCCGCCGCCGCCCCGTCGGCCTGCTGGCCGGGGACGGTGCCGCCGACACGCCGCTGACCGGCACGCTCTTCTATCTCGACCGCGCCCTGCAGCCTTTCGTGGAGGTGCGGCGCGGCCCGCTGGAGACGCTGCTGTCCCGCAAGCTCGCCGTGCTGGTCCTGGCCGACTATCCGCTGACCGAGGCGCGCGAGGTGCAGGCCGTCACCCGCTTCGTGGAGGAGGGCGGGCTGCTGCTGCGCTTCGCCGGGCCGCGCATGGCGGAACATCCCGATCCCCTGCTGCCGGTCACGCTGCGCGCCGGGGAGAGGCAGCTCGGCGGCTCGCTGTCCTGGGAGAAGCCGCAGCCCCTGGCCGCCTTCCCCGACAATTCCCCCTTCGCCGGCCTCCCCGTGCCGCCCGAGGTCGCCATCCGCACCCAGGTCCTGGCCGAGCCGGCGCCCCGGCTGAGCGAGCGGACCTGGGCGACGCTGGCCGACGGCACGCCGCTGGTCACCGGCCTGGGGCGCGGCGCGGGGCGGATCGTGCTGGTGCATGTGACCGCCAATGCCGACTGGTCCGACCTGCCGCTTTCCGGCCTCTTCGTGGACATGCTGCGGCGGCTGGTGGCGCTGTCCTCCGGCGTGGCGGAGGCCGAGGGCACGGCGCGCCTCGCCCCGATCGAGACGATGGACGGCTTCGGTCATCTCGGCCCCGCACCGGCCACCGCCACCGCCATCGTGGCGCGGGACCTCGGGGGCACCGTGCCCGGCCCCGCCCATCCGCCGGGCTGGTACGGAACGCCGGGCGAGGGCGGCGAGCGCCGGGCGCTGAACCTGTCTGCGCATGTCCCGGCCCCTGTGCTGGCGCCTCCTCCACCGGCCGGTGCGCGTGCCGTGGTGCTGGGCGGCGTGCCGGTGGAGCGTGACCTGGGCCCCTGGCTGCTGGCGGCGGCGATGCTGCTGCTGCTGGCGGATCTGGTGCTGTCGCTGGTGCAGCGCGGGCTGCTCGGGCGCGAGGGCGGGGCAGGAGCCGCCGGGCTTCCCCGCCGTGCCGCCATGCTGGTCCTGCTCCTGCCGCTGGGCTTCGCCGGACCCGCCCAGGCGCAGGCCCCGTCGCGGAACGACAGGGCCATGCCCGCCGAGGATGCCCCGGCCCTGGCCACCCGCCTCGCCTATGTGGCCACCGGCGACGCGGCGCTGGACGAGGTCTCGCGCGCCGGACTGGCGGGGCTGTCGGACTATGTGAACCGCCGGACCGCCGCCACGCTGGCCGAGCCCGCCGCGGTGCGCCCGGGTGTGGACGACCTTTCCTTCTATCCGCTGCTCTACTGGCCGGTCTCGCCCGATGCGGGCGACCTCGACGACCGGGCCGCGGAGGCGGTGAACGGCTTCATGCGCAACGGTGGCATCGTGCTCTTCGACACGCGCGACGAGGGCTCCGGCGAGGGCATGGCGCCCGGCGCCAAGGAGGCGCTGCGCCGGGTGACCCGGAACCTGGACATCCCGCCGCTCGCGCCGCTGCCGGAGGACCATGTGCTGCGCCGCGCCTTCTATCTGCTGGCCGAGGTGCCGGGGCGCTGGGCCGGCGGCACGGTCTGGGTGGCGCGCGACGTGGACCGTGCCAATGACAGCGTCAGCCCCGCCATCATCGGCGGCGCCGACTGGGCCTCGGCCTGGGCGGTCGATGCGCGCGGCAACAACCCCTATGCCGTGGTGCCCGGCGGGGCGCGGCAGCGCACGCTCGCCTACCGCTTCGGGGTGAACCTCGTGATCTACGCCCTCACCGGCAACTACAAGGGCGACCAGGTGCATGTCCCGGCCATCCTCGAACGGCTGGGGCAGTAGCGCATGCAGCAGACCCTTTCGGGCATCGACCTCGCCCCGATCCTGCCGGTCTGGCTGCTGGCTACGCTGGCGGTGCTGGCCGTCCTCGCCACGGCGCTGGCGCTCTGGCGGCGGGCGCGCGGCGCCTGGTGGCGTGCCGCCGCCTTCGCCCTGATCCTGGGTGCGCTGGCCAATCCCCGCCTCGTCACCGAGACGCGCGAGACCCGGCCCGACATCGCCCTGGTGGTGCTGGACCACAGCGCCAGCACGCGGATCGGCGGGCGCGAGGCGCAGCTCGCCCGGGCGCGGGAGGTGCTGGAGCAGCGCCTCGGCCGCATCCCGGACCTGGAGGTCCGCGGCATCACCGTGGAGGAGGGCGGCAACCGGGGCACGCGGCTCTACGGCGCCATCGAGACCGCCCTGGCCGAGATCCCGCGCGCCCGCCTCGCCGGCATCGTCGCCCTGACCGATGGGCAGGTGCACGACATCCCGCTGCCCGGCGCCGCCGGCGGCCCTGCCCTGGACGCACCCTTCCATGCCCTGCTGGCCGGGCGGCCCGGCGAGGTGGACCGGCGGCTGCGGGTGATCGAGGCCCCGGGCTTCGGCATCGTCGGCCGGTCGGTGGAGCTGCGCGTGGTCGCGGAGGATCTGGGCGCGCCCGGGGGGGCGGCCGATGGCGGCGCCGTGCGCCTGACCATCCGCCGCGACGGCGCCGCGCCGCGCGTGGAAAGCGTGCCGCTGGGCCGCGAGCACCGCATCACCGTGCCGATCGAGCGCGGCGGCCCGACCGTGGTCGAGGTCGCGGCCGAGGAGCGGCCGGGCGAGGTTTCCACCCTGAACAACCGCGCGGTGGTGACGGTCAACGGGGTGCGGGAAAGGCTGCGCGTCCTCCTCGTCTCGGGCGAGCCGCATGCCGGGGAGCGCACCTGGCGGCGGCTGCTGAAGGCCGACCCGAATGTGGACCTCGTCCACTTCACCATCCTCCGCCCGCCGGAGAAGGACGACAACACGCCGCTGAACGAGCTGGCGCTGATCGCCTTCCCGGTGCGCGAGCTGTTCCAACAACGGCTGCGTGACTTCGACCTGATCGTCTTCGACCGCTTCAGCAACCGCGGCTTCCTGCCGCCGCAGTACCTGCGCAACATTGCCGACTATGTGCGCGGCGGCGGCGCGCTGCTGCTCGCGGTGGGGCCGGAATTCAGCGGGCCGACCAGCCTGGCGCTGACGCCGCTGGGGCAGGTCCTGCCGGTGCGCCCTCCCCTCGGGGGCGGGGCGGGCTTCGGCAACGGGCTGGGTTTCGGCTTCGCCCCGGCCCCGCGCGGGGGCGACGATGCCGAGGTGGACGGACCCTTCCGCGCCCATGTCACCGATGCCGGCCAGCGCCATCCGGTGACCGAGGGCCTGCCCGGCGCCAATGCCGGCGCGCAGGCGCAGAGCTGGGGGCGCTGGTATCGCTACCTGCGGGCGGAGCCGCGTTCCGGCACCACGGTGATGGACGCGCCGGGCGGCAGCCCGCTGATGATCCTGGACCGGGTGGGCGAGGGCCGGGTGGCGCTGCTGCTCTCCGACCATATCTGGCTCTGGGCGCGTGGCCATGACGGCGGCGGGCCGCAGGCGGAGCTGCTGCGCCGTGTCGCCCACTGGTCGATGCGCGAGCCGGAACTGGAGGAGGAGGACCTCACCGCCAGCGTGTCCGAGGGGCGGCTGACCGTGACCCGCCGCAGCGTGGCGGACGCGCCGCCGCCCGAGATCGCCGTCACCGCGCCGGACGGCACAGTGACGCGGCATCCGGCCCGCGCGGCGGGCGGTGGCCGTTCCACGGTGGAGATGCCGGCGGAGCAGCCGGGCGTCTGGCAGGCGAGCGACGGGCAGCGCACCGCCTATGCCGCCGCCGCCGCGCCCAACCCCCTGGAGATCGCCGACCTGCGCGCCGATCCCGGGCCGGTGGAGCCGCTGGCCCGCGCCACGGGCGGTGCGGTGCGCTGGCTGGGCACGGGGGCGGAGCCGCAACTGCCGGATATCCGTCGCGTCGCCGCCGGGCGGGACACCGCCGGGCCGGGCTGGATCGGCCTGCGCCGCAACGAGGACCACACCGTGACGGGGCTCTCCGCGACCGCCCTGCTGCCGCCCTGGCTGGCCCTGGCCATGGTGCTGGGCGTGGCCGTCCTGGCCTGGCGGCGCGAAGGGGCCTGAGGCGCGGGTTCCATTCCGGCGCAGGTGTGGCGTGGCGGCCGGGGACACATCCCGGGATGCCCCCGGGGGCGGCTCGGCCCGTCCGGGGTTCCATTGCCAGGAGCTGCCACATATCCCCGGCGCGGAGACGTGCCGGCGGCCCGCCCTGGCCTTACGGCTGGCCCTGCGGGCGCGGGCGGCGTAATGGCTGGGGCCGAACGGGACAGGCCCTGGGCGGGCTGCGGCAGCTCTCCCGCATGGGCGATGATTGAGAAAGACGGATCATGGGTTTCAACTGCGGCATCGTCGGGCTGCCGAATGTGGGCAAGTCCACGCTCTTCAACGCGCTGACGCAGACGGCGGCGGCGCAGGCGGCGAACTATCCCTTCTGCACCATCGAGCCGAATGTCGGGCGCGTGGCGGTGCCGGACCGGCGGCTGGACGAGCTGACGCGGGTCGGCAAGTCGCAGAAGACGGTGCCGACCAGCCTGGAATTCGTGGACATCGCCGGGCTGGTGCGCGGCGCCTCGCGCGGGGAGGGGCTGGGCAACCAGTTCCTGGCGAATATCCGCGAGGTGGATGCCATCGTGCATGTGCTGCGCTGCTTCGAGGATGGGGACATCACCCATGTCGAGGGCAGCGTCGATCCGATCCGCGACGCGGAGACGGTGGAGACGGAGCTGATGCTGGCCGATCTCGACAGCCTGGAGAAGCGGCTGGGGACGGCGCAGAAGAAGGCGAAGAACGGCGACAAGGAGAGCGCGGCCTTCGTGGCGCTGGCCGAGCCGATCGTCGCGGCGCTGACGGAAGGCCAGCCGGCGCGCACGGCGGTGCCGAAGGGGCAGGAAGAGGCGGCGGCGCGGCTGCAGCTGATGACCACCAAGCCGGTGCTCTATGTCTGCAATGTCGAGGAAGGCTCGGCGGCCACCGGCAACGCGCATTCGGCGCGGGTCTTCGAGCGGGCCGCCGCCGAGGGGGCCAAGGCAGTGGTGGTCTCGGCCGCGATCGAGGCGGAGATCAGCCAGATGGCGTCCGCCGACCGGGCGGAGTTCCTGGAGAGCCTGGGGCTGGAGGATAGTGGCTTGGACCGCATCATCCGCGCCGGCTACGAGCTGCTGGGGCTGATCACCTATTTCACCTGCGGGCCCAAGGAAGCGCGCGCCTGGACCATCACGCGCGGCACCAAGGCGCCGCAGGCGGCGGCGGTGATCCACAACGACTTCGAGCGCGGCTTCATCGCCTGCGAGACCATCGCCTATGAGGACTATGTGGCGCTGGGTGGCGAGCAGGGGGCGAAGGAGGCCGGCAAGATGCGGGTCGAGGGCAAGGAATACGTCGTCAAGGATGGCGACGTGCTGCTGTTCCGCTTCAACGTCTGAGGCCGTTTCCCGGGGAAGGCGCCACCTTCCCCGGACCCCATCCGGCAGGACCCTGCGGGCCCTGCACCCTTTGCGTGGGGGCGGGTGGGGGCCGTGGTGCGGTTCTTCCGGGGGACTGCCCTCTGGTACGCGGCTTGCTCACGATGCTGCGTGACCCGGCCGGCGAGGGGCTGGCGCGGGTTCCTGCATCCGGAGCTCTCTCATGGCCGATCTTGTCCCTTTCCTCGCGCGGCTGACGGGCCGGATCGGGGCGGCGGTGCTGGGGCTCGCGCTCGGCCTGTCGGCGGCACGGGCGGCGGAACCCTCGGCGACGCTGGCGGCGGTGAAGGCGCGCGGCGTGCTGGTCTGCGGCATGCAAGGCGATAACCCGCCCTTCTCGGCGCCGGACGGGAAGGGGGAGTGGCACGGGATGGACGTGACCTCCTGCCGTGCCCTGGCGGCGGCGGTGCTGGGCGATCCGGACAGGGCGCAGATCCGGGTGGTGACGGGGATGACGCGCTTCCCGGCCCTGCAGAGCGGCGAGGTCGATGTGCTGTTCGGCAGCACGACCTGGGTGACGACGCGCGAGACCTCGCTGGGGCTGAGCTTCGCGGCGACGAACTACTACAGCGGGCAGGGCTTCCTGGTGCGCAAGTCGCTCAGCGTGTCGCATGTGAAGGAACTGGACGGCGCCTCGATCTGCGTGCCGCCGGGTTCCACCACGGAGCTGATCCTGCAGGACTGGTTCCGGCAGAACCGGCTCACCTTCCGGCCGGTGATCATCGACGATCCGAACCAGATCCAGGCGACCTTCCTGAGCGGGCGCTGCGATGCCTATACGCGCGACATGACGGGTCTCTCCGGCTTCCGCGCGCGGCAGGGCAATCCCGGTGAGTTCGTGGTGCTGCCCGAGGTGATCTCGATGGAGCCGCTGGGCGCCTTCGTGCGCAAGGGCGATGTGGGTTGGTTCGACATCGTGCGCTGGACGCAGTTCGCGCTGGTGGCGGCGGAGCAGCTCGGCGTGTCGAGCCGCAACATCGACGAGGCGATGAAGTCGGCCTCGCCGGATGTGCGGCGGCTGCTGGGGGTGGAGGGCGAGGTCGGGCCTTCCATGGGGCTGGGCAAGGACTGGGCGGCGAAGGCGATCCGGGCCGTGGGCAATTACGGCGAGGCCTGGGAGCGGGACATCCGGCCGATGGGTCTGGAGCGCGGGCTGAACCGGCTCTGGGACCAGGGCGGGCTGCAGTTCTCGCCGCCGCTCCGCTGAGGGCGGTTCGGCGCACGGGAAAGGCTTGTGCCGTCCTGCGGGAGAGGATCGCTTCTCCCGCAGGACGGCATCAGACATGGACCTCGCCATGGGCGAGCTCGCCGGTACGATGTTGTGGACGGAGCGCGGCATAGATCAGCCAGGCATAGAAGGTGGCGATGCCGAGCAGCACGGCCCAGCCGGGGATGGGGCCGAGGGATAGGCTGCCGAGCCAGGCGGGCAGGGAGGTGCGCGACGCGGCGGCAAGCTCGTCATGCTGCAGCGAGGCGGTGGAGATCTTGATGATCCAGGCCAGCAGCAGGACCAGGAACATCCAGATGTAGTTGCGCCGGAGGCGGCGCGAGAAGGCGGCGGGCAGGCCGATCAGGAAGTTCGGGTGGCGCAGGTCCTCGGCCAGGAGGGCGGCCCAGCCGGGATCGCGTTCCGGCACCGGGGACAGGGCCTGGGCGAAGTAGTGCCGCTCCATCTGGCGGACGCGGGCGCGGTAGACGTCGAAGAAGCGGTAGCGGCGGGCCTCGATGACGAGAAGGAGCAGCACCAGCAGCATGGCGAAGAGCAGCACGCCGTGATGCGCGCTCGGCGTGGAGAGCGAGACGGAGAGCATGCCGGCCACCACGGTGATGGCCCAGTTGGTGGTGCGGTCGATGCGGTCGCGCCAGCCGGCCATGCGGCCCATCTCGGCGCGGTGGAAATGCGCCAGGGTGTTGACGAACTCGGCGCTGGTGGCGGGCAGGGGTGGGGTGGCGGAAGGTGGGGGGACTGTGACGGTGGATCTGGCGGCACCGGGGTATGACGGATGGGTCGTGCTCATGGTGTTCTGCTTCCTCCCTGGCTCCGGTCATATCTTCGGCTCGTGGACCGGAAACGCGCCACGGTGTCTGCCCCGGGCTTCCGCCTGAACATCCCGCTGCCGTCCTTGTTGCAGGCATGGTGACGTTCAGGAGGCCAGATTCACCGCCAGAGCTGACGCAGGGACTTCATCGGGTCGGAAAGCAGATTCGGTGGGGATGTCGATGGGGGCACGAAGCGTTGGGGCTTGTCCTCGCTGCCATGTCGCGAGGCGACGTAGCAGGCGCGTCCGATCGTGGCATCGCCCGTGGCGTCGCATTCCTGCTGTGCCTGCTGCATCGCCGTGGTGTTGCCGGCCAGCGCGAAGGTACCGGCACGGGCGACGAGGAAAGGTTCCCGCGTGCCGAAGCGTGTCTCGCCTTCCTCCAGGATCCGGATGGCCTGACCGTGCTGTCCCATCTGGTTGAGCAGCTCGGCCTCCAGCGTGTAGGCACCCGGCGTGGCTTCCGGCGCGGTGCGGGCGCGCGCAGCCTCGCGTAGGGCTTCGGCCGTTTGGCCGCGCGCCTGGGCCACATGGGCACGGGCCATGGCGCGGAGCACGGGCAGCCGGTTGAGGGAGGGCGTTTCGGCGGCGCGTGCGGCGGTGGGCAGATCCTGCCGGGAAAGGGACAGATCCACTTCGTCGTAGGCGGCCACGCCCCTGGCGAGTTCCGCCACCTCCCGTCCCAGGCTGCCCGTACGGAAGGGTGAGGGGCGGGGCTCCGTCTCCACAGCCTGCGGCCAGTGCTTGACCTCGTAGTCATGCAAGGCCGTGCGGCGGGTTTCGAGAGAGAAGTAGCGCTCCGTCAGGGGACTGACGGCCTGCGAGAAGGCTTTCTCGAAACCAAGGGAGACGATCGGGACAGCCTTGCCGAGGAGTCCGCCTGTCGGGTCGCGCACGCCGCGGGTGGCGATCGTCGTGGCAAGCTGGACGCTCTGGTTCATGCTGCCGCGCAGCACAGCGGCCTCCTGCTCCCGCTGCTTCTCGGAGGCGGCCAGGACCTTGAAGAAGGAGGCAGCTCCTTCCGCCGAATAGCCTGCCTTGATGGCGCGATCGAGGCCGAACTGATCAGCCTGGGTTTCCTGCCCCCGGCTGAACAGCGCATCGCCCAGCTCCTGGGTCAGCGTGGAGGCGAGACGCATGCCGCTGGCCGCGGCGGTGATGACGTCGCGGTCGGCCTGATCCAGGTTGGTGCTGGTCCTTACGCCGCTGCCTGCGCTGGCGGTGACGCGCGTTTTCGACAGCATGGTGCCGTAGGAGACGCCGTCGGCGGCCAGACCGATGGCCCGCTGGGCGCCTCCCTGCCACCTGCGTCGTTCCATCAGGTGGCCGAGGAGGACATGGCCGGATTCATGGCCCAGCACGAAGGCGATCTCGTCCTCGTACTCCGCGGCGATGAGGACGCCCAGATTCACGAAGATCTGGTTGCCGGGGATCGCGCTGGCGCCATAGCTGCGGTCGGCCAGCACGAAGATCTCGATGGGAGGGCTGGGCGACGTCTCGGTCCAGCCTGCCACGACACGGCCGAGGATGTCGTGCAGGGCGCGCTGCAGGGCGGGGCTGTTGATCACCGGGCGGTCGGCCAGTGCGACGGGGGCCCCCGATAGGGAGCGCCCCTGGACGGCAGGTGCGGCGCTCGCCATCGCTTGGCGCGCGGTGGCGTGGACCTCCGGGTCCTCACTCACCCTGCGGTCGGGGATCCGAGCGGCGCAGCCGGCCAGCAGCACGGCTGACAGAAGCAGCAAAGGGAGTGCCTTCGGGATCGAGGACAGAAGCACAGGCATCGCAGTTCTCGACATGTCCGGGGGGAGAGGTGCCGCGGTCAGGTGGCCCCGTTCCGCGGACGGGGGGGGGTCAGCGGCTGCGGTAGACGCAACTGCCGGTGTTGGAGCCGGCGATGCCGGGTCGCGTCTGGGGGCGGGAGGTGAGCTGCTCGCAGGTGCCGGCAGCGGTGGACGAATCGGATAGATGGACGTCCCGGCGAAGGATGGTGGCGTCACGGCCGTCGATGCGAACCTTGAGCCGGGTCTCGGTGCCCGACAGGACCGGAAGAGGCAACCGGAGGCTGGATCTGGGAACGGAAACCCATCCGGAGGTGTCATCATACTGGACGCGGAGGGAATCCCCCACGACGCTCATGACCTGCTCGGCGAGGACCCAACCAGGCATCGCCAGCAGCAGAAGCACGAGGAGCACAGGGCGCAGGGTCGTCATGCCTTTCACAATCCTTGTTCAGTGTCGTCACGCTTCGCGGCAACGAGGCGATCCTTCGCCGCGTCAATGATCACGGTGCCGGCGGCGACCAGAGCGGTCTGCATGAGGTCGGCCACATTCAGCGGGGCGAGGATCTCAGGGCTGAGCAGAGCGGGGAGGAGCAAGGCCCCGAGGGCCAGCAGCAGGGCAGCCACCATGGACGGCCAGAGGACCGGGAAGAGGATGGCAAAGGTGGAGGCAATGACGATCCCGCTCTTCACCACCTTTTCCGTGTTGGCTGCCCAACCCTTCGCCCTGTCATCGGGCCGGGCGGGGAACTGGCGTCCTGTGGCCAGCATCGTGTCCAGTGCCACGGCATGCAGGAAGACGCCGGGCACGGTGCCGTGCAGGGGGGAAACGATGGTGTCGCCGCTGTTTTCCAGCGCGGTTCCCACCAGGACGAGCCGGTTCCGCAGGGCATTCCCGAGAGCCTCCTCGTCGGCTGCCGAGACAGGCCGGAGCAGGTCGGTGGCGAAGATCACCGGGAATGGCCAGCAGGGCAGGTCCGTGGGACGGGCGCGCTGTCGGCCATCCAGGGAAAAGGCGGGCAGATCGAAGAAGCGTCTCGTGCCCAGGTCATCAAACGCGGGGAGGGCGGACAGCAAGGCGATGCCAACCTTGCGGAAGGTGCGGCGGAAGAAGGAATTTGCTTGCTCCGCTGGGTAGTGTGTGCAGGCGGCCGTGGTGAGGTCCGTATCCTGTGCCGTGTCCGGGATCGTCGCTTCGCCATAGACGGACCAGCGTGGCAGAAGGGCGGGGTGGGGCGGCTGTTCCGGGTCCTGTGCTGTCTTCGGGATCTGCAACCAGTCGAGTGGTCCTGCTCCGGACTGCGACGGGGCTTCTCCTGAAGTGCACCAGCTTGGCGGTGCGGAGGATAAAGGGCCGCCGGACGAACAGGCCATGGATGCGAGCACCGTGGCGGGCATCCGACCAAGAAGTGGAGGGAGCTTTCGGCCGTCCGGCCCGCTCTCTCCATAGGTTTCGAAGAGCGGGTATTGGCGCGGGTCTTCCAGGCGGGTGTCCCAGTTGATGAAGGCCCGGCGGTCGACCGGGACGACATCAGCCAGCGATGGGGACAGCGAAGTGCGGAGGCATCCGGGCGTGGAGGCGGCTTCCTGGCAAGATTGCACCGCGGTCCGAGCATCCAGGCTTGCGGCCTTCCTGGTGCGGAGATGAGCCTGCCAGCGCGCGATGGCGGTCGTGCCATCTTCCGCCAGCACCAAGCGGGAGCCCAGGTTACCGTCATGCGTCTGCGCGAGTTCCCTGAGACTCAGCGCGGGGGAGTCCTCGTACTGGTAGGGCGGGCGGTCGACGCCGAGCACCACATCCAGAAAGACTGCGTGCGGGCTGCGTTGAAAGAGGGAATCGAGCAATTCGCTCCAGAAGGCGAAGCTCGGCGGCCAGCTTTCCTGGCGGTCGCCAAGAGCCGGCGCATGGAATGTGTCATGACGCACCAGCACCACCGAGATGCGATCCGATGGCGTCGCCGGAGGATCGAAAGCCCGCAGGCGGTCCACCATCTGGCGTGACATGCGCTCGGTGTTGTCAGCGGAGCCGAAGTAATCAGGCCCGAAGGCGAACCAGACCGGAACGATGGCGAGTGCTATCTTTCCGAGGCGGCTGGGGAACAGGCGCCGGAGCAGTCGCTGCGCGACACCGTACAGGTGCGTCACCAACCCCACGCCCGCATCTCTTTTTTGGCTCCATCCCTCAATGATGGAACTTGAATGATTTCGATGCGATTTAGCAACACTTAATCGGCTGGGCCGCTCTGGAAGGCGAGCCGGACAAGGTTATGAGCCGGGGTGGAATCCTCTCGGCTCAGCAGTCCTGTCTTGTCAGGCCGGCAGGCGGATGCGGGCGCGGAGGCCGCCCAGGGGGCTGTCCTCCAGGATCACGTCGCCGCCATGGGCGCGGGCGATGTCGCGGGCGATGGCGAGGCCCAGGCCGGTGCTGTTGCCGGAGAGCGTGGCGAAGGGCTTGAAGGCTTCCTCGCGCTGTTCGGGGGGGATGCCGGGGCCATCGTCGTCCACGATCACCTGCGCCCAGTGCTCGTCCACCCGTTCCACCGTCAGCGTGATGCGGCCGGCATGCTTGCGGGCATTGTCGGTGAGGTTGGCGAGGCAGCGGCGCAGCGCGTCGCCACGCGCCGGCAGGACCAGGGTTTCCGGGGCGTGCAGGGCAACGGCGGCGCCGTCGCGGCGGGCCCGGGCGGCGACGTGCTGCGCCAGATCAACAAGGTCCACCGGGCCAGGCTTGCCCTCCACCTCGCCGCGCGCGAAGGCGAGGTAGCCGGCGACCATGCGCTCCATCTCCTCCACGTCATGGGTGAGGTCGGCGATGTCCTGCTCGAAGCCCGGATCGTCCGGCGGAACGGGCAGCATGGCGAGCGCGAGGCGCATGCGGGTGAGGGGGGTGCGCAGGTCGTGGCTGATGCCGGCCAGCATGTCGGTGCGCTGGGCGACGAAGCGTCGGATTCGGGCATGCATGCGGTTGAAGGCGGTGGCGGCCTGACGGACCTCGGTGGCGCCCTCGGGCTTCACCGGACCCTGGTCGCGGCCCATGCCGAAGGCCTCCGCCGCCGCGGCGAGGCGGCGCAGGGCGCGGACCTGGTTCTTCATGAACAGGGCGGCGATCAGGAAGAGCAGGGCGGAGGCGCCGACCAGCCAGATGACGAAGAGGTAGAGCGTGCCGGTGAAGAGGCGCTTGCGGGGCGCTTCCACGTGAAGCACGCCGTCGGGGAGTTGGACGCGCACGATGACGCTGCGCGGGTCGCTCTGCCAGTCGGCGTCGAAGCGGAGCAGCAGGCGCTCGCGCAGGGCGTTCTGCAGATCCTCCTCCAGCGGCAGCAGGGGCAGGGAGGCGGAGCGCGGCTGGTCGCGGCTGGACAGGATGGCGCCGGGCTCGAAGGCCATGGAGAGGTCGAGGCGCCAGGCGGCCTCGCGGAAGATCCAGCTCGTGTCCGAGCCGGACGGGGCGTGCTGGATCATCTCGACCACCATGCCGATCTCGCCCGCCATGCCGGCGGCGAGGCGGCGGGAGATGACGTCGAGGTGGTTGCCGTAGAAGAGTTGCAGGGCGATTCCCTGGAGCACCAGCATCGGCACCAGCACGATCAGCAGGGCGCGGCCGAGCAGGCCACGCGGGACCAGGACGTTCATCCAGCGGCGGAACCTCCCGGCAGCGGTGGCGCGGCCGCGGCGAGGGGCAGGCGGCGCGGCTGGGAGGCTGGCGGGGTCGGGCTCCCCACGGCGGAGCTCGGCCAGGCCGACGCTGTGGGCGGGAAGGGCGGAGCCTGGCTTGGAGGCCTCGGCCATGTCTGCTGTCCCTCCGCGAAGCGGGTCGGTGGCGCTGCTCAGGGGCAGGCGGTGCCCATGGGTCGAGGCGGGGAGGATAGCACGGGCGAGGGGCGCGCGCGCGGGGCGGTGCGCATCCTGGGGCCGCGTCCGCGCCGGCCCGGAGCGGTGTCGCGGACCGGTGTCACGGCCAGGGGGTCAGCCTGTCTCCTGCCCGCTGCCGCGGAGGTTCGCCAGGCTGCCGCCGCCGTCCGGAGCGGCGTCCTGGATGACACTGAGGCTGCCGTCGCTTTCCAGCACCACGGCGGCGACCTGCCGGGGATCGGCGGCACCGGCATTGCGCAGGGCGGCCAGGATCTCCGGCTCCGTGATGCGTTGCTCGCGCATCGCGCCGTGAAGGTAACGCCCCTGGTGCAGCAGCAGGGTCGGCTCGGACTTCACCAGGTCACGGAACCATTCGGACCTGAGCGACAGCCAGGCGATGGCGTATTGCAGCGTCGCCAGAAGAACGAAGGCGGTCAGGCCTTCCAGCAGGGCGACCGACTTGCTCAGCAGGACGGTGGCCAGGATGGAGCCCAGCGCCACGGTGACGACCAGGTCGAAGGCGTTGAGCTTGGCCAGGGTGCGCTTGCCGAAGCTGCGCAGCAGGATCACCAAGGAAAGATAGGCGATGGTCCCGACCACCACGACCCGGAGCAGGCCGAACCAATTGTCGAAGAACATCAGGGGTTTTCCTGCTGGGCTAGTGGCGGGTGCATGGTGATCAGCTTTCCGGTGCCTGGCGTGCCAGCCTCGTGCCGCGCGCCGGGTCGGCGGGGGCGGGGGACCGCAGGCACCGCATGGCCGCGAGGCCCGCGACCATGGCGCCGAGAGTGTCCATGACGATGTCCAGGATCGTGTCGTGCTTGCCCTTGATGACATTGCCGGGGGCGATCTGGTCGAAGCTCCATTCCGCGACTTCCCAAAGCGCGCCGACCGCGACCCCGATGCCGACGATCAGGAGGAAGGCCAGGAGCGGATGCGGCGGCCCTGCCCTGAGAGCCGGGGCGAAGACGATGACGGCGAGCCAGAAGGTGATGGCGAGGATGGTGCAGGCATGCAGGACGCGGTCGAACCACCAGAACGCCTGGTACAGATCGAAGGCATAGCCCGCGATGTTCGCGACCGCGAGCAGGAGGAGCAACGCCCATGCAATCCTGTATCCGTTCGTCGTGGCCTGCATCATCGTGCTCCTGGGGGGGCGAAGTGTCGTTGGGGCGGATGGCCCGCCCCGCCGTGGGCACGTCAGGCCGCGACGCGGTGCACTTCCTCGGGCGACATCCGCACCAGCTTCTCGTAGTCGGCGAGCAGGGTCTCGGTGATCCGGCCCGGGGTATAGGCGTGTTCGCCGATGGCGCGGACCGGTGTCACCTCGGCGGCGGTGCCGGCCAGGAAGACCTCGGTGGCCCTGGGCAGTTCCTCGGCCCGGATGGTGCGCTCCACCACCTTGATCTGGCGGTTCCGGGCGAGGCGCATCACCGTGCGGCGGGTGATGCCATCCAGGAAGCAGACAGGGGTCGGGGTGTGCAGCTCTCCGTCGAAGACGAAGAAGGCGTTGGCGCCGGTCGCCTCGGCCACGTCGCCCTTGAAGTCGAGCATCATGGCGTCGTCGAAGCCCTCGGCCTCCGCCGCATGCTTGGACAGGGTGCCGATCATGTAGAGGCCGGACGCCTTGGAGGCGGTGGGGGCCGTGTCGGGGGCCGGGCGGCGCCATTTGGCCATGCCGAGTCGGACGCCTTTCATGCGGTTCTCGCCGAACAGGTTCGGCCAGCCCCAGCAGGCGATGGCGAGATGGATCTTCGTCTTCTGGGCGGAGACGGCCAGCATCTCCGAACCGCGCCAGGCGACCGGGCGGACATAGGCCTCGGTATGTCCGTTGCGGCGCACGGTCTCGATCGAGGCGGCGTCGATCTCGTCGGCGGTGAAGGGGATCTCGAAGCCGAGGAGGCGTCCGGACCGGATCAGGCGTTCGGTATGCTCGCGCAGCTTGAAGATGTTTCCGGCATAGCAGCGTTCGCCCTCGAAGATGCCGGAGGCATAATGCAGGCCGTGGGTCAGGACATGCAGCTTCGCCTCGCGCCAGGGGAGGAACTCACCATCCATCCAGATCCAGCCGTCGCGGTCGTCGAAAGGCAGAAGAGACATGTTTGGAACCTCTTAGACGTGTTTTAAGAAATAAAATTGCTTCACAGGGCGAAAACTAGACCTTTGCTTCGTTTTGTGTCAACAAACCTGACCCAACAGGGAGTCATGCCCGCCATGCCTGACGGGCTTCCGGGAGGACATTCCGCCGTGAAGGAGAAAACACCCGTCTCCGCCGGCCGTGAGCATCTCTTCCTGCGCGAGGAGGAGCTTCGCGCGGCGCAGGACCTGCTGTTCTTCGGCTACCGCGACTTCACCGCGGGGGCCGATGCCATGCTGGCCGAGATCGGGCTGGGCCGCGCGCATCACCGCGTGCTGCACTTCGTCGGCCGACGACCCGGGCTGACGGTGGGCGAGCTGCTCACCATCCTGGACATCACCAAGCAGTCGCTGGGCCGCGTCCTCACCCCGCTGGTAGAGGGCGGCTATGTCGAGCAGGCGATGGGCCGGGCCGACCGGCGGCAGCGGCTGCTGAGCCTGACGGAAGCGGGACGGGCACTGGAACGGCGACTCTTCGAGCGGCAGCGGGAGACGGTGATCCGGGCCTATCGCGAGGCCGGGCCCGCCGCGGTGGACGGGTTTCGCCGTGTCATGCAGGGGCTGATGGCTCCGGCCACGCGCAGTCTGGTCGAGCGGGTCGCCACGGGCTCGGCCGAGGCATCGGGGCAGGCCGGGCCACGTGGGGGGAGCCCGGGGCGGCCTGCAGGCGATGGCGGGGCGCTGCCCGGTGGCCCGGCCCGGCCGTCCGGAGCTCTGCACGGCGGGGCAGGCGGGGGGCTGTCCGGTGCGCCGCCTGGCATAGCGCCCGGGGAGCATCCGGGGACGCGGCGATGAGCGAGCAGCCGCACCTGCTGGTGGTGGACGACGATCCGCGCCTGCGTTCCCTGTTGCAGCGCTTCCTGGCCGAGCAGGGCTTCCGCGTCTCGGTGGCGGGGGATGCGGCGGCGGCGCGGCAGGCGCTGGGCGCCATGGCCTTCGATATGCTGGTGCTGGACGTGATGATGCCGGGCGAGACCGGGCTGGAACTGGTGGAATCGCTGCGCCGTGAGGGCCAGGAGGTGCCAGTGCTGATGCTCACCGCCGCCGGGTCACCGGATGACCGCGTGGCGGGGTTTGAGCACGGGGCGGACGACTACCTCGCCAAGCCCTTCGACCCGCGCGAACTGGTGCAGCGGGCGAAGGCCATCCTGCGGCGCGTCGCCGTCCCGGCGCCGGTGGCGCATTCGCTGACGCCGGTGCAGCTCGGGTCGCGCTGGTTCGATCCGGAGCGGGGCGAGTTGCGCGGGGCCGACGGCGTGATGCGGCTGACCGGCGGGGAGGCGGCGCTGCTGACCGCGCTGGCGGGGCGGGCCGGAGAGGTGCTGTCGCGCGAGGAGATCGCCGAGGCACTGGGCACGCCGGATGCCGGGGAGCGGGCGGTGGACGTGCAGGTGACGCGGCTGCGGCGGAAGATCGAGCCGGACCCGCGCGAGCCGCGCTTCCTGCAGACGGTGCGGCACCGGGGCTATGTGCTGCGGCCGGGGAGCTGAACCGGTGGCCAGGAGATCGAGAGGACGGGGCGCCGCGAGGGATGGCGCCGCCCCGCCCCGCCGGGTTCAGCCGAGTTCCTGTTCCACCAGTGCGGCGAGGTAGCCGGCGCCGATGGGCAGCAGGTCGTCGTTGAAGTCGTAGAGCGGGTTGTGGACGGGCGTGCCGCCGCGCTCGCCGTCCCGCTGGCCGAACATCAGGTAGGCGCCGGGGACGCGTTCCAGCAGGAAGGCGAAATCCTCCCCGGCCAGGAGCGGATGGCCGTCGCGATGGACCTTGCCCTCGCCGAGGATGGCGGCAGCGGCCAGGGCGGCGCGGTCGGTCTCGCCGGGCGTGTTGATGGTGGGCGGATAGGCGCGGCGGTAGCTGATCTCCGCCTTGCCGCCTTGTGCCTCGGCGGTAAGGCTGACGGCGCGGCGGAAGAGGGCCTCGACGCGGTCGCGGATCTCCGGCTTCAGCGTGCGGACGGAGCCGCGCAGCTCGATGCTTTCCGGCAGCACGATATCGGAGGTGCCGCCATGGATCTGGCCGATGCTGATGATGGCGGATTCCAGCGCGTCCACCTGCCGTGAGGGGATGGCGTTGAGCGCGTTGATCACCTGTGCCGCCATAGCGACGGTGTCGATGCCCTGCTGCGGGTGCCCGCCATGGGCGGAGCGGCCACGCAGCATGACGCTGAAATAGTCGATGGCGGCGAGTGCCGTGCCGGTGAGGGCCTGGGCGGTGCCGAGCGGCCGATCGGGGCTGTTATGGATTCCGTAGACGGCGTCGCAGGGGAAGCGTTCCAGCAAGCCGTCGTCGAGCATGGCCTTGGCACCGGCCAGCCCTTCCTCCGCGGGCTGGAAGATCAGGTGGACGGTGCCGGAGAAGTTGCCCGTCTCGGCCAGGTATTTCGCGGCGCCGAGCAGCATGGTGGTGTGGCCGTCATGGCCGCAGGCATGCATGCGGCCAGGATTCCGCGAGCGGTGGTCGAAGCCGTTGGCTTCCTCCATCGGCAGGGCATCCATGTCGGCGCGCAGGCCAATGGCGCGGTTGCCGCCCGCGCCGGCATTGCGGCCGCGCAGCACGCCGACGACGCCGGTCTTGCCGATGCCGCGATGCACCTCGATGCCCCATTCCTCCAGCTTCCGCGCCACGATCTCGCTGGTGCGGTGCTCCTCGAAGCCGATTTCCGGGTGCGCGTGGAAGTCCCGGCGCCATTCGGTCATCTCGGGCTGCAGCGCGGCCAGGGCTTCGCGGGGGGAGGTCATGCGGCGGGACTCCTTCGGTCTGGGTCCGAAGGGGACGGGTTTCGTGGCGGGGCGTCAATCCGGTGGCGTGGCGCCCTGGGGGCAAGGCGTCGCCTCGCCCCCAAACCCCCACTCCACCAGGACCCTGCGACCGGCTTCGGTCCCCCATCATGGTCCCCGGCGGGGAGGGTCCGGGAGAGGCGGCGCCTTTCCCGGGGACGGAGCATCAGGCGGTGGCCTTGCCTTCGCCGCCGACGCGCTCGATGCGGCCCATGAGCAGCAGGAAGACGAGGGCGGCGACGATGCAGTGGGCGGCGACGAAGTAGAGGCCGATGCCGTAGCTGCCGGTGGTGGCGACGATGTAGCCGAAGACGATCGGCGTCACGATGCCGGCGATGTTGCCGACGCAGTTGAAGACGGCGCCGGCGAGGCCGACGGCCTCCTTCGGCGCGGTGTCGCTGACCACGGCCCAGGTGCCGGCGCCGGCGGCCACGCCCTTGCCGAAGAAGGCGAAGGACATCAGGGCGATGACCATGGCGTTGCTGTCGGAGGTGGCGGCCAGCGCCAGGGTGGCGGCGGCGAGCATGCCGAGGATGTAGGGTGTCTTGCGGGCCCAGGTGACGGACCAGCCGGCGCGGATCAGCGCGTCGGAGATGAGGCCGCCGCAGACGCCGCCGAGGAAGCCGAAGATGGAGGGCGCGACGGTGGCGAAGCCGGCGTTCAGGATGTCCATGCCACGCGCCTGGACCAGGTAGATCGGGAACCAGGTGATGAAGAAGTAGCTGAGCGCGATGGTGCAGTACTGGCCGATATAGGCGCACCAGAGCATGCGGTTGGTCAGCAGGGCGCGGAAGGTGCCGCTGGGGCGGGCCGCGACGGGCTTGCCGGCGGCGGTCTGGCGCTGCTGCGGGCTGTCGATATCGACCAGGGCGCCGCCCGCGATGATGTGGTCGAGCTCGGCCTGCGTCACCTTCGGGTGCTTGCGCGGCTCGTGCATGAAGTGCTGCCACACGAAGAAGGCGAGGAAGCCGATGGCGCCCAGCACGAAGAAGGGCCAGGGCCAGCCGTAGCGCGAGACCAGCCAGCCGGCGAGGGGCGAGAAGATGGCGACGGCGAAGTAGGAGGCGGAGGCGAAGATCGAGGTGGCAAGGCCGCGCTCGTCCTTGGGGAACCACATCACCGCGATGCGGCCATTGGCCGGGAAGGCGGGGGATTCGATGAAGCCCAGGGCGAAGCGCAGGGTGAAGAAGAGCACGACGGCGGTGGCGGTGCTGACGCCGAGCTCGCCGATGAAGCCGATCACGAAGGTGGCCGCCGACCAGAGCAGCAGGGCGACGCCGTAGACGGTCTTGGTACCGAAGCGGTCGAGCAGCAGCCCGCCGGGGATCTGGCCGACCACATAGGCCCAGCTGAAGGCGGAAAGGATGAAGCCGAGCTGGACGGCGGACAGGCCGAATTCCTGCCGGATGCCGGAGCCCGCCATCGAGAGGATGGAGCGGTCGGCATAGGCGACGGTGGACAGGAAAAGGATCAGGGCAAGCAGCCAGTGGCGGACGCGGCTCTTGCGCGCGGCCATCACGGCGGGGGCTGTTGCGATCGTCTCGGACATGCGGATCGACCTCCCAGGGTCATGGGCCGGTGGTGGTCCGGCTTGTTGGATGAATGCCCGCTGGATCGCGGATCTGGTGGATGGGCGGTGGAACCGCGATGTAGACGCCGGCCTGGCCACGAAGAGGCCATCCCTGCGGCGCCACGAGACGCCTGGTAGGCGTTCAGGAAGAAGGGGTCAGGCCGCTTCCTCCGGGAAGGCGACGCGGAGCGAGCGCATGGCATGGGCCTGCATGAGGGCCTCGGCGTGCTCGGCCTCGCCGGCGGCGATGGCCTCGACGATGGCGGCATGCTCGGCTTCCGCCTGCCGGAACTGCTCCTCGCCGCCCAGGACGCGGCGGCTGCCGACATGGAAATAGGCGCGCAGGGCCTGCAGGCTGCGGATCAGGAAGGCGTTGCCGGTGATGGCGTGCAGGGTGCGGTGGAAGCTGTCATTGGCCTCCGCCAGGGCGGCGGCGTCGCCCAGTGCCGTGGCGCCGCGGATGGCGGCGAGCCGGGTGCGAAGCGCCGCGATGTCGGCCGGGGTGGCGCGGCGCGCGGCGATGCCGGTGGCGGCGCCTTCCAGCGCAGCGCGGATATGGCCGATCTCGGCGAGGCGGGCGGGGGTGAGCTCCGCGACGAAGGTGCCGCTGCGCGGGCGGCTTTCCACCATGCCCTCGCCTTCCAGGCGGCGCAGGGCCTCGCGCACCGGCTGCGGCGAGATGCCGAGCGCGGCGGCCAGGCCGCGCTCCGAGATCTTGCTGCCGGCGGCCAGTGTGCCGTCGGCGATCGCTTCCCGCAGCCGCAGATAGGCGCGTTCCGCCAAAGGCGGGTCGTTGCTGGAGGCAATGGCGGTGAGCGGCGTGTCCGTCATGCTTAACTGCGTATAGCAGTTTAGCAGGAACGGCAATCGGATTCCACAACGGAACGGACTGTTAGGGGCGCGGTGCCGTCTCCCGCCGGGGCTGTGCCAGGATCAGTGCGGCGGCAGGAAGAAGCCAGGCAATGCGGGCGCCGTAACGCTGGTGCGGCTTGCTGAGGGCGCCGGTGGCAAAGGCATTGGCGGCGAGGCCCAGGAGCACACAAAGGGCCAGGGCGCGGCGCCGGGGATCATGGCGCTGGCGCCAAAGCAGGATGGGCAGTGCCAGGGCGGCGAGGATGAGCGCGGGGGCCTGGAGGATGAGGAAGGGAGCGGCGCGCTCCGGCAGGAGGCCGCGCATCTGGGCGGAATCCTCGAAGCGGCGCAATTCGGCGGGGGGGAAGCCGCTGGCGATGCGCAGGGCGAGGCCATCCCCCACGGTGCCGCGCGGCAGGGTATCGCCGATGCCCTCGGTGACGAGCTGCCGGGCCGTGTCACGGAGGGCGTCGCGCAGGACGGCCAGGGGCTCCCGGCGCAGGGTCTCGGCGATGATCTCCCGAGCCTCCGGGGCCAGCAGGACGCCGCCCAGGAAGCGCGGATGGCCCTCCGCGTCGCGGTTCACCGGGCTGTCGGGTTCCCAGAGGAAGACGTCGCTGTCGGTGGGGAGGCGGCCGGCCCAGGCGCAGAGATACCAGCCACGTGCCGGGCATTCCGCCGCGATGGTGCGGGCGGCGGGGCCGTTGGCCACGAGGCGGGCGAGCAGGAAGGTGCTGCCATAGGGGGAAAGCGACCACCGTCCATGGCCAATGGCGTTGGTGAGCAGCAACAGGCCGCAGGCGGCGAGCAGGGGCGCGGCAACGCGGAGGGCGGGGCGGAAGCGGCGCCGCAGGAGGAGGGTGAGGACGGCCAGGGCCGCGGCGAGGGGCAGGTTCGACAGGTGCGCGGCGATGGCCAGGGTGGCGAGGAGCAGGAGGTAGAGGGCTTCTCCCCGGGACAAGGCGGGGCGGGCGAAGCCTAGCAGGAAGAGGGCGAGCAGGGCGGCCGGGGTGAGGATGTCCGGCATCAGCAGGGCGGCGGCCCAGGGGGCACTGGTGAGCAGCGCCAGGGCGGCGGCGAGGAAGAGGTGCCGGGCGGGGGTGGCAGCGCCGAGGACTCGGGCGGCGAGCCAGAGGAGGTGGGACAGCATCAGCCCCTGGGCAAGCAGGGGAAGCCAGAGGGTCTGGCGCTGGTGGAAGAGATGGAGGAGGGGGCCGTAGATCCAGGGCTTGTCCCAGATCATCAGCGGGCCGAGCGTCTGGTGGAGAAAGGCGCCGGTATCGCTGAAGAGGATCGGGTAGCCGTTGAGGAAGGCGGGCCAGACCAGAAGCAGGGCACCGGCCAGGATGGCGGCGAGGGCCGGAAGCCAGCCACTGGGCCGGCCACCGGACCGGGATGCGGCGGGCGGGGCCGGGGATGGGCTCAGGGGCGGGGGTCCGGCCGGCTCCAGCGTTCGGCCATGGCGTCGTCCTCGGCCTTGGCCTCGACCCAGCGGGTGCGGCCGTCGGGGAATTCCTCGCTCTTCCAGAAGGGCGCGCGGGTCTTCAGCCAGTCGATCAGGAAGGCGCAGGATTCCAGCGCGGCCAGGCGATGGGCGCTGGCGGTGAGGACCAGGACGATGGGCTCGCCGGGCAGGAGGCGGCCCACGCGGTGGATCACCGTGGCGCCGAGCAGGGGCCAGCGCCGGGCGGCTTCCTCGCGGATCGCGGCGATCGCGGCCTCGGTCATGCCCGGATAATGCTCCAGCGTCATGGCGGCGAGGCCGGAATCGGCGCGGCAGAGGCCGGCGAAGGAGGCGAGGCCGCCGATATCGGCGCGGCCTTCCGTCAGCAGGGCAGTCTCGGCGGCGATGTCGAAGGAGGCCTCGCCGACCACGACGCGGCCCGGGAGCGGGGAAGGGCTGGCCATGGCGCGGTCAGCCGCCGGTCACGGGCGGGAAGAAGGCGACCTCGTCCCCGGGGGCGACGGGGTCCTCCGGGCCGCGGAATTCCTGGTTCACCGCGGCGCGGACCTGCTTCGGCTGGGCAAAGGCGGCGGCATGGCCGGGCGAGCGGGCGGCAAGCCAGCGCATCAGGGCGCCGATGGTGGCGACCTCCGGCGGCGGTTCGACCTCCTCGGTGGCCAGGCCGGTGCGCTGGCGCACCCAGGCGAAGTAGAGGACCCGGATCACGGGCGGGAGGCCATGGCTTGCGTCATTGCCGGTCGGGGACGATCTGCGGGCTCTGCCCCGGCACGGTGATCACGGTGGAATTGCCCAGCGGCGTGGCGGTGCCGCTGGCGCCGCCGGGGCGCGTGATGCCCTGCACGGCGCTGGTGCCGCCGGTGGTGGTGTTGGGCACGCCGTCCGGGGTGAAGATGGTGCGCCCGTCCTGGCGCGGCGCCGGCGGGGTGGCGGGGTCGCCGGGTTGGGCGGGAACGCTGAGCCGGCCGGGCTGATAGGGCAGCGGCGGGGTGCTCAGATTGTCGGGCGGGGTGGTGCTCGGGCGGCGCGAGGGCAGGGTGGTGCCCGGCGGCGGGTTGCGCGGATTCGGCGCGGCGGAGGGCGGCAGGCCCGGGCCGGGCTCGCTCAGGTCCGGCAGGCGGGGCTGCGGGGCGCGGCCGCGCTCGCGGGCGGCGCGTTCCAGGGCCGGGGAGGTGACGTCCTCGCGGAAGGTGTCGCGGTCCGGGTTCATCAGCGTGGCGCGCTCGGGCTCGGCATCCGGCCAGACATTGCCGGCCTCCGGCGTCAGGGGCGCAAGCGTGGGGTCCTGCCCCCGGATACGCTCGGCGGTGGCGCTTTCCGGGGCCACCAGGGCCGGGCGGCGGCCGAAGGGCGCGACGAGGCCATCCGAGCAGCCGGCCAGCGCCAGCGCCAGCGCCAGCAGGAGGCACGAACCCGGCCGCGCGATCATGGAATGCCGCATAAGACTCCCCCAGGACGAAGCGGGCGCAACATGCACCGGTGTCGGTAAGCGCTCAAGGGCAGGTGATCAGGAGCGGCCCCGCAGGGTGGCGGCGGCCTGGGCGTCCTGTGCCCCGGCATGGCGGAGGCCGGAGATCATGTAGTCCCAGCCGGTGATCATGGTCAGGACGGCGGCCGCCCAGAGGCCGAGCTCCCCCAGCAGGGACAGCGGGAGGAAGCCGAGGCCGAGGGCGCGGGCGCCGGTGTCGCCGGCCAGGAGGACGCCGAGGGCGCCCATCTGGAAGCCGGTCTTCCACTTGGCGAGTCGGGTGACGGGCATGCCGACACGCAGGCTGGCCAGGTATTCGCGCAGGCCGGAGACCAGGATCTCCCGCAGCAGGATGACGATGGCGGGCAGCAGGCCGAGGAGGCTGAGGCGCCCGAGTCCGGCCAGCAGCATCAGGGCGGCGCCGACCAGCAGCTTGTCGGCGATCGGGTCCAGCATCCGGCCGAAGGCGGAGGTCATCTGCCGGTCGCGGGCGATCTTGCCGTCGAAATAGTCGGTGATGGCAGCGATGGAGAAGACCGCGCAGGCGGCCACGTCGCCCCAGCCGCCGCCGCCATAGGCGAGCAGGACGAGCAGGGGCACCGCCGCGATCCGCGACAGCGTCAGGAGGTTGGGCAGGTCCGTCGGCATGGCGTCGGGGATCTTCTACCCGGCTGCCTCGCGGGACGCCACTGCGCCGGGATGGAAGTGCTCGTAGATGCGGCGCGCCATGGAGGGGCCGATGCCGGGGGCGTTCTCCAGATCCTCGAGTCCCGCGTTGCGGACGCCGCGGACGGAGCCGAAATGGTTGAGCAGGCGGCGCTTCAGCGCGGTGCCGACGCCGGGCACCTCGTCCAGCTCCGATTTCACCAGGGCCTTGGAGCGGCCGGCGCGGTGGGTGGTGATGGCGAAGCGGTGCGCTTCGTCGCGCAGGCGCTGGAGATAGTAGAGCACCGGGTCACGGGGCGGGAGCTGGAAGGGGGCATGCCCGGTGCGGTGGAACCATTCGCGGCCGGCGTCACGGTCGGGCCCCTTGGCCACGGCGACCAGGGGGACGTCGTCCACGCCCATCTCTGCCAGGATGTCGCGGGCGGCATTGAGCTGGCCGAGTCCGCCATCGATGAGCACGAGGTCGGGCCAGGAGCCCTGCTCGCGCTCCGGGTCCTCCTTCAGGGCGCGGGCGAAACGGCGCTCGAAGACCTCCCGCATCATGGCGAAGTCGTCGCCCGGGGTGACGGGGCCCTTGATGGAGAACTTGCGGTAGGCGGGCTTGATGAAGCCGCCGGGGCCGGCGACCACCATCACGCCATAGGCGTTGGCGCCCTGGATATGGCTGTTGTCGTAGATCTCGATGCGCTCCGGGATGGAAGACAGGTCGAAGATCTTCGCCACGCCTTCCAGCAGGGCGGTCTGGGCGGTGCCCTCGGCCAGCTTGCGCTCCAGCGCCTCCCGCGCGTTGGTGGCGGCGTGTTCCACGGCGGCACGCTTGTCGCCGCGCTGGGGGCGGTGGATCTCGACCTTGCGGCCGGCCTTGAGGGTGAGGGCCTCGGCCAGCAGGGCGGGCTCGGGGATGTCGTGGCTCAGCAGCACCAGCGGCGGGGGCGGCAGGTCGTCGTAGAGCTGGGCCAGGAAGGCCTCCAGCACCTCGCCGGGCGGGATGTCCTGCCGGGCATGGGAGGGGAAGAAAGCTCGGTTGCCGTTGTTGCGCCCGCCGCGGAAGAAGAAGACCTGCACGCAGCACTGGCCGGCGGCCTGGTGGACGGCGACGATGTCGGCGTCGCCCACGCCCTCCATGTTGATGCGGTCGCGGCCCTGGACATGCGTCAGGCCGCGGATGCGGTCGCGGATGGCGGCGGCGCGCTCGAATTCCAGGGCCTCGGCGGCCTCCTCCATCTCGTGCGCCAGCTTCTTCTGGATAGAGGGGGTTTCGCCAGAAAGGAACTGCTTCGCCTGGCGGGTGAGGTCGGCGTAGTCGGCCTCGCTGATCCGCCCGACGCAGGGGGCGGAGCAGCGGCGGATCTGGTAGAGCAGGCAGGGGCGGTCGCGGTTCTCGAAGACGCTGTCGCGGCAGGAGCGGAGCAGGAAGACGCGCTGCAGCGCGGTCAGTGTCTGGTTCACCGCCCAGGCGGAGGCGAAGGGTCCCCAGTAGGAGGCGCCCTTGCGCCGCTCCCCCCGGTGCTTGCCGATCTGCGGGTAGGCGTGATCCTCGGTGATGACGAGCCAGGGATAGGACTTGTCGTCGCGCAGGACGATATTGAAGCGCGGGCGGAGCCTCTTGATCAGGTTGGCTTCGAGCAGCAGCGCCTCGGCCTCGGAGGCGGTGGTGATCACCTCCAGGGAACGGGTCTCGAAGACCATGCGCTTCAGCCGGTCCGGGAGGCGGGCGACCTGGGTGTAGTTGTACACGCGCTTGCGGAGCTGGCGGGCCTTGCCGACATAGAGGGCATCGCCCTTGGCATCGAGCATGCGGTACACGCCCGGCGAGAGCGGCAGGGTAGCCAGGGCCTTCTCGATGACCTCGCGGCCTTCCATGGGGGCGAGGGGGGCGGATTCTTCGTGGGCAAAGGCCATGGCGCGCGACTGGTCCGGTGGTTTCGGGTTATCCCCGGAAGCTGTGGATAACCCCGTGGATGAAATGGTGGCTATGGCCCGAAAAGCCACGTCATTCCTGGGTTGCAGCCCTTTGCCTCATCTCTGGGCATGAATCCAGGTCTTTGTTTTTGCACGTTAAATAGGAAAACGGTCGGGTTGCGGCGCACAAAAGCACGAAAGAGGCAGTTGACGGCGGGCGTGGTTTGCAGGTTGGGGAAAATCCCACCCCGTTGCGGCGACCGCGAAGCCCCGGATGCTTGTGTAACCAAATCATTACATTAGCCAGGGGCTGCAGGCCCTAGCTTGCCGCGCTTGGCCCATTGGGAGAGCGGGGCGGGATGGGACGGCGCCGGCTGGCGTTCCCGGCCCCCGTTCGGTGCCTGCCGGATGGGCATGGGCGGCACGGCCGGCCGGGTTCCCGTGCCGCCCATGCCCATGCAGGCTCATCCACCTCGGCGCGCCGGCCGGGGTCCCGGCCCCACATCCTTCAGGCTTCCGCCGATCGCGCCCCGGCCGAATCGCCCGGACCTTCCTGCCGGGGGAGAGGCGCGGCGGGGCGCTGGCGTTCCACGGTGACGCCCACGGCGGCGGCATCAGGCAGGACGTCGGGCTTCTCCACCGTCACCATGGCGGAAACGATGCGGCGGTCTTCCAGCGCGGCGACGGCAATTCGCTCCGCCAGGGTTTCGGCGAGGCGGATATGGCCGGTGGTGGCGATCTCCCGCGCCCGGGCGGCGACGGCGCCATAGTCCACAACGCGGGTCAGCTTCTCCTCGCCCACCGAGGCGGGGGCGGATTCGTCCTCCACCAGCAGCTCGATGCCGATGATCACGCGTTGGCGGGTGTGCAGCTCATAGGGGAGGACGCCGAGGCTGGCGCGGACCTCCAGGCCCCGGACGAAGACACGGCGCAGACGCTGCACGGCATCGGAGCGATAGGCACTGCCCGGGATGCTCCCGATCGGGCCAGGGCGGTTCTGGGTCATGGGCGGCTCACTCCGGCTGAGCCGCGCCGCGGGCGGGCGACCATTGCAGGTGCTGGCCGCCATCCAGGGCGAGCATCTGGCCGGTGAAGGAGGGGAGGGAGAGGATGGCGAGCAGGGCGCGGGCGACCTCCTCCGGCGAGGTGCCGCGGTGGAGGGGGGTGGATTCGCACTGGGCGCGGAACTGCTCCTCGCTCTGGCGTGGGCTGGGCAGAGCGGGGCCGGGGCCGATCCCGGCGACGCGGATGCGGGGCGCCAGGGCCAGGGCCAGGCTCTGCGTCAGGGCCCAGAGGCCGGCCTTGGAAACGGTATAGCTGGTGAAATGCGGGGTAAGGGACCAGACGCGCTCGTCCAGCATGTTCACCACCACGCCCTCGGCGCCCTCAGGCAGCGCCCTGGCGAAGGCCTGGGCCAGAACGAAGGGGGCGCGGAGATTGGGCTCCAGGTGGTGGTCCCAGCTTTCCCGCGTGGCGTCGTGCCATTCGTCGCGCTCGAAGGTGGAGGCGTTGTTCACCAGCAGGCCGATGGGGCCCAGCGCCTCGGTGGCGGCGGGCAGGAGGCGGGCGGCTTCGGCCTCCCGTGACAGGTCGGCGGCGAGGGTCACGGCGCGGCGGCCTCCAGGGAGGCTTCCAGACGGGCTCATGGCGCGGATCTCCTCCGCGGTCGCTTCCGCCTCGGCCCGGCTGTGCCCGTGATGCAGGGCGATATCGAAGCCGGCGCCGGCCAGGGCGAGGGCCATGGCGCGGCCCAGCCGCTTCGCGCCGCCGGTCACCAGGGCCACCCGGGGAATGGCGGCAGGGATGGCGGAGGGGATGTCGAGCATGCAGCGGGTTTAGAACAGGATCGGCGCGCGCGGTATCGGGGAAGACGGCGTTGGTGCGTCGCTTCGGGAGGCTCGCGGACCGGGCTGGGGGCGGGCGCACCGGCGTTTTGCCGGATGCGGTGCCGGACGGATCAGGCCGTGGCGGCGCTGGTGGCGGATTGCTGGCCGAGGGCGTTCTGGATGGCGGCGATGAACTGCCGGGCGAGATCCTGGATGTTCTGCTGGCTGGCATCGGAGGAGGAAGCGTCCTCCTGCGCGGAGAGCATGGGGCCGAGGCCGCCCTCCGCGCCCGGCGGTGGCGGCGGAGGTGCACTGGCGAGGCCGGCTTCCAGCTCCGTCTCGCTCAGGCTGCCATCGCCATCCGTGTCGAGGCTGCCGAAGAGATCCGCCGCGGTGCTACCGGTCGTGTTGCCGGTCGTGCCAGCCGCCGTGGCGCCCGTGCCGTCATCTTCCTGGGCCGAAAGCAGGGTTGCGAGCGTGTCACTGGACATCGCGGCGCCCGTGGAGGAGCCGCTGCCGCCCGAGGAGGAGACGCCTGGAGGAGGGCCCGGAGGCGGGGGCGGCGGGGCGGTGGATGCCTGGGTCCCGGCAGTATCCGCCGCCGAAGCGGCAGAACCTGCCGTGCCGGCGGAAGGGCCGGCGAGCGCGAACTCCGAGAGGCTGAGGCCCCCGCTGCCGTCCGTATCGGCCTTCTGGAACATGGCCTCGCGCATTGCCTGCATCTGCTGCGCGAGATCGGCGCGGGAAGCGCCGCTGCTGACACCGGATACCATCTCCGGGAACCCCTCATGCTGGGGAGGCACCGGGGAGCGACCCCCGGCGGCGGCCCCTTGGGCCACGCCGGGGATGGTTCAAGCACCGTGCCAGGCGGGAGGGCCCAGGGCGTCAGAGGTTCAGGGCATCAGAGGTTCGGGTCCTGCGTGGCGCTATGGCCGTAGAGGCGGCTCGGGGCGTCGTTGCTGGGTTCCTCCGGATCGCCGCCATCGGCGCCCTCGAGATGCGATTTCAGGCTTTGCAGGGCCGCCTCCATGCCATGGGCCAGCGCTTCCTGCGGGGTTTCCTCCTCCGTGGGGTCGGAGGGCAGGGCGGCGGCGGCATCGACATGCAGGTGCAGCACGGCGCTCTCGCCCTTGCCCGCGACCCGCCATTCGCCCGGCGGGTCGAAGTCCCAGCGGATGGTGCGGGCGCCCTCGTCCACCGTCAGGCCGGAGCCCGGCAGGTTGCCATCGTCGCGCCGTAGCTGCGGCACCCAGTGCGGGATATGCGCGGTGTCCGCGACATAGGCGAAGACCTCCTCGACGGGGCGCTGGATGGAAATCTTCTGGTCCATGGATGGCGTCCTGTGAGCTCTCGTTCTTGTAAGATCGTGCGGAGGGGCAACGCGAGCCCGCCGCGCAGGGTTGCCGCCGCCCGCCAGGTGCGCGAGCGGCGCGGTGCGCGGGCGAATCCGTGCCGTCCGGCCAGGCGATGCTAGCGTGACCCTCCGGGTGCTGGAGGGGTGCGCGTGGACAGGCGTTGGGCGGTGCTGGCGATGCTGGTCGGGGTCCGCGTTTCACTGGGGGTGCAGTTCCAGTCGGTCGGTTCCGTTGGGGCGATGCTGGTGGGGCCGGTGGTCGCGGATTTCGCCGCGCTGGGAATACTGATCGGTCTGTCGCAACTGCCCGGCGCGGCGGTGGCGCTGCCGGGCGGCTGGCTGACCGCATGGCTGGGCGACCGGCGGGCGCTGCTGGGCGGGCTGGGGCTGATGGTGCTGGGCGGGGCGGTGCTGGCCCGGGCGCCCGGTTTCGAGATGGCGCTGGCGGGGCGGCTGTTGGCCGGGGTGGGGGCGTCGCTGGTGAACCTCGTGCTGACCAAGGGGGTGATGGACCGTTTCTCCGGCGCGGAGCTGACCGTGGCGATGGGGTGGCTGCTGGCCGCCTGGCCGGTCGGGATCGCGCTGTCACTGGTGCTGCTGCCGCCCCTGGCCATGGGAGCGGGGTGGAGCGCCGCGCTGCTGGCGGCGACGCTGCCGGCCCTGGCGGGGCTGCTGGCGATCTGGCGCACGGGCTATGGGCGTGTGGTGGCGGCGCGGCAGGCCCGGCCGGGGCTGTGGCCGGAGCGCAGGGCCTGGGCGCCTCTGCTGGTGCTGTCGGTGGGCTGGGCGGGGTTCAACGCCGCGCTGGTGATCGTGCTCGGCTTCGCCCCCGCCTGGCTGGCGGAGCGCGGCTATGGCATGGCCGGGGCGGGATGGGTGGCGAGCCTGGCGGGCTGGGGAGCGGTGCCGCTGCTGCCCTTCGGCGGCCGGGCGGCGGCGCGGGCGGGCTCGGTGCTCCGCTTCTCGGCCGGGGTGACGGCGCTGATGGCGGCGAGTGTCGCGTTCCTGCCGGAGGCGCCCCTGCCGCTGCTGCTGCTCTATGGGCTGCTGGGCGGGCTGGCGGGCGGACCGATGGCATCGCTGCCCGCGACGATCCTGCCGCCGGAGCGCCGCCCCCTGGGACTCGGCGTGTTCTACACTCTCTACGGACTGGGCATGGCGGGGCTGCCGGCCCTGGCGGGGCGCGCCCGCGACCTATCCGGCGATGCCTTCGCACCGCTCGGCTTCGCCGCGCTGCTGCTGGGCGTCTCGGTGCTGTGTGTTCTGGGCTTCGGGCTGTTGCGCAACAGGCTGCTGCGGCCGGAGGGGGCGGTGAAGGGGTAGGCGTCGCGCCTCGCGGCCAGCCCCCGGGACCCCCATTTCGCCCATGGCCATGATGGGGGACCGAAGCCGGTCCCCGGACTCCGGGCTTTCGCTGGTTCCCGTGGTGGTCGTCAGCCCGACGACCGATTCCTGGGCTCAGGTGGCCCGGTGGGGCTCCCGAAGAAAGACAAACACCCTGTCCGTGCTTGTGATGCCCGTGGTCGCCGGAGAGCCTGGCTCTCCGGCGTGATCCGGTGTCGGCAGAAGCCAACGAATGGGGTCCAGGGCGCGCAGCGTCCTGGCGGATAGGGGGGCCGGGGGAAAGGCAGAGCCTTTCCCCTGGCCACGGCGCGACGTCGGACCTGGGCGTCAGCCCTTGCGGGCGGCGGCGCGCTGGCCGCGGGAACGGCCGCCGCGGGTGGTCTTCTTGGGGTCGTAGCCACCGCCACCGGGGCCGAGGGGCTTGGGGCGCCAGTCGCCCTTGGCGCGGATGTCCTTCGCATGGGTGACGGGGCCGGCGTCGAGGCCGAGTTCCATGGCTTCGAGGCGCTTGATCTCGTCGCGCAGGCGGGCGGCGGTCTCGAATTCCAGGTCGGCGGCGGCGGCGCGCATGCGGCGTTCGAGTTCGGCGATCGAGGCGCGGAGGTCCTTGCCGACGAATTCCGCGGTCTCGGAACCCTCGACCGCTTCCACCGTGACGTAGTCCTGCTCGTACACCGATTGCAGCACGTCGGAGATGTCACGGCGGATGGTCTGCGGCGTGATGCCGTGTTCCTCGTTGTAGGCCATCTGCTTGGCGCGGCGCCGCTCGGTCTCGCCCAGCGCGTTGTTCAGGCTGTTGGTCATCCGGTCGGCGTAGAGGATGACGCGGCCATCCGCGTTCCGGGCGGCACGGCCGATGGTCTGGATCAGCGAGGTGGTGGAGCGGAGAAAGCCTTCCTTGTCGGCATCGAGGATCGCGACGAGGGCACATTCGGGGATGTCCAGGCCCTCGCGCAGCAGGTTGATGCCGATCAGCACGTCGAAGACACCCTTGCGCAGGTCGCGGATGATCTCGATGCGCTCCAGCGTGTCCACGTCCGAGTGCAGGTAGCGGCACTTGATGCCGGTCTCGGTCATGTACTCGGTGAGATCCTCGGCCATGCGCTTGGTGAGCGTGGTGACGAGGACGCGGCCGCCCTTGTCGCGAATGATGCGGCATTCGGCGAGGAGGTCGTCCACCTGGCCTTCCACGGGGCGGATCTCGCAGACCGGGTCGATCAGGCCGGTGGGGCGGATCACCTGCTCGGCGAAGGTGCCGGCGGTGCGCTCCATCTCCCAGGGGCCGGGGGTGGCGGAGACGAAGAGGCTGGGGGGGCGGTAGTTGTCCCATTCCTCGAACTTCAGGGGGCGGTTGTCCATGCAGGAGGGCAGGCGGAAGCCATGCTCGGCCAGGATGGATTTCCGCGCGAAGTCGCCCCGGTACATGCCGCCGATCTGCGGCACGGTGACGTGGCTCTCATCCACGACGAGGAGCGCGTTGGCGGGCAGGTACTCGAAGAGGGTGGGCGGCGGCTCGCCGGGGCCGCGGCCGGAGAGGTAGCGGCTGTAGTTCTCGATGCCCTTGCAGACGCCGGTGGTCTCCAGCATCTCGATGTCGAAGGTGGTGCGCTGCTCCAGGCGCTGGGCCTCCAGCAGGCGACCGGCCTCGTTGAGCTCGGCGAGGCGCTGCTTGAGCTCCAGCTTGATCTGCTTGATCGCCTGGATGAGCGTGGGGCGCGGGGTGACGTAGTGCGAGTTGGCGTAGATGGCGATGCGCTCCATCTCGCCGGAAACCTCGCCGGTCAGCGGGTCGAACTCGCGCAGCCCGTCCACCTCGTCGCCGAAGAGGGAGATGCGCCAGGCCTGATCCTCCATGTGGGAGGGCCAGACATCCACCGTCTCCCCGCGCACGCGGAAGGTGCCGCGGGCGAAGGCGGCGTCGTTGCGGCGGTACTGCAGCTCCACCAGGGCCTTGAGCAGCGTGTCGCGGGCGATGCGGCCACCCTGTTCGAGACGCACGGTCATGTTGCCGTAGGTCTCGACCGAGCCGATGCCGTAGATGCAGGAGACGGAGGAGACGATCACGACATCGCCGCGTTCCAGCAGCGCCTGGGTGGCGCTGTGGCGCATGCGGTCGATCTGTTCGTTGATCGCCGAATCCTTCTCGATATAGGTGTCCGTGCGCGGGACATAGGCTTCCGGCTGGTAGTAGTCGTAGTAGGAGACGAAGTATTCCACCGCGTTGTCGGGGAAGAAGGACTTCATCTCGCCGTAGAGCTGGGCCGCCAGCGTCTTGTTGGGCGCCAGGATCAGGGTCGGGCGCTGCACGCTCTCGATGACCTTGGCCATGGTGAAGGTCTTGCCCGAGCCGGTGACGCCGAGCAGGACCTGGTCGCGCTCCCCCTGTCGCAGGCCGGCCACGAGGTCGGCGATGGCGGTGGGCTGGTCGCCGGCGGGCTGGTAGGGAGACTCCACCCGCAGCGGCTTCTGCGGCTCGGTGGCTGGGCGCCGCGGCGGCTGGAAGAGCATCGGCGGGGGGGCGGACATCAGGTTCATGCGGGGCCTGATCTGGGGCGGGGACACGGGGTTTTCATCGGGCAGAGTACGGCGGGGGCGTTTCTCCTGCCATGCGGAACGTTAAAGGGGGGGTCCCGAACCGCAAGCCCGGGTGTTGATGAACAAGCTGACCAGTTCCCCCGAGAAGCCGCCCCGTAGGGACGGCCACGACGCGCGCCACGATCCGCCCCTGACCATCGGCTGGCGGCAGCCTATCGCACCGGAAAGCAAGGCGGAGCATGGGATGGTGGCCACCGGGGAGGTGGGGCAGATGCCGGATGGGCGGGACATCTTCTTCGCGGCCATCCAGACCACCCGGATGCCGATGATCGTGACCGATCCGCACCAGCAGGACAATCCGATCGTCTTCGCCAATAACGCCTTCGTGCAGATGACGGGCTATCCGCGAGAGGAGCTGGTCGGGCGGAACTGCCGCTTCCTGCAGGGGCCGGAGACCGATCGCGACACCGTGACGGAGCTGCGGGAGGCGATCGCGGCGCGGGAGGAAGTGGCGGTGGAGATCCTGAACTACCGTAAGGACGGCTCCTCCTTCTGGAACGCGCTCTTCGTCAGCCCCGTCTTCGATTCCGATGGATCGCTGGTCTATTTCTTCGGCAGCCAGCTCGACGTCTCGCGCCGCCGGGATGCGGAGGAGGGACTGCGGCAGGCGCAGAAGATGGAGGCCCTGGGCCAGCTTACCGGCGGCATCGCGCATGATTTCAACAACCTGCTGCAGGTCGTGCTGGGTTACGTGGACGTGCTGCGTGGGGTGGCCGGGGAGAGTGGCGACGCCCGGTCCCTGCGCGCGGTGTCGCGGATCGAGGAAGCCAGCCGCCGCGGGGCGGTGCTGACACAGCAGCTCCTGGCCTTCGCCCGCAAGCAGCAACTCGATGGGCGGCCGGTGAACCTGAACCAGCTCGTCGAGACGCTGAGCGGCATGGCGGAGCGGGTGCTGGGGGAGGCGGTGGAGATCCGCCACGATCTGCTGTCAGGGCTCTGGACCGGGCGGCTGGACCCGGTGCAAGCGGAGATGGCGCTGCTGAACGTGCTGATCAACGCGCGGGACGCGATGCGCGGCAGCGGCACGGTGACCATCCGCACCGCGAACCTGGAGGCAGGCCGCCCCGGAGGGACGGGCGAGTTCGGCGAGCTCTCGCCGGGGCGCTATGCGGTGCTGAGCGTGACGGATACCGGCGAGGGCATGTCACCGGAGGTGCTGAGCCGGGTGATGGAACCCTTCTTCACCACGAAGGAGGAGGGCAAGGGCAGCGGGCTGGGCCTGTCCATGGTCTATGGCTTCATGAAGCAGTCCGGCGGCGCGATCCGCATCCGCAGCCTGCCCGGCCAGGGCACCACGGTGAGCCTGGTGTTTCCCGTGGCGGAGCAGGAGGCGGTGGCGGGCGCGGCCCCCCGTCAGGCGCGGCGGGAGGATCGGGCACATGGCGAGACGATCCTGGTGGTCGAGGACCGGGCCGAGGTGGCGGAGCTGGCGCGGCTGCTGCTGGAGGATGCCGGCTATGGCGTGCTGGTGGCCGGCAATGCCCGGGAGGGGTTGGCGCATCTGGAGCAGGCTGGCCGGGTGGACCTGCTCTTCACCGACCTGATCATGCCCGGCGGCATGAACGGCGTCGCCCTGGCGCGAGAGGCACGGCGGCGACGGCCGCATCTGAAGGTGCTGCTGACCACCGGCTATGCCGAGGCGGGAATGGAGCGCCAGGATGTCGGCAGCAGCGGCTTCGAGCTGATCAACAAGCCCTATCGCCGGGCGGAACTGCTGCGCCGGGTGCGGCAGGCGCTGGAAGGGCCGACCGGGGTGGGGTGAAGCCGTTCCGGCCGTCGGATGGTGGCGGTGTGCGGTGCGGCGGATTCCAGGCGGCGCGGGGCGGATCGTGCTTGAGATCGCCGCCGGCGCGCCGATAGACTTTCCCCGGCTGGGGGACACATCCAGGCTGGAGCGCTGCGCATGCCCTTCGATGGCTCGGGTTTCCAGATGCGGGGGGCGCCGCCGGAGCGCTCCACGGGGCAGGAACGCTTCTGGGTGACGGTCGTTCTGATCACTGCCGTGCTGCTGCTGGTCCTGCCGGTCTCGGCCCAGGGCTTCGTGGACATCGTGCACTACATCCGGGGGCATTGAGGGCCAGGCTTGCCGCGCCCGCCGGGCAGGATGCGAAGGGCGCCTGATCCGCACGGGCACCACCGGCCGGCGGCATCCGGGCCCGTGAGATGGAAGCGGCGCGGAGATGGGCGTGTCCGTGCCGCATTGCCTGGGGCGCGGGCAGCAGCCGGAGGGGCCGGCGCATTCCGTCGCCGCGAAGGCGGGGCGGGCGTGTTGACGGGGCGGAGGCGGGCTTCGCACTCTTTCCGGAATCACAACCGGGATGTCGTGACGATGAAGCGCCTTTTTCTTGCCCTGGCTGTTTCCGCGGCCGCGCTGCTGGCCGGTCCCGGCGCCGCGCGGGCCGGGGCCACGCTGGACGCGATCCGCGCGCGGGGACAGCTCGTCTGCGGCATCCATACCGGCGTGGCGGGCTTCGCTCTGCCGGATTCCAGGGGCGTGTGGCAGGGGCTGGACGTGGACCTGTGCCGGGGCCTCGCCGTGGCGCTGTTCAACGATGCCGGCAAGGTGCGCTTCACGCCGCTGCCATCCTCCAGCCGCTTCACGGCGCTGGCCTCGGGCGAGATCGACGTTCTGTTCCGCACCAGCACGGAAACGATGCTGCGCGACGTGACGCTCGGGCTGCGGGCGATCACGCCGTATTTCTACGACGGGCACGGCTTCATGGTCCGAGCCAATGCCGGTCTCTCGAAGGCATCCGAGCTGAACGGCGCCACGATCTGCCTGATCCAGGGCACCACCAACGAGCAGGTGACGGCGGATTATTTCCGCAGTGAGGGCCTGACCTTCAGCCCGGTGCTGTTCCAGCGCAACGACCAGGCCTCCGATGCACTGCAGGCCAATCGCTGCGATGCCTTCGGCACGGATGCCTCGCAGCTCGCCGCCGTGCGGTCCTCCATGCCCAATCCGGCTGAATGGACGATCCTGGGAGAGCGTTTCTCCAAGGAGCCCTACGGCCCCTATGTCCGCCGCGGCGATGACGAGTGGTACGACGTGGTGCGCTGGTACGTGAACGCGGTGATCCAGGCGGAGGAGAGCGGCGTCACCGCCGCCAATGCGGAGGAGACGAAGCGGAGCACGACCAACCCGGACACGCGCCGCCTGCTGGGGGTGACGCCGGAACTGGGGCAGTCGCTGAAGCTGGACCCGGACTGGGTGGTTCGGGTGGTGAAGGCGGTCGGCAATTACGGCGAGATGTATGATCGCCACATGGGGCCGAAGACGCCGGTCGGGCTGGCGCGCGGGCCGAACGAGATCTGGACGCGGGGCGGGCTGCTCTACGCGCTGCCGATGCGCTGAGGCCGCGGCAACCGCGCCCTTGGCCGGCCCTGGGGAGGGAGGCTCCGCCTCCCGCCCCGGATGGCGCGGGGGCGGTCAGGCCCGGGCGGGTTTCCAGGCCAGCAGGCGCAGGGCGTTCAGCGTGACCAGCACGGTGGCGCCGGTATCGGCCAGGATGGCGGGCCAGAGGCCGGTGATGCCGGCCAGGGTGGTGACCAGGAAGAGCGCCTTCAGCCCCACCGCGATCCCGACATTCTGGCGGATGTTGCGTAGCGTGTCGCGCGACAGGGCGACGAGCTCGGCGACGCCCGTGACGCGGCCGTGCAGCAGGGCGGCGTCGGCAGCCTCCAGCGCGGCTTCCGTGCCGCCACCCATGGCGATGCCCGTGCTGGCGGCGGCGAGGGCGGGGGCGTCGTTGATGCCGTCTCCGACCATGGCGACGGGGCCGGCGGATTTCAGCGCGGCGATCTCGCGCAGCTTGTCCTCCGGCAGCAGTCCGGCGCGGGCTTCCAGGCCGAGCTGAGCGGCGATGGCGGTGGCGGTGCGAGGGTTGTCGCCGGTCAGCATCACCGTGGCGACGCCCTGGCGCTTCAGCGTTGCGATGGCCTCGGCGGCATCGGCGCGGGGCTCGTCGCGCAGGGCGAGCAGGGCCAGGAGGCGGCCGTCGGCGACCAGGGCGGAAACGGTCTTGCCTTCCGCCTGGAGGGCATCGCGGCGGGTGGCCAGGGGGGTGGGGAGGGTAGCTGTCTCGGCCTCGGCCCAGGCGATGCTGCCGATCCCGGCCTGCCGGGTGCCGATCCGGGCGGTGACGGCCTTGCCGGGGATGGCGCCGGCGGCGCGGGCCTCGGGAATGGCGAGGCCGCGAGTGGCGGCGGCCTCGGTGATGGCGCGGGCCAGGGGGTGGGCGGAGCCGGATTCCACGGCGGCGGCCAGGGCCAGGAGATCGTCCTCCGCCTCCGTACCGGCGGGGACGAGGTCGGTGAGACGCGGACGGCCTTCGGTGAGAGTGCCGGTCTTGTCGAAGGCGATGGTGCGGGCACCGCCGATCGCCTCCAGGGCAGCGCCGCCCTTGACCAGCAGGCCGTGCCGGGCGCCGGCGGACAGGCCGGAGGCCATGGCGGCAGGGACCGAGATCACCAGGGCGCAGGGGCAGGCGACCAGCAGCAGGGCGAGGCCACGGTAGAGCCAGACCGACCAGTCACCGCCGAGCAAGAGGGGCGGGACGAGGATGGTCAGCGCGGCCACCGCCATGGCGCCGGGCGTCCACCAGTTGGCGAAGCGTTCCACGAAGCGCTGGGCGCGGCCGCGCGAGGCCGAGGCCTCGGCCACCAGGGCGGCGATGCGGGCGAGGGTGCTGTCCTCCCCCGCGCGGGTCACGCGCAGGCGGAGCGCGCCGTCGGTGGCGATGCTGCCGGCCACCACCGGCTCGCCGGGGCCGCGCGGGACGGGGATGCTCTCGCCGGTGACGGGGCTTTCGTCGAGGGCGGAGCGGCCTTCCTCGATGATGCCGTCGGCAGGCACGCGCTCGCCGGGGCGGACCAGCACGCGGTCGCCTTCTGCGAGATCGGCGGCCGGGATCTCGGTGGTATTGCCGGCGGCGTCGAGGCGCAGGGCGCTGCGCGGCATCAGCGCGACCAGGGACTGGATGCCGGCGCGGGCACGGCCGGCGGCGACGCCTTCCAGCAGCTCGCCCAGGGCGAAGAGGAAGACGACCGTCATGGCCTCGCCCGCCGCGCCGATGGCGGCGGCACCGAGGGCGGCCACGACCATCAGCGTCTCGATCGAGAAGGGGCTGCCAGCCAGCGCCAGGGCGAAGGCACGGCGGGCGAAGGGAAAGACCGCGATCAGCGTGGCGGCGGCGTAGATCCATTCCGCCGCGCCGGGGAAAAGGTTGGCGAGGAGCCAGCCGAGCAGGGCGACGAGGCCGATGCCGGCGAGCAGGCGTGCCTTGGCGGTGCGCCAGAGGGGCAGGCCGGCCTCGGCGGGATCGTCGTGCGAATGCGCGTGGGCGAGGCCGCCATGGTTGTGGGCACCTGCTGCCTGGGCATCATCGTGCGCGTGGCCGTGTGGCGGATGTGCGGTGCCTGCCTTGTCATGGCCGACGTGATCATGGCCGGTGTGGTTATGACCGGTGTGATCATGGCCGGCGTGCTCGCAGCCGGTGTGGCTGTGACCAGGGGCGTGTGCGCGGCAGGTGGCCTCGCCGACGTGGTCGTGGCCGTGCTGGTGGTCCGGAGCCGGATCGTGGGCCTGCGGGCCGGGCCGGGGGCGGGGCGCCGGGAGGCGGTGGGCCTGGTAGCCCAGGGCGGCGAGGCTGCTTTCCACCTGCCCGGCCAGGATCTCGGCCCGGGTGCCTTCGGCGAGGGCGAGGCTGAGGCGCTCGGCGGTGAAGTTCAGCCGGGGGGAATGGACGCCCGGCAGACGGGCGACGGCCTTCTCCACCTTGGCGGCGCAGGAGGGGCAGTCCATGCCCTCGACCCGCCAGGACAGGCGCTCCTCGCTTGTATCGGCTCCGGTCATCGCACCATCTTCCGCTCGTTCGACCGGAAAGGTGGGACTTCCAGCGGCTGGAGGTTCAAGAGGCGATCTGGGGAATTTTGGTGCGGGAGGCTGGCATGGCGGAACGGCGGACGGCGGAGAAGGACGGGATGCTGGCCATCGGCGAGCTGTCGCGCCGGACCGGGGTGAAGGCCACCACGATCCGCTTCTACGAGGCAGAGGGGCTGTTGCCGCCGGCCTTGCGGAGCGAGGGCGGGCACCGGGTCTTCGGCGCGGCGCATCTGCGGCGGCTGGGCTTCATCCGCCATGCGCGGGAGCTGGGCTTCGCCATGCCGGCGATCCGCGAGCTGCTGCACCTGGCGGAACATCCGGGACTGGACTGCACGGCGGCGCACGGCATCGCCCGGGCGCAGATGGCGGAGATCGACCGGCGGGTCGCGCGGCTGCTGGCGCTGCGGGCCGAACTGTCGCGGCTGGCGGCGCCGGGGGATTGCGGGGTGACGGAGGATTGCCGGGTGCTGGAGACGCTGGCGGATTTCGGGCACGGGCATTGCGGCGACCCGCACCACGGGGCGGCGGAGGGAGCGGTGCCGGCGCCGGGGCAGTAGGGGGCACGGGAACCGGGCCGGCGGCGGGCGTGCCCCTTCCGCTTCCGGCGGGCGTGCCGACATGGCACGGCATGTCCGATGCCTCGCCACCCCGTCCGGGACCGCCCCTTGCCGCGCTGCTGCCGGCGCCGCTGGCGCGGCCGCTGAAGCGTGCCATCGTCGCGGAGGTGCGCGGGATGTTCAACGATGCCTCCCGTGGCGAGCGGCCGGTGGCACGGCGGGAGGATGGCTGGTTCGGGCCGGATTCCGTGGCGTGGCGGCTGCATGGCGACGTGGCGGCGATGATGGTGGGCGGCATCGCTGGCCTGCTGTTGCAGATGCTGCACCCGGCGGTGCTGGCCGGGGTCTGGGACCATTCGGATTTCCGGGCCGACATGGGCGGGCGGCTGCGGCGGACCGCGCGCTTCATCGCGCTCACCACCTATGGCGGGCCGGAGGAGGCCGCGGCGGCGGTGGCGCGGGTGCGGAGCATCCATGCGCGGGTCCGGGGGAGGTTGCCGGACGGGACGCCCTATGCGGCGGATGATCCGGCGCTGCTGGCCTGGGTGCACGTGACCGAGGTTGTGAGCTTCCTGGAGGCGGGGCTGCGCTATGGTGGCCTGGCGCTGAGCGCGGCGGAACAGGACCGCTATGTCGCCGAGATGGCCTGGGTCGGAGAGGCGCTGGGGGCGGCGCCGGTGCCGCGCAGCCGGGGCGAGGCGCGGCGGCTGATCGAGGCGATGCGGCCCGGGCTGCGCTGCGACGCGCGGACGCGGGAGGTGGCGGGGCTGGTGCTCTCGCCCGGAACGGGGAAGGCGGAGCCGCTGCGGGCGCTGGCGGGGCGGGCGGCGGTGGACCTGCTGCCGCTCTGGGCGCGGCGGATGCATGGGCTGGAAATGCCGCTGCTGGCCGCGCCGCTGGTGCGGGGCGGGGTGCGTGGGGTGGCACGGACGCTGCGCTGGGCCTTCCGCTAGGCGAGGCGGGCGGCGGGGTGCGTCCAGGGCGGCGTCTTCGGGTCGCCGGGGCCACGAAGTCGGGCTTATGATCCCCCAAGAACCGGCCCGGGAGGGCCGGCCGCGCCGCGTGGCGGATGCAGGGAGGAAAATACCAGCAATGACGATGGTGATGGGACGGCGCGGCGCGCTCGCTGCCGGACTGGCGGCGCTCGCCGCGGGTCGGGCCATGGCGGCTTTTCCGGAGCGGGATGTGCGGCTGCTCGTCGGCTTCTCGCCGGGCGGGACGGTGGATCTGCTGGCGCGGCTGCTCGCCGAGCCGCTGCGGCCGGTCCTGGGCCAGACCGTGGTGGTGGAGAACCGCTCCGGCGCCTCCGGGCTGATCGCCGCCCAGGCCGTGTCGCAGGCGCCGCCGGACGGACATATGATCAACCTCGTGGCGATGAGCGCCTATGCGGTGCTGCCGCAACTGCCGGGCTATCGCATGCCGATCGACATGGACCGGGACTTGACGCCGGTGGCCAGCGTCGCCGGCATCCTCAATTCGCTCGTGGTGACGCCGCGCGCGCCCTTCCGCACCGTGGCGGAGCTGATTGCCCATGCCAAGGCCAATCCGGGGCGGCTGACCTATGCCTCCACGGGCAACGGCACCAGCCAGCACCTGGCCGCGGAGCTCTTCGCGCGCCTGACCGGGACACAGCTGACGCACGTGCCCTATCGCGGTGGGTCGAACGCCATCGTGGACATCACCGCCGGGCGGGTGGACATGATGTTCGGCAACTTCCCCGAACTCATCGGGCAGATCCGCGATGGCGGGCTGCGCCTGATGGCCTTCAGCAGTGCGCGGCCCTCACCGTTGTTTCCGGACACGCCGCTGGTGCGGGACACGGTGCCCGGCTTCACTGTGACGAGCTGGCTCGGCCTCGCCGGTCCCGCGCACCTGCCCGAGCCGGTGGTCGCCACCTGGACCGCCGCGCTGCAAAAGGTCGAGGCGGCGGAGGATTTCCGGCGCCAACTGGCCGAGAACGGGATGGAGCCGCTCTTCCAGGAGCCGGCGGCCTTCCGGGCGACGATCGCCGCCGACCGGCAGCGCTGGGGCGAGGTGATCCGCGATGCCGGCATCCGGGCCGACTGACCTTCCGGGGGCGGAGTGGGCCAGCGCCGGTGTCAGCCCCGTTTGGCCTCCCAGGCCGCCAGCGTGTCGGCATAAAGGCGCAGGAAGCGCTCGTTGTCGGCGGTAAGGCAGATGGACTGGGAGGGCAGGTTGTCCCAGGGGCCGGGGGGGTAGAGGACGCCTTCCACCTGCTGGATGGTCTGGCCGATGGCGATGCCCTCGGTGACGGCGCGGACGGGGCCGCGGCGCTCGGTGAAGAGCGTGGGGTCGATGGCGCGGGCCACGGCCAGGGCATCATGCGCGTTGATGCCGTCGATGCCGTCACGGCTGCGGTAGAGTCCCTCGTAGAAGCGGGTGATGTCGTAGAGGAAGCCGCCGATGCCGGGGGCGCGGTCGCGCAGCGCGGCCATGTAGGCGCCACTCATCACGCAGAGGGTAGTGACGTCGAGGCCGACCAGGCGCACCGGCCAGGGCGCGGTGAGGACGCGGTCGGCAGCATGCGGGTCGTTGTAGATATTGGCCTCGGCGACCGGGGAGACGTTGCCCGCTCGGCCGGCCGTGCCGAAGGCGCCGCCCATCACCACCACCTCGGCGGCCAGGGCGGTGATGTCCGGGTCGAGATCCAGCGCCATGGCGAGGTTGGTGAGCGGGCCGACGGCGATCAGCGTGATCTCGCCGGGCGCGGCGCGGAGCTGTTCCACGATGAAATGCGCGGCATCGAGCGCGTGTGGCCGGTCGGCGGGGTCCTGACCGGTTTCCTCCAGGCCGGGGAGATGGGTGTCGCCGAGGCCGTTCCTGCCATGGATGAAGGCGGGGAAGTCGCGCGGCGGACAGGCGAGCGGCCGGGCGGCGCCACGCGCGACCGGGACGGCGAGGCCGTAGCGACGGCGGAGATAGAGCGCGTTGCGGGTGGTGGTCTCGACCGGGGCATTGCCGAAGACGCTGGTGATGCCGACCAGTTCCAGCGCCGGGCTGGCGGCGATCAACGCCAGGGCGCAGGCATCGTCGATGCCGGGATCGGTGTCGAAGATGACTTTCCGCGCGGTCATGCGGCGGGGCTCCGGGGAGGGTTTCGGGGCCGGTGCCCGGGATGGGCGGCACGGCGCGGGGCGGCATTGGTCCGGCGGGCGGGCCGGGAGTCAAGCCGGGGGCGGCGAAACGGATCCGAGCCGTGGCGTTGTTCCCGTGGGCAGGGAGGATGGCGATGACGGAAGCGGATGGCGGCGGCGCGGTGCGGGATCGGCGCGGCTTCGCGGTGAGCGGCTATGTGGCGCTGGGGGCGATCCTGCTGCTGGTGGCGGCGGGGGTGCTGCTGTTCCTGGTCTCCGCCGCGACGGGGCATCCGGGGCGGGTGGTGCCGGCCGGGCTGCTGGTGGCGCTGGGGCTGTTCCTGCTGCGCGGGCTCTATGTGCTGGCGCCGAACGAGAGCGCGGTGCTGCTGCTCTTCGGTGCCTATCGCGCCACGGATGGCGTGGCGGGGCTGCGCTTCACCAATCCACTCTACACGCGCAACAAGGTATCGCGGCGGCTGCGGACGCACGAGATCGCGGCGCTGAAGGTCAACGATGCCGTGGGCAACCCGATCGAGATCGGCGCGGCGGTGGTGTGGTGGGTGTCGGATTCGGCGGCGGCCCTGCTGGAAATCGACGACTACGAGGCTTTCGTGCGGGTGCAGAGCGACACGGCGCTGCGGCGGATCGCCGGGGCGCATGCCTATGATGCGACGGAGGTGGCCATCGTCAGCGGCGTGGGCGGCACGGAGGCCGAGGCGGCGGTGGCGGCGCGCGCCCCTGTCACGCTGCTGGATGGCGGCGACGAGGTGGTGCAGGGGCTGGTGCGGGAGTTGCAGGAGCGGGTCGGACGTGCGGGGATCCGCATCGGCGAGGCGCGGATCACGCATCTCGCCTATGCGCCCGAGATCGCCGGGGCGATGCTGCGGCGGCAGCAGGCGGAGGCGGTGCTGGCAGCGCGGCGCAAGATCGTCGCCGGGGCGGTGGACATGGTGGAGGACGCGCTGTCCGCGCTGGAGCGCAAGGGCCTTGCGCTCGACAACGAGCGGCGGGCGGCGATGGTGTCGAACCTGTTGCTGGTGCTGGTGGGGGACAAGGACCCGGTGCCTGTGATCAATGCGGGGACGCTGAACCACTGACACCGGAACGGGGCGGGGGGGCTGGGCCCCACGCCCTGTCTTCATCAGCCCATGACCGTGTCCGCGATGAGCTTCACGTTCAGCACCACGATCAGGATGGTGATGGTCCAGCCGGCCACGCGCTGCCAGCGGGGGGTGACGAGGTTGCCCATCAGCTTCTGGTCCGAGGCGAAGAGCATCAGCGGGATCACCGCGAAGGGAAGCTGCAGCGACAGGACCACCTGGCTGAGAATCAGGAGCTCTCCCGTGCCACTCTCGCCATAGAGCCAGGTGACGACCAGCGCCGGGACGATGGCGATGCCACGGGTGACGAGACGGCGGACCACCGGGGACAGGCGGAAGTGGATGAAGCCCTCCATCACCACCTGCCCGGCCAGCGTGGCAGTGACGGTGGAGTTGAGGCCCGAGAGCAGCAGCGCCACCGCGAAGAGGATGGGCGCGGCGGCGCCGAGCAGCGGGGCGAGGAGGCTGTGCGCGTCCTGAAGTTCCGCGACCTCGTGATGGCCGCTGGTGTGGAAGGCGGCGGCGGCGACGATCAGGATGGCGGAATTGACCAGCAGGGCGATGGTCAGCGCCGTGCAGCTGTCCCAGGTGGCGAAGCGCACGGCCTCCTTGCGGCTGGCATCGTCCGGTGCGACGGCGCGAGACTGCACGGCGGCGGTGTGCAGGTAGAGGTTATGCGGCATCACCGTGGCGCCGATGATGCCGATGGCGATGTAGAGCTGCGTCTGGTTGGTGACGATCGAGGCGGAGGGCAGGTAGCCGCGCAGCAGTTCGCCCCAGTTCGGGTCGGAGAGTGCGACCTGCACGGCGAAGCAGGCGCAGATCAGCGCGAGGAAGCCGGCGACCATCGCCTCCAGCCAGCGCATGCCCTTGTGCTGCAGCCAGAGGATCAACAGGGCGTCGAGCGCGGTGAGCACGGTGCCGAGCAGCAGCGGGATGCCGAAAAGGAGCTGCAGGGCGACCGCGGTGCCGATCAGCTCCGCGAGGTCGGTGGCGCAGATGGCCATTTCCGCCAGGAGCCAGAGCGGTACGGCGAGGGGGCGGGGCAGGCGCTCGCGGCAGAGCTGGGCGAGGTCGCGGCCGGTGGCGATGCCGACGCGCGCGCAGATCGCCTGGAGCAGCATGGCCATCAGCGAGGACAGCAGCGCGACGGAAAGCAGCGTGTAGCCGAAGGCCGAGCCACCGGCGATCGCCGTGGCCCAGTTGCCCGGGTCCATGTAGCCGGTGGCGACGAGATAGCCGGGGCCGGCAAAGGCGAGGAAGCGGCGGAAGGTGCTGCCGGTGCGGGGAATGCCGACGCTGCGGTGGACTTCGGGAAGGCTGCCGAGCCGGAGGCCGGTGGAGGAGCTTGAGTCGTTCATCGGCGCCGGCTCCATCCGGAGGCAGGCCGATCCGCCCGATGGCACAAATCCCTGTTCAGATGATGATCTCGCGAGAAGTTCGCGTGGCTTTGGTGCTTCATGGGACATCATCCGTGACCGCTTCGCCGCAGGCAAGAGGGCAGTCGGAGGATGATGGCGCCATGCTCGCCGCAGCCCCGGTCACGGCCCCTTCAGGAAGGCGCCCTGGCGTGCCGGGTGATCCATGTGGGCGAGGCCGAGAAGTTCGCGCACGATACGGGTGAGGTCCTCGGCGCGGAACGGCTTGGCCAGGGTGCGCTCCTCGGCGTTCAGATGACGCCCATTGAAGACCCAGGGACGGCCGCTGACATAGACCACGGGCAGGCCGGGGCTGCGGCTGCGGAGCTGCGCGGTGACATCGAAGCCGTCCTGCGGGGTGCCGAGATTGATGTCGGTGACGAGCATGCGGCAGTTCTCGTTCTCCGTGACGACCGTGGCCTCGTCGGGGGAGCCCGCCTCGCGGATGCACCAGCCCTCCATCTCCAGGATCGAGGAGAGGGTGGATCGCACCAGTTCGTCGTCATCCACCACGAGTATATCGCACATGCCGTCCTCCTGCCCCCATCGTTGCATCCTGTTCACGGATAAGCGCCGCAACACGGGAAAGGTTCAGTCACGTGGCCTGGATCGGGGGGCGAGGCTGGGGCGCGGCCCGGACATGGGCGGGGAAGGGGATGAGCGGAGGAGGCCAGCGGGACGGGGCGACCGGGATGGCCTTGACCCCCGGCGGCTGGCGCGTGATCCCTTATGGGGCCGGGGAAACGCCGGGTGGCTGGGTCAGCCGCTCCCGAGGGGAAGCCCGGGGTGCCTCCTGAGGTCCCCCCTTGGGGGATGTCCCCCGAGGCACCGGGACGGCGACCGGACGGAGTGTTCATGGACGAGATCGACCGCAAGCTCCTCGCGATCCTGCAACAGGATGCCACGCTCTCCATCGCCCAGATGGCGGACCGGGTGGGGCTTTCCGCCACGCCCTGTTGGAAGCGGGTGCAGAAGCTGGAGGCCGCCGGGGTGATCACCCGCCGGGTGGCGCTGGTGGCACCGGAGAAGGTGGGGGTGGGGCTGAGCGTCTTCGTGGCGGTGGAGGCGGGAGACCATACGCCGGACTGGCTGGAACGCTTCGCCCAGGCGGTGGAGGCGATGCCGGAGGTGATGGGGGCCTATCGCATGGCGGGAGAGGTGGACTACATGCTCCACGTCTCGGTAGCGGACATGGCGGAGTTCGACCAGTTCTACAAGCGGCTGATCGGGACGGTGCCGATGCGCAACGTGACCTCTCGCTTCGCCATGGAGCGGATCAAGCACACCACCGCCTTCCCACTGAACCGGGCGGCCTTCCGCGACCGGGGCCAGCCGACGGAGGGGGCGGAGGAATAACTCCCCCCTGATCGGCCGGCCAGGAAATGCCATCCTCCCGGCGCGTTGAATTTCGATAAACCCGACTATTTATCGCGAATAACCCACTGCCTATCCTTTGCTCCATGAACGAGATGTCGTGGAATCCTGGGCATGAGGCTGCGTCCGGCGGGCGCATCGGGGACCGGATGGGTCCGGTTCCGATGTGCCGCGCCTGTTGTCGCTGCCGGGTCCGCACCGGTCGGGCCGCTCCCGGCTTGCCGGGCTGAGGCCCGCGCCATCCCTGCCCGGCCTTCCGCCGGGTTCCACCACCTCTCCCCTTTTCGCGGATCGCGCGGCCCCAGGGCCGGTGGCCGAGACGGAGCCAGCATGTCCGACACCCAGGTGATCGGCGCCACCCGGCGCTCCTCTTCCTCCCTTTCCGACCGCAGCCTTGCCCGGGCGGCACGGGCGCTGCTGCCCGGCCGTCTCAATCTCGGCAAGGCGCGGCGCTTCGTCTCGCCACTGGTGATCGTGCTGTTGTGGCAGGCGGCGTCCATGGCCGGGCTGATCTCGCCACGCACCCTCGCGGCGCCGAGCACGGTGATCGCCTCGGCCTGGGAGCTGACGCTTTCGGGCGAGCTGCCGCACCACCTGCTGGTCTCGTTGGGCCGGGTGGCGCTGGGGCTGGCCATCGGCGTGACGGCGGGCACCGCCTTCGCGCTCATCGCCGGCCTGTCGAAGCTGGGCGAGGAGATCGTGGACGCGCCCCTGCAGATGCTGCGGACACTGCCCTTCCTGGCGCTGGTGCCGCTCTTCATCCTGTGGTTCGGCATCGGCGAGACGCCGAAGATTGCGCTGGTGGCGCTGGGGACGAGCTTTCCGGTCTATCTGACGCTCTTCGCCGGCATCCGGGGCGTCGATCCCAAGCTGATGGAGGCGGGCAAGGTCTTCGGCCTCGACCAGCGGGGGATGATCCGGCACGTGATCCTGCCCGGCGCGCTGCCCTCGGGCATCGTGGGGCTGCGCTACGCGATCGGGACGGCCTGGCTGAGCCTGGTGATCGCCGAGCAGATCAACGCGACCTCGGGCATCGGCTACCTGATCAACGACGCGCGGGACTTCCTGCGCACCGACGTCATCGTCGTGGGCCTCGTCGTCTATGCGCTGCTGGGGCTGGGGGCGGATGCGCTGATGCGCCTGGTCGAGCGGCGGACGCTGGCCTGGCGGCCGAGCCTGATCAAGGCGTGAGCGGGGGAGCGGGAACCATGAGCGAGCAGAACAACGCGCGCGCCGTCTCGGTGCGCGGCCTGACCCGGCGCTTCGGCCAGAACACCGTGCTGCACGGCCTGGATATCGAGCTGGAGCCAGGCTCCTTCACCGCGCTGCTGGGCCGGTCGGGCTCGGGCAAGACGACGCTGCTGCGGACCCTGGCCGGGCTCGACCCGGTGCCGGAGGATGCGGAGGTGCGGCTTCCGGAGAGCGTGGCGGCGGTGTTCCAGGAGCCGCGGCTGCTGCCCTGGAAAAAGGTCTGGCAGAATGTGACCCTCGGCCTGCCCGGGAGTGGGGCGCGCGAGCGGGCGGAGCGGGCGCTGGGCGAGGTGGGCCTGTCGCACCGGCTGAATGCCTGGCCGCTGACCCTGTCGGGCGGCGAGGCGCAGCGTTCCGCCCTGGCGCGGGCGCTGGTGCGGGAGCCGAGGCTGCTGCTGCTGGACGAGCCCTTCGCGGCGCTGGACGCGCTGACGCGCATCCGGATGCATGCGCTGGTGCTGGACCTGTGGCGCGCGCACGGGCCGACCACGCTGATCGTCACGCATGATGTGGACGAGGCGATCCTGCTGGCGGACCGGGTGCTGGTGCTTGATGCGGGGCGGATCGCGGCGGACATTCCCGTGGCGATGGAGCGGCCGCGCGCCCATGGCGAGGCCGGCTTCGTGGCGCTGCGGCAGCGGCTGCTGGCGGAGCTGGGCGTCGAGGAAAACCTGAGGCGCGCGGCATGAGCGGCCTGCTGACACGGCGGCGCGCCCTGGTGGGAGGCGCGATGCTGGCGGCGCCGGCGCTGCTGCTGCCGGGACGCGCGCGGGCGGCTGCCATACCGTCCGGCGTGACGCTGCGGCTGGCGCAGTACAAGGCGGGCGACGCGCTGGTGCTGAACCTTTCCGGTGAGGATCGCGACCGGCCCTACGAGGTGGCGTGGTCCGAGTTCGGCAGCGGCAACCTGATGGTCGAGGCGGTGAATGCCGGGGCGATCGACCTCGCCTATGGCAGCGAGATCCCGCCTGCCTTCGCCGCCGCCTCGGGCGCGCGGATCAAGGTGATCGCGGTAATCCGCGGCGATGTGAACGAGCAGGTGGTGCTGGTGCCGAAAGGCTCCACGGTGCAAAGCATTGCCGACCTCAAGGGCAAGCGCGTCGGCTATGTTCGGGCGACCACCACGCACTACTATCTGAACCGGATGCTGGCCGAGGCGGGGCTGAGCTTCCGCGACATCCAGGCGGTGAACCTCACGCCCAGCGATGGGCGCGCGGCCTTCCAGAACGGGGCGCTCGATGCCTGGGCGATCTACGGCTATTCCGTGCCGATTGCGCGCGAGGCCGGGGCGCGGGAACTGCGCAACGCGCGCGGCATCCTGTCGGGGAACTACCTGTTCTTCGCCAGCCCCGATGCGCTGGCCGATCCGGCGCGGCGCGCGGCGATCGCCGATCATCTGGCGCGGCTGTCGCGGGCCTATCGCTGGATCGACGACCACACCGCGGAACTGGCCGCGGCGCAGTCGAAGCTGCTGAACGTGCCGGAGGGGGTGATCCGCTCCCTGCTGGAGAATGTCAGCCAGAAACGGCGGCTGGTGGCGCCTGATGCGGCGGCCATCGCCTCGCATCAGGCGGTGGCGGAGGATTTCGCCGTGCTCGGCCTGCTGCCGAAGGGCGTGGACGTGGCGCCGCTCTGGGATCGTGACTTCGGGCATGGACTGGAGCTGGCGGCATGATGGACGGGTTGCTGGTGCGAGCCGATCCCCTGGGCGATCTGGTTCGGGATTTCGCGTCGCGGGCCGCGGCGCATGACCGGGACGGTTCCTTTCCGCACGAGAATTTCGCGGCGCTGCACGAGGCCGGGATGCTGGGCCTGACGGCACGGCGCGAGGACGGTGGCGAGGAGATCGGGCTGGAGCGGGCCTGCGCGCTGGTGGGGCGGGTGGCCGAAGGCTGCCCGGCCACGGCGCTGGTGCTGGCGATGCAGCTGATCCAGATCCGCGGCTTGGTCGCTGACGCGCAGGTGCCGGAGCACATCAAGGCGCTGGTGGGACGCGAGGCGGTGGAGCGCGGGGCACTGGTGAACGCGCTGCGCGTGGAGCCGGAGCTGGGCACGCCGGCGCGCGGCGGGCTGCCGGGCACGGTGGCGCGGCGCACGCCGGAGGGATGGCGCGTCAGCGGGCGCAAGATCTACTCCACCGGGGCGCCGGGGCTGCGCTGGATGCTGGTCTGGCTGCGGACCGACGAGGAGCGGCCGCGCACAGGGTTCCTGCTGGTGCGGGCGGGCACGCCGGGCGTGCGGATCGAGGAAAGCTGGGACCAGGCCGGGCTACGGGCCTCCTGCAGCCATGACGTGGTCTTCGAGGATGCGCTGGTGCCGCTGGAGCAGGCGGTGGACCTGCGGCTGCCCGAGGAGCGGGGCGGTCCGAACGCTCAGCACGGGGCCTGGAACACGCTGCTGATCGCGGCGCTCTACACGGGCGTGGCGCGGGCGGCCCGGGACTGGCTGGTCGGCTTCCTGAAGGCACGCGTGCCGGCCAATCTCGGCAGGCCGCTGGCCACGCTGCCGCGCATGCAGGAGGCGGTGGGGCGGATCGAGGCGCTGCTGCTGACCAATGACCGGCTCGTCGCCTCCGGCGCGCGCGACGCGGGGCTGGAGGCGGCCGAGGCCGGGCTGATCAAGACCGTGGCGGCGGAGAACGCCATCGCCGTGGTGCAGGAGGCGGTGGCGCTCTGCGGCAACCATGCGCTGGCGCGGTCCAACCCGCTGGAGCGGCATCTGCGCGACGTGCTTTGCGCGCGCATCCACACGCCGCAGCCCGACAGCGCCTACGGTGCCGCAGGGTGCCGGGCGCTGGGTGCGAATTGAGACGAGTGAAGGGAGAAAGCCGATGACGGTTCCGGGTTCCCATCTGAACGATGTCGAGTTCATCGGCATGGTGCAGCCACGCGAGCAGTCGGAGATCCATCCGCCACACGGTGAGGCGATCGACCTCGGATACTTTCGCGAGTCCATGCGGGTGCATGACGAGGGCGGCTTCGATCGTGTGCTGATCGGCTGGTACAGCAACGGGCCGGACGGATTCCTGCTGGCCACGGACGCGGCGGCGCATACGAAGCACGTGGGCTTCCTGGTCGCGCACCGGCCGGGCTTCCTGGCGCCTAGCCTAGCGGCGCGGAGCTATGCGACGCTGGATCAGCTCTCGAACGGGCGGGCCGCGATCCATGTGATCTCCGGCGGCGACGACGTGGACCAGGCGCGGGACGGCGACTGGCTCGGCAAGGACGACCGCTATGCGCGGACGGACGAGTATGTCGATATCCTGAAGGCGATCTGGACCGGCACGAAGCCGGTGGACCATGAGGGCGCCTACTATCGCATCAAGGGCGCCTCGCCCGAGGTGCGGACGGTGCAGAAGCCGCGCATCCCGGTCTATTTCGGCGGCGCCTCCGAGGCCGCGCTGCGGGTCGCGGGCAAGCATGCGGATGTCTATGCGCTGTGGGGCGAGACCCAGGCGCAGGTGCGCGAGATCGTGGGGCGGGTGCGCGAGGAGGCGGCACGGTACGGGCGCGAGCACGAGGTGCGCTTCTCGCTGAGCTTCCGCCCGATCCTGGCGGAGACCGAGGAGGCGGCCTGGGCCAAGGCGGAGCGCATCCTGGGCCGGGTGCGCGAGGTGCGCGGGCAGGCGGCGCTGGGCCCGGCAAACAAGGCGCCGGCCAATGCGGGCTCGCAGCGCCTGCTGGCGGCGGCGGAGCGGGGCGACCGGCCGGAGGGGCGGCTCTATACCGCGATCGCGCGCGAGACCGGGGCGCGGGGGAACACCACGGCCCTGGTGGGCACGCCGCAGCAGGTGGCGGAGGCCTTCCTGGAATACTACGACCTGGGCGTGACGACCTTCCTGATCCGCGGCTTCGACCCGCTGGAGGATGCGGCGGAGTATGGGCGGACGCTGCTGCCGCTGACCAAGCGGCTGGTGGCCCAGCGGATCGCCGAGCGGGCGGCACACCGGGTGGCGGCGGAATGAGTCCGAACCGGCGAGGGTTGCTGCTGGCGGGGGCGGGGATCGCCCTTCCGCTGGCGATGCCGCGCATCCTGCGCGCGCAGGGGACGCCGCTGCGCGTCGGCGACCAGCGCGGCAATGCGCGGGCGGTGCTGGAGGCCTCGGGCGCGCTGAAGGGCTTCGAGGACCGGATCGCCTGGAGCGAGTTCCCGGCCGCGGCGCCGCTGGTAGAGGCGCTGAACGCCGATGCCATCGACACCGGGCTGGTGGGGGATGCGCCTTTCACCTTCGGCGCGGCGGCGGGGGTGCCCGCGAAGGCCATCGCCGCGACGCGCGAGGACCGGGGCGGCCTCGCCATCATCGTGCCGAAGGACAGCCCGGTGAAGTCCATCCAGGACCTCGTGGGCAAGCGCATCGCCACCGGGCGGGGCTCGATCGGGCATCAGGTGGTGCTGGCGGCGCTGGAGAACGCGAAGCTGCCGCTGGATGCGGTGCAGTTCGTCTTCCTGCTGCCAGCGGATGCCAAGGCGGCCTGGTCGCGCGGCGCGGTGGAGGCCTGGGCGACCTGGGAGCCCTATGTGTCGCAGGAGGAGCTCCTGAACGGTGCGCGGATCGTAGCGGACGGTCGCGGCATCACGCCGGGGCTCGGCTTCCAGGCGGCGCGCGACGATGCCATCGCGCGGCGGCGGGAGGACCTGTCGGAATTCGTGCGGCGGCTGGCCCAGGCGCGGGCATGGGCCAATGCGAATGTCGCGGGCTATGCGCAGACCTGGTCGGGGCTGATGAACGTGCCGGCGCCGGTGGCAGAGCACTGGTTCGCGCGGGCGAAGACCCGGGTCGTGCCGGTGGACGATGCCGTGGAGCGGGACGAGCAGGGGAACATCGACCTCTACCGCCGCGCCGGGCTGGTGCGGAAGCCGGTGGAGGCGAAGGACCTGCTGGACCGCAGCTTCACGACCGCGATCCGGGCCGGGCTGGGCGGGGCGTAGAGCAGAACCCGGCCGGGTGGCAGCGCCGCCGGAAGGTGGGGTTTCAGCCTCCGTATTCATGGGACGGTAGTCTTCCTGTCGCAACATGCCGCCGCCAGACTGACAGGGGCGAAAGGCATGCTGCAGCGTCTATCGGTGAAATCCGTCCTGGGCGGGACGATCTGTGTCCTGGGTGTGCTGATGATCGGGACATCCATCCAGAATGTCTGGGGAGGCTGGACCCGGCGCGATGGGGCCATCCAGGTCGCCGAACTGTCGCGGGCGGATGCGGCGGTGTTCCGTGCGCTGAACGAGGCCCGGGTGGAACGCTCCACCATTCTGGCGGCCATGATCCGGCCGGGGCAGGCGGATGCGGAGGCGCGGCGGCGGATCGCCGAACGCCGGGCCAGCGGCGAGGAGGCCCTGGGGGCCGCGCTGGCCAGTCTGGCGCGGGCGGAAGGCACGGCGGGCCTGATCGAGGCGCTTCGGCAGAACCGTGATTCGATGGCCACGTTGCGGGCGCGGTTCGATGCAAGCCTGAACCAGGAGGTGCGCGACACCGCCGCGATCCAGGAGGCGACACGGGCGACCCTGGCCTATACCGAGGCGCTCGGCCGCGCCGATTCCCAGATCGCGGCGATGATCCGTGATGCATCGCCGGAACTTGGTCAGGTGATGACGCTGAAGCAGGCGATCTGGAGCGCGCGCCTCGCGGCCGGGCAGATCGGCGGGCTGAACGAGACGCTGCTTGCAGCGGGCCGGGCGCCCACGCCGCAGGAAGCGGGCGACATCGCTGAATGGCATGGCCGCGTGCGCGGCGCCTGGGATCAGGTGCTGGACATCGCCGCCCAGCCCGGCACGCCCGAGGCGGTGCGGCAGGCCCTGCAGCCGCTGCGCGAGGCTTTCCCGGACGGCTTCCTGGCCCGGCAGCGCGAGGTCGATGGCAATCTCGCGGCGGGGCGCCCGGCCATGCCGCTGGCGACCTTTCAGCAGCGCAGCGGCGACGACGTGACGGCCGTGTCCGGCGTGGCGCTGGTGGCGCTGCGGGAACTGGTGGCACGGGCGGAGGCGCGGGCCGGCGAGGCCGGCGTGACGCTGGCCGTCAGCATCGCGCTGCTGCTTCTGACGCTCGCCGTGACGCTGGGCGGGCTGTTCCTGGTGCTGCGCCGGGTGATCACGCCGATCGGCGCGATGACCGGGACGATGCAGCGGCTTTCCGCCGGGGAGCTGGAGGTGGAGATCCCCGGCTTGGGCCGGCAGGACGAGATCGGCCGCATGGCCGGGGCCTTGGAGGTGTTCCGCGAAAGCATGGTGACGGCGCGGCGGCTTCAGGAGGAGCGGGAGGCGGCGCACCAGGCGGAGCAGCGGCGGGCCGAGATGCTGGGGCAGGTCGTGCGCAGCTTCGAGGGGCAGGTGAGCGAGATGGTCGGGATGCTCTCGGCGGCCTCGACCGAGCTGGAGGCGACGGCCCAGGGCATGTCCGCCACGGCGCGGGGCACGGACGACCAGGCGGCGCGCGTCTCACTCGCGGCCGGGGATGCCAGCCAGGGCGTGCAGACCGTGGCGGCGGCAGCAGAGGAGCTGAGCGCCTCGATCCAGGAGATCAGCCGCCAGGTGATGCAGGCGAGCGCGGTGACCTCGCGCGCCGTGGAAGGGGCACGCCGCACGGACGAGACGATGCGCGCCCTGGCCGAGAGCAGCGGGCGGATCGGCGACGTGGTGCGGCTGATCGCCGATATCGCCGGGCAGACCAACCTGCTGGCACTGAACGCCACGATCGAGGCGGCGCGGGCGGGCGATGCCGGCAAGGGCTTCGCGGTGGTGGCGTCGGAGGTGAAGAACCTGGCGTCGCAGACGGCGCGGGCGACCGAGGAGATCGGCCAGCAGATCGCACAGGTGCAGGCGGCGGCCCAGGGCGCGGTGGGCGCCATCGAGGAGATCACCCGCACCATCGGCGAGGTCAGCGAGGCGACGGTGACGATCGCGGCGGCGGTGGAGGAGCAGACCGCGGCGACGGCGGAGATCGCCCGCACGGTGCAGCAGACGGCGCATTCGACCGAGGTGGTGACGGTGAGCATCGGCTCGGTCAGCCAGAGCGCGCAGGAGACCGGGCAGTCCGCCGGGGATGTCCTGACCGCCGCGGGCGATCTGTCGCAGCAGTCGGAACGGCTGCGGCAGCAGGTGCTGGACTTCGTGGAGAAGGTGCGCGCGGCCTGATGGAGTGGGGGTGGGTACGCTTGTGCCCGCCCCGTGCCGTCAGGTTCTGAGCAGCCCGTTCTCGGCGGCCAGCGTGTCGCTGCCGGGAAAGGCGCGGGCGATGGCCTCGGGCGGCAGGCGCAGGTGGTCGCGCAACAGGCCCTTGGCGATGGCACGCAGGTCGCGGGTGGGGGCAAGGTCGCGCTTCTCGAAGAGTTGCGCCTCGGCGAGCCCGGGCCAGTCGGCCAGGACCCGGCCGCCGGAAACGGCTCCGCCCATCAGGAAGGCGACCCCGCCTGTGCCGTGGTCGGTGCCGTTGTTGCCGTTGGCGTGGGCGGTACGGCCGAACTCCGTCATCACCAGTACGGCGGTGTGCCTCCAGGCCTCGCCGAGCTGGCCGCGCAGCGCCGCCATGCCGTCGTCGAGCTGGCCCAGCACGGGGGTCAGGCGGCGGGTCTGGTCGGCATGCGTGTCCCAGCCGCCGATCTCCATGGCGGCGACGCGAGGTCCGTCTTCGCGCGCCAGCAGGCGTCCGGCGGTGGCGGCGAGACGGGTGAAGCCGCTGCCGCCATTGTTCCCGCCCATGCCGTCGCCGCCAAGGACGCCGGCGGCATAGCCCCGGCCCCGCAGCCCGTCCGCCACGGCGGGGCCGAGCTCCGGGTCGGCGTGCAGGAGCTCCGCCATGCGGGCATAGAGGTCCGGCGGCGGCCGCACCGGGCGGGATGGGGCCCACATGCCGACATGCTGCGGCCCGCGCATCAGCAGCGGCAGGTCGAGACCGATGGCGATGCCCTGTTCCGGCGCGCTGGGGCCGGGCTCGGGCATGCCGGAAAGGGCACGGTTCAGCCAGCCGGAGGTCAGGCGCTCCGGGGCGCCGCTCTCCATCATGTCCTGCGCCTCGAAATGGCTGCGGTTGCGGTAGGGGCCGGCGACGGCGTGGATGGGCAGCAACTCGCCCTGGGTGAAGAAGCCATGCAGGCTGGCAAGGCGCGGGTTCAGGCCGAAGAAGCCGCCGCAGTCGAGCAGGCCGTTCTCCTGGCCGGGCTCGGGCAGGGCGATGGGGCCGCGCAGCTCCCGGTAGCTTGCGTCGCCATAAGGGGCGAGGGCGGCCATGCCGTCCATGGCGCCGCGCAGGATCACCACGACGAGGCGCTGCGGCGGGCGGGCGGTGCCGGAGGCATGTCCCACCGCCGACGTGTCGGCGAAGGCCAGGCGGGCATTGGCGGTGACCGCCAGGGCTGCAAGGCCCAGCAGCAGGCCACGGCGGCCGAGGCGGGGGAGGTGCTCCCCGCCATGGAGGGTGTCGGGGATGTGGGGGCGGCTCATCGGCGCTGGAACTCCGCGCTGGCGAGGAGGAGGGCGATGGCCTCGCGCGGGGAGCCCGCGCGGGCGACGGCCTGTCGGGTCTCGTCGCTGGCCAGGGGGCCGAGGGCGGTTTCGAGCACGGCCATCGGTTCAAGGCGCCCGAAACGGCCGGCGGTCTCGAAGCACCAGTCGAGGCGCTGCATCACCGGCTCGGGACCGAGCCAGTCGGGCGCGCGGTCGGGCCATCCATTGGGCTGCAGCGCGGTCCAGATCGGCTGGTTGAGCGTATAGCCGGCGCCATAGGCGATGCGGGCAACGTCCTGCCCCTTGGCGCCGCAGGCGCGGAAGGCGGCGGCGATGAAGTCCTGCGGCGCGCGGAGCTTGCCGAAGGGCTGCGACCAGGCTTCCGGCAGGCGTGGCAGCAGGCGGGCGACGGCGCCGAGATCGCCATCCGTGTCGCGCCAGCGGCCGGCGATGCGGGCCACCACGTCGGGCGGCGGATCGTCGGCCACGAAATGGCGCGCGAGCTTGAGCGCGACATGGCGCCGGGTGGCGGGGTGGGAAGCGAGGAAGCGCAGCGCCTGCTCGGCGGAATCCGAGCCTTCCTCGAAGCGCTCGCCCATCACGGTCTTGGAGCCGGGCTCATGGTTCGAAGGGCGGAAGAGGGTGCCGAAGGGGTCCTTGTTGCGCTCCACGCCCCATCCGGTGAGGAGGCGGGCGAATTCCGTCACATCGGCCTGGGCATACCCGCTGGCGGGGGAGACCGTGTGGAGCTCCATGATCTCACGGGCGAGGTTCTCGTTCAGTCCGCGTCCGCTGCGTTTGCCATAGGGGCTGTTGGGACCGACCGAGGCGGTCTGGTCCAGGTAGTACAGCATGGCCGGGTGCCGGAAGACGGCCAGCAGCATGTCGGTGAAGCGGCCGGTGACATGCGGGCGAATGGCTTCGCGCAGATAGGGGCCGATGGTGGTGGAGACGGGGTAGCCGGCGCGCTTGCTGACGGTGAAGTGGTTGGCCCAGAAATCGACGAGGCGCTCGCGGTAGGGCTGCGGCGTGTCGATGCGCCAGGCGAGCTGGGCGGTGGCCTCGGCGACGAAGTTCTCCTCGATGGGGTTCTTCTGGCCGGGGGCGGGCTGGCCCATGGCATCGAGGTCACGCCAGATCTGGAAGCCGTCGGCCACGGTGCGGTAGCGGTCCTGGCCGGGCGGCGGCGGGGGCGGCGTGTCGGGGCCATCGAGCTGGCTGTCGAGCCATGCACGGGCATCGGCGGGAAGCGGCTGGTCCGGCCGTGGCCCGAGGCCGAAGCGGATCGCCGCTGCGAGCGGAAGCGTTTCCATGGAGCGGATGCTGCTCGCGGCCGCAGCCGGATCGTGCCTCAAGAAGAGTAACGAAGAGCAACCGGAGGCCGGAAGGTTACGGCCTGCGCTGGAAAATCAGGGTTTTCCGTGGATTGGCGTGAGACGGGCCGCAACGGACCGGGCGTACGTCACGGCCTTGGGCAGTCCGTCTGGCCCGGCATTCATGGAAGGGTGTTCATCCACCGGCCCGCCCCGTTCGCGGGGGCTGTGGTCAGGCCTTCTCCACCGGGGGCGGGGTGGGGCTGTGGCCGAGGCGCCGGTCGATCTCCAGACGCAGTTCTTCAGCCAGGAGCTCGGTCTTGGGGTCGATCGCCTCCAGAGCGGTGAGAACGGTCTGGCAGACCTCGCGCAGCCCTTCCAGGAAGGCGTTGCCGCCCTTTCGCTCCTGTATCGCGGCCTGCAGGCGGTCGGCCTCGGCATGGTGATCCTGCTCCCGCAGGTGGCGGGCCAGGGTCTCGGTCTTGGCGACAGCGTCTTCGGTCATGGCTCCCAGCCTATCCTGTTGCGGTCGGGGCCGGTATGGGGGCTGCCACCTGCGACCGCTTTGGCTTTCGCTCTCCTGGCAGCGAGTCTTCTGACGACGCGGACCCTTTCGGTCGGAGCCAAGTCCGCTTCCCCTTGCCAAGGATGCGCCGGCTCGTTCGAGAGGGGAAGGGGGCCGTGGGCAAGGCCAGGACCCCCGGTGGCGTCAGCCGAAATGCCGCAGATAGGCGGCCTTGACCGGATCGGTGCCTTCGGCTCCGCGCCAGGCGAGATAGGAGCCGGCGCCCAGGGCCAGGATGTTCAGCAGCGGGTTGGGCCGGGGCTTCGCGCCGGCGGCGGCGAGCGCGAGGCCGGCCACGACATAGATGGCGCGCTGGCCCAGGCTGAGCGTGGCATCGCCATCCCCGTTGGTGCGGGCAGGAAGCTGACTGTCATAGGGCTGGTTGCCATAGGGCATGGGCTGGGTGGCTGGCTGGTCCATGGTCTGGATCCCCTTGTCCGGAGGTGGTGCTCGCGCCGTGCCGGGCGCCGTCTCCCGGACAACACCGCAGCCGGGGGAGGGTTCCATGCTGTGCCGCCGGGAGGCGGGCGGTGCGGGAAAGGCCGCGCGGGGCGGCCTTTCCGCTGTCACGGGCCGCGTCAGGCCGTCTGCCGGGCGGGCCGGCCATAGAGCCAGCCGGCGGTGGTGCCCAGGACGGCCCAGAAGAGCAGGCTCGTCGCCGTGGCGGTCACCAGGAAGCGCCGCGCCAGGTCCGGTGGGGCGAGGGCGGCGTGTTCCGCCGGCTGCGGCGCACCGACGAGGTGCGGCAGGAGCAGGAGGAGGATCGCCAGCGCGGCCCAGCCCGGCTTCCGGGTGAAAGCGATCAGCGCCAGTGCCATGGCGGTCAGGGCGGCGGTGGCCAGCCACCAGAGCTGCCGCTCGGCCAGGGGTGCGGCCTCGGTGCCGGGAAGTTCCGGCGGTAGGCCGAGGCCCGGGGCCAGGGTGAAGACCGCGAAGCCGGCCAAGCCCCAGAACAGGCCCTGGCGCCAGCCGATGGAACGGTCGCCACCAGGTGGTGCGCGTAGGGCGAAGCCCGAGACCAGGAGGAGAGCGAAGCCGATCCCGGTCAGCAGGTCTGCCAGCAGGGTGTAGGCGATGCGTTCCGCGCCATCGGCAGGTGACCAGCCCTCGTCGTCATGCGCATGGGCCTCCTGGGAGAGCGGCGCGGAGGCGTGGTCTTGAGACGGGGCTGTCGTGGCGTGGTGGGCAGGAGCCTCGGCGGCCTGCTCGTAGGTTTCGGCCTGCAGGATGATCGGCACGGTGCCGAGATTGTGCAGCACCGTGGCCACCGCGCCGGACAACAGCCCGGCCAGCAGGGCGGTGAGGAGGATTCTCGGGAAGAACTGCATGACCATGCCTCAGTGGCAGGGGAAGCCATTCGAATGGCGCGTGTCATGCGCGGCATTGTGCAGGGCATTGGCATGGGCGAAGCCGACGCCCCAGAGCAGCACGGCCCCCAGTGCGGCGCTGAGCAGGACGGCGAGGAGGCGGGAAGCGGGTCGGGCGGCGAGGCCGGCGGGGTGGGACAGGCTGTTGTGCATCGTGATGTCTCCGGCCGCCGCGCCCCGCGGGGGCCATGAAGGTGTGTCGCTGTGCCGGCAGGTCTCCTGGCTCGCGGCGCGTTGGCGGGCGGCCTGCCTTCCCGGAAGCCCGTGGGCTTCCAGTGGCCCACCCCTCGGCGGAGGTGGAAAGGCCGCCAGCTCGCCGCTGACAGTTGCGGGGGCAGCCGCCGACTTGCCCGTATGGAGCGGGCGCACGGCGTTCCCTTTTCGCCCGCTCGCGCGGGACCGGCACGGGGCGAGGTTAGGGGTGAAGGGGGTCAGGAAGGAAGAGCTGGTTCGCGGCCCAGGGGCGCGGCGGTTTCCAGGGTCAGGTACGGGGCGGGATGGTGTGCCCGCAGGGGTGGCGGGGTCGAGCGGGGGCGCATGGCAGGCGCGCGGAGTCCGGAGAGGCCGTTACGAAGCGCGGGACCTATGGTTTGTGGGAAATTTTCCCACGGAGTAAACGCGGCGTGTCTGACCATGACGGTATGCCGAATCGGTGGCAGGCCTTCCGGAAGCGGCCGTCCGGAGGCGCATTGGGGCGGCGATGGAAGCGCCCATGGCGGCGGCTGGGGAAGGCCCTGCTGCGCAGTCGGGCGGTGACCTGGCTTCCTTCCTGCTATCTGACCCTCTGCCAGCGGACGATCCGCTGGGAGCTGCGCGGCACGGAGCATCTGCGTGAACTGACGGACCGGGAGCAGGGCTTCGTGCTGGCCTTCTGGCATGAATGCCTGCCGCTGATGCCGCTGGCCTGGAGTGCCTTCTGGCAGTCGGCGCAGGCCGGGGTGCCGCGCAAGCAGGGGCTGGTGCTGGTTTCGCGCAGCCGCGACGGTGGCATGATCGGGCGCATGCTGCAGCGCTTCGGCCTGTGCGCCGTGGCGGGCAGTTCCTCGCGTGGCGGCACGGTGGCGGCCCGTCGGCTGCTGGACGGGCTTCGCCAGGGTTCGATCGCCGTGGTGGTGCCGGACGGGCCGCGCGGGCCGCGGCGGCGGGTGTCGGAGGGCGCGGTGCGGCTGGCCGCCATGGCCGGTGTGCCGGTGGTCCCCTGCGCGGCGCATGCCCTGCCGATGCACCGGATCGGCACCTGGGACCGGATGCTGATCCCCTTGCCCTTCGCGCGGGGTGTGGCGGTGGCCGGGCGGCCGATCCTGCCCGATGGGGGGACGGCTGCCTTTCACGCGGCGGTGCTGCAGGACGCGCTGGACATGGCTGCCGATCGGGCAGCCGAGGCGGTGTGCGCGTGATCGGCCAGATGCAGGGCGGGGGCGACGATCGGGAGGCACCGATTCGGGGCGTGCTGGCGCAGGGTGTGCCGATGAACCGGCCCGGGGGCGGGATCCCGGCGAATGATGCCGGGTGGGGGGCAGGCGATCTGCCCTGGACGGTGCGGGAGCCGATCCGTCAGGGGGGCTGGCGGCGCATGGGCAATTTCCCCGGCCTCCAGAACGTGCCGGTGCTGGTGCTGGATGTGATCCTGGGCGAGGTGCCGGCGGTGTTCCGCTGGCTGCCGCGCAGCACGGGGACGACGGAGGCGCGGCGGGGGGAATTCGCCTGGTTCGCGCCGGGCGGGGTGCGCATCGCGCCCATCGGCTGGAAGCCGCTGCCGGAGGGTGGCGCCTGGCCATGAGGGGGCGGATGCGCGGGTTCCGTATGCCGCCGGGCGTCATGTTACAGGACATGAGGCGCCATGGGATCTGCCGCGTAGGCGCGTCGCTTGTGGCGGAGGAGGAGGGTTCCGCATCCTGCCCGCGCAGATCGGGGGAGCAGCCCCCGCGGGACGCCGTTCCCCCTGATGACGGCGGCGCCCCGGACCATGAGCCTGTCCCCTGCCGCCCACGGGTCGTGGTTGCCGGAGTAGCGCCCGGCCTGCCTTTCCATGCTGGGTGCCTTGATGCCGCGCCCAGCCATGGCGGCGCGCAGGGTAACCCTGATCCCGCCGCATCGCGGGAAGCCCGGAGCCTCGTCGGGCGTTCAAGCGGTGTTCCTTTCCACGGCGAGGTCCGGCATGACGGCAGATTCTTCCCGCCCGCCACCGCCTCCGAGGCCCACGGACCCTTTCGATCTGTGGTTGCGGCAGAGCCTCAGAAAGCAGTTCGGCGACGGGGTTTTCGGCGATGGCATCGCGAAGTCGGTGCCGCAGGATTTGCTGCGCCTGATCTGCGACAGCAAGGCCGAATGGGATTCGTACCGCGAGCGATGGCTGCCCGGTTCCAGCCTGGATGGGGGCGAGGGCATGGGGACCGCCACGGGGGATCGCCCGGATGGTGGTGTGCCGGCGGCGATGCCAGCCCCGCGTCAGAGCAAGACCGGCCGCGTGAGGTAAGGCGATGGCCGGAGCAGGCGGGATGCCCGTTCCGCCTGTCCAGCGACGCGGTCGGAACCGGGCGGGCACGGCGACACGCGGAAGGCTTCCGTGCTGGATTTCGTTCCGGTATCGCGATATGTGACCGCGCGGAGGCTCCGGCCCCGTCAGCGACGGGGTCTGCCGCCGATCCGGAACGCGTCTCCCTGGACCGCCATCGCGCGTGGCGGGGGGCCAATGGATAGCCCGCCCGTGGAACTGCTGGTCTGGAGCCTGGTGGTGCTGATCTTCGTCCTGGCGGCGCTATCCTTCCTGTTCGGGGACGATCCCTGAACGGAGGAGCGTGTGGTGCCGGGTGAGGGATTTGAACCCCCGACCTTCTGATTACAAATCAGCTGCACTACCACTGTGCTAACCCGGCGGTCCTGGGCGGTGGCCCCGGGGCCGCGCCCACGGCCCCCATCCGCCGCGTGGGGCGCGATTGGGCGGGCGGGACACTAGACCGTGGCGCGATCCGTCTCAAGCCGGGCGGGCGCGCGGTCAGGCATGGCCGACCAGGTGCGAGACGGGCAGGCGGGTGGAACGGATCGCGGCGGCGAAGAGCCGCAGCGCCGCCGGCCCGCCGCGATCGAGGAGATTGCCCAGCGCCATCTCGTCGGCCAGCAGTTCGGCTTGCCGCGCGAGGGTTTCGGAGGCCTGGCGCAGGGCCTCGCGCGACAGGGCGAGATGCAGTTCGTCGTTCAGGCCCGGCATGCCCGGAATAGGGTGTCCCACGGGGTTTGCCCCCCTTTCGTTCGAAGTGCCGGCGTGTCCTCTTGATACGACCGCGCCGGCATTCTGGCGCTGGGGCGGTTAAGGTTCCGTGACCGGCGGCTTCGCCCGCGCGATCTCGTAGAGGGCGACCGTGGCGGCGGCGGAGACGTTCAGGCTTTCCATCGCGGAGGAGATCGGCAGGCGCACCAGCTCGTCGCAGTTCTCGCGCTGCAGGCGGCGCAGGCCGCTGTCCTCGGCACCGAGCACGAGGGCCACGCGGCGGTCGCGCGGCGCGGCCTCGGCCAGCGTACGCGTGGCATCCCCTGCGAGGCCCATGACCCAGAAGCCTTTGGCCTGGAGCGTCTGGATGACGCGCGACAGGTTCACCTCGCGCACCACGGGCACGGTCTCCAGCGCGCCGGAGGCGGCGCGGGCGAGGGCAGCGGTTTCCGGCGGGGCGTGACGGTCCTGCATCACCACGGCAGCGGCGCCGAAGGCGGCGGCGGAGCGCAGGATGGCGCCCACGTTGCGCGGGTCCGTCACCTGGTCGAGCAGGAGGACCGGGCCATCCGAGGCGGCGAGGGCGGCGTCCAACCGGGCGGTGGGAAGGTTGTGGACGAGCAGGGCGGCGCCCTGGTGCACCGCGTCCTCGGGCAGGAAGGTGTTGAAGCGGGCGCGGTCCTCGACCCGCTCCAGGGGCAGGCGCCAGGGTTTGGGCAGGCGCTCCGCCAGGGCGGCCTCGGCCTCCTGGGTCAGCAGCAGGCGGCGGAGCTGGCGGCGCGGATTCGCCAGCGCCGCCGAGACGGCATGCAGGCCGTAGATCCAGAGTGTGCCGTTCTCCGGGCGCTCGGTGGGCTGGGCCGGGCGCGGCGCCTCGATGTGGTGGTGCGACACGCGCTCGGGGAAGCCGCCGCGCCCGCCGCGGGCGGGGTCGTCACGCTCGGCGGTGCGGGGGGCGCCTGCCGGGGCATCGGCCGGGGCGCGGCCACGCGGGGGGCGGGTGCCTCCTTCCATGGGGAAGCGGGCCTCGGCACGGGCTTCCGGCGCCTGATCCGGGCGGGGCTGGCGCGGGTTGCGGCGAGGGTCCTTGCGGAACTCCTTGGCCAGGGCCGGGCGCGCCTCGCCACCGGCCTCGGCCGGGAAGCCGCGCTGGCCGCGGGCGTCCGGATGCGCCGGGCCGCGCGCCGCCGCCTTCCCGGGGGGCTTGCCGAACGGCTTCCCGGGGAGGTTGCCGGCGGCCTTGGCCGGTGCTTTCCCGGCAGCCCTTCCGGGGGCGCCGGTGAATTTCGCGGGGGGCTTCCCGGAGGATGCCCCATGGGATGCCCCGGAAGGCTGCCCGGGGTTGCGGGGGCGGGACGGGCTGGCGGGCGAGCCGGGACGGCGGGGCTTGGGCATGTTCCGGCATCCAGCAAATCGCGCCCCGCTCCACAAGGGCTTTGCGCGCGGGCCAGCCGGCGGTGGGGCAGCGGGAGCCGTGTCCGGGGTCAAGCGTGGCCAAGCATCGGATTCTTCCGGAGGGGGCAATTGACAGCCTGCCCGGGAACGCGATACCTCGGCGCCGCTCCCGCTGGGTCGGCCATGCGGAGGGGTGCCCGAGTGGCTAAAGGGGACGGACTGTAAATCCGTTGGCTAGCGCCTACGTTGGTTCGAATCCAACCCCCTCCATATTCACCCCGGTACATGCGGGGCGCGGGTGTAGCTCAATGGTAGAGCCCCAGCCTTCCAAGCTGGTTGTGCGGGTTCGATTCCCGTCACCCGCTCCATCTTCCCGTCACCTTTCAATCATGCAACTGCTGTCGGCTTTTCCGGGACCGGTTCTCACACGACACGGGGCCCGGGACGACAGGCACGAGGACAGACATGGCGAAGGCGAAGTTCGAGCGGAACAAGCCGCACTGCAACATCGGCACGATCGGGCACGTTGACCACGGCAAGACGTCGCTGACGGCGGCGATCACGAAGGTGCTGGCGAAGTCTGGTGGAGCGTCGTTCACGGCGTACGACCAGATCGACAAGGCGCCGGAGGAGCGTGCGCGCGGGATCACGATCTCGACGGCGCATGTGGAGTACGAGACGGCGAACCGTCACTACGCGCACGTGGACTGCCCTGGCCACGCCGACTACGTGAAGAACATGATCACGGGTGCGGCGCAGATGGACGGCGCAATCCTGGTGGTGTCGGCGGCCGATGGCCCGATGCCGCAGACGCGCGAGCACATCCTGCTGGCGCGGCAGGTGGGCGTGCCGGCGCTGGTGGTGTTCCTGAACAAGATGGACCTGGCGGATCCTGACCTGGTGGAGCTGGTGGAGATGGAGGTGCGCGAGCTGCTGTCCTCCTACCAGTTCCCGGGCGACGACATTCCGATCGTCAAGGGCTCGGCGGTGGCGGCGCTGGAAGACAAGACGCCCGAGATCGGCGAGCAGGCGATCCTGGAGCTGATGGCGGAAGTGGACCGCTACATCCCGCAGCCGGAGCGTCCGAAGGACCTGCCGTTCCTGATGCCGATCGAGGACGTGTTCTCGATCTCGGGGCGCGGCACGGTGGTGACGGGCCGCGTGGAGCGGGGCATCGTGAAGGTGGGCGAGGAAGTCGAGATCGTGGGCCTGAAGGACACGGTCAAGACGACGGTCACGGGTGTGGAGATGTTCCGCAAGCTGCTGGACAGCGGCGAAGCGGGGGACAACATCGGGGCGCTGCTGCGTGGCACGAAGCGTGAGGACGTGGAGCGCGGGCAGGTGCTGGCCAAGCCCGGCTCGATCACGCCGCACACGCGCTTCAAGGCCGAGGCCTATATCCTGACCAAGGAAGAGGGTGGCCGGCACACGCCGTTCTTCACGAACTACCGTCCGCAGTTCTACTTCCGCACGACCGACGTGACGGGCGTGGTGAAGCTGCCGGAAGGCGTGGAGATGGTGATGCCGGGCGACAACGTGGCGATGGACGTCGAGCTGATCGCGCCGATCGCCATGGACCAGGGCCTGCGCTTCGCCATCCGCGAGGGCGGCCGCACCGTCGGCGCCGGCGTCGTCGCCTCCATCGAGAAGTAAGGGGCCGGCGCCCCGGCTCTGCGCCAGGGGCAGGGGCTAGGAACCGGTACGGAAAGGCGGTCCGCAGCGATGCGGGCCGCCTTTTCATTTGGCGCGCCCACCATGAATCGTCCTGGCGGGCGCGCCAGGAGTTCGTCGCGGTGGCGGGATTTTCGCCGGGGTTGTTCCGGTTCATCCTCCGGGCAGGGCCAGGGACAGGTTCGTTTTCCCGCCCCCCGTTTTCCTGGCAGGGCCATCTCGACAGGACAGTTTGTCTATCCTATAGACCCGGCCTCACGGCGATGCCGCGTGCAGGGGCGTAGCTCAATTGGCTAGAGCGCCGGTCTCCAAAACCGGAGGTTGGGGGTTCGAGACCCTCCGCCCCTGCCACCGTCGCCATGCATGATGAGGCGGGCGATGCCGGCGTCGGCACCGCCCTCGAAGTGTTGGAGAGGCCGGCCCTTGGCCAAGGTGAACCCTGTGCAGTATCTGCGCGACGTGCGGCAGGAAGTGTCGCGCGTCACCTGGCCCACCCGCAAGGAGACCCTGATCACCACAGGGCTGGTGCTGGCCCTGTCGGCCCTGGCGGCCGTGTTCTTCCTGGTGGTGGATCAGGTCATCCAGTTGGGGATGAGTGCGCTGTTCGGGTTCGGCTGAGGCGGATTGGGAGATTCGGTCATGGCCGGCATGAAGTGGTACGTCGTTCACGTCTATTCGGGCTTCGAGAAGAAGATCGCCCAGGCGATCAAGGAACAGGCCTTGCAGAAGGGGCTGGAGCACCTCTTCGGCGAGGTGCTCGTGCCGTCCGAGGAAGTGGTCGAGGTGCGCCGCGGCCAGAAGGTGAATGCCGAGCGCAAGTTCTTCCCCGGCTATGTGCTGGTGAAGATGGAGATGACCGACGACGCGTGGCACCTGGTCAAGGACACGCCCAAGGTCACCGGCTTCCTCGGCGCCCGCAACAAGCCCGCCCCCATCCCCGAATCCGAGGCGCAGCGGATGCTGCAGCAGGTGCAGGAGAATGTGGAGAAGCCGCGCCGCCCCTCCGTGGTCTACGAGGTGGGCGAGCAGGTGCGCGTGGCGGATGGTCCCTTCACCAGCTTCAACGGCGTGGTGGAGGAGGTGGACGAGGAGCGTGGCCGGGTGAAGGTCTCGGTCTCGATCTTCGGCCGTGCCACCCCGGTGGAGCTGGAATACGGACAGGTGGAGAAGGTCTGAGGACCGGCTCCTTTCCTGACTTTCACGAGGGCGCCTCCGGGCGCCCTTTTTCGTGCCCGCTTTCCGGGCCTTCCGGGGGTGGCGGACAGGAAAAAGGGGGGCCGGTCCTCGCGGACCGGCCCCCTTTCCTGAAGCGACGTATGGAACGTCTGCGCGATCAGCGCAGGACGATCTCCACGCGGCGGTTCTGCGGCTCGCGCACGCCATCGGCGGTCGGCACCAGCGGACGGCTCTCGCCGAAGGCCTCGACCGTGATCTCCGAACGCTGCACGCCATTGCGCACCAGCTCGGCGGCCACGGCGTCGGCGCGGCGGCGCGACAGGCCCATGTTGTACTGCGGCGTACCGGAGCGGTCGGCGTGGCCGGCCACCTCGATGCGGGTCGAGCCCGTGCTGCGCGCGTTCTGCGCCGCCTCGGCGATGATCTGCCGGGCGCGGTCCGTCAGGTTGTAACGGTCCCAGTCGAAGAACACGAGGTAGGTGCGGGCGGCCGTCTGGGCTGGTGCCGGCGTGGGGGCTACGGCGGCCACGGGCGCCGGCGGGGTCCAGAGCGCGTAGCGCAGGCCCAGCATCGCCGAGTGGTTGAAGTTGTCGTACTTGATATCGTAGGTGCGATCGATCGAGTAACCGGCGGCGCTGGCGGTGACGCTGGTGGAGAGCTTGTTCGAGAGCGTGCCGAAGAAGCGGTACTCGGCTGTCACGGCGAGGCCGGGGACGGCGCGGATCGGGAAGGCCACGCCCGCCATGGCCTGGTAGGCGAAGTCGCCATCCGTATCGTCGCTGCGGACCTGGGCGTTGGCGTTCAGGTTGCTGGTGTTGAGGTTGATCTGCGGGATCGCGTTGGCCGGCAACTCCGCCCGCTGTTCCGCCGTCAGATTGGCGAGGAAACGGCTCTCCAGCTCGCTGTTGACGCGGCTGACGACACGGTCCGCCAGCCCGGCGGGCGCCGTGGCGTTGATGGAGCCGCTGAGGCCGCGATGGCTGCTCCACGCATAGCCGACGCCGACGCCGATATAGGGCATCAGGGCACTGGACGAGATGCCGTAGCTGCTCAGGTCGAAGTCGTAATAGGCATTCGCCATGACGCCATAGGTTTCGGCGCTGCCCTTGGCGCGGGGCAGGCGGTATCCGGCGATGGTGTAGCGGTCGAGGTCGTTGGAGCGGTAGTTGCCCTCGATCTCAAGCCGCAACCCGTTGCCGAAGCCCCAGCCGACGCTGCCAAGCCCGGCCCAGCCCAGGTTGAAATCCGTGCGGATCTCGCGCGACAGGCCGCTTTCCGCCAGGGTGCGGCCGACCGCGCCGCCGACCTTGCCGCTGTTGGGGTCACGGAAGTTCAGGCCAGCGGCGCCGCCCAGATAAAGACCGGTAACGGGCTGCGCCAGGGCGGCGGCGGGCGCCAGGAAGAGCGTTGAGCATAGAAGACGTCGCCAGAAGGCCATGAAGGCTCCCTTCAGCGGCAAAGCCACTGGTTGGTTGTGATGTTGGAATTACAACCATGAAGGGATGTGTCTTTGAAATACACGCTTTGATAGAAAGCGGTAAGGAAATGGCTTGGCAGGCGTCCGTCACGAAGGAGTGATGCTTCCGGGGAACACCTTCCCCGACAGGGAAGGTGTTCCGGAGCGGGTCAGACCACGCGCAACAGGGGGCGCGCGGTGCGGGCCAGGCTCTGGTAGAGGCTGACATAATCCTCCGCCATGCGGCGGGCGGTGAAGCGCTCCTCGAAGCGGCGGCGGATTCGCTCACGGGAGAGTTCCGGCAGGCGCCGGACAGCGGCGACGGCCTCTTCCTCGTTCTGGACGATGAAGCCGGTCAGCCCGTCCTCGATCACCTCCGGCACGGAGCCGTGGTTGTAGGCGATCACGGGGGTGCCGCAGGCCATGGCCTCGATCATCACCAGGCCGAAGGGCTCGGGCCAGTCGATCGGAACGAGGAGGGCGCGGGCGCCGGACAGGAAGTCCGGCTTCTCGCGGTCGCAGATCTCACCGATGAACTCGACATGCGCCTGGGCGACCAGCGGCTCGATGTGCCGGGCGTAGTATTCCGCGTCGGCCTTATCGACCTTGGCGGCGATCTTCAGCGGCAGGCCGGCCTCGGCGGCGATCCGGATGGCACGGTCAGGACGCTTCTCCGGCGCGATGCGGCCGAGGAAGGCGAGGTAGCCGGGTTCCGCGTCGCGCGGCGTCAGCAGGTCCTTCGGCAGGCCATGATGGATGGTGGCGGCCCAGCCGGCCTGGGGCAGCGGGGCACGCTGGGAATCGGAGATCGAGACCACTGGCGCATCCGGGAAGGCATCGAAGATCGGTCCCAGCTCCGGCAGGTCGAGGCGGCCATGCAGGGTGGTCACCCAGGGCACCTCCTGCCGGCTGAACAGGGAGAAGGGCAGGTAGTCCAGGTGGAAGTGCAGCAGGTCGAACTCGTGGGCGCGGCGCAGGACCCGTTCCAGCATCAGGGCATGGGGGGCCATGGGGTCGCGGACCGAGGGATCGAGCCGCAGCGCCTGGGGGCGCACGGGGACGAGCGTGGCGCTGGTCTGGGAATCGCCGCTGGCGAAGAGCGTCACGTCATGGCCCAGGGCCACCAGCTCCTCCGTCAGGAACGAGACGACACGCTCCGTGCCACCATAGCGCTTCGGCGGAACGGCTTCGTACAACGGGGCGATCTGCGCGATACGCATTCCGGTGGGCTCTCCTTCTCGTGGCTTCAGGGACATCCTCCCTTCCCGATCCCGGACTGGCCCCCCTTTGTGTCCATTTCGGGGGTTTTTCGAGGGGCTTTCATGGTGGCCACCGCCCGGGCGGTCCCAGCCCTCTATCCGTCCTGACAGGAACCTGACCCCACCAACGATTTAACTGTGACCGGAATGGGGCAGCCGTACCAAAACTCCGCCAGAAACCAGGGCTGAACTCAGCGTTGATAGTTTCACACCACGATCCGCTGGCGGGATTCCCGTTGCTCCGGGCGCTCCGAACTGCGGGCAGGGAGGACGGGGTCCGAGGCAAGGTGTCGTGACCCGTTTCGGGAAGGGAGGCGTCATGGCCGATCTCCGAGTCATCGAGAACATGCAGGCGCCCCAGGGCTCCTTTCCGGAGGGCGAGGCCGAGGGGACCGAGGCGCTGCTGCGCTACCAGTCCCGGCCCATGGGCTTCTTGTTGCGCTACATCCGTCGGCGGGGGATGGCGCATGCCGTCGTGCTGCTCTCGGTGGTGCTGGCGGTCGCCTGTTCCGTGGGCACGCAATACGCCATGAAGGGGCTGGTGGACGCGATGTCGGGCGGCCCCTCCGCCATGGCCGCGGTCTGGGTGGCGCTGGCGGTGCTGGGCGCGGTGATCGCCGCCGACAACCTGCTGTGGCGGGTGGGGGGGTGGATCTCCACCACCGCCTTCACGGGGGTGACGGGGGACCTGCGGAGCGACCTGTTCCGGCACCTGTCGGGCCATGCGCCGGACTATTTCGTGGACCGGTCGCCAGGCGTGCTGGCCAGCCGGATCAGCGCGACCTCGAACGCTGCCTGGACGGTGATCTCCACCTTCACGTGGAACACGCTGCCGCCGACCATCGCGGTGATCTTCTCGATCGCCCTGCTGGCCAGTGTGGACGTGTTCATGGCGCTGGTGATCGTGAGCATCGCCGGCGGCATGGCCTATCTGCTGACGCGGCTGGCCGCGAAGGGCAAGCCGCTGCACATGGACTATGCCGAGAAGGCTGCCGCCGTGGATGGCGAGCTGGTCGATGTCGTGCAGAACATGAACATCGTGCGCGCCTTCGGCTCGGTCCTGCGGGAGCGGGCGCGCTTCGCCCGGCAGGTGCAGAGCGAGGTGAACGCCCGCAAGCGCAGCCTGCGCTATATCGAGAAGCTGCGGCTGGCCCATGCGGTGATGACCGCGGCGCTGACCATCGGGCTGCTGTTCTGGGCGATCACCCTCTGGCAGACCGGGCGGGCCAGCACGGGCGACGTGGTGATGATCTGCTCGCTAGGCTTCACCATCCTGCACGGGACCCGCGACCTCGCCGTGGCGCTGGTGGAGATGACCCAGCATGTGGCGCGGCTGGCCGAGGCGGTGTCCGCCCTGCTGGTGCCGCATGCCCTGCCGGATGCCAAGGATGCGCGGCCGCTGCGGGTGCGCGGCGGGCGGATCGACTTCCACGACGTCCGCTTCTCCTATCCGGGGCGCGGCCCGGTGCTGCGGGGCTTCGACCTCGCCATCCAGCCGGGCGAGCGGATCGGGCTGGTTGGGCGTTCGGGCGCCGGCAAGTCCACGGTGCTGACCCTGCTGCAACGCTTCACCAAGGCGCAGAGCGGACAGGTGCTGATCGACGGGCAGGAGATCGGCGCGGTGACGCAGAAGAGCCTGTCCGACGCCATCGCCGTGGTGCCGCAGGACGTGTCGCTGTTCCAGCGCTCGATCCTGGAGAACATCCGCTACGGCCGGCCGGAGGCGACGGACGAGGAGGTGCTGGCGGCTGCGGAGGCGGCCAATTGCCGGGACTTCATCGAGGCGCTGCCGGAAGGCTTCGACACCGAGGTCGGCCAGCGGGGTGTGCGGCTCTCCGGCGGGCAGCGGCAGCGGCTGGCGATCGCCCGGGCGCTGTTGAAGGACGCGCCGATCCTGCTGCTGGACGAGGCGACCTCGGCGCTGGACAGCGAATCCGAGGTGGCGGTGCAGGCGGCGCTGGAGCGGCTGATGCAAGGACGGACGGTGATCGCGGTGGCGCACCGGCTGGCCACGCTGCAGGGCTTCGACCGGATCGTGGTGGTGGATGCGGGCAAGGTGGTCGAGCAGGGGGCGCCGGACGTCCTGGCACGGCAGCCGGGCATCTATCGTGATCTTCTGAGCACCCAGGGGATGCTCGCGGCCGGCGCGCCGGTCAGCGAAGCGGCCTGAGATGCCGGAAGGCCGCCTGGAGGAGCTGAGGCGGCGGCTCTGGGAGGGGTGGGAGAGAATTCTTTCCTCGCCCGGGGGCCCGGAACGGGTGGCCCGGGGGATCGGGGCAGGTGCCTTCTCGGCCATGCTGCCGGCCTTCGGGCTCCATATCGCCCTGGCAGCGGGCCTGGCTTTCCTGCTGCGGGGCAGCATCGCGGCAGCGGGGGCGACCTGCCTCCTGCTCGGCAATCCGCTGACCCACGCGCTGCTGATCCCGACGGAATACGAGATCGGCCGCGTGATCCTCGGGCATGAGATGCACCATCACGCCTCCCCCGGGGCGAGTTTCAGCCACTGGCTGAGCCTGGGCGTGCCAGCCTTGGAAGAGCTGCTGATGGGTGGGCTGGTGATCGGCATCCCGGTGGGGATCGTGGCCTGGCTGCTGGCAAGGCGGATCCTGCTGCGCCGGGCGGCGGCCGAGGCTGCTGCCCGGGGAGATGCCGCCTGAAGGCTCCTGGTCGGGGTGCCCGTCGCGGCGCGGGGCTGATGCGCGTCCGGTGGGCGATTCACCGATGGACAGGCAGCACGGGGGGGTGTAGAGCCCGCCACTCACTCGCACCGATGGACGCGGGAGGCCCAGCCATGGGCCGCCGAACCGCGCGCCCCCGGTTCCTGGGGATGGAGTATCATGGCTAAGAAGATCGTCGGCTACATCAAGCTGCAGATCCCGGCCGGCAAGGCGAACCCGTCGCCGCCGGTCGGCCCCGCGCTGGGTCAGCGCGGCCTGAACATCATGCAGTTCGTCAAGGAGTTCAACGCGGCGACGCAGCAGATGGAGCCCGGCACCCCGACGCCGGTCGTCATCACCGCGTATTCCGACCGCACCTTCTCCTTCATCACGAAGACCCCGCCCAACACCTACTTCCTGCTGAAGGCGGCGAAGCTGGACAAGGGCTCGCAGACCCCCGGCAAGGGTGGCGCGGTGGGCCGCGTGACCAAGTCGCAGCTGCGCGAGATCGCGGCGGTGAAGATGAAGGACATGAATTGCCAGGACGTGGAGGCCGCCGTGAGCATGCTCGCCGGCTCCGCCCGTTCCATGGGCATGATCGTGGCGGAGGGCTGATCCGATGGCCGGCAAGCGTCTGAAGAAGCTCGTCGAGGGTCTGGACCTCGAGAAGTCCTACGCGCTGGAGGAGGCGATCCGCCTCGCCAAGGCGAATGCGACCGCCAAGTTCGACGAGACCGTCGAGATCTCGATGAACCTGGGCATCGACCCGCGCCATGCCGACCAGATGGTCCGCGGCGTGGTCGGCCTGCCGAACGGCACCGGCAAGACGGTGCGCGTGGGCGTCTTCGCCCGCGGCCCCAAGGCCGAGGAGGCCCAGGCGGCCGGTGCGGACGTGGTGGGCGCCGAGGACCTGGCCGAGCAGGTGCAGGCGGGCAACATCAACTTCGACCGCTGCATCGCGACCCCGGACATGATGGCCCTGGTGGGTCGCCTGGGTAAGATCCTGGGCCCGCGCGGCCTGATGCCGAACCCGAAGCTCGGCACCGTGACCATGGACGTCAAGGGCGCCGTGACGGCGGCCAAGGCGGGTCAGGTGGAGTTCCGCGCTGAGAAGGCCGGCATCGTGCATGCCGGCATCGGCAAGGCTTCCTTCGAGGAGGGCAAGCTGCTGGAGAACGCGCGCGCCTTCATCGACGCGATCCAGAAGGCCCGCCCGACGGGTGCCAAGGGGACCTATGTGAAGAAGGTCGCCCTGAGCTCCTCCATGGGCCCGGGCCTGAAGGTGGACGTGGCCTCGCTGGCCTCCGCCTGAGGAAAGTTTGGAGCGGTGGCCTCCGGGCCCCGCTCCGGGATACGCCTTCCCGTCGAACGGAGGGTGGACAGGGCGGGGCCCTCGGGACCCGCCCGGAACCTGTCGGAAACCGTGGGTGGCCCATCCGGGCCTTGATGTGGCTTAGCCGCGCCAACGGTAGACGGGGCGTCAAATCGATCTGTTTCCCGGTGCCCGAGGGCAGCGGGCAAGGCTCGGCTTGGCTTTCCGGCTTACTGGCAGGCGAAGAGGGTGCGGCGGGTGCCGTTCCCTCGCGTGAACCGCCGGGGCCCCTCCACAAGGCTTTCCGGCTTTCGTTTGGAGACGGAGTTGGACCGTACGGAGAAGCGCGAGTTCGTCGCGACCCTCGCCGACGTGTTCGCCGAGACCTCCTTCGTCCTGGTCGCCCAGAACAAGGGCATGACCGTGGCCGAGGTGAGCGAGCTGCGGCGTCGCATGCGCGGTGCGGGCGCGACCTACAAGGTCGCGAAGAACCGCCTGGCCGGCCTCGCCCTCGACGGAACCCGCTTCCAGGGCATCCAGCCGCTGCTGAAGGGTCCGACCGCGCTCGCGTGGTCGAAGGACCCGGTGGCCGTGGCGAAGACCGCCGTGGAATTCGCCAAGACGAACGATAAGTTCGTGATCCTGGGTGGTGCCCTCGGCACGCAGACCCTGGCCCTGGACGGGGTCAAGGCGCTGGCTGAGCTGCCCTCCCTGGAAACGCTGCGTGCGCAGCTCGTGGGTCTCATCCAGACCCCGGCGACGCGCATCGCGGGCGTGCTGCAGGCTCCGGCCGGGCAGCTGGCGCGGGTGTTCGGGGCGTATGCCAAGAAGGACGAGGCGGAAGCCGCCTAACGCGTACCGGCCTGTCCGGTTGCCGCAAGGGCGCCGGGCGGGTCTTGCAAAGACCAAGCCAAGCCACTAGATCGAAGGATATACGAATATGGCTGATCTCGCCAAGCTGGTTGACGAGCTGTCGACCCTCACGGTTCTCGAGGCCGCTGAGCTCTCCAAGCTGCTCGAAGAGAAGTGGGGCGTTTCCGCCGCCGCTCCGGTTGCCGTGGCTGCTGCCCCGGCCGCCGGTGGCGCCGCTGCCGCCCCCGCCGAGGAGCAGACCGAGTTCACCGTGACCCTGGCCTCCGCCGGCGACAAGAAGATCAACGTGATCAAGGAGATCCGTACGATCACCGGTCTGGGCCTGAAGGAGGCCAAGGACCTGGTCGAGGGCGCGCCGAAGGTGATCAAGGAGGCCGCGTCCAAGGACGAGGCCGAGAAGATCAAGAAGGTGCTCGAGGAGAACGGTGCCAAGGTTGAGGTCAAGTAAGACCTTTCAACCGGCACGCTGCCGGGGCTACGCTGCCGGCAGCGGACTGAGTATTTGAGCGGTAGGGGCGGAATTCCGAAGACACTCGGAGTCCCGCCCTTGCCTGCGTTTCCCTGGACTAGTCCCCGTGGCGGGCTGGTCCTGGCAAACGCGGGGCACGACACAGGTGCACCCCGGCCGGGGGGAAGGGGCGTCCGAGGACGCCGCTTTGGCCCCGGCCGGAGACAGAAGGAAGCAGGGCGCGCATGAACGCTATCGCAAAGTCGTTCGGGGGCAAGGGGCTGACTGGCCGGAAGCGCATCCGCAAATCCTTCGGGCGGCTGCCCGAGGTGGCGCCGATGCCGAACCTGATCGACGTGCAGCGGGCCTCCTATGAGGCCTTCCTCCAGATGGGCGTGGATCCGGATGTCCGGAGCCAGGCCGGGCTGCAGGAAGTGTTCAAGTCCGTGTTCCCGATCGATGATTTCGCGGGGCGCGGCCGGCTGGAGTTCGTGCAGTACGAGCTCGAGGAGCCGAAATACGACGTCGAGGAGTGCATGCAGCGTGGCCTGACCTTCGCCGCGCCGCTGAAGGTCCGCCTGCGCCTGATCGTCTGGGACATCGACGAGGACACCGGTTCCCGCTCCGTCCGCGACATCAAGGAGCAGGATGTCTACATGGGCGACATGCCGCTCATGACGGACAACGGCACCTTCATCATCAATGGCACCGAGCGCGTCATCGTCTCGCAGATGCACCGCTCGCCGGGCGTCTTCTTCGACCACGACAAGGGCAAGACGCATTCCAGCGGCAAGTACCTCTTCGCCGCGCGTGTGATTCCCTATCGCGGCTCCTGGCTCGACTTCGAGTTCGACGCCAAGGACATCTGCTATGTCCGCATCGACCGGAAGCGCAAGCTGCCGGCCTCGACACTGCTCTATGCGTTGGATTCGGCCGCCACCGCGGCGCTGCGCGCCGAGCGCGGCGGAGAGATCGAGCTCTCCGAGGTCCGTGGCATGGATGCCGAGGAGATCCTCAGCACCTTCTACGGCAAGGTGATGTTCACGCGCGGCCCCAAGGGCTGGTCGCGTCCCTTCGTGCCGGAGAGCTTCCGCGGCGTGAAGCTGCTGGAGGACCTGGTCGACGCCGACAGCGGCAAGACCGTCGCGACGCGCGACACCAAGATGACGCCGCGCCTGGCCCGCAAGATCGCCGAGGAGGGGACCAAGGAGGTCCTGGTCGGCCGTGTGGACCTGATCGGCCGTTTCCTGTCCGACGACCTCGTGGACCTCAACACCGGTGAGATCTATGGCGAGGCCGGCGAGGAGCTGACCGAGGCGAAGCTGACCGCCATCGAGGACGCGGGCTATGACAGCCTGCCCACCCTTGCCATCGACCAGCAGGTCGGCCCCTGGATGCGCAACACGCTCGCGGTGGACAAGGCCACCAACCGCGACGAGGCGCTGATGGACATCTATCGCGTCATGCGCCCGGGCGAGCCGCCGACGCCGGAAACGGCCGAGGCGCTGTTCCGCGGCCTGTTCTTCGATCCGGAGCGCTACGATCTCTCGGCCGTGGGCCGGGTGAAGATGAACATGCGCCTGGGCTTCAGCCTGCAGGACGTGCCCGATACGCAGCGCACGCTGCGTAAGCAGGACATCCTGGCCACGCTGAAGACCCTGCTGGAGCTGAAGGACGGCAAGGGCCAGATCGACGACATCGACAACCTCGGTAACCGCCGGGTGCGTTCGGTCGGCGAGCTGATGGAGAACCAGTACCGCGTCGGCCTGCTGCGCATGGAGCGCGCGATCAAGGAGCGCATGGGGTCGGTTGATATCGACACCGTCATGCCGCACGATCTGATCAACGCGAAGCCGGCGGCGGCGGCGGTGCGGGAGTTCTTCGGCTCCTCGCAGCTCTCGCAGTTCATGGACCAGACCAACCCGCTCTCCGAGGTGACGCACAAGCGCCGCCTGAGCGCGCTTGGCCCGGGTGGCCTGACGCGCGAGCGCGCGGGCTTCGAGGTGCGCGACGTGCACCCGACGCATTACGGCCGCATCTGCCCGATCGAGACGCCGGAAGGCCCGAACATCGGCTTGATCAACAGCCTCGCCACCTTCGCCAAGGTGAACAAGTACGGCTTCATCGAGACGCCGTATCAGATGGTGCAGGACGGCAAGATCGTCGGCGAGCCGCGCTACCTCTCCGCCATGGAAGAGGAGAAGCTCGTCGTCGCCCAGGCGGATGCCGAGGTGGACCGCGAGAGCGGCGAGTTCCGCTCCGAGCTGGTGAGCGTGCGCCAGGGCGGCGACTTCCGGCTGGTGAAGCCCGAGGAGGTGACGGCGATCGACGTGTCGCCGAAGCAGCTCGTCTCGGTGGCCGCGGCGCTGATCCCGTTCCTGGAGAACGACGACGCCAACCGCGCGCTCATGGGCTCGAACATGATGCGGCAGGCGGTGCCGCTGGTGAAGTCCGACGCGCCGCTGGTAGGCACGGGCATGGAGGCCGCGGTGGCGCGGGATTCCGGCGCGACCATCGTGGCCCGGCGTGACGGCGTCATCGACAGCATCGACGGTGCGCGCATCGTGGTGCGGGCGACGGCCGAGGACGGCACGACCAAGGGCGTGGATATCTACCGCCTGCGGAAGTTCCAGCGTTCCAACCAGAGCACCTGCATCAACCAGCGTCCGCTGGTGAAGGTGGGCGACCGGGTGCAGGCGGGCGACATCATCGCCGACGGCCCGTCCACGGAGCTGGGCGAGCTGGCGCTGGGCCGCAACGTGATGTGCGCCTTCATGCCCTGGAACGGCTACAACTTCGAGGACTCGATCCTGATCTCCGAGCGCATCGCGCGGGACGACGTGTTCACGTCGATCCACATCGATGAGTTCGAGGTGATGGCCCGCGACACGAAGCTGGGCCAGGAGGAGATCACCCGCGACATCCCGAATGTCGGCGAGGAAGCCCTCCGGAACCTCGACGAGGCGGGCATCGTCTATGTCGGCGCCGAGGTGAACCCGGGCGACATCCTGGTCGGCAAGGTGACGCCGAAGGGCGAGAGCCCGATGACGCCGGAGGAGAAGCTCCTCCGCGCCATCTTCGGCGAGAAGGCCTCGGACGTCCGCGACACCTCGCTGCGCCTGCCGCCGGGGGTCTCGGGCACGATCGTGGACGTGCGAGTCTTTTCCCGCCGCGGCGTGGACAAGGACGAGCGCGCCATGGCGATCGAGCGCGCCGAGATCGAGCGTCTGGCGAAGGATCGCGACGACGAGCGGGCCATCCAGGAACGTTCGTTCCATTCGCGACTGCGCGAGAAGCTGCTGAACCGCAAGGCCTCCGGCGGTTTCCGGGGTGTCAAGGCGGGCACGGTCATCACCGACGAGGTGCTGAACGAGTTTGCCAAGGTGACCTGGCGCCAGATCGGCGTGGCCGACGACGCGGTGATGGCGGAGATCGAGGCGCTGAAGCGCGAGTTCGATGCCGCCGTGGAGCGGCTGCAGAAGCGCTTCGAGAGCAAGGTCGAGAAGCTGCAGCGCGGCGACGAGCTGCCGCCCGGCGTGATGAAGATGGTCAAGGTCTTCGTCGCGGTGAAGCGGAAGCTGCAGCCGGGCGACAAGATGGCCGGCCGCCACGGAAACAAGGGCGTGGTCTCCCGCGTCGTGCCGATCGAGGACATGCCGTTCCTCGAGGATGGGCGCGCGGTGGATCTGGTGCTGAACCCGCTGGGCGTGCCGTCGCGCATGAACATCGGCCAGATCCTGGAGACGCATCTGGGCTGGGCCTGCGCCAATCTCGGCCGGCAGGTGGGCGAGCTGGTGGAGGATTACCGTCGGGCGGGTGCGGCGCGTGACGCGCTGGTTGCCAAGCTACGCGAGGTCTATGGCGACGAGATCGTCGACGAGCAGGTCGCGGAGATGACCGAGGACCAGCTCATCGAGCTCGGCGACAACCTGTCGAAGGGCATTCCGATCGCGACGCCGGTCTTCGACGGCGCCCGCATCTCCGACATCGAGACGATGCTGGTGAAGGCGGGGATGCCGACCTCCGGGCAGATGCAGCTGATCGACGGGCGTTCGGGCGAGCCGTTCGAGCGCAAGACCACGGTCGGCTACATCTACATGCTGAAGCTGCACCACCTGGTGGACGACAAGATCCACGCCCGTTCCATCGGTCCCTACTCGCTCGTCACCCAGCAGCCGCTGGGCGGCAAGGCGCAGTTCGGCGGCCAGCGCTTCGGCGAGATGGAGGTCTGGGCGCTGGAAGCCTATGGCGCCGCCTATACCCTGCAGGAGATGCTGACGGTGAAGTCGGACGACGTGTCCGGCCGCACCAAGGTCTATGAGGCGATCGTCCGCGACCAGGACAGCTTCGAGGCCGGTATCCCCGAGAGCTTCAACGTTCTGACCAAGGAGCTGAAGAGCCTGGGCCTGAACGTGGATCTCGAGAACCGCGGCAACTGAGCCATTGAGAAGATCGCGCCGGCCCCCGCCAGCGGGGCCGGTCGCTGATTTCGCGGTGGTGTGCCCCCGTCACCGCAGGCTGGACGAGAAGGAAGGCCCATGAACGAGCTGATGAAGATCCTTGGCCAGACCGGCCAGGCTGTGAGCTTCGACCAGATCAAGATCACCATCGCGTCGCCGGAGCAGATCCGCTCCTGGTCCTATGGCGAGATCAAGAAGCCCGAGACGATCAACTACCGCACCTTCAAGCCCGAGCGGGACGGGCTGTTCTGCGCGCGCATTTTCGGTCCGATCAAGGACTACGAGTGCCTGTGCGGCAAGTACAAGCGGATGAAGTTCCGCGGCATCATCTGCGAGAAGTGCGGCGTCGAGGTGACGCTGGCCAAGGTGCGCCGCGAGCGCATGGGCCATATCGAGCTGGCCAGCCCGGTCGCGCATATCTGGTTCATGAAGTCGCTGCCCAGCCGCGTCGGCCTGATGGTCGACATGTCGCTGAAGGAGCTGGAGAAGGTCCTCTACTTCGAGTCCTATGTGGTGCTGGAGCCGGGTCTGACCGACCTCAAGCTGCACCAGCTCCTCACCGAGGACCAGTACCAGAACAAGATGGACGAGTTCGGCGAGGACGCCTTCTCGGTCGGCATCGGGGCTGAGGCGGTCAAGCAGATGCTGACCGGCATCGACCTGGGCAAGGAAAGCGCGACGCTGCGCGCCGAGCTGAAGGAGACGACCTCCGAGGCCAAGCGCAAGAAGTACGTCAAGCGGCTGAAGCTGATCGAGAGCTTCGCCGAGGGCGGCGCGCGTCCGGAATGGATGATCCTGGACGTCGTCCCGGTGATCCCGCCCGAGCTGCGCCCGCTGGTGCCGCTGGATGGTGGCCGCTTCGCGACCTCCGACCTGAATGACCTGTACCGCCGCGTCATCAACCGCAACAACCGGTTGAAGCGGCTGATCGAGCTGCGCGCGCCCGATATCATCGTGCGCAACGAGAAGCGCATGCTGCAGGAGGCGGTGGATGCGCTGTTCGACAACGGCCGCCGCGGCCGTGCCATCACGGGCGCCAACAAGCGCCCGCTGAAGTCGCTCTCTGACATGCTGAAGGGCAAGCAGGGCCGCTTCCGGCAAAACCTGCTGGGCAAGCGCGTCGACTACTCCGGCCGTTCGGTGATCGTGGTCGGTCCCGAGCTGAAGCTGCATCAGTGCGGCCTGCCGAAGAAGATGGCGCTGGAGCTGTTCAAGCCCTTCATCTACTCGAAGCTGGAGAAGTATGGCCACGCCACCACCATCAAGGCCGCCAAGCGGATGGTGGAGAAGGAGCGTCCCGAGGTTTGGGACATCCTGGAGGAGGTGATCCGCGAGCACCCGGTGATGCTGAACCGGGCGCCGACGCTGCATCGCCTGGGCATCCAGGCCTTCGAGCCGACGCTGGTCGAGGGCAAGGCGATCCAGCTGCACCCGCTGGTCTGCACCGCCTTCAACGCCGACTTCGACGGCGACCAGATGGCCGTGCACGTACCGCTGAGCCTGGAGGCCCAGCTGGAAGCGCGCGTGCTGATGATGTCCACCAACAACATCCTCAGCCCCGCGAACGGCAAGCCGATCATCGTGCCGTCGCAGGACATCGTGCTCGGCATCTACTATCTGAGCCTGGAGACGCCGGAGTTCCGCGCCTCGGCCGACAAGGCCGAGTATGACGCGCAGGGGCGGCTGGTGAAGGCCGGCCCGCCGGTCTTCGCCGATCTGGGCGAGCTGGAGCAGGCCCTGGCGGCCGGCAGCATCACGCTGCACACCAAGATCCTGGCGCGGCGCAAGACGATGCGCCCGGACGGGTCGGTGGTGAAGGAGCGGGTGGTGACCACCCCGGGCCGGATGATGATCGGCGCGCTGCTGCCGCTGCATCCGAACCTGCCCTACTCGCTGGTGAACCGGCAGCTGACGAAGAAGAACGTCTCCGACGTGATCGACGCGGTGTACCGTCACTGTGGCCAGAAGGAGAGCGTGATCTTCGCCGACCGGCTGATGGGCCTGGGCTTCCGCAACGCGGCCAAGGCGGGCATCTCCTTCGGCAAGGACGACATGGTCATCCCCGACAGCAAGGGGGAGATGATCGACCGCACCAAGGCCGAGGTGAAGGAGTTCGAGCAACAGTACCTCGACGGCCTGATCACCGCGGGTGAGCGCTACAACAAGGTCGTCGACGCCTGGTCGCGGGCCACCGAGGAGGTGGCGGGCGCCATGATGAAGGAGATCTCCAAGCAGGAGGCCGGCACGCCGACCAATTCGGTCTGGATGATGTCGCATTCCGGTGCCCGCGGTTCGCCGGCCCAGATGCGCCAGCTCGCCGGCATGCGGGGCCTGATGGCCAAGCCCTCGGGCGAGATCATCGAGCAGCCGATCATCGCGAACTTCAAGGAAGGCCTGTCGGTGCTGGAGTACTTCAACTCCACCCACGGCGCCCGCAAGGGCCTGGCCGACACCGCCCTGAAGACCGCGAACTCGGGCTACCTGACGCGCCGCCTGGTGGACGTGGCGCAGGACTGCATCATCGTGGACATCGATTGCGGCACCGAGCGCGGCATCACCGTGCGGGCCGTGATGGATGGTGGCGAGGTGGTGTCCTCCCTGTCCGAGCGGATCCTGGGTCGGACGGTGCAGCGCGAGATCGTGCACCCGGACACGGGCGAGGTTCTGGCCGAGCGGAACATGCTGGTCGAGGAGGCGCTCGCCGACCGGATCGAGAAGGCCGGGGTGGAGGAGGTCTATATCCGCTCCGTCCTGACCTGCGACAGCCGTTCCGGCGTCTGCGGCCACTGCTATGGCCGTGACTTGGCGCGCGGCACGCCGGTGAACGTGGGAGAGGCGGTCGGCGTGATCGCGGCCCAGTCGATCGGCGAGCCGGGCACGCAGCTGACCATGCGCACCTTCCACATCGGCGGCGCCGCCCAGCGTGGGGCGGAGCAGTCGGCGGTGGAGGCCACGACCGATGCCACGGTGCGGATCACCAACCTCGCGGTGGTGGAGAACAGCCAGGGCGCGCCGGTGGTGATGAGCCGCAACTGCGAAATCGTGCTCGTGGACGGCCAGAACCGGGAGCGCGCGCGGTTCCGCGTGCCCTACGGCTCGCGCATCCTGGTGGCGGAGGGGGCGCAGGTCCAGCGCGGCCAGAAGCTGGCCGAGTGGGACCCGTTCACCCTGCCGATCATCACCGAGCGGGCGGGTTTCGTCGAATATGCCGACCTGATCGAGGGCATCACCCTGGTCGAGCGGCAGGACGAGGTGACTGGCCTCTCCTCCAAGGTGGTGGTGGACTACAAGGCCTCCTCCAAGGCCGATCTGCGCCCCCGTCTCATCCTGAAGGACGAGAAGGGCGGGGTGGTGAAGCTGCCGAACGGGGCCGAGGCGCGGTACTTCCTTTCGCCCGATACGATCCTGTCGGTGGACAATGGCGCGACGGTGCATGCCGGCGACGTGATTGCCCGCCTGCCGCGTGAATCCTCCAAGACCCGCGACATCACCGGCGGTCTGCCGCGTGTGGCAGAGCTGTTCGAGGCCCGCCGGCCGAAGGATGCCGCAATCATCAGCGACATCGACGGCCGGGTGGAATTCGGCAAGGATTACAAGGCGAAGCGCCGGATCATCGTGAAGCAGGACGTGCCCGACGGGGAGGCTCCGATCGAGCGCGAGTATCTGGTGCCGAAGGGCAAGCACGTCTCGGTGCAGGAGGGCGACTACGTCAAGGCCGGCGATCCGCTGGTGGACGGTCCCCGCGTGCCCCACGACATCCTGCGGGTGCTGGGTGTCGAGGCGCTGGCCAACTACCTCGTGAACGAGATCCAGGACGTCTATCGGCTCCAGGGCGTGAAGATCAACGACAAGCACATCGAGGTGATCGTTCGCCAGATGCTGCAGAAGGTCGAGATCCTGGAGCCGGGCGACACCACCTACCTGATCGGGGAGCAGGTGGACCGGATCGAGTTCGACATCGAGAACGAGCATCGCCTGCGGGCGAAGGAGCGGCCCGCCCGGGCCGAGCCGGTGCTGCAGGGCATCACCAAGGCGAGCCTGCAGACCAACTCCTTCATCTCCGCGGCCTCCTTCCAGGAGACTACGAGGGTGCTGACCGAGGCGGCGGTGGCCGGCAAGGTCGATACCCTGGCGGGCCTGAAGGAGAACGTGATCGTGGGCCGCCTGATCCCGGCGGGCACGGGCTCGGTGATGAACCGGCTGCGGGCGCTCGCCGCGCAGCGGGACAAGGGCCGCCTGCCGGTCTCGACTCCGGCCCTGACGGGCGGGAGCCAGGAAGCGGCCGAGTAAAAGCCGGGCAACCGCGTTCCATGCATGGCAGGGCCGGGACCTTCGGGTCCCGGCCCTGTGCGTTTCGGGGCGTTCTTGCTTGACTCTGGAGGGGGGGAGGGGTAGGTCTCCGCCCCTCGACGGGGCTTACGGGCCTCGAAGGTTTTGTTCTTGGACGACAGCTCTGCGCCGCCGAGGCTGCCCTGTGCTGGGGGCGAAGTTCGGGGGTGGGATGGTGGCCCGAGGGGTGCGAAGGATCGCGCTCTGTCGGGCCCGCTCGCATGGCGGGGCTGGCGGCCACTGGGACGGGTTCACGAAGGGGCGTCATGCCGACGATCAACCAGCTCATCGCCCAGGGGCGCGAGCCGAAGCCGAGCCGCAACAAGGTTCCTGCGCTGCAGGGCTGCCCGCAGAAGCGGGGTGTTTGCACTCGCGTCTACACCACCACGCCGAAGAAGCCGAACTCCGCGCTCCGTAAGGTGGCGAAGGTTCGCCTGACCAACGGCTACGAGGTGGTGAGCTACATCCCCGGCGAGGGGCACAACCTGCAGGAGCACTCCGTGGTCCTGATCCGTGGCGGCCGCGTGAAGGATCTTCCGGGCGTGCGCTACCACATCCTGCGCGGCGTGCTCGACACGCAGGGCATCGCGAAGCGTCGTCAGCGGCGTTCGCTCTACGGCGCGAAGCGTCCGAAGTAAGGGGCTGAGAGATGTCTCGTCGTCACAGCGCAGAAAAGCGCGAAGTCCTGCCGGACCCGAAGTTCGGCGACATCGTCCTCAGCCGTTTCATGAACGTGCTGATGTATGATGGTAAGAAGAGCACCGCCGAGGGCATCGTCTATGCGGCGATGGACACGCTGAAGCGCCGCGCTGGCGCCAATGCGGACCCCCTGCGCGTGTTCCATGAGGCGATGGATAACGTGAAGCCGGCCGTCGAGGTGCGTTCGCGCCGCGTCGGTGGTGCCACGTACCAGGTGCCGGTGGAGGTTCGTCCGGAGCGCCGTCAGGCCCTGGCGATCCGCTGGCTGATCGAGTCCGCGCGCAAGCGCGGTGAGAGCACGATGGAGGAGCGCCTCTCCGGCGAGTTGATGGACGCGGCCAACAACCGCGGCGCCGCCGTGAAGAAGCGTGAGGACACCCACCGGATGGCCGAAGCCAACAAGGCTTTCAGCCACTACCGCTGGTAACACACACCCGATCTTTAGAGAGACACGACCATGGCGAAGGCGAAGTTCGAGCGGAACAAGCCGCACTGCAACATCGGCACGATCGGGCACGTTGACCACGGCAAGACGTCGCTGACGGCGGCGATCACGAAGGTGCTGGCGAAGTCTGGTGGAGCGTCGTTCACGGCGTACGACCAGATCGACAAGGCGCCGGAGGAGCGTGCGCGCGGGATCACGATCTCGACGGCGCATGTGGAGTACGAGACGGCGAACCGTCACTACGCGCACGTGGACTGCCCTGGCCACGCCGACTACGTGAAGAACATGATCACGGGTGCGGCGCAGATGGACGGCGCAATCCTGGTGGTGTCGGCGGCCGATGGCCCGATGCCGCAGACGCGCGAGCACATCCTGCTGGCGCGGCAGGTGGGCGTGCCGGCGCTGGTGGTGTTCCTGAACAAGATGGACCTGGCGGATCCTGACCTGGTGGAGCTGGTGGAGATGGAGGTGCGCGAGCTGCTGTCCTCCTACCAGTTCCCGGGCGACGACATTCCGATCGTCAAGGGCTCGGCGGTGGCGGCGCTGGAAGACAAGACGCCCGAGATCGGCGAGCAGGCGATCCTGGAGCTGATGGCGGAAGTGGACCGCTACATCCCGCAGCCGGAGCGTCCGAAGGACCTGCCGTTCCTGATGCCGATCGAGGACGTGTTCTCGATCTCGGGGCGCGGCACGGTGGTGACGGGCCGCGTGGAGCGGGGCATCGTGAAGGTGGGCGAGGAAGTCGAGATCGTGGGCCTGAAGGACACGGTCAAGACGACGGTCACGGGTGTGGAGATGTTCCGCAAGCTGCTGGACAGCGGCGAAGCGGGGGACAACATCGGGGCGCTGCTGCGTGGCACGAAGCGTGAGGACGTGGAGCGCGGGCAGGTGCTGGCCAAGCCCGGCTCGATCACGCCGCACACGCGCTTCAAGGCCGAGGCCTATATCCTGACCAAGGAAGAGGGTGGCCGGCACACGCCGTTCTTCACGAACTACCGTCCGCAGTTCTACTTCCGCACGACCGACGTGACGGGCGTGGTGAAGCTGCCGGAAGGCGTGGAGATGGTGATGCCGGGCGACAACGTGGCGATGGACGTCGAGCTGATCGCGCCGATCGCCATGGACCAGGGCCTGCGCTTCGCCATCCGCGAGGGCGGCCGCACCGTCGGCGCCGGCGTCGTCGCCTCCATCGAGAAGTGATGCATCGTGGCTGACGCGCAAAACATCCGCATCCGCCTCAAGGCGTTCGATCACCGCGTGCTGGATGGCAGCACGCGGGAGATCGTGAACACCGCGAAGCGGACCGGCGCGCGGGTGCGGGGCCCGATCCCCCTGCCCACGCATATCGAGCGGTTCACCGTGAACCGTTCCCCGCACGTGGACAAGAAGTCGCGCGAGCAGTTCGAGATCCGGACTCATCGCCGCCTTCTGGACATCGTCGACCCCACCCCGCAGACCGTGGACGCGCTGATGAAGCTCGACCTCGCCTCGGGCGTGGACGTCGAGATCAAGATCTAAGGCCGGGAGGAGAGCTGCCATGGCCGCCACTAACGGCCGCACCGGCCTGATCGCCAAGAAGCTGGGCATGACCCGGCTGTTCAACGAGGACGGCTCGACCGTCCCCGTGACCGTGCTGCATGTCGACGATGTGCGCGTGGTGTCGACCCGCACCGAGGAGAAGGACGGCTATGTCGCCCTTCAGATCGGCGCCGGGAAGGCGAAGGTGAAGAACGTCTCCAAGCCCAACAAGGGCCACTTCGCGAAGACCGGCGTGGAAGCGCCGGCCAAGCTGGTGGAGTTCCGCGTCGCTGCCGACGCGGTGCTGGAGGCGGGCGCTTCGCTGACGCCGTCGCACTTCGTTGCCGGTCAGCGCATCGACGTGACCGCGACCTCGAAGGGCAAGGGCTTCGCCGGTGCGATGAAGCGCTGGAACTTCCGTGGTCTCGAGGCGTCGCACGGCGTATCGATCAGCCACCGCTCGCACGGTTCCACGGGTAACCGCCAGGATCCGGGCAAGACCTTCAAGAACAAGAAGATGGCCGGCCATCTCGGTGTCGAGCGCATCACCACCCAGAACCTAGTGGTGGCGGGTGTCGATGCGGAGAAGGGGCTGCTGCTGGTGAAGGGCTCCGTGCCCGGCGCCGCGGGGGCCTGGGTGATGGTTCGTGACGCCGTGAAGCGCGCGCGCCACGCCGACGCGCCCTATCCGGCGTAAAGGTAGATAGAAGCGATGCAAGTGAAGGTTATCACTCTCGATAACGGCCAAGCCGGCGAGATCGAGCTGCCGGAGGAGCTCTTCGGAGCCACTCCGCGGTCCGACATCATGGCGCGCGTGGTGCACTGGCAGCTCGCGAAGCGACGTGCGGGTACCCACAAGGTGAAGGGCATGGGGGAGGTCTCCGGGACCACCAAGAAGCCCTATCGCCAGAAGGGGACCGGCAATGCCCGTCAGGGCTCGCTCCGTGCGCCGCAGTTCCGCACCGGTGGCGTCGTGCATGGTCCGGTCGTCCGCGACCACGGCTACAGCCTGAACAAGAAGGTCCGCCGCCTGGGCCTGATCTCGGCGCTGAGCCAGAAGGCCCGTGACGGCAAGCTCGTCGTGATCGACGTGCCGGCCGAAGCGGCCAAGACCGCGCAGCTGGCCAAGCAGGTCAAGGCGCTGGGCTGGGCGAGCGCGCTGGTGGTCGATGCGACCCCGGCCGAGGGCTTCGTGCGCGCCGCGCGCAACCTGCCCAAGGTCCAGGTCATGCCGACGGTCGGCGCCAACGTGTACGACATCCTCAACCACGACATCCTCGCGGTGACGCGGGCTGGGGTCGAGGCGCTGAAGGAGCGGCTGGCGTGAGCGAGACGCAGGAAAAGGCCAAGCGCCCGGTGATCGGGCGCGAGCGGATGTACCAGGTCGTGCTGGCGCCGCTGGTGACGGAGAAGGCGACCGCCCTGAACGAGCAGGGCCAGGTGACCTTCAAGGTGGCGCTCGAGGCGACGAAGCCCGAGATCAAGGCCGCCGTTGAGGGCCTGTTCGGTGTGACGGTGAAGGCCGTGAACACCGTGGTGGTCAAGGGCAAGACGAAGCGCTTCAAGGGTCGTCCCGGGGTGCGTTCGGACTGGAAGAAGGCGATGGTCAAGCTCGGCGAGGGCCAGTCCATCGACCTCACGACGGGGCTCGCGTAAGCCATGGCATTGAAGAACTTCAATCCGGTCACCCCGTCCCTGCGCGGGACGGTGCTGGTGGACCGGTCCGAGCTGTGGAAGGGCGCGCCCGTCAAGCAGCTCACCGAGGGCAAGAGCAAGTCGGGCGGCCGCAACAATCACGGCCGTACGACTGTTCGGTTCCGTGGTGGCGGACACAAGCAGACCTATCGCTATGTGGACTTCAAGCGAAACACCAAGTTCGGTGTTCCCGCGACGGTCGAGCGGCTGGAATACGATCCCAACCGCACCGCCTGGATCGCGCTGCTGAAGTACCAGGACGGCGAGCTGGCCTACATCATCGCGCCGCAGCGGCTGAAGGCCGGCGACACGGTGGTCTCCGACCAGCGCGCCGACATCAAGCCAGGCAATGCGATGCCGCTGTCGGCCATTCCGGTCGGCACGATCATCCACTGCATCGAGCTGAAGCCGGGCGCCGGCGCGAAGATGGCCCGCTCCGCGGGTTCCTACGCGCAGCTGGTCGGCAAGGATTCGGGCTATGCCCAGATCAAGCTGATGTCGGGTGAGCTACGGCTGGTGCGGGCGGAGTGCATGGCCTCGATCGGCGCCGTGTCCAACCCCGACAACAGCAACCAGCAGATCGGCAAGGCCGGTCGCTCCCGCTGGCTTGGCCGTCGCCCGCACAACCGCGGCGTGGTCATGAACCCGGTCGACCATCCGCACGGCGGTGGCGAAGGCCGGACCTCGGGCGGCCGTCACCCGGTTACCCCGTGGGGCAAGCCGACGAAGGGTTACAAGACCCGCACCAACAAGCGGACGAACAATCTGATTGTTCGCCGGCGCAACGCGACGAAGGGCTGATTAGATGGCTCGCAGTGTTTGGAAGGGGCCGTTCGTCGACGGCTACCTGCTCAACAAGGCGGATGCGGCGCGTGCGTCGGGACGGAACGAGATCATCAAGATCTGGAGCCGCCGCAGCACGATCCTTCCGCAGTTCGTCGGCCTGACCTTCGGGGTCTACAACGGGAAGAAGTTCATCCCGGTGCAGGTCAACGAGAACATGGTCGGCCACAAGTTCGGCGAATTCTCGCCGACGCGGACCTTCACCGGCCACTCGGCCGACAAGAAGGCGAAGCGGGGCTGAGATGAGCAAGCCGAAGCATGAGCGGAGCCTCGGTGAGACCGAGGCCATGGCGACCACCCGGAACATCCGGGTCTCGCCGCGCAAGCTGAATCTGGCCGCCGGCCTGATCCGTGGCAAGAAGGCGCAGGACGCGGTGGCGATCCTGACCTTCTCCAAGTTCCGGATCACCGACACGGTCAAGAAGACGCTGGAGAGCGCGATCGCGAACGCGGAGAACAACCACCAGCTGGACGTTGACCGTCTGGTGGTGTCCCGCGCCGAGGTCGGCCGCGCTGTTGTCATGAAGCGCTTCCATGCGCGTGGCCGTGGCCGGTCGTCGCGCGTCGAGAAGTGGTTCAGCCACATCACCATCGTGGTGGCGGAGCAGCAGGTGGCCGATACCGCGCCGCAGCAGGAGGCCGCGTAACATGGGTCACAAAGTCAACCCGATCGGGCTGCGGCTGGGCATCAACCGCACCTGGGACAGCCGCTGGTACGCCGATGCGGGCTATTCCAAGATGCTGCACGATGACCTGAAGCTTCGCACGAAGCTGAAGGAGCGCCTGAAGGGCGCCGGCGTGTCGCGCATCGTGATCGAGCGTCCGGCCAAGAAGCCGCGCGTCACGATCCATGCCGCCCGTCCGGGCGTGGTGATCGGCAAGAAGGGCGCCGACATCGAGGTGCTGCGCAAGGACCTGGCGAAGCTCGCTGGGGCCGAGGTCTCCCTGAACATCATGGAGATCCGCAAGCCCGAGATCGACGCGACCCTGGTCGCCGAAAGCATCGCCCAGCAGCTGGAGCGCCGCGTGGCCTTCCGGCGCGCCATGAAGCGCGCCGTGCAGTCCGCGATGCGCCTGGGTGCCGGCGGCATCCGCATCAACTGCGGCGGCCGCCTGGGCGGGGCCGAGATCGCGCGCATGGAATGGTACCGCGAGGGCCGCGTGCCCCTGCATACCCTCCGCGCCGACATCGACTTCGGCACGGCGACGGCGAAGACCAACTACGGCACCTGCGGTGTCAAGGTCTGGATCTTCAAGGGTGAAATTCTGGCTCATGATCCGATGGCGCAGGACAAGCGCGCCGCGGAGCAGGCGCCTCAGCGCTGAGGCGGGATGAATCATGCTGCAACCGAAGCGCACGAAGTTCCGCAAGGCCCATAAGGGTCGCATCCATGGTCTGGCGAAGGGCGGGTTCACCCTGTCCTTTGGCGGCTTTGGCCTGAAGGCCCTGGAGCCGGAGCGAGTGACGGCCCGCCAGATCGAGGCGGCCCGTCGCGCCATTACCCGCGCCATGAAGCGCCAGGGTCGCGTCTGGATCCGGATCTTCCCGGATGTTCCGGTCTCGACCAAGCCTGCCGAGGTCCGCATGGGCTCCGGCAAGGGCGCGCCCGAGTACTGGGTGGCCCGCATCAAGCCGGGTCGCATCATGTTCGAGATCGATGGCGTCAGCCAGGAGACGGCCCGCGAGGCGCTGACCCTTGGCGCGGCGAAGCTGCCGATCAAGACGAAGTTCGTGGCGCGTCTGGGCGCCGAGGCGTAAAGACATGACCAAGATCGCAGATGTCCGGGCGAAGAGCCCGGACGAGCTGAAGGCGATGCTGCTCGATCTCCGGAAAGAGCAGTTTAACCTCCGCTTCCAACGTGCCACTGGACAACTGGAGGCGGTTTCGCGTATTCGCGCGGTGCGGCGAGACATCGCCCGCGTGAAGACCGTGCTGGGCCAGTCGGCCCAGGCGGACAAGAAGGCCTGACGAGGAGACCCCGGCGATGCCGAAGCGAGTCCTCACCGGGCGGGTCGTGAGCGACAAGGGCGATAAGACGGTTACCGTCCTCGTCGAACGTCGTGTCATGCATCCGCTCTACAAGAAGTTCATCAAGCGCTCGGGCCGCTATGCGGCGCACGACGACGCCAACCTGTGCAAGGAAGGCGATACCGTGCGGATCGAGGAGTGCCGCCCCATCAGCAAGCGCAAGAGCTGGCTGGTGGTCGCGCGCAACGGTGAGGACGTCGCCCGTCCCGCCGGCTTCGAGGCTGCCCCGACGGCGGAGACGGCTGCGGCATGATCCAGGTTGAATCCAACCTCGACGTCGCCGACAACTCCGGCGCGCGGAAGGTCCAGTGCATCAAGGTGCTGGGCGGTTCCAAGCGCAAGACGGCTTCTGTCGGTGATATCATCGTGGTGTCCGTGAAGGACGCCATTCCCCGTGCCAAGGTGAAGAAGGGCGAGGTGCATCGCGCCGTCATCGTCCGCACGGCCTATCCCGTGCGGCGTGGCGATGGCTCGGCCATCCGCTTCGACAACAACGCGGCCGTCCTGATCAACAAGCAGGGCGAGCCGATCGGCACGCGTATCTTCGGTCCGGTGGTGCGCGAGCTGCGCGCCCGCCGGTACATGAAGATCATCTCCCTGGCTCCGGAGGTGCTGTAATGGCCGCGAAGATCCGCAAGGGTGACCGCGTCCAGGTGATCACCGGTTCCGACAAGGGCAAGCGCGGCGAAGTGCTGCGCGTGATCCCCGAGGACAACCGCGCGATCGTCCAGGGCGTGAACATGGTCAAGCGGCACCTCAAGCCGCAGGGCATGAACCAGCCGGGTGGCATCCAGGAGAAGGAGGCGACGATCCACCTCTCCAACCTGGCGCTGATCGATCCGAAGTCCGACAAGCCGACCCGCGTCGGCTTCAAGGACGTGGACGGCAAGAAGGTCCGGGTGGCCAAGGCCTCCGGCGAGGTGCTCGACGCATGAGCGACACTCAGAAGGAGCTGCCGCGCCTGCAGCGCCACTACAACGAAGTGGTGCGCAAGGCCCTGCAGGAGCAGTTCGCCTACCAGAACGTCATGGAGATGCCGAAGCTCTCCAAGATCGTCATCAACATGGGTGTTGGCGAAGCGGCCGGCGACAGCAAGAAGCTGGACGCTGCCGTGGCCGACCTGATGGCCATCGCTGGCCAGAAGCCGGTCAAGACCCGTGCCAAGAAGGCGATCGCGGGCTTCAAGATCCGTGAGGGGCAGGCAATCGGCTGCAAGGTCACGCTGCGCCGTGCCCGGATGTACGAGTTCCTGGACCGTCTGGTGACGATCGCGCTGCCGCGCGTCCGCGATTTTCGCGGCCTGCCCGGCAACCGTGGCTTCGACGGCCGTGGCAACTTCGCCATGGGCCTGAAGGAGCAGATCATCTTCCCGGAAATCGCCTACGACAAGGTCGAGGCGGTGCGTGGCATGGACATCCAGTTCGTGACCACGGCCAAGACGGACAAGGAGGCCAAGGCCCTTCTCAAGGCCTTCGAGCTGCCTTTCGCCAATTAATCTCGGAAAACCGGCCCGGCCCGTTCCCTTCCCGGTTGGCGGGGGACGGGTGGGGCCAGGTTCTGGAGGATAAGATCGCATGGCCAAGACTTCGGCTGTCGAGAAGAACAACCGGCGCGCCAAGCTTTCGGCGCTGCACGCGGAGAAGCGTGCGGCGTTGAAGGCTCTGGTGATGGACCGCGAGGCGCCCGTCGAGGAGCGTTTCGAGGCCACCCTGAAGCTCGCGCAGCTGCCGCGGAATGGCGCCAAGGTGCGCGTCCGCCTGCGCTGCGAGCTGACTGGCCGTCCCCGCGGGAACTACCGCAAGTTCAAGCTGAGCCGTAACGCGCTCCGTGACCTGGCCTCCGTTGGCCAGATTCCCGGGCTCGTGAAGGCCTCCTGGTAAGGCGGAGGATCGATGTCCCTGTCCGATCCGCTGGGTGATATGCTCACCCGCATCCGCAATGGTCAGCGCGCGCGGCAGAGCCGCATCGTGTCTCCCGCGTCGCGCCTGCGCGCCGACGTGCTGGATGTCCTGAAGCGCGAAGGCTATATCCGTGGCTACAGCTCCGAGGACGTGCGCCCCGGCGTGAAGATCCTCAACATCGAGCTGAAGTATTCGGAGGGCGAGCCGGTGATCAAGGAGATCAACCGGGTGTCCAAGCCGGGCCGCCGCGTCTACGCGAAGATCAAGGAGCTGCCGAAGGTCTATAACGGCTTCGGCGTTTCCATCCTGTCCACGCCTCGCGGCGTGATGAGCGACAATGAGGCCCGCGCTGCCAATGTTGGCGGCGAAGTCCTCTGCCGCGTGTTCTGAGGAGGCCGACCCCATGTCACGCGTCGGCAAGTATCCCGTCACCGTCCCGAGCGGCGTCACCGTCGCCCTGCAGGACGGCGTCGTGGTGGCCAAGGGCAAGCTCGGCGAGCTGCGTCTGCCGGTCGTCACGGATGCGGTGGAAGTGAAGATCGAGGATGGTTCCGTCACTGTCTCGCCCAAGGGCGAGGACCGGCGGTCGCGCACGCTGTGGGGCACCACGCGTTCGCTGATCAACGGGATGGTGACGGGCGTCTCCACCGGCTTCTCCAAGTCCATGGAGATCACCGGCACGGGTTACCGTGCGGCGGTCCAGGGCAAGGATCTGGTGCTGAACCTCGGCTACAGCCACGAGATCCGCTACGCGATCCCGGAAGGGATCAAGATCACGACCGAGCGCCCCACGGCGATCAAGGTCGAGGGTGCGGACAAGCAGCGGGTCGGCCAGGTGGCCGCCGAGATCCGCGCCTATCGTGGTCCCGAGCCCTACAAGGGCAAGGGCGTCCGCTACGACAACGAGGTCATCCTCCGGAAGGAGGGTAAGAAGAAGTGATGCGCAAGCTCGCACTCCAGACGCGGCGCCGGTCCCGGCTCCGCTTCCAGCTGCGGCAGAAGGCCGGTGGGCGTCCGCGCCTGTCGATCTACCGCTCCGGCCGGCACATCTATGCGCAGGTGATCGACGACAAGGCGGGCCGCACCCTGGCGGCCGCCTCGACGCTCGAGAAGGACCTGCGCGCCCGTACGGGGGCGGATGTCGATGCGGCGACCGCCATCGGCAAGCTGGTGGCCGAGCGCGCCATCGCGGCCGGTGTCTCGGCGGTGGTCTTCGACCGCGGCCCCTATCTCTACCATGGCAGGGTCAAGGCCCTGGCGGACGGCGCCCGCGAGGGCGGGCTGTCGTTCTGAGGAGCGTCTGACGCATGGCATATGCACCGAGGTCCGGTGGCGGTGGCGAAGGTGGTGACGGCGAGCGCCGTGGCCGCGGCCGCCGTCGCGACAACGACCGCAATCAGCAGCAGGCCCACAGCGAGGGTGATGAGCTCCGCGACAAGCTGGTGACCATCAACCGCGTCGCGAAGGTGGTGAAGGGTGGCCGTCGCTTCTCCTTCGCCGCGCTCGTGGTGGTGGGTGACCAGAAGGGCCGCGTGGGCTGGGGCGCCGGCAAGGCGCGCGAGGTTCCGGAGGCGATCCGCAAGGCGACTGAGCGCGCCAAGCGGACGATGATCCGCGTGCCGATGCGCGAGGGCCGCACCCTGCATCACGACATGATCGGCGAGTTCGGCGCAGGTCGCGTGATCCTGCGCGCGGCGCCGGCGGGCACCGGCATCATCGCCGGCGGTCCGATGCGCGCCGTGTTCGAGACGCTGGGCATGGGCGACGTGGTCGCCAAGTGCACCGGCACGACGAACCCGCACAACATGGTCAAGGCGACCTTCGCGGCGCTGGGGAAGGTGACCTCCCCGCGTGCCGTGGCGGCGCGGCGCGGCAAGAAGGTCTCCGACCTGATCGGCCCGCGCAAGGATGAGGCCGCTCCGGCGGCTCAGGAGGCTGGCGGTGTCTGAGACTGCCAAGAAGACCGTGAAGGTGACCCAGACCGGGTCGCCGATCGGCCGCAAGCCCGGCCAGCGCGAGACGCTGATCGGGCTCGGGCTGAACAAGATGCACCGGAGCCGCGAGCTGGAGGACACCCCTTCCGTGCGCGGCATGATCCGGAAGGTCGCCCATCTCATCAAGGTGGAGGACTGATCGCATGGTGAAGCTGAACGAGCTGCGCGACAACGAGGGCGCCCGCCCGAAGTTCAAGCGCATCGGCCGCGGCATCGGCTCCGGCAAGGGCAAGACGGGTGGCCGCGGTGTGAAGGGCCAGAAGGCCCGCACCGGCGTGTCGCTGAACGGGTTCGAGGGCGGCCAGCTCCCGATCTACCGGCGTCTGCCGAAGCGGGGCTTCGTGAACCTCTTCCGCGTCGAGTACGCGCCGCTGAACATCGGCCTGCTCGACAAGGCGATCGAGGAAGGCCGCCTGCCGGCCGACCAGGCGCTGGACGAGACGATGCTGAAGGCGGCCGGCGTGGTGCGGGTCAGCGGCAAGCGCGCCGGTGTCCGCCTGCTCGCCAAGGGTGAGATCAAGCGTGCGGTGAACATCACCGTCACCGGTGCCTCGCAGGCCGCGATCGCGGCGGTCGAGGCGGCTGGCGGCAAGGTGACGGTCACGGCGCCGAAGGCTTCGGAAGAAGCTCCGGCCGCTTGATCTCGGCCTCCCTGGGGGGCTACCTGACAGCTGATGTCTTCGCTGCGGCGCGCGGGGGACCTCCCCCGGGCGCCGCAGTCGTATGGAGGGTACGCATGGCGTCCGCCGCCGAGCAGCTCGCGGCCAATCTCAACCTCGGGGTGCTGTCGCGCGCCACCGAGCTGAAGAAGCGGCTCTGGTTCACACTAGGGGCACTGATCGTCTATCGCCTCGGCACCTATATCCCCGTCCCCGGCGTGGATGCGTCGGTGATGGCGGATATCCTGCGCCAGCATGGCGGCGGCGTCCTGGGCATGTTCGACATGTTCACCGGCGGCGCGCTGGGGCGCATGACGGTCTTCGCGCTGAACATCATGCCCTACATTTCCGCCTCCATCATCGTGCAGCTGATGACGGCGGCGATCCCGGCCTGGGAGGCCCTCAAGAAGGAGGGCGAGAGCGGGCGGAAGAAGCTCAACCAGTACACGCGCTACCTGACGGTGCTGATCGCCGTCTTCCAGGCCTATGGCATCGCCGTGGGGCTGGAGGGCATGCAGGGCGCCATGGGGGCCTCGCCGGTCTATGCCGGGGGCGCCTTCTTCCGGCTTTCCGCGGTGATCACCCTGGTGGGCGGCACGATGTTCCTGATGTGGCTGGGTGAGCAGATCACTGCCCGGGGCATCGGCAACGGCATCAGCCTGATCATCTTCGCGGGCATCGTGGCGAACCTGCCCCATGCCTTCGTCTCGACTCTGGAACTGGGCCGGACCGGGGCGCTGTCCACGCCCTTCATCATCTTCTTCCTGTTGATCGCGCTCGCCGTGATCGCCTTCGTGGTGTTCATGGAGCGGGCGCAGCGCCGGATTCCGGTGCAGTACCCCAAGCGGCAGGTCGGCAACCGGATGTTCGGGGGCGACTCGACCCATCTGCCGCTGAAGCTGAACACGGCCGGCGTGATCCCGCCGATCTTCGCCTCCTCGCTGCTGCTGTTGCCGGCGACCTTCGCTGGCTTCGCGGGCGCGGGGCAGGGGGAGGACACCTGGCTGAGCCGGGCGGCACAGTGGCTCGCGCATGGCCAGCCGCTCTACATGGCTCTCTACGTCGCGCTGATCATCTTCTTCGCCTTCTTCTACACCGCGGTGGTCTTCAACCCGCAGGAGACGGCGGAGAACCTGAAGAAGAACGGCGGCTTCGTGCCCGGCATCCGTCCGGGGCAGGCGACGGCGGATTATTTCGACCGGGTCCTGACGCGGCTGACGCTGGTGGGCGCGATCTATCTCTGCATCGTCTGCCTCATCCCGGAATTCCTGATCAGCCAGTACGGCGTGCCCTTCTACTTCGGAGGCACCTCCCTGCTGATCATCGTGTCCGTAACGATGGACACGGTGGCCCAGGTGCAGTCTCATCTCTTCGCGCACCAGTACCAGGGCCTGATCCGAAAGGCCCGGTTGGGGGCGCCGGGGGCGGGGGGAAGCCGGTCCCTGCCGAACGGTAACCGTCCGACTGTTGGGAGACGTCGTTGAACCTGATCCTGCTGGGGCCTCCCGGGGCCGGAAAGGGAACCCAGGCCAAGCGCCTGGAGGAGAAGTTCGGGGTCGCTCAGATCTCGACCGGCGACATGCTCCGGGCCGAGGTCAAGTCGGGCTCGGAGATCGGGCGCGAGGCCAAGGCGATCATGGAGAGCGGCGGGCTGGTGCCCGACGCGATCATCACCGCCATGCTGGCCCTGCGGGTTGCCCGGCCGGACTGCGCCAAGGGCTTCATCCTGGACGGCTTCCCGCGCACCGTGCCCCAGGCCGAGGCGCTGGATGTGATGCTGAAGGAGAAGGGCTTGGCGCTCGACCACGTGATCGAGCTGAAGGTGGATCCGGCGGCGCTGGTCGAGCGCATCGCTGGCCGATTCACCTGCGCCGCCTGCGGCACGGGCTATCACGACACCTTCAAGCCGACGATCCAGGCCGGGGTCTGCGACGTCTGTGGCGGCACGGAGTTCGTCCGCCGGGCCGACGACAAGGCGGAGACGGTGGCGGCGCGGCTGGAGGCCTACCGGCTGCAGACGGAGCCGCTGCTGCCCTATTACCAGGCGCAGGGGAAGCTGAAGTCGGTGGACGGCATGGCCGATATCGACGACGTGACCCGCGAATTGGAAGCCCTGTTGAGTCGGGCTTGACCTGAGGGGCGGGGAGGTTTATCCCGCCCCTTCCTCGCGGCGGGCTCCCTCCCGCTGCGTTTTCCCATGCCATTTGCCGGTGCTTCGGCGGTTCCGCCGCCGGAGTCGGGCAATGATCACCTCGCCGGCCCAGGCTGCCCGCCGTCGCCGGCCCTATCGGAGCAGTTGCTCCAGGAGAGCGAACGTGGCGCGTATCGCCGGCGTGAACATCCCCGACAACAAGCGGGTGCAGATTTCTCTGCGCTACATCTATGGCATCGGTCCGAAGAACGCGGCTGAGATCTGCGAGAAGCTCGGCATCCCCGAGGAGCGCCGGGTCAACCAGCTCTCCGACGACGAGATCCTGAAGATCCGCGAGATGCTGGACCGCGACTATCGCGTGGAGGGTGACCTCCGCCGTGAAGTGGCGATGAACATCAAGCGGCTGATGGACATGGCCTGCTACCGTGGCCTGCGTCACCGCCGTGGCCTGCCGGTGCGCGGCCAGCGCACCCACACCAACGCCCGCACCCGCAAGGGCAAGGCCGTGGCGATCGCCGGCAAGAAGAAGGTGACGAAGTAAGATGGCGCGTCAGCCGCAGGCGGGCTCCCGCCCCCGCAAGAAGGAGCGCAAGAACATCGCCACGGGTGTGGCGCATGTGCTCGCGACCTTCAACAACACGATCGTGACGATCACCGACAGCCAGGGCAATGCCATCGCCTGGTCGTCCTCCGGGTCGCAGGGCTTCAAGGGCAGCCGGAAGTCCACCCCGTACGCCGCGCAGGTCGCGGCCGAGGATGCCGGCCGCAAGGCCCGCGAGCACGGCATGGAGACGCTGGAGATCATGGTCTCCGGTCCCGGTTCGGGCCGCGAGAGCGCGCTGCGTGCCCTCCAGGCCGTCGGCTTCTATGTCACCGCCATCAAGGACGTGACCCCGATCCCGCACAACGGTTGCCGTCCGCGCAAGCGTCGTCGCGTCTGATCGGGGAAACGTCGCAGGAGATACCCAAGTGCTGGATCGCAATTGGCGTTCCCTGATCAAGCCCGAGCGCCTGGACGTCGATCCGGGTGCTGACCCCGCGCGCGTGGCCACCGTGGTCGCCGAGCCGCTGGAGCGCGGTTTCGGTCAGACTCTGGGCAACGCGCTGCGGCGGGTTCTGCTGTCCTCGCTCCAGGGCGCGGCCGTCACGGCCGTGAAGATCGAGGGCGCGCTGCATGAGTTCAGCAGCCTGCAGGGTGTGCAGGAGGATGTCACCGACATCATCCTGAACATCAAGCAGCTGGCCATCCGCATGCCCTCCGAGGGCACGAAGCGCCTGACGCTGGAGGCCACCGGCCCCGGCGAGGTGACGGCGGGCCAGATCCAGGTGACCGGCGACATCGAGGTCGCCAACCCGGAGCTGGTGATCTGCACGCTCGACGATGGGGCGCGCTTCTCCATGGAACTCACCGTTTCGACGGGCAAGGGCTATGTCCCCGCCTCCGAGAACCGGACCGAGGACCAGGAGATCGGCGTGATCCCGGTGGACGCGATCTACTCGCCCGTCCGCCGCGTCGCCTTCCAGGTGCAGCCGACCCGTGTCGGCCAGCGCACGGATTACGACAAGCTCGTGCTCACGGTGGAGACAGACGGCACGGTCGCGCCGGATGACGCGGTGGCGCTCGCCGCCCGCATCCTGCAGGACCAGCTGCAGCTCTTCATCAACTTCGACGAGCCGCGCGAGGCCAAGGTGCAGGAGGTGCAGGACGACCTGCCCTTCAACCGCAACCTGCTTCGCAAGGTCGATGAGCTGGAGCTGTCGGTCCGCAGCGCGAACTGCCTGAAGAACGACAACATCGTCTATATCGGCGACCTCGTGCAGAAGTCCGAGCAGGAGATGCTGCGCACCCCGAACTTCGGGCGCAAATCCCTGAACGAGATCAAGGAGGTTCTGGCCTCCATGGGTCTCAGCCTCGGGATGAACGTGCCGGGCTGGCCGCCTGAGAACATCGAGGACCTGGCTCGCCGGGTCGAAGAGCCCTTCTGAACCCGGGGCCTAGGAGACTGAAATGCGTCACGGGATGTCCGGGCGGAAACTCAATGTTACGTCCTCCCACCGGATCGCCATGTTCCGGAACATGGCGACCTCGCTGCTGAAGCACGAGCAGATCACGACCACCCTGCCCAAGGCCAAGGAGCTGCGGCCCTATGTCGAGCGGATCATCACGCTCGGCAAGCGCGGCGACCTTTCGGCCCGCCGTCAGGCGCTGGCCCAGATCCGCGACGAGGCGGTGGTGACCAAGCTGTTCACCACCATCGCGGAGCGCTACGCCTCCCGTCAGGGCGGCTATTGCCGCGTGCTGAAGGCCGGCGTGCGCTACGGCGATGCCGCCGACATGGCGGTGATCGAGTTGGTGGACCGCGATGTCTCGGCCAAGGGCCTGGACAGCGGCCAGCAGCCTGAGATCGTCGAGGCCGAGGGCGAGCAGCCGCAGGCTTGATCCATCGATCGATGCGACGGATCGGATCGTTTCGGCACGGGGCGGGTGGGCAACCACTCGCCCCGTTGCTGTTTCTGCTGGGCCTGCTTTGCCTGCCTGCTCCGGTACGGGCGGATAATGGCGTGGTGGCCGATGCTTCGGAACTGGAAGGCCAGACCATCCAGCAGCTTGGCGCGCTGCAGGACATGGCACCGATGCTGCGCAACGTCGCGCGCGGCCGGCAACAGGTCATCTTCGAGCATCTGCGTGCCCCCGGCAGCCATGTCCGCGCCGAGGACGGCTTCGCCTGGGCCTGGGGCTGCCACGGCGGGGATTGCGCGCGGAATGGGCTCTTTCTCGGGCACGAGCCGAAGAACGGGCTGCTCTGGATGCTGTTGATCCGGGATGGCGAGCTCGACCGTCAGGTGCCGCCCCGCGGCTCCCCCTGGCCCGCGCCGCTGGTGAAGGGTGTGGCCAGCGTGAGCGCCGAGCTGGCGGCCCGGATGGCGCGTGGGGGCTGACCCCGCCTAGTGCGGAAGCGGAATCCCCGGGGCAGGTCGGCGCGGCCTGCCCCGGGCGGTTCGGTCAGCCCTGGTTCTTGGACAGTTCCGACACCAGGAAGTCGCGGAAGACGGCGACGCGCTTGGAGTGCCGCATCTCCTCCGGATAGACGAAGTAGGACTCGAAGCGCGGGGTCTTCATCTCGCTCAGGATCGGCGTGAGATCCGCGATATCGTCGCCCAGATAGTCGGGCAGGGCGGTGATGCCGAGGCCGCTGCGCACGGCGCGCAGCATGGCAGGGAGGCTGTTCACCTCCATCACGGCGCGGCGCGGGCTGCCGGCGCGGCGTCCGGCCTCGGCGATCCAGTTGATGTCCTCGATCGGCTGGCGGTGGTCGCCATAGGTGATCAGCCGGTGGTTATCGAGATCCTCCGGCCGCTGTGGGGCGCCGTACTGCTTCACGTATTCGGGCGAGGCCACGACCTTCCAGCCGAAGGTGGCGACATGGCGCTGGATCAGGTCGGGCTGCCGCGGCGCGTGCATGCGGATGGCCACGTCCGCCTCGCGCATCGCCAGGTCCAGCTCCGTGTCGTCCAGCAACAGGGTGACGGTGACGTCGGGGTGCTTCTCGATGAAGCGCTGCAGGCGCGGCGCCAGCCAGAGCGAGCCGAAGCCGGTGGTCGTCGTCACCTTGAGGCGGCCGGCGGCGCGCTCCCGGCTTTCGGTCAGCAGGGCCTCGGTCATCGCCAGCTTGGCGAAGACCTCGCGCACCGTCTTGTTCAGCGTCTCGCCCTGCTCCGTGAGGATCAGGCCACGGGCGTGGCGGTGGAAGAGGGGCACGGCCAGGGCCTCCTCCAGCGCCTGGATCTGGCGGGAGACGGCGGACTGGCTCAGGTTCAGCGATTCGCCGGCATGGGTGAAGGACCCCGCCTCGGCAACCGCGTGGAAAACCCGCAGCTTGTCCCAATCGAGCGGCATGGTCGGTGTTTCCTCGCCTCAGAGATAGGCCGCTGGGGCCGGGGCAGATTCGGGAAGGCCGGCGAGCCACTTCTCGGCATCGAGCGCGGCCATGCAGCCGGTGCCGGCCGCGGTGATCGCCTGGCGGTAGATGTGGTCCTGCACGTCCCCGGCCGCGAAGACCCCCTCCACGGAGGTCTGGGTGCGGCCGGGTTCGGTGCGGATGTAGCCGGACTCGTCCATGTCGAGCTGGCCCCGGAAGAGGGCGGTGGCGGGCGCGTGGCCGATGGCGACGAAGACGCCATGGACGGACAGTTCGGACGCCTCGCCGGTCTTCAGGTTGCGGAGCGCGAGGGCCCGGGCGACCGGGGCGCGGCCGCTCTCGTCCGCCAGGATGGCCTCGGCCACCGTATCGCGCAGCACCACGATGTTGGGGCGGGCGAAAAGGCGGTCGAGCAGGATGCGCTCGGCCCGGAAGGCGTCGCGCCGGTGGATCAGCGTGACCCGGGCGGCGAGGCCGGAAAGATAAAGGGCTTCCTCGATGGCGGTGTTGCCGCCGCCGATGACCGCGACCTCCCGCCCACGGAAGAAGAATCCGTCGCAGGTGGCACAGGCGGAGACCCCGAAGCCCGAGAGTTCCTTCTCGCCTGGGATACCGAGCCAGCGGGCCTGGGCGCCGGTGGCGATCACCAGGCTGTCGGCGAAGTAGACGTCGCCGGAATCGCCCTCGCAGCGGAAGGGGCGGCGGGACAGGTCCACGGCGGTGATGGTGTCCATCTGCAGGCGGGCGCCGACATGCTCCGCCTGCTTCGCCATCTGCTCCATGAGCCATGGGCCCTGGATGGCCTCGGCGAAGCCCGGATAGTTCTCGACCTCGGTGGTGATGGTGAGCTGTCCGCCCGGTTGCAGGCCCGCGACGACGATCGGCTGCAATCCGGCGCGGGCCGCGTAGATGGCCGCCGTGTATCCGGCCGGTCCGGCACCCAGAACGAGGAGGCGGGTTCGGTGAGTCTCGGGCACTTCTGATTCCTGCGAGTCGCGGGTTACGCGCAGCATATCGGTCAGCCCTGCGTCCACCGCAACCCGGCATTCCGGAAAGGATGGTCTGGACGTGCGGAGCGTGCAAGGATATTTCGCCGCATCGCCAAGACGGGCAATGAACAGTATGCCGAATGACGCGCCCGAACTGGACGCGACCGACCTGGCCATCCTCGACGAGATCCAGCAGGACGGGCGGATCACGAATGTGGAACTCGCCCGCCGCGTCGGCCTCTCGGCCCCACCCTGCCTGCGCCGGGTGCGGCGGCTGGAGGAACTCGGCGTGGTCCGGGGCTACCATGCCGACCTGGAGCCCGGTTCGCTGGGCTGGGAGGTCGGCTTCTACGCCCTGGTCGGGCTGGAGACGCAGAAGCTCTCGGTACTGGAGGCCTTCGAGCGGATGGTCACGGCCTGGCCGGAGGTGCGGGAGTGCCACATGATCCGCGGCGGCGGGGACTTCCTGCTGAGGCTGGTGGCGCGCGACACGGCGCACGAGAACGCGCTGACCTCCCGCCTCACCGGGGCGGACCACGTGATGCGGGTGCAGACCCTCCAGGTGATCCGCACCGCTAAGGAAGAGGTAGGAGTGCCGGTGGAGCGGCGCTGAGGCCATTCTGCCGGCCGTGGGCGGCAGCACCGCCCACGGCCCGGGGAGCGGTGCTTCAGCCGACCCGCACGGTGTAGTCCGCCGCTTCCAGCGCGGCGACGATGGCGGCGCCCTGGTTGGCGTCGCGAACCTCGATCATCAGCTCCAGCTCGGCAGTCTGGACCGAGGGGGCGGCGAAGAGGCGCTGGTGGCTGACCTCGATGACATTGCCGCCGGCGGCCGCGACGCGGGTCGAGATGTCGGCCAGGACGCCCGGACGGTCCGGGATGTCGAGGTGCAGGCGCAGGATGCGGCCGTCGCGCAGCATCTCGCGCAGCAGCACATTGGCCAGGATGCGCGGGTCGATGTTGCCGCCGCAGACGGTGGTGGCGACGGTGTGGCCGGCGAAGCGCTCAGGGAAGGCCAGGATGGCGGCGAGGCCGGCGGCGCCAGCCCCCTCGGCCACGACCTTGGCGCCCTCGGCCAGCAGGGCGATGGCGCGTTCCACGGCGCGTTCGGGAACGACCAGCACCTCGATGCCGAGGCGGGCCAGCATGGCGGCGGGCAGCTCGCCCACGTCGCGCACGGCGATGCCCTCGGCGATGGTGGGGCCGCCGACCTTCACCGGCTCGCCCGCCAGGCGCTGGGCCATGGCGGGGTAGCCCTCGACCTCGACGCCATAGAGGACGATGTCGGGGCGCAGCTCCTTCACCACCGCGGCGGAGCCGGCGACGAGGCCGCCGCCGCCCACGGGGATCACCATGGATTGCAGGCCGGAGGGGGCGTCCTCCAAAATCTCCAGCGCCATGGTGCCCTGGCCGGCCACGATCTCGGGGTCGTCATAGGGATGGACGAAGACCAGCCCCTCGCTCAGCGCCAGGGCATGGGCGTGGGAAGCAGCCTCGGCCAGGGTCTCGCCGTGCAGCACCACCCGGGCGCCCCAGCTTTCCGTCCGCACCACCTTGGTGGAGGGGGTGAAGCGGGGCATCACGATGGTGGCGCGGATACCCAGCAGATGGGCGTGGCGGGCGACCGCCTGGGCGTGGTTACCCGCGCTCATCGCGATCACACCGGCCTCGCGCTCCCGCGCCGAAAGCAGGGCGAGCCGGTTGGCCGCGCCGCGCTCCTTGAAAGCGCCGGTGGGATGGAGGTTGTCGAGCTTCAGCAGCACCCGGGCGCCCGCGGCGCGGGAAACGGCATGCGGCTCGACCAAGGGCGTGCGCAGCACGGTGCCGGCGATGCGCGCGGCGGCCGCGCGCACATCGGACAGCGCCACGTGCCGCCTGGGCAGGGCGGACCCTTCCGGCATGGGGCGGCCCCCTACCGGAACCGGACGGCAGTGATCTCGACGGAGCGGGCGCCGCCGGGGGCGGGCACCTCGACGCTGTCGCCGGCGCTCTTGCCGAGCAGGGCCCGGGCGAGGGGGGAGGAGATGGAGATCGAGCCCTTCTTCATGTCGGCCTCGTACTGGCCGACGATGCGGTAGGTCTTCTCGTCCTCGGATTCCTCATCGACGATGGTGACATAGGCGCCGAAGCGCACCTGCTCGCCGACCATCTTGGAGACGTCGATCACCTCGGAGGAGGGGACGACGGATTCCAGCTCCGCGATGCGGCCCTCGATGAAGGACTGCTTCTCGCGCGCGGCGTGGTATTCGGCATTCTCGGAGAGGTCGCCATGGGCGCGCGCTTCCGCGATCGCACGGATCACGGCCGGGCGCTCCTCGGACTTCAGGACCTTCAACTCTTCCTCAAGCCGAGACAGTCCCTCGGCCGTGATGGGGAACTTCTGCACGGCGTTTAGCCTTCCCTAGAACGCGACGCGACCGCGCCAGTCCCCGCCAGGAAGTCGGGGGGACCGGAGCGGCGCCGGGTCGAAACAGGCGGGGCGGGTCCTGGCCGGTGAGCCAGACCCGCCCCGATGTCTCAGAACGAAGTTGCAAAATAGGACTGCAACGGAGCCACATCAAGCACTCCCGCACGCAGCGCCGCGATGGCGTGCACGGCAGCCCGGGCACCCGCCACGGTGGTGTAGTGGGGGATGCCATGGGTCAGGGCGGAGCGGCGGATGTCGAAGCTGTCCGAGACCGCCTGGCCGGAGCCGGAGGTGTTGATCACCAGCTGGATCTCGCCGGACTTCATGGCGTCCACGCAGTTCGGGCGGCCTTCCAGCACCTTCTTGACCTCGGTGACCGGCAGGCCGGCCTCGCGCAGCCGGGCGGCGGTGCCGCTCGTGGCGGCGAGGCCGAAGCCCATCTCCACCAGGCGGCGGCCCAGCGAGACCATGGCGGCCTTGTCGCCGTCTCGGACCGAGAGGAAGGCGGTGCCGCTTTCCGGCAGCTTCACCCCGGCGCCCATCTGGGACTTGAGGAAGGCGCGCTCGAAGGAATGGTCGAGGCCCATCACCTCGCCGGTGGACTTCATCTCCGGCCCCAGGATCACGTCCACATTGGGGAAGCGCGAGAAGGGGAAGACGGCTTCCTTGACCGCGACGTGGCGGGAGATGGCGTCGTCGTCGAGGCGGAACTCCGACAGCTTCGCCCCGGCCATGACGCGGGCGCCGATCTTGGCGACCGGCACGCCCGTGGCCTTGGCGACGAAGGGCACGGTGCGGGAGGCGCGCGGGTTGACCTCCAGCACGTAGATCTCGTTGCCCTTCACCGCGTACTGCACGTTCATCAGCCCGCGCACCTTGAGTGCCTTGGCCATGGCCTCGGTCTCGGCCTTGAGCTCGGTGATGGTGGCGGGGGAAAGGGAATAGGGCGGCAGCGAGCAGGCGCTGTCGCCGGAATGGATGCCCGCCTCCTCGATATGCTCCATCACGCCGGCGACATAGACATTGCCCTCGGCGTCGGCGATGCAGTCCACGTCCACCTCGATGGCGTCCGAGAGGTACTGGTCGATCAGGATCGGGTTCTCGCCCGAGACCTTCACCGCCTCCGCGCCGAAGCGCATCAGCTGCGTGCGGTCATGCGCGATCTCCATGGCGCGGCCGCCGAGCACATAGGAGGGGCGGACCACGACGGGGTAGCCGATGCGCTCGGCCTCGGCGGCGGCTTCCTCCAGCGTGCGGGCGGTGCCGTTGGAGGGCTGCTTGAGGCCCAGGCCCTGGAGCAGGTGCTGGAAGCGCTCGCGGTCCTCGGCGATGTCGATGGCCTCGGCCGAGGTGCCGAGGATGGGGATGCCGGCCTTGCTCAGCGCCTGGGAGAGCTTGAGCGGGGTCTGGCCGCCATACTGCACGATGCAGCCCAGCACCTCGCCCTTCTCCTGCTCCTTGCGGATCAGGGAGATGACGTCCTCGGCGGTCAGCGGCTCGAAATAGAGGCGGTCGGAGGTGTCGTAGTCGGTGGACACGGTTTCCGGGTTGCAGTTGACCATGATGGTCTCGAACCCGGCTTCCTTCAGCGCATAGGCGGCGTGGACGCAGCAGTAGTCGAACTCGATGCCCTGGCCGATGCGGTTGGGGCCGCCGCCGAGGATCACGATCTTCTGGCGGGCGGAGGGATCGGACTCGCAATGCGGCGTGCCGAAGCCGCCCTCATAGGTCGAGTACATGTAGGCGGTGTTGGAAGCGAACTCTGCCGCGCAGGTGTCGATGCGCTTGAAGACCGGGGTGACGCCGAGTGCCAGGCGCTGCTGCGCCACCGCGGCCTCGCTGGAGGCGGTGAGGTCGGCAAGGCGGCGGTCGGAGAAGCCCATGGCCTTGAGGCGGCGGAGCGCCATGGCCTCGCGCGGCAGGCCCTTGGCGCGGACCTCCTCCTCGGCGCGGACGATGCGCTCGATCTCGCGCAGGAACCAGGGGTCGAAGCGGCAGGCGCGGTGGATCTCCTCGACGGTCAGCCCGGCGCGGAAAGCCTGGGCGACGGTCAGCGAGCGGTCCGGCGTCGGGGTGGAGAGGGCGGCGATATAGGCCTCCTTCGAGCCGTCGCCCGGGGCGGCGATCTCGTCCAGGCCGGAAATGCCGGTCTCCAGCGAGCGCAGGCCCTTTTGCAACGCCTCGCCGAAGGAGCGGCCGATGGCCATGGCCTCGCCCACCGACTTCATCGAGGTGGTGAGCGTGGGCGGCGTGCCGGGAAACTTCTCGAAGGTGAAGCGCGGGATCTTCACCACCACATAGTCGATGGTCGGCTCGAAGGCGGCCGGCGTCACCATGGTGATGTCGTTCTTCAGCTCGTCCAGCGTGTAGCCGACGGCGAGCTTGGCGGCGATCTTGGCGATCGGGAAGCCAGTGGCCTTGGACGCCAGCGCCGAGGAGCGCGAGACGCGCGGGTTCATCTCGATCACCACCATGCGCCCATCGGCGGGGTTCACGCCGAACTGCACGTTGGAGCCGCCGGTATCGACGCCGATCTCGCGCAGGCAGGCGATGGAGGCATCGCGCATGCGCTGGTATTCCTTGTCGGTCAGCGTCAGCGCCGGGGCGACGGTCACGGAATCGCCCGTATGCACGCCCATCGGGTCGAGGTTCTCGATGGAGCAGACGATGATGCAGTTATCCGCAGAGTCGCGGACCACCTCCATCTCGTATTCCTTCCAGCCGAGCACGCTTTCCTCGATCAGCACCTCGGTGGTCATGGAAGCGGCGAGGCCGGCGGAAACGATCTGCTCGAACTCCTCCTTGTTGTAGGCGATGCCGCCGCCCGTGCCGCCGAGCGTGAAGGAGGGGCGGATGACGCAGGGCAGCTTGACCATCTCCAGCCCGGCGCGCGCCTCCTCCATCGTATGGGCGATGTGGGAGCGCGGGCTCTCGATGCCGATCTTGGTCATGGCGTCGCGGAACTTCAGCCGGTCCTCGGCCTTGTCGATCACCTCCGCCTTGGCGCCGATCAGCTCGCAGCCGTACTTCTCCAGCACCCCGGCCTCGGCCAGCTTCAGCGCCGTGTTCAGCGCGGTCTGCCCGCCCATGGTGGGCAGGATCGCGTCCGGCCGCTCCTTGGCGATGATCTTCTCCACCACCTCGACGGTGATCGGCTCGATATAGGTGGCGTCCGCCAGCCCGGGGTCGGTCATGATCGTGGCGGGGTTGGAGTTCACCAGGATCACCCGGTAGCCCTCGGCGCGCAGCGCCTTGCAGGCCTGGGCGCCGGAATAGTCGAACTCGCAGGCCTGGCCGATCACGATGGGACCGGCGCCGATGATCATGATGGAGTGGAGGTCGGTGCGCTTCGGCATGGGCGGGGCTTGGTCCGGAAGGTCTGGCGTTTCGGGGGAGGGGCGCGCGGTCAGCGGCGCCAGGTCAGCAGGATGGCGGCGGGGATGTTGAGCAGGCAGGCGATGTAGAGCGCCTCGGTCAGCCCGTTCACCGGCAGGTTCGGCGGCGCGCGGTCGCGGAACAGCCAGAGCAGCAGGCCCGAGACCAGCAGCGAGGCGATCAGCGCCATGGCCATCGGGTGGCCCGGCCGCCCGGCGCGCAGGAAGGCGCGCCAGAGGCCGTAGCTCAGCGCCATGCAGCCGAGGCAGGCCAGCAGGAGGATGGCGAGCAGCGTCATGGCGGACGGTCTGCCCCCGCGGCCTCAGCCGTGCACCGACAGCCCGCCATCCACCGGGATGGCCGTGCCGGTGACGAAGGCGGCGGCGTCGCTGGCCAGGAAGGCGGCGATGCCGGCGAAGTCGCCCGGCAGGCCCCAGCGCTTCTGCGGCGTGCGGGCGAGGACGCGGTCGTTCAGGTCGGGGATGTCGCGCTTGGCGCCGGCGGTCAGCTCGGTCTCGATCCAGCCGGGCAGGATGGCGTTGGCGGTGATGCCGTCCGGGCCCCAGGCAACGGCGAGGGAGCGGGTGTACTGCACGATGCCGCCCTTGCTGGCGCCATAGGCGGGGGAGAGCGGCAGGCCGAAGATCGACATCATCGAGCCGATCGAGATCACCCGCCCATGGCCGGAGGCCTTGAGATGCGGATAGGCGGCGCGGCTCATCCGCATGGCGCTGGTGAGGTTGGCGTCCATGACGGCGTACCAGTCCTCGTCCGACACGTCCTGCGGCAGGCGGCGGATGTTGGTGCCGGCATTGTTGACCAGGATGGCGAGGCCGCCGGCGCGGGCCATCACCTCGGCCACCACGCGGTCGGCGCTGCCGGGCTCCGCAAGGTCGGCCTGGAGGGCGAAGGCCTCCCCGCCCAGGGCAGCCACGGCGGAAGCGTTCTTCTCCGCGTTGCGGCCCACCACGGCGACGCGGGCGCCGCAGGCGACGAGGCCACGCGCCATGCCGAGGCCGATGCCGCCATTGCCGCCGGTGACGATGGCGGTGCGGCCGGCGAGGTCGAAGAGGGCGCTCATGCCACGTTCCCCTGGGCGGCCTCCTGGGCTGCCCCCTGGGCGGCGGCTCCCTTCACGCTCTCGATCAGCGCGGTGAAGCGGTGGAAGAGGTAGTGGCTGTCGGAGGGGCCGGGCGAGGCCTCGGGATGGTACTGCACCGAGAAGGCGCGCTTGCCCTCGCAGGCGATGCCCTCGTTGGAGCCGTCGAAGAGCGAGACATGGGTGACCTTCACCCCGTCGGGGAGGCTCTTGTCGTCCACCGCGAAGCCGTGGTTCTGCGAGGTGATCTCGACCTTGCCGGTGGCGAGGTCCTTCACCGGCTGGTTGGCGCCGCGATGGCCGCGGTCGAGCTTGTAGGTGCGGGCGCCGAGCGCCAGGGCCAGAAGCTGGTGGCCGAGGCAGATGCCGAAGACGGGAACCTGCCGCTCCAGCACGCCGCGGATGGCGGGCACGGCGTATTCGCCGGTCGCCGCCGGGTCCCCGGGGCCGTTGGACAGGAAGACGCCGTCGGGGCCGTGGCGCAGGATCTCCTCCGCCGTGGCGGTGGCGGGCACCACGGTGACGTCGCAGCCGGCATCGGCCAGGCAGCGCAGGATGTTGCGCTTGGCGCCATAGTCCACGGCCACGACCTTGTGGCGCTTGGCGGGGCTGGCGTCATAGCCCTGGTTCCAGTGCCAGAGCCCTTCCTCCCAGCGGTAGGACTGCTGGCAGGAGACCTCCTTCGCGAGGTCCATGCCCTCCAGCCCCGGCCAGCCGGCGGCCTGGGCGCGCAGCGCGGCGAGGTCGAAAACGCCGTCCGGCGCGTGGCAGATCGCGCCGTTGGGAGCGCCGCTGTCGCGGATGCGGATGGTGAGCGCCCGCGTGTCCACTCCGGCGATGCCGGGGATGCCGAAGCTCTTCAGCCAGTCGTCCAGGTGGCGCTGGGCACGGTAGTTGGAGGGCTCGGTGACATCGGCCTTGGTGATCAGGCCAAGGGCGGCGGGGGTGACGGTCTCCACATCCTCGGCATTGGCGCCGACATTGCCGATATGCGGGAAGGTGAAGGTGATGATCTGCCCGGCATAGGAGGGGTCGGTCAGGGTCTCCTGATAGCCCGTCAGCCCGGTGTTGAAGCAGATCTCGCCGACCCTGGTGCCGGCGGCGCCGAAGCCTCGGCCCCAGAAGACCGTGCCGTCCATCAGGACGATGCAGGCGGTCGCGCCGGCGGGCGGGGTGTCGGCGGCTTCGGGCATGGAGGGCTCCACGGCGGTGGGGGAGGGGGAAGGCGTGGCAGGATCGGCCGGGGTCGCGACGGAAGCACCAGGCATGTCCTCGAAGGACAGGCCGGTGGCGGCGATCAGGGCGGGCCAGTGCTTGGCCGGGACGGCGCGGGCCTGTCGCCATTTGCGGACGGCCTCGCCGCCCACGCCGCAGCGCTGGGCCACGGCCTCCGCCCCGCCCGCGAGGCGGATGATCTCTTCCACGGAACGCATGGTGGGGTTATCTGGGAAGCAGTTTCCCAAGTCAAAGAAATCCCGCGTGAGCCTGGGAAGAAATTTCCCAACCTTCGTCCGGGTCAAGCCGGGATGAAGTTTCCGCCTGGACCGGCGCGAGTTCCATCGAGCGGATGGGTACCGGGCTGGGGGCGGGCATCGACGCAAGAGCGAGCAAGGAGAGGGCCAGATGGACCTTCGCAGCCGATTCACCGAGGAACTGAAATCCTCCATGCGTGCGGGCGACGCGCCTCGCACCTCCACGCTGCGCATGATCATGGCGAAGCTGAAGGACACCGACATCGCCGCCCGTCCCTCGGGCGTGGACAAGGTGCCGGACGAGCAGATCGTCGCCATGCTGCGTGGCATGGCCAAGAGCCGGCGCGAGAGCGTGGAGATGTACCGCCAGGGCAACCGCCCCGAGCTGGCGGCGAAGGAAGAAGCCGAGATCGCGGTGATCGAGGGTTTCCTGCCGCAGCAGATGGACGAGGCCGCGACCACGGCGGCGGTGGAGGCGGCGATCGCCGAGACCGGCGCCAGCTCCATCAAGGAGATGGGCAAGGTCATGGCGGCGCTGAAGGCGAAGCACGCCGCCACGCTGGACATGGCCAAGGTCGGCCCGATCGTGAAGGCGAAGCTGGGCGGCTGATAGTCCCGCCGCGGAAAAGGCGGCGCGGGCCGCCTTTTCCCAGGGGAAGGCCGAGGGTTCAGCGCAGCGCCGCGGCGATATCTTCCGGCGTGTGGTTGGTCAGGTCCTTGTCCAGCGACTTCACGACACTCGACTCGACCGTCTTGTGCATCGCCTCGCGGAGCTGGCCCAGGGTCTGCGGGTCGGCCGCCACGACCAGGGCCTCGAAGCCGTTCTGCTGCTTCATGGCCTGGAGGGTCTGGGCGATCTGCTTGGCGAAGGTGGCCTCGCCGGTCTCCTTGGGCGACTGGTCGTCGGGGCGGGAGCCGGACGGGCCCTGCGCGCCGAAATCGGGGGAAAGGCGGCTTTCCTCGCGCAGCGTGATCTCGCCATTGCGGCCGGTGTTGCGGAACAGCAGGGCCTTCGCGCCGTCGGCCACCAGGATCAGGGCGTTGTGGGGGATTTCCAGGGCCATGTCGCGTCTCCGTTCTTGCGGCGTGGGCCGGGGCGGGCGCCCCGGCCGTCCGCTCACAACGCGGCAGCGGGCCGAAAGGTGGAGCGCGGCGACGGTTTTCCGGGACGCGGGGGATATCGGCGCGGCCGTGGCGCAACCCATGCGGGTCTGAACCTTGTCGCGCCCCGTAGGTTGGAACCTACTATAGAGGTAGATCCGGCCCACACGACAGCATGCCGCTCCGGCGGACGATGACCCACAACGACGACCCGCAAAGGAGGAGGCGATAGCCCTCCCGCCCGCCTTCCTGGAAGAACTCCGCGCCCGGACGCCGCTGCCCTCGCTGGTGGGGCGGCGCGTCAAGCTCACGCGCAACGGGCGCCAGTGGAAGGGATGCTGCCCCTTCCACAACGAGAAGACGCCGTCCTTCTATGTCTATGACGACCACTACCACTGCTTCGGCTGCGGCGCGCATGGCGATGCCCTGTCCTTCGTCATGGGTACGGAGGGGGCGAGCTTCCGCGACGCGGTGGAGCGGCTGGCGGGCGAGGCCGGGCTGGAGGTGCCCAAGGAGAGCCCCCGCCAGGTGGAGCGCGAGGCCCGGGCGCGCGACCTGCACGAGGTCATGGAGGCGGCCTGCGGCGTGATGCGCCGCTGGCTGCGCGAGGCCGAGGGGCGGGAGGCGCTGGACTACCTCCGCCGCCGGGGGCTGGGCGAGGACACGATCGACCGCTTCGGCCTGGGCTGGTCCGGCTCCTCGCGCGGGGCGCTGGCGGCGGCCATGAAGGAGCTAGGGGTCGAGGCGGCGCGGTTGGCCGAGACCGGGCTGCTGCGGGCCAACGAACGTGACGGCGGATACAGCGGCTTCTTCTTCAACCGGGTCATGTTCCCGATCCGCGACCGGCGGGGGCGGATCGTCTCCTTCGGCGGCCGCATCCTGGGCGAAGGGCAGCCGAAATACCTGAACGGGCCGGAGACCGAGCTCTTCTCGAAGCGGCGCAACCTCTACGGCTTCGATCTGGCGCGGGAGGCGGCGTTCCGGGGCCGGGTGCTCGTGGCGGTGGAGGGTTACATGGATGTGATCGCCCTGCATCAGGCGGGCTTCGACGGCGCCGTGGCCCCCCTGGGAACCGCGCTGACGGAAGACCAACTGGGGGAGATGTGGAGAGCGTCCCCCGAACCGGTGCTCTGCTTCGATGGCGATGCGGCCGGGGCGCGCGCGGCGGCCCGCACGGCCGAGATCGCCCTGCCCCTGCTCTCGCCCGAACGCTCCCTGCGCTTCGCCACCCTGCCGGCGGGGGAGGACCCCGACACGCTGGTGCTGAAGCAGGGCCCGGCCGCCTTCCAGGCGGTGCTGGACAAGGCGCGGCCGCTGCACGAGTCGCTCTACGACATCCTGGATGCCGGCCGTTCCTCGGGCACGCCGGAGCAGCGGGCGGCGCTGCGCAACGACCTCGCGGCCGCGGCGGCGAAGATCCCGGACAAGGCCCTGGCCTCGGAATACCGCTCCGCGCTGTTGGACCGCTTCTTCGCCACCCGCTCGCGCAACCGGCCGGGCTTCGCCCCCGGTGGTGTCCCTCCCAGGGCACGGGGCGAGGAAGGGGAGTGGCGTGGCGGGCGGAACGGTGCCCGCTTCGGCCGCCCGCCGCCGGTGCGGATCGAGCGGCGGCCGGTGGATGCCGATGCCGCGCGGCAGGAACAGGCCCGCTGCCTGCTGGCGATCATCCTCGCTCATCCCTGGGTGCTGGACGAGGTGGAGGAGGCCTGCGCCCTGCTGGAACTGCCCCCCGGCCCCTGCCAATCGTTGCGACAGGGGCTGCTCGGCTGGCATGGCTCCTCCCCGGGCAGCTCACGAACGCTTGACAGCGCGACTCTGCTCGCCCACCTGCACGCGGCTGAGCTGGGGGAAGCCCATGCCTGGGCGGCGCGCGCGACCGGATTGCCGGCGGCGGCGCGGCCGGAGGCCCAGCCGGCGGAGGTTTTGGCCGCGTGGTGGCACTTCTATGCCCTGCTGCGGGGTAAGGACGCCTTGATCGAGGACCGGCGCCTGGCTCTGGAAGACTGGATCGCGACCAACGATCCGGCGGCCGAGCGGCGGGCCTATCGTTTGAAGGAGGCGTTGGACGCCGTCCAGCGCGGGGAGACCGGCCTGGACGGGCTGTGAGGATTGGACCTATCCCCCCGTGAGCCGCGCGGCGGCCGGGGTGCGGGCGGGCCCTATAGGGTAGAGGCAATTCGCGTGGGTGTCCCCGGCGGTCAGGGCCGGGGCCCCGCGCCTTTCGGAGGCTCGGAATGGCGACGAAGACCGCGAACGGGACGGAAACGACCGAGAACCGCGACGAGCAGGTCGAGGGCGTGCTCCTCGATGCCGTGACCTCGATGGTGAAGAAGCTGATCGCCCGGGGCAAGGAGCGCGGCTACATCACCATCGACGACTTCAACCAGGCGCTGCCCTCCACCCAGGTGTCCTCCGAGCTGATCGAGGACACGATGGCCATGCTGAACGAGGCAGGCATCAACGTTGTCGAGGCCGAGGACGGCGCCGAGGAGGAGGTGGCCGAGAAGAAGGCCGCCTCCGAGGACGAGGAGGGTGCCGAGGCCGAGGAAGAGGAAGCCGGCGGCAACGTCAACGAGGAGACGATGGGCCGCACCGACGATCCGGTGCGGATGTACCTGCGCGAGATGGGCAGCGTCGAGCTGCTGTCGCGCGAGGGCGAGATCGCCATCGCCAAGCGCATCGAGGCCGGGCGCGACATGATGATCGGCGGGCTCTGCGAGAGCCCGCTCACCTTCAAGGCCATCCTCGGCTGGTACGAGGACATCAAGGCCGGGCGCATGCTGCTGCGCGACGTGATCGACCTGGAGGCGACCGCCGCCGGCGACAGCGACGCGCCGCCGCCGGCCGAGGTCGAGGAGGTCGAGGAAGGCGAGGAGGGCGAGGGCATCGGCCTGTCGCTTTCCGCGCTGGAGGAGAAGCTGCGCCCCGAGGTCCTGGCCAATTTCGAGGCCATCGAGGAAACCCTGGGCAAGCTCGACAAGCTGTCGAGCAAGCGCATGGAGGCCTATACCGCCGGCGACGACCTGAACGGCCGTTCCGAGAAGACCTATGAGAAGCAGCGCGTCGAGCTGGTGGCGCTGATCGAGAAGGTGCGGCTGCACAACAACCGCATCGAGGAGCTGGTGGACCAGCTCAAGGGCCTGAACCGGCGCCTGACCACCTTCGAGGGCCAGGTGATGCGCATGGCGCTCGCCTCCAAGGTCAAGCGCGAGGACTTCCTGCAGCACTGGAGCGGCAACGAGCTGGACCCGGGCTGGATGGACCGGGTGAACAGCCTGCCGGGCAAGTACTGGAAGGCCTTCGTCGCCAAGAGCCGCGACGATGTCGAGGCGGTGCGCGCCGAGATCGGCAAGACCGCCAATCAGACCGGCCTGCCGGTTGCCGAGTTCAAGCGCGTCTATTCCACGGTGAGCCGTGGCGAGCGCGACATGACCCAGGCGAAGAAGGAGATGATCGAGGCCAACCTGCGCCTCGTGATCTCCATCGCCAAGAAGTACACGAACCGCGGCCTGCAGTTCCTGGACCTGATCCAGGAGGGCAACATCGGCCTGATGAAGGCGGTGGACAAGTTCGAGTACCGGCGCGGCTACAAGTTCAGCACCTATGCCACCTGGTGGATCCGGCAGGCGATCACCCGCTCCATCGCCGACCAGGCGCGGACCATCCGCATCCCCGTGCACATGATCGAGACGATCAACAAGCTGGTCCGCACCAGCCGCCAGATGCTGCACGAGATCGGGCGGGAGCCGCAGCCGGAGGAGCTGGCCGAGAAGCTCGGCATGCCGCTGGAGAAGGTCCGCAAGGTCCTCAAGATCGCCAAGGAGCCGATCTCCCTCGAAACGCCGATCGGCGACGAGGAGGACAGCCACCTGGGCGACTTCATCGAGGACAAGGCGGCCATCATCCCGCTGGATGCCGCGATCCAGACCAACCTGCGCGAGGCCACCACCCGCGTCCTGTCCAGCCTGACGCCGCGCGAGGAGCGCGTGTTGCGCATGCGCTTCGGCATCGGCATGAACACGGACCACACGCTGGAGGAGGTCGGGCAGCAGTTCAACGTGACGCGCGAGCGCATCCGGCAGATCGAGGCGAAGGCGCTGCGCAAGCTCAAGCACCCGAGCCGGAGCCGGAAGCTGCGCTCCTTCCTGGACAGCTGATCATGTCGGTCCGCGCGCTGGGGCCGCACGGTATCACGCCGGTGACGGTGGAGGTCACCTTCCTGCGCATGGACCGGCCCCCCGCCACTCCCGCGCGTCCCCTGCCCGGGGATGTGCGGGTGGAGGTGGCGGGGCGCTGCACGGTGCCCTTCTACCGCTACCTCTACGACAATGTCGGCGGGGAATACCTGTGGTGGTTCCGGCGCACCGTGCCGGACAGCCACCTGCGGGAGATCCTGGCCAGCCCGGCCATCTCCATCCATGTGCTCTACCGGGATGGGGAGCCGGCCGGGTTCTACGAGCTGGAGCGGCGGGCGAACCACAGCATCAACCTGGCCTATTTCGGGCTGATGCCGCAGGCGGTTGGGCAGGGGCTGGGCAAGGCCTTCCTGCGCCACGCGGTGGACACGGCCTGGGGCGAGGGCTGCGAGTTGCTGACCGTGAACACCTGCACCGCCGACCATCCGCGCGCCCTGCCGAACTACATCGCGGCGGGCTTCGTGCCGCTGCGCCGGGTGCGGGAGGAATGGCCCGTGCCGGATTCCGCCGGGCTTTCCGTGCCGTCCTGGCTGCGCGGGCGGGGCTGAAGGCTCCACCGCCCCCCCCGGCGGCACCAGTCCGGAGAGCGGGGTGACGAATTTCTCATCTCCCGCCCGCCCGGCTGCACCATGTCGTTTGTTGCATCCTCCACGCGGCACGGCAGGATGAAGGGCCAAGGGCCGGAAACGGGCCCGGGCCAGCAGGAGAGCCGCGTCCATGTGCAACCTCTACGCATCCCAGGAGCCGGAAACCTATGCCTGCGAAACGCGGGCGGTCCGGCTGAGCGGGCATTGCACCAGCATCCGTCTGGAGGCCGCCTTCTGGGAGATCCTGGAAGAGATCGCGCTTTCCGAGGGCAGCACGGTGGGCCGCTTTGTTTCCAGCTTGCATGACGAGGTGATGGAGCGGCGCGGGGAGGTCGGGAATTTCGCCTCGCTGCTGCGCGTGACCTGCACCCTCTGGCTGCGCCAGCGGCGGCTGGAGCGGGACGGAGCGCGGGAAAATCCCCGGCGTGACTACGCTATAGCCTGATACCACCCGTTCCCCGGTGCCGGCGCCTAGTCTCGCCGGTGGGATGAGATTCAAGGTTTTCCGGGCGCTGGGCGCCCTTTCGATCGCTGCCGCCATGGCTATCGGACTCGTGCCGGGCCAAGCCCAGACACCGCCGGACGGGGCGACGCTGTTCAAGCGCCAGTGCGGCGTCTGCCACACGGCGGCGGCCGGCGAGCCGAACCGGCAGGGGCCGAACCTGCATGGCGTGGTCGGCCGCACCGCCGGCAAGCTGGAGGGGTTCCGCTACTCCCCCGCCCTGGCGGCGTCGGACCTGCAATGGGACGCCGCCACGCTGGATGCCTGGCTGGCGGACAGCGCGAAGCTCGTCCCCGGCTCCGTGATGCCGTACCGGCAGGCCAACCCCGCCATCCGCGGGGCGATCATCGACTGGCTGAAAGAGGGGAACTGATGGCCAAGCCCATCCACAGCATGATCCGGGTGCGCGACGAGGCGCGCTCGCTCGACTTCTATCGCCGGGCCTTCGGGCTGGAGGTGGCGGAGCGGCTGGCCTTCGACGGCTTCACGCTGATCTATCTGAGCAATCCGGAAAGCGAGTTCGAGCTGGAGCTGACGGTCAACGACGGCCGCGCCGAGCCCTACCAGCTCGGCGACGGCTACGGCCATCTCGCCGTCTCGGTGGAGGATCTGGAGGCGGAGCACGCCCGCTTCGAGCGCGAGGACCTGTCGCCCCTGCCGCTGAAGGAGCTGAAGCACGAGGGCAGGCCGCTGGCGCGGTTCTTCTTCGTCCAGGACCCGGACGGCTACCGGATCGAGGTGCTGCAGCGGGGAGGCCGCTTCCGCTGATGTGAGTGTCCGAGGAGCAGGGGCGGCAACAGCCCCCGACGATGGGAGGAGAACAAGAATGAGAGAAGTGGACAAGCGGCTGCGTTCGACGCGCCGGGTTTTCCTGCGCGGCGCGGCCACGGCGGTTCCCGCGGCCGCCGTGGCCGCCACGCTCTTCACGGCGGAGGCGAGCTGGGCGGCAGAGGCCCGGAACCTCCGGCCGCGCACGCTGGTGGCGCTGGCGAAGCTGGCGCGCGACATCTACCCGCACGACCGCATCCCGGACCGGCTCTATGTCAGCGCCGTGCTCCCCTATGACGACAAGGCGGGCAAGGACGCGGCGCTGCGGACGCTGCTGGAAGAGGGCGTGGACCGGCTCGATGCGGATTCCAGGATCCGCTACGGGGGCAACGACTATCTCAGCCTGAACTGGGAGCGCGACCGCCTGCCTCTGCTCTACGGGATCGAGCGGACGCCCTTCTTCCAGAAGGTGCGCGCCGATCTCGTGGTCGCCTTCTACAACCAGCAGGATGTCTGGACCAAGCTTGGCTACGAGGGGTCCAGCGCGGAACACGGCGGCTACATCAACCGGGGCTTCAACGACATCGACTGGCTGCCGTCGGCCTGAGCGGCGGGGAGGATTCGAGATGGCGAATTTCGACCTGAACGACGACAGCCTCGTCGTGATCGTGGGCTCCGGCGCCGGCGGCGGCACGCTCGGCAACGAGCTGGCGCAGAAGGGCGTGAAGGTGGTGATCCTGGAGGCAGGCAGCCGCTACGAAATCCAGGACTTCGTCAACGACGAATGGGAGAGCTTCGCCCAGCTCGCCTGGACGGACATGCGCACCACCACCGGCTCCTGGCGCGTGGCGCGGGACTTCCCGAACCTGCCGGCCTGGATCGTGAAGGCGGTGGGCGGCACCACCACGCATTGGGCGGGCGCCTCGCTGCGCTTCCAGGACTACGAGTTCAAGGCTCGCACGACCTACGGCAAGGTGGACGGCGCCAACCTGATCGACTGGCCGATCACGCTGGCGGAGATGGAGCCCTACTACGCCCGGGCCGAGGACAAGATGGGCGTGACCGGCACCAACGGCATCCCGCGCCTGCCCGGCAACAACAACTTCAAGGTGCTGGCGGCCGGGGCGAAGAAGCTCGGCTACCAGGAAGTGCATACCGGCAACATGGCGATCAACAGCCAGCCGCGCGCTGGGCGGGGAAGCTGCCAGCAGATCGGCTTCTGCTTCCAGGGGTGCAAGTCGGGCGCCAAGTGGTCCACCCTCTACACCGAGATCCCGGCGGGCGAGGCGACGGGCAATCTGGAGGTGCGGCCGGACTGCATGGTGCTGAAGATCGAGCACGATGCGAAGGGCAGGGCGACCGGCGTGATCTATGCCGATGCCCAAGGCAACCACCACCGCCAGAAGGCGCGCGTGGTCTGCGTCGCGGGGAATTCGATCGAAAGCCCGCGCCTGCTGCTCAACAGCGCGTCCGCGCTGTTCCCGGACGGGATGGCCAATTCCTCCTCCGGCCAGGTCGGGCGCAACTACATGCGGCACCTGACCGCCAGCGTCTACGGCATGTTCGAGAAACCGGTGCACATGTACCGCGGCACCACCATGGCCGGCATCGTGCGCGACGAGGCGCACCACAAGCCGGAGCGCGGCTTCGTCGGCGGCTACGAGATGGAGACGCTCTCCCTCGGCGTGCCCTTCATGGCGGCCTTCCTCGACCCCGGCGGCTGGGGGCGTGGCTTCACCTCGGCGCTGGACGGCTATGACCGGATGGCGGGAATGTGGATCGTGGGGGAGGACATGCCGCAGGAGACCAACCGCATCACGCTGGACCCCAAGGCAAAGGACAGGCACGGGCTGCCGGTGGCGCGGGTGAACTTCGACGACCATGCCAACGACATCGCGATGCGCGAGCATGGCTACCGCCAGGGCAGCGCGATCTATGACGCGGTGGGGGCGACGCGGGTGTTCCACACCACCGCCTATCCCTCCACCCACAACATGGGCACCAACCGGATGAGCGAGAAGCCGCGCGACGGCGTGGTGGACCGGAACGGCAAGGCGCACGACCTGCCGAACCTGTATGTCTCGGATGGCAGCCAGTTCGCCAGCGGTGCGGCCTGCAACCCGTCGCTGACCATCGTGGCGCTGGCGATACGCCAAGCGGAGCATCTGGCGAACCGGATGTCGCGCGGCGAGGTCTGAGGGTCGCCGCCGCGCCCAGCGGACGGTCCCTGTGGGGGAGAAGCGAACCTCTCCCCCATTTTGGGCCGGAAGGCCTGGGCTACTTGCCCTCGCCGGCGGCGGCGATGCCGCGCTCGACCAGCGCCAGGGCCTGCTCCTTGGTGCCCCAGCCGGTGACCTTCACCCACTTGCCGGGCTCCAGGTCCTTGTAGCGGGTGAAGAAGTGCTCGATCTGCTGGCGCAGCAGGGCGGGCAGGTCGTCCACCGTCTGGACTTCGGTGAAGAGCGTGGTGATCTTGTCGTGCGGCACGGCGACCAGCTTCTCGTCCTGGCCTGCCTCGTCCTCCATCAGCAGCACGCCGATCGGGCGCACGCGGATGGTGGCGCCGGGCACCACCGGGGCGGGGGTCAGCACCAGCACGTCGGTCGGGTCGCCGTCATCGGCGACGGTGCCGGGGATGAAGCCATAGGCAGCCGGATAGGCCATGGGCGTGAACAGGAAGCGGTCCACCACGATGGCGCCGCTGTCCTTGTCCAGCTCGTACTTCACCTGCGAGCCCGGCGGGATCTCCACCACCACGTTGATGTCGTGCGGCGGTGCCTTGCCGGTCGGGATCTTGCTGGCGTTCATGCGGGTCCTGCCGAGGAATGGAGCCAAGAGGCGGCCTGGGATGATCCCGGCCCGCCGTCTCCGCCCCCCTAGCAGCAATGGGCCGGTTTCGCCACCGCACAGGCTGGCGAGCCACCCGCATTGCGGCGGCGGGCGGCTTGCGCGGGGAAGGGGGCGGCGGCAGCATCGCCGCCCAGAACGCGCGATCCAGGAATCGTCATGACGCCGCGCCGCATGTTGCCCCCTCTTCTCCTCGGTCTCGCCGCCTCGCTCCGCGGCATCCTGCCCGCCCAGGCTCAGGGGCCTGCCCAGAATTCGGGCCAGAATCCGGGCCAGAGTTCGGGCCAGAGTTCGGGCCAGAATCCCTCCGACCCGGCGGGCGAGCTCGCGCTGGTGGAGAAGAAGACCTTCGAGATCTCAGGCTTTTCCACGCGCGGCGGCGCCACGGTCGGGCGGATGCGCATCGGCTACCAGACCGCGGGCACGCTGAATGCGGCGGGCGGCAATGCCGTGCTGATCACCCATCCCTTCGTCGCCAATGGCCAGGCCTTTGGCCGCAACGACGCGAACGGCCCGCTGGGCTGGTGGGACGCGATCATCGGGCCGGGAAAGCCGATCGACACCAACCGCTTCTTCGTGGTGGCGAGCGACACGCCGGCCAATCTCTATGTGCGGGAAAGCCGCACCACCAGCACCGGGCCCGCCAGCGTCGATCCCTCCACCGGCCGGCCCTATGGGATGAGCTTCCCGGTGCTGTCGATCCGCGACTTCGTGGAGGTGCAGAAGGGGCTTCTGGACAGCCTGGGGGTGAAGCGGCTGGCGCTGGTGGCCGGGCCCTCGATGGGAGCGATGCAGGCTATCGAATGGGCGGCGGCCTATCCTGCCCTGGTGGACCGCGTGATGCCCGTGATGCCGGTCGGCCGGATGGATGCCTGGCTGCAGGCCTGGATGGAGGTCTGGGAGGCGCCGATCCGGGCCGACCCCAACTGGCGCAACGGCGACTACTACGCCCAGGGGCGGGAGCCGCCGATGCGCGGGCTGACCGACGCGCTGCGGATCATCACGCTGCAGACCCAGGACCGGGCGGCGCTGTCGCGCTTCGACGGGCGGGCGGCGGAGGGGCAGGACCCGGCGCGCAGGATGACCGACACGGTGGCGGTCGATCCCTACCTGACCGAGATCGCCGCGGGGCGGGCGAAGCTCGCGGACGCCAACTCCTTTCTCTACCTGACCCGGGCGATGCAGCTCTTCCTGAACGAATACCCCGACACGCGGGCGGCGCTGTCGCAGGGCAAGGCGTCCTGGCTGCTGGTGCCGGCGGAACGGGACCGGCTCTTCCCGATCGAGTATGCGCGGGAGCTGGAGGGCGTGCTGAAAGGGCTGGGCCGGCCGGTGCGGCTGGTGGCGCTCGGTGGCCCACAGGGGCATGGCGAGTGGCTGGCGGGCATCCCCGAGGCAGCGGATGCGATCCGGGCCTTCCTTGCCGAGCCGCCGCGGGGCCCTTAAACCGGCCCCGCGGAGGGCCGGTAGCTCAACGGTTAGAGCTGGCCGCTCATAACGGCTTGGTTGCGGGTTCGATTCCTGCCCGGCCCATCCGCTCTCCGCCAACGCGCCGTGTCCACACCGCCGGCCGGACTGGAATGGCCCTTTGATCACGCCTGACCTGCCTGCCGCCCTGCCCCTGGTGGCCACGCTCCTCGCCGCCGCGCTGGCCGGGCTGGCGCGCGGCTTCTCCGGCTTCGGCTCGGCGCTGATCTTCGTCCCGCTGGCCAGTGCGGTGCTGGAGCCGAGGCTGGCCGCGCCGCTGCTGGTGCTGGTGGACAATGCCACGGCCTTCCCCCTGGTCCCCGCCGCCTGGCGCGCGGCGGCGCGGCGGGAGGTCGCCTGCCTGACCGCCGGGGCGCTGCTCGGGACTCCCGTGGGGGCCTGGCTGCTGCTGCGGATGGACCCGGTGGCGATGCGCTGGGGCATGTGCGCCTTGGCGGTGGCGATGCTGGGGCTGCTGGCCTCCGGCTGGCGCTATCACGGGCGCCCGGCCCTGCCGCTCTCGCTCGCGGTCGGTGCCGGCTCGGGGCTCTTCTCCGGCCTGGCGCAGATGGGCGGGCCGCCGGTGGTGGCCTACTGGCTCGGCGGTGCGATCCCCGCCGCGAAGGTGCGGGCGAACATCGTGCTTTTCTTCGCCACCAGTGGGGTGATCAGCATGATGGTCTATCTGTTCGCCGGGCTGCTGACGGGGCAGGTGCTGGTGCTGGCGGCGCTGATGGCGCCGGGCTACGCGCTGGGCTTGTGGTGCGGCAGCCGCCTGTTCGGCCGGGCGAGCGAGACCCTGTTCCGGCGGATCTGCTTCGCGCTGATCGCCCTGGCGGCGGCGATCGGCCTGCCGCTCTGGGGATAGCGGGCGCCGCTCCGGAACGGTCGCCCTATATAGCCGCCCTGTATACCGGCACCGACGCAGTTGCGAGACGATGGGGTTGCGCATCCCGCCCGTGGTCCGATGCTTGCAGGCGTCCCCCGCAGACCACGACGCGGATTCCCTGGAGAAGCCCATGCGCCTGCCCGGTTCGAGTTCCAGACTGACCCTCGCGCTCTGCCTGTCGGCTCTGGCGGTCTCCCCCGCGGCCCGGGCGCAGGGCACCGCGAAGCCGGGTGGCGAGATGGTGCTCCTCGCCTATTCCGGAGTCTTCAAGGACAATTATTCCCAGGTGGTGATCCAGCCCTTCTCCCAGGCGAGCGGGGTGGCGGTTCAGTATACCGATCCCGGCCTGGGCGGTTCCGCCCAGATGCTGGGCACTTTGCGGGCGCAGAAAGCAGACCCGCAGGTGGATGTGGTGATCATGGATGCGAGCACCGCCGCCGCGGCCTGCGCCGAGGGTCTGGTGGAGCCGCTGACGCCGGAGGCCTTGCCGGTGCTGAACGAGCTGGACGAGCAGGCCCGCAAGGCGGGCAATGGCTGCGGCCCGGCGGTGACCTACGACCATCTCACGCTGATCTACGATGCCGGCAAGGTGAAGCCCGCCCCGACGCGATGGATGGACCTCGCCCGGCCGGAGGCGAAGGGCAAGTCCTCGCTCAGCGCGCCGCCGGACATCCAGGGCATGGCGCTGACCGCCATCCTCGCGCAGAGCGCCTCGGGCGACTGGAAGAACATCGGCGCCGCCATCCCGCTGCTGAAGCAGATCGTGCCGAACGTGCAGACCTTCCAGCCGAGCCCGGATGCCTATTCCATGGTGCTGAGCGGACAGATCGAATACGGCACCGGCTGGAACGCGCGCTCGCAGCTCTATCACGACCAGAGCAACGGCAGGCTGGGCGCGGTGATCCCCGAGGAGGGCACGGCCTTCCAGATCAACACGATCAACATCGTGAAGGGGGCGAAGCACCGGGAGCAGGCCATGGCCTTCGTCAGCCACGCTCTCTCCGCCGCGCCGCAGGCGGCCTTCACCGACCGCATGTTCTATGGCCCGACCAACGCGCAGGCGCAGAAGGACGCCAAGGCGATCGGCCGCACCGCCCTGGCGCCGGAATACCGCAGCCGCATCGTGCCGGTGGACTGGCTGGAGGCGGTGAAGCTGCGCGACAACTGGAACCAGCGCTGGCGGCGCGAGGTGATGACGGCGGCCACGCGCTGATGGCAGCCCATCTGGTGCCCGCTCATTTGGTCTTGGAGCGGCTGACCCGCCGCTTCGGCGCGGGCGGCCCGCTGGCGGTGGATGAGGTGTCGCTGGAGCTGCCCAAGGGGGCGCTGCTGGCGCTGCTCGGCCCCTCCGGCTGCGGCAAGACCACGACGCTGCGCATGATCGCGGGGTTGGAGCAGCCGGATTCCGGCCGCGTCGTGGTGGCGGGGCGCGACGTTACCGCGCTGCCGCCGCACAAGCGGAACATGGGGGTGGTGTTCCAGTCCTATGCGCTCTTCCCGCATATGAGCGCACTGGCCAATGCCGCTTTCGGGCTGGAGATGCGGGGCACCGGGCGTGCGGAGCGGCTGGCGCGGGCGCGCGAGGCGCTGGAGATGGTGGGGCTGGAGGCGCTGGCCGGCCGCAAGCCGCGCGCCATGTCCGGCGGGCAGCAGCAGCGCGTGGCCCTGGCCCGGGCGCTGGCGATCCGCCCCGACCTGCTGCTGCTGGACGAGCCGCTCTCGGCGCTGGACGCCAAGCGGCGGGAGGAGGTGCGCGACGAGATCCGCGCCCTGCAGCAGCGGCTCGGCACCACCGCGGTCTTCGTCACCCACGACCAGGGGGAGGCGCTGGCCATGGCCGACCTCGTGGCGGTCATGAACAACGGGCGGATCGAGCAGATGGCCAGCCCCGAGGAGATCTTCGAGAACCCGGCGACGCGCTTCGTGGCGGGCTTCGTCGGGCGGGCCTCGCGCCTTTCCGGCACGGTGGAGCCGGGCGGGGTGTTCCGCACCGGGGGTACTGCCCTGCCGGTGGCGGGGATGCATGCCACCGGGGCGGCGGAGGCCTTTCTGCGGCCGCACCGGGTGCGGGTGGTGCCGGACGGCCCGGCGCCGGCGGGCACGGTGCTGCTGGACGGGCAGGTGCTGCGGCGGACCTATAGCGGCGAGATCGTCTGGCTGGAGGCCGAGACCTCCGCCGGGCCGGTGCAGGCGGAACTGCCGGCCTATGATCCGGGGGCCGCATTGCGGGTGGGCGACGCGGTGCGCCTCGCGCTGCGGCCGGAGGATCTGCGGGTGTTCCCGGCGTGATCGGCTGGCTGCTGAGCGCGCCGGCCCTGCTGGTGCTGGCGCTGGCCTTCCTCTGGCCGATGCTGGGCCTGTTCCGCATCAGTCTGAACCGTACCGCCGAGACCGGGGCGATGGAGGCGGTCGTCACCACCGAGACCTATGCCAAGGTGACCGGGGACCCCTACTACTGGGGCCTTGCCTGGGACACGCTGGTGCTCTCGGCCGGCGCCGCCGCCATCGCCGCCGCGCTCGCCCTGCCGGTGGTGCTGCTGATCCGCCGCGCCACGCCGCGCTGGCAGGCGCCGCTGGCGCTGATGGCGATCTCGCCGCTGCTGGTTTCCGGCACGGCGCGGGTGGTGGGCTGGCAGGCGATCCTGGGCGATCTCGGCCTGATCAACACGGCGCTGCGGGCGCTGGGCCTGACCGGCGGCCCGGTGCCGCTGATCAACAACTGGACCGGGGTCTGGATCGGGCTGGTGGAGAGCCTGATGCCCTATGCCGTGCTGGTGCTGATCGCCGGCCTGGGGCGGCTCGACCCACGGCTGGAGGAAGCGGCGGCGACGCTCGGGGCGGGGCGCATCCGCACCTTCCTGCGGGTGACGCTGCCGCTCGCGGCGCCGGCGCTGGGCGGGGCCTTCCTGCTGGCGCTGGTGCTGGGCATCTCCGCCTTCATCACGCCGCACCTGATGGGCGGCGGGCGCGTCTTCACCGTGGCGACCGAGATCTTCGATCAGGCGCTCAAGACCGTGGACTGGCCGGTGGCCTCGGTGCTGGCGATGCTGCTGCTGCTGGCCCTGCTGGTGGTGATGCTGCTGCGCGGCGTGCTGACCGGCGTGGCGCGGCGGCAGGAGGACAGGGCGTGAGAGCTCGGGGCATGAGGGGCGTCACGGAACCCGGGCCGCTGCTGCGGCTCTTCGCGTTCTGCGGCTATGCCGTGCTGCTCGCCCCGGCGGTGGTGGTGCTGGTGGTATCCTTCAGCGCCGGGGAATACCTGACCTTCCCGCCACCCGGCCTCTCGCTGCGCTGGTATGCCACGCTGTTCGCCAACGGGCCGCTGATGCAGGCGCTCGGCACCAGCCTCGTGCTCGGCCTGGCCGTCTCGGCGCTGGCGCTGCTTCTGGGCGGGCCGGCGGCCTATGCGATCGCGCGGCTGGATTTCCCGGGCAAGGGCGTGGTCGCCGGGCTGCTGGCGGCGCCGCTGCTGCTGCCGACACTGGTGCTGGGGCTGGGCCTGCTGCTGGCCTTCCAGCCGCTGCGGCTGGTGGCGACCTGGCCGGGGCTGATGCTCGGCCACAGCCTCGTCGCCATCCCCTTCGCGGTGCGGATCATGGTGCAGGCCTTCGCCGCCGTCCCGCGCGAGGTGGAGGAGGCCGCCTGGACTCTGGGCGCCACGCCGCTGCGCGCGGCGCTCCGGGTCACGCTGCCGATCGCCGCGCCCGGGGCCGTGGCGGCGGGAGCGCTGGCCTTCCTGGTCTCCTTCGACGAGACGGTGATCAGCCTGTTCCTGGTGGGGCCGCGCCTGACGACCCTGCCGGTGGTGATGTTCCAGTATGCCGAGACGCGGTCCGATCCGCTGGTCGCGGCCCTGGCCATGGCGCTGATCGCCGTGGCCCTCGTGGTGGTCCTGTTGGTGGAGCGGCTGGTGGGTTTCCAGCGCGCGCTTGCGAAGGAGTGAGATGAGAATGCCGAAATACGTCGTGGAGAAGAGCGCGCCCCAGATCAGCGCCGAAGTCATCGCGCTGCTGGAGCAGACGGAGACCGCGACCGTGGGCCACTGGCGCCACTGGGGCTTCGTGGACCGGGGTGTGCAGCCGCTGCTGCGCCACAAGCGCGTGGCCGGCACGGCGGTGACGGTGCAGATCCCGGGGCCGGATTCCACCCTGCTGCACCATGCGCTGGGCCTGCTGCGCCCCGGCGACATCCTGGTGGTGGACCGGCTGGGCGATGTGCGCCACGCCTGCTGGGGCGGCGGCGTGACCGTGGCGGCCAAGGCCGCAGGCGCCAAGGCCGGCGTGGTGGACGGGCCCTGCACCGACCTGGAGGAGGTGGAGGCCAGCGACTTTCCCCTGTGGTGCCGGGGACAGGCGCCGATCACCACACGGATCTACGACCTGGGCGGGCGGCTGAACGTGCCGGTCGCCATCGGCGGCGTGGTGGTGATGCCGGGCGATGCGGTGCTCTGCGACGAATCCGGCGTGCTGGTGCTGCCGCCCGCCGAGGCCGAGGCCGAGGCGCGCGAGGCGATCACCCGGCAGGAGCGCGGGATGAAGACCCAGGCGCGGGTCGCGGCGGGCGAGAAGCTCGGCGAGATCAGCGGCGCCACGGCGAAGGTGCTCGCCGGGCTGGGCTGAACCCCCGCCGGCCCCGCCCGGTGTCCTACGCGGGCGGGGAACGGTGGTGGCGCGGGGTGGCGGCAATCTTTCCGCGACCTTTCCGAGACGTCACGAAACTGTCTCACCGCGTGAGAGCTTCCTGTCGCGATACCGGCCCCGACAAGCCGGCGAGATGAGGGAGTTCAGCCATGTTCATGCGCAACGCAATCCTGGGTCTGGCCGCGGCCGGGCTGGTCTCGGCGGCCGTGCCGGCCTTCGCGCAGACGGCGGATGGCACCCCCGGCAACCCGCCGGGCACCGCCGCCAGCCGGGCGGTGGACCGTGCCGCCGGGACCAACACCTCGGGCGCCTATCCGTCCCAGTCCGACGGCACGCCGGGCAATCCCCCGGGCACGGCGGCCAGCCGGGCCACCAAGCGCGCCACGGATGGCACGACGACGCGGCGGGGCAGCCACCACACCACCGGCACCAGCACCAAGCGGCATTCCAGCAACCCGCCGGGCACTGCCGCCAGCAGGGCAGTGGACCGGGCCGCCGGGACCAACACCTCGGGTGCCTATCCCTCCCAGTCGGACGGCACGCCGGGTAACCCGCCAGGCACGGCGGCGAGCCGCGCGCTGGGCACCACCAACAGCCGCTGAGGCGCCCTCCCGGCCCAGACCGGTTAGGGGGAGGGGATATCGATCCTCTTCCCCCTTCTCACGGGTGCGCGGCATGGAGGCGTGCTCCCCGGGACTTCCGGCCGATCCCCGGGGCCTCGTGGTCCCGCTCCGCCGCGCCCCTAAACTTCCGCTTCGCCAGGACGCTGCGCGCCCTGGACTCCCTATCGTCAGCGTCCGTTGCCGCCTGATCGGGTCGGGAAGCATGACTACCCGGCGGCTGCCGATGAGGCCGGCGCGCACAGGCCTCCTCTCCGGGGCAGCCGGTCTCCACGCCGGGACCGTGCCACGCGGACCGGACATGACGCGCCGTCTTCCAGCGCGCGGCAGGCGCCCCATATGACGCCGGTGCCACGCCGTTCGCGACGCGCCAACCCCTCGGAGCGACAGCACCCGCCACCCGGCCCAGCGCTGGGAGAGGAGCCCGTCTGCGCCCTGTGCCTGCGGCCGATCCCCGCCCAGGCGCGGTCCAGCCGCCATCACCTGATCCCGCGCCTCAAGGGCGGGACGCACAAGGGGACGGTGCGGCTGCACCAGATCTGTCACAGCGCCATCCATGCCCGCTTCAGCGAGGCGGAGCTGGCGCGGCACTTCTCCGATCCGGAAGCACTGCGGGGCGAGGCGCGGCTGGCGGATTTCCTGCGCTGGATCGCGGGGCGGCCGCCGGATTTCCACGCGCCCACCCGCATCCCGCGGGGTGCCGGCCGGAGGGGCGATCCCTGCCGCAGCGGGCGGCGGCGCTGAAGCCTGACGATCCGCGATCCCCGCCGATGATGCCGATGCTCGACGATGCGGGGCCGAGCCGGTAGAACCGGCCGCAAATCCTTCCACGTTCTGCCTGAAAGACCGCGCCATGGCCGCCTACCAGTATGTCTATGTGATGAAGGATCTCACCAAGTCCTATCCGGGCGGGCGCGAGGTCTTCAAGGGCATCACGCTGAGCTTCCTGCCCGATGCCAAGATCGGCGTGCTGGGCCCGAACGGCGCCGGCAAGTCCACGCTGATGCGCATCATGTCGGGGCAGGACAAGGAATATGGCGGCGAGGCCTGGGCGGCCGAAGGCGTCCGCGTCGGCTATCTGAGCCAGGAGCCGCATCTCGATCCGGACAAGACCGTGGGCGAGAACGTCATGGGCGCCTTCGCCGCGGTGCAGGCCGACCTCGCGCGCTTCAACGAGATCTCGATGAAGTTCGCCGAGGAGATGACGGACGACGAGATGAACACCCTGCTGGCCGAGCAGGCCGAGCTGCAGGAGCGCATCGACGCCGCCAATGGCTGGGAGATCGACCGCACCGTCGAGATCGCGCTCGACGCGCTGCGCTGCCCGCCCTTCGACAGCCCCGTGACCAACCTCTCGGGCGGCGAGCGGCGGCGCGTGGCGCTGTGCAAGCTGCTGCTGGAGAAGCCGGAGCTGCTGCTGCTCGACGAGCCGACCAACCACCTCGACGCCGAGAGCGTGAGCTGGCTGGAGAAGACGCTGCGGGAATATCCGGGCGCGGTGCTGGTGGTGACCCACGACCGCTACTTCCTCGACAACGTGACCAACTGGATCCTGGAGGTCGATCGCGGCCGCGGCATCCCGTACCAGGGCAACTACTCCTCCTATCTGGAAGCAAAGCGCAAGCGGCTGAAGCAGGAGGAGAAGGAGGAGAGCTCCCGCCAGCGGCAGCTCGCCGAGGAGCAGGAGTGGATCGGGCGCAGCCCCTCCGCCCGCCAGGCCAAGAGCAAGGCGCGCATCCAGGCCTATGAGGAGCTGCTGCTCAGGAGCCAGGACAAGGCGCCCGACCCGACCGAGATCCAGATCCCGCCCGCGCCGCGCCTGGGCAACACGGTCATCGTGGCCGAGGAGATCCGCAAGGGCTTCGGCAACCGGCTGCTGATCGACGACCTGAGCTTCAAGCTGCCGCCCGGCGGCATCGTCGGCGTGATCGGCCCGAACGGCGCTGGCAAGACCACGCTGTTCAAGATGATCACCGGCGTGGACCAGCCGGATTCTGGCAAGATGATCGTCGGCGAGTCCGTGCAGCTCGGCTACGTGGACCAGAGCCGCGACAGCCTGGATGACAAGAAGACCGTCTGGCAGGAGATCTCCGAAGGCCAGGACATGATCACCATGGGCAAGCGGTCCGTGCCTTCGCGCGCCTATTGCGCCGCCTTCAACTTCAAGGGCGGCGACCAGCAGAAGCCGGTGGGCGTGCTGTCGGGTGGTGAGCGGAACCGGGTGCATCTGGCGAAGATGCTGAAGAACCCGCACAACGTGCTGCTGCTGGATGAGCCGACCAACGACCTGGACGTGGACACGCTCCGCGCGCTGGAGGAGGCGCTGCAGGACTTCGCGGGCTGCGCGGTCATCATCTCGCACGACCGCTGGTTCCTGGACCGGCTGGCCACCCACATCCTGGCCTTCGAGGGCGACAGCCACGTCGAGTGGTTCGAAGGCAACTACCAGGCCTACGAGGCCGACAAGAAGCGACGTATGGGCGCCGCGGCCGACGAGCCGCACCGGATCAAGTACCGGCCCCTCACGCGCTGAGCGCGTGGGGGCGGGTTCCCGTCCCCCTTCCGGCGAGCCCCCCGCCCCGTCGCCCATCCGGGCCGGGGCGGTGGGGCCGGCCCCATGGTGTCACGACGACGATGTTCCATTCCTCCGATTCCCTGCGGCTGTCCCGGCTGGTCCGGACCCCGCGCCTCCTGCTGCTGCCCGTGGGCTGGGAGAACCTGCCCGAGCTGACCGCCCTGAAGGCGGATGAGCGGGTCTTCGCCATCATGCTGCACGGGGTGCGAAGCCCGGAGCGCACGCGGGAGGAGATGGAGGACGACATCGACTTCTGGACCGTGCGCGGCTACGGCACCTGGTGCGTCCACCGGCAGGAGGACGAGGCCTTCCTGGGCATCGCCGGGCTGATGGAGCGGCCGGACGGACGCGGCGTGGCGCTGCGCTTCGCGCTCTGGCCGGAATGCCGCGGCCATGGCTATGCGCGGGAGGCCGGTGCCGCTGCCCTGGCCTTCGGGCACCGGGCGGGGCTGGAGCGGATCATCGCCGTGGCGCGGGAAACCAACCAGGGCTCGCGCGCCGTGCTGACGGATATCGGCATGGTCCCGGTGGACAGCTTCATGAACAAGGGCCACCGGATGATGGTCTATGAGAGCCGCCGGGGGGACGAGCAGAAGCCCGGCTAAACCTGCGACGGCAGCACCCAGCGCCGCGTGAACACGCGCTTGTGACATGGCGAAGATGCCGTTCGGATCGCTTAGCGAACGGAGCGACGCGCCGGCCCCAGGGGTCGGCATTCCCCTGCTCCCCTAGGAGACGAGGATGTACAAGCCCTTGGTGATCGCGGGTTGCCTGATTTCGCTCGCTGCCTGTAGCGGCCCCGACCGCCCGATGCCGCAGGCCGACCGCTCCCCGCGGGACAGCCTGAACAACAACTTCAACCCGACCACGCAAGCCATGCCGGGTGCCACGCCGCGTGACGACAGCAGCAGCGGCTCCCAGGCGCGCGGCGGGCCGGGGACAGGCGCGATCCGCTGAACCGGGCTTCCACCCGGAAGACCGAGCCTTTCCGGCAAGATCCGACCCGGTCGGGAAGGGCCATGGCCTTCCCCGACCGGAAAACGGCCTGCCTCAGCGTCCTTCCTGGGCCTGGAGCTGGGCGATCTGCTGCTTCATGGCGTCCAGCAGGGCGGCGACGCGGCCACCGTTGCGGCTGATCACCGAGGAATACTCGGAACGCTGCGTCAGGCGCAGGGAGGCGCCCTCCGCGATCACGTCCACGATCTTCGGCTGGCCGCCGACCTCGCTCACCCGCCAGTCGAGGGTGAAGGGTGCGGTGTTGGGACGCTCGATGATGGTGTTCACCAGCACGTCGTCCTCGGTGCGCTGCTGCGCGCGGCCCAGCGAGAAGCGGACGCCCTGGTACTCGCCGAAGCGGGCGGACAGGTTGCGGATCAGCGTCTCCTCGAAGAGGCGCATGTATTCCTGCTGCTCCGCCGGGCTGGCCTGGCGCCACCAGCGGCCCAGGATGAAGCGGCCGACGCCCTGGATGTCCACAGAGCGGCGCAGGATGGCGGCCACCTGCTGGCGGCGCTGGGCCACCGCGGCATTGGCGTTGATCGCCGCCACCAACTCCTGACCGGTGCTCTGGATGAAGGCGGTGGCGCGGCCCGGGTCCACGGACTGGGCCAGCGCCGGGTGGCGGAGCGCCAGTGCCGCGGGCAGGGCCAGAGCGGCCAGGAGGAGCGGGCGTCGGGTCATGGGGCTCGTCATATCGTCTTCCGCGGTTCTATGTCGGCCGGTGAGGGGTTCCAGGCCAGGGGCTGGTTCCCGGGGTTCCGGCGCCGGTGTCCCGGACGGCCTCGCGGGCCGGACCTGTGGCCCGACGGGGCCACGCGGTCCGGGCCGCCTGCCCGGATCTGTGGGTAAAGCGGTGATCGGACCGAGGGTTTGCCATCCCTTGGCATGTTCTTCCAGAGGCCCCACCGGAGCCCCCTGGCGGACATGACCCAAGGGATGGCCGCGGGGGGATAGCCAGGGATGGCGTCCGGGCCTCAGCCTTCCTCAGTTCGCGGGCAGGCGGGAGGGCGGGGCCGGCTCGCTCTTGTCCAGGCTGGGCGCGGCGCCGGGGATGCGGGTTCCCACGCCGAAGCCGGTGCTCGCCGCGCCCGGATTGGCCGGGCCCGGCGCCGGGGCGGCGCCGGTGGACGCAATCGCCGCGTTGCGCTGCTGGCGATAGCCGGAGCGGTAGGTCGCATAGGGGTCGAGGCTGGTGCGGTTGACGGAATCGATCGTGTCCATCAGCCGCTCGCGCGTATCGAGGCCGGACAGAACCGGGATGCCATAGTCATAGGCATAGTTCAGCCCGTCCGAGCCGAAGGTCAGGTAGGTGAAGGGATTGGCGGCGATGCCCGCGCCAAAGCCTGTCAGGTCGCGCGGATTGGTGGGGCCGAGCAGCGGGATGAAGAGATAGGGCCCCTCGCCGACCCCGGCCTTGCCGGCGGTGAGGCCGAAATCGGCCTCGTGCGCGGGAAGCCCCATGCTGGCGGCGACGTCGAAGATGCCGCCGATGCCGACCGTGCTGTTCAGCATGAAGCGGGTCAGCGTGTCGCGGGCGCGGCCGACCTCACCCTGGATCACGTCGTTGATGAAGATGACGGGCGATTTCAGGTTGCCGAAGGCGTTGTGCAGCCCGTTGCGCACCGGTTGCGGCAGCACGGCGCGGTAGCCCAGGGCGGCGGGGCGCAGAGCATACTTGTCGATGCCCTGGTGGACGTCGAACATGGTGCGGTTGAAGGGCTCGATCGGATCGTTGGTCTGCCGGAACTCCGCGACCGCCTCCGGGTCGGACGGATCGGGGCGCGTGGCGCAGGCGCTCATGCCCAGAACCAGCGTGATAGCCAGAAGGCGGAAGGAACGCATTGTCGCGGACAGACTCCGATAGGGCATCATGGATCATCCGCCATATCACCGGGGCGGCGAAAGGACGAAGCGCATCCCGGACAAGATATCGCGACAGCGTGGTGGTTCCGGTTGGTGGTTCCGGCCAGGATTGTCCCGCCGAAAAACCGCCGGAACCAAAAAGGAGACGGTGCCACCCGGGAACGGACAGGCTATGAGGGGCGCATGAACCATGTCGCGACCCCCGGTGCCGGCGCCTCCGGTGCCGGCCCAGGCCTTGAACCAGGCGCCAATCCGCTGGGCCGCTGGCTGACCGGGCCGCGTTTCGGCGCGCTGCCGGCCCCGGCGGCGCTGCCCGCCCCGGCCCTGTCCTTCGAGTTCTTCCCGCCGCGGACCGAGGCGCTGGAGAACCAGCTCTGGGCCTGCATCCGCCGGCTGGAGCCCCTGGCGCCCCGATTCGTCTCCGTGACCTATGGCGCGGGCGGCACCACCCAGGCGCGGACCCATGCCACCGTGTCGCGGATCGTGCGGGAGACCGCGCTGACCCCGGCGGCGCACCTGACCTGCGTCGGCGCCTCGTGCGGCGAGGTGGACGAGGTGGCGCGGCAGTACTGGGATGCCGGGGTGCGGCACATCGTGGCGCTGCGCGGCGACCCGCCGGCCGGGGCCTCCGACTATGCGCCGCATCCGCAGGGCTATGCCTATGCGGCGGATCTGGTGGAGGGGCTGCGCCGGATCGCGCCCTTCGAGATCTCGGTGGCGGCCTATCCGGAGACGCATCCTTCGGCATCCTCCGCCGAGGCGGACCTGGACAACCTGAAGCGCAAGATCGACGCGGGCGCGACCCGGGCGATCACCCAGTACTTCTTCGATACCGAGACCTTCCTGCGCTTCATCGACCGGGCGCTGGCGGCGGGCATCTCCGTGCCGATCGTGCCGGGCATCATGCCGGTCTCGAACTTCAACCAGATGCGCAACTTCTCCGCCCGGATCGGTGCCTCGGTGCCGGACTGGATGGCGGCGCTGTTCGAGGGGCTGGACGACGACATCGAGACCCGCCGCATGGTGGCGGCCGTGGTGGCGGCGGAGCAGGTCCGGCTGCTGCAGGCCAATGGCGTGGACGAGTTCCACTTCTACACGCTGAACCGGCCTGACCTGACCTATGCCATCGCCCATATCCTGGGCGTGCGGCCAACCCGGCCGGCCGAGCCGGCAAGCGAATCCGGTGTGGCAGAGGAAGGCAAGGCCGAAGCGGCCAGCCGACAGGTGGGCTAGGCGGGCGCCTGAACGGGACGCGCGTGGCAGGCTCCCCCCCCGGGGGGTGGCCACGTCACCGGCAGGGCGAAGCATCCCCGCCAGTACCGTATGCGGTGAAAACCATCCTGCCCGGCGGGCCGGATGGAGAAGATCCTGCCGGGATCGTCAGGTCGGTCTTCCCCTGGTCCCTCTCATGGGCCGGGCGGGGCGGGTGGCACCCGTCATGACGGGCATTGCCCTCCTGCCCGGCGCCGGGGCATAGCCGCACATCACTTCCCCTGCCGCCGGCGGGGGGCCCTCTCTCCGGGGACGAGACCAGGCATGGATCTCTCAGAACTCGCCGCGCACGCGCAGCAGACCCTTCGCGATGCGACCATTCCGGAACTGCCGAACCACTATCGCGGCAAGGTGCGGGACAATTACGACCTGCCGGACGGCAAGCGCATCATCATCGCGACCGACCGGATCAGCGCCTTCGACCGCATCCTGGCCGCCATCCCCCTCAAGGGGCAGGTGCTGACGCAGACGGCGCGCTACTGGTTCGAGGCGACGCGCGACATCTGCCCGAACCATGTCGTCGAGTACCCGGACCCGAACGTGGTGGTGGGGCGGAAGCTGTCCATCCTGCCGGTGGAGGTGGTGGTGCGCGGCTATCTCGCCGGCACGACCGGGACCTCGATCCTGACGCTCTACAAGAAGGGCCAGCGGCGCATGTACGGGCATGTCCTGCCCGACGGGATGCGCGACAACCAGAAGCTGTCCGAGCCAATCATCACGCCCACCAGCAAGGCCTTCGACGGCGGGCATGACGAGCCGCTGACGGCGGAGGACATCGTCGGTCGCGGACTGCTGTCGAAGAGCCAGTGGGAGACGCTGACCGAGTATGCGCTGAAGCTCTTCGCCCGCGGGCAGGAGCTGGCGCGGGAGCGCGGGCTGATCCTGGCGGACACGAAATACGAGTTCGGCACGGACACGGATGGCAACATCGTGCTGGCCGACGAGATCCACACGCCGGACAGCAGCCGCTACTGGCTGCTCGGCTCCTACCGGACGCTGTTCGGCAAGGGGGAGAAGCCGGAGAGCTTCGACAAGGATTTCGTGCGCAACTGGGTGGTGGCGCGCTGCGACCCCTACAAGGACGAGATCCCGGAGATCCCGCAGGAGGTGATCCTGGAGACCGCCGCCGTCTATGTCCGGGCCTTCGAGATGATCACCGGACAACGCTTCCAGCTCCCGCCCCAGGGCGAGGACGTGCTGGCGCGGGTGCGGCGGAACCTCGCGGGGTATTTCCCGAAATAGGCCGGGCGGGCGGCGAGGGGGGCGGGGCTTCCTCGACCGCGTTCCCCTGGCGTTCTATATCCTGTGGCGTGCGCCCCGCCCTTCCGCTCCTCCTCGCCCTGTTCCTCCTGGCCGTCGCGGCACCCGCCCGCGCCGCCTGCAATGATCTGCCCGCCCCCGGGGTGGACTGGCGGCGCTGCCTGCTGGACGGCCGGGACCTGCCGGAGGCCGACCTGACGGGGGCGGTGCTGCGCGATGCCAGCTTTTCCCGCGCCAACATGGTGGGGGCGGTGCTGCGGGGGATCGACGGCCAGCAGGCCCGCTTCGGCTCGGCCCTGCTGAGCCAGGCGGATCTGGGCGGAGCCAACCTGCGCCGTGCCGACTTCACGCGGGCGATGCTGGACGGCGCGAAGCTGAACGGGGCAGACCTGCGGGGCGCCCGGCTCTTCCGGGCCGATCTGAGCGGCGCGGACCTGACGGGCGCGGTGCTGGACGGGGCGGACTTGTCCTCCGCCATCCTGGACGGGGCGCGCTGGACCGATGGCACGCGAATCTGTGGGGCCGGATCGATGGGACGCTGCCAATGAGCGACAGCCGCGACGTGATGCCCATGGCGGGTGGCGGGCTGCGGGACCTGCCGGAGCCCGACTATCTCGGCAAGCTGAACCCGGAGCAGCGGGCGGCGGTGGAGACGGTGGACGGGCCGCTGCTGGTGCTGGCCGGGGCGGGGACGGGCAAGACGCGCGTGCTGACCACGCGTTTCGCCCATATCCTGATGACGCGGAAGGCCTTCCCCAACCAGGTCCTGGCGGTGACCTTCACCAACAAGGCGGCCAAGGAGATGCGGGAGCGTGTCTCCCATATCCTGGGCCGCCCGGCCGAGGGGCTCTGGCTCGGCACCTTCCATGCGCTCTGCGCCCGGATGCTGCGGCGGCACGCGGAATATGTCCGCCTGACCTCCTCCTTCACCATCCTGGACACGGACGACCAGCTCCGCCTGCTGAAACAGGTGATGGAGGCGGCGGGCGGCATCGACCAGAAGCGCTGGCCGGCCCAGGGGCTGATGGCGGTGATCCAGCGCTGGAAGGACCGCGGCCTGACGCCGGAGCGAGTGACGCCGGCGGAGGACAGCGACTTCGCCAATGGCCGCGCGCGGCAGCTCTACGAGGCCTACCAGTCCCGGCTGCGGGACCTGAACACGGTCGATTTCGGCGACCTGCTGCTGCACATGACGGAGATCCTGCGCACCCAGCCCGACGTGCTGGCGCAGTACCACCGCAGCTTCCGCTACATCCTGGTGGACGAGTACCAGGACACCAACACGGTGCAGTATCTCTGGCTGCGGCTGCTGGCGCAGGGGCACCGGAACATCTGCTGCGTGGGCGACGACGACCAGTCGATCTACTCGTGGAGAGGCGCGGAGGTGGAGAACATCCTGCGCTTCGAGAAGGACTTCCCCGGTGCGAAGATCGTGCGGCTGGAGAGCAACTACCGCTCCACGAAGCCGATCCTGGCCGCCGCCGCCGGGCTGATCGCGAAGAACGAGGGCCGGCTCGGCAAGACGCTCCGCCCCGGCCGCAACGACGCGGAGGGCGAGAAGGTCCGTGTCGTCTCGCTCTGGGACTCCGAGGAAGAGGCCCGCATGGTCGGCGAGCGCATCGAGCAGGCGCAGCGCGACGGGATCAGCGCGGGCGAGATGGCGATCCTTGTGCGCGCCGGCTTCCAGACGCGGGCTTTCGAGGAGCGTCTGATCGTGCTCGGCGTGCCCTACCGCGTCGTGGGCGGGCTGAAGTTCTACGAACGGGCCGAGGTGCGCGACGCCATGGCCTATATGCGCATCCTGCACCAGCCGAGCGACGACCTGGCCTTCGAGCGCATCGTCAACACGCCGCGCCGGGGCGTGGGCGACAGCGGGCTGCAGCACATGCATGTGGCGGCGCGCGAGCAGGGCATCCCGCTCGCCGTGGCAGCGGAGCAGCTCGCGCGCACCGATGCCTTCCGCCCCAAGCCGCGCGCGGCGCTGCGCGAGCTGTTCGACGGCTTCAGCCGCTGGCGGGAGATGCTGGCGCGCGAGGGGCATGTGGTGACGGTGGCCACCATGCTCGACGAGAGCGGCTACACGGAGATGTGGAAGCAGGACAAGTCGGCCGAGGCGCCGGGCCGGCTGGAGAACCTGAAGGAGCTGCTGCGCGCGATCGGGGAGTTCGAGAGCCTCGCGGGTTTCCTGGACCATGTCGCGCTGGTGACCGAGAACGACGAGAACGCCTCGGAGGCCAAGGTCTCCCTGATGACGCTGCACGCGGCGAAGGGGCTGGAATTCGACCTCGTCTTCCTGCCGGGCTGGGAGGAGGGGCTCTTCCCGCACCAGCGCGCGCTGGACGAGGGCGGCACCAAGGGTCTGGAGGAGGAGCGGCGCCTCGCCTATGTCGGCATTACCCGGGCGCGGAAGCTCGCGGTGATCAGCCATGCCGCGAACCGCCGGATCTATGCCAACTGGTCGGCCGCCATCCCGTCGCGCTTCCTGGACGAGTTGCCGCGCGAGGCGGTGGAGGTCGAGGGTTCCTCGGCGATGCAGCGGCAGCGCATGGCGACGGCGCCCAGCGTCTTCGCGCATGGTCCCATCAGCGCCGGACGGCCACGGATCATGGAGGCCAAGCTCTCCGAGAAGGGGGCCTGGGAGGTGCAGGCGCGACCGGCGCGCAAGGATGCCATGACCGTCGGCACCCGCGTCTTCCACCAGAAATTCGGCTACGGACGCGTGACCCGGGTGGAGGATGACCGCCTGGACGTGGATTTCGAGAAGACCGGCAGCAAGCGCGTGCTGGACCGTTTCGTGGAGCGCGCCTGATGAGCAGCGAGACCGCCATCCAGCAGAAGCCCGGCCATTGGCCGACCCAGGGCAACACGCGCTGGGCCATTCCGCTGGAAACGCTGGTGCTGACCGGCATCCCGGACGAGGCGGTGCCCTATTACGAGGCGGCGCTGGAAAGCCTCTGCCGCACCGTCGGCTATTTCCGCGAGCCGCCGCTGGAGGAGACCTGGCGGTTGGAAGGCGTCTGGGAGCAGAACGGCGACGAGGCGGCGCTGAGCGCGGCGCTGGCCCTGGCGGCGGCGGTCTCGGGCTTCGACGCCGGCGTGCCGGAGCGCCACCCGACCGAGGCGGAGGGCTGGCTGGCCCGCACCGTGGAGGCCTTTCCGGAACAGGATCTCGGCCGGCGATTCACGATCCGCCCCACGCACCTGCCGAATCCGCGGGAGTGGGACCGGCTGGTGCTGCGGCTCGATGCGGGGCTGGCCTTCGGCTCGGGCGAGCACGAATCCACCCGCGGCTGCCTGCTGGCCTTCGAGGCCGTCGCCCACCGGAAGCCGCGTCGCATCCTGGACCTGGGCACGGGCTCGGGCATTCTTGGCATGGCGGCGGCGAAGCTGCTGCACCGGAAGGTGCTGGCCACGGATATCGAGCCCTGGTCGGTCCGCGTCGCCGCCGAGAACGGGGTGATGAACGGGCTGCGCGGGCTGTTCCGGGCGGAGCTGGCGGATGGCTGGCGCGATCCGGTGGTGCGGAACGGCCGCTACGACCTCGTCTTCGCCAATATCCTGGCGCGGCCGCTCTGCGCCATGGCGCGCGACCTCGCCACGCATCTGGCGCCGGGGGGCACGGCGATCCTGGCCGGGCTGCTCGGCACCCAGGTGCGGATGGTGCTGGCGGCGCATCGCCGCTGCGGGCTGGTGCTGGAGCGGCGGATCGACCTCGGGGCGTGGTCCACCCTGGTTCTGCGGAAGCGCTGAGGGCGGCCCGTCCTGTGCCGCAACGGGCAGGGCAGAATTTTTCTGGCGCTGGCGGGCAGGCACAAAAAAAGGGACGGCAAGCCGTCCCTTTTCACCATGGCTGGCGAAGTTCCATGTGGAAAACGCAAGCCTGTGATCGGCGGGAGACCCGCCGGCTCCGTGCCTTCAGGCCGCGGCGCGCTTGCCGCCGAAGTCGTTGGCCGGGCGCGACACGGGCGCGCGGGCAGCCACCTGCTCCTGCTGCGACATGCGGTCGAACAGGTGCGGGATGTCGGCGCGGGTCAGGCCGATATCGGCCAGCTCGCGATCCGTCAGCTCCTGCAGCTCGGCCATGGCGCGACGGCGCTGCAGACCCTCGGAGAGGCGCAGGGTCAGGCTGCGGAACCAGCGGCCGATCCCGCTGTCGCTCTGCTGCAGGGCCTGCTGGCGAAGGGCCTGGATGCGCTCGGCCTGGGCGTTGGCGGGCATCGGCATCATCAGGGCGGCTTCGGTCTGGTTGATCCGGGTATTCATGACTAGCGTTCCTTTCGCGGCGCGGTTCGTGGCTGTGGGTCGTTGTGACTTCGACTCGCTTCGCCGTGCCGCGCTTGATGCAAAGCAACATAAGCGCGCCCGCCGCTTTTGCTCGTGCGGATCTGGCTGCTGAGATATGCGTTCAGGTCATGAAATAGGAGTGAAACATGTCGTTTACGAAGGTCGCGGTCTCGTGAGCGCAGGCACCGGCACCGGGGCGTTCCCGGCGGCCCGGCTGGAGGCCCTGCGCCGGAACCTGGCCGCTCTCGGCGTGGAGGGCTTCGTGGTGCCGCGCTCGGACGAGTATCTGGGCGAATACGTGCCGGGCTCGGCGGAGCGCTTGGCTTGGCTCACCGGCTTCACGGGTAGCGCCGGGCTGGCCATCGTCCTGCCGGAACGGGCAGCGGTCTTCACCGACGGGCGCTACACCACCCAGGTGGCGGCGCAGACCGACCCCGCGCTCTGGGAGCGGCGCCACATCACTGAGGAACCGGCGGCGGACTGGCTGCGGGAGCATGCGAAGGGCCGGCGCGTCGGCTACGACCCCCGGCTGATGCCGGAATCGGCGGTGGAGAAGCTGGCGGCCTCGGGTGCCGAGCTGGTGCCGCTGGACGGCAACCCGCTGGATGCCGCCTGGGGCGCCGACCGCCCTGCGCCGCCGATGGCCCGGGCCGTGCCGCAGGCGGCGGAGCATGCCGGCCAGGGCGCGGAGGAGAAGCGCGAGGCGGCTGCCGCGGCGCTGCGGGCTGCGGGCGAGGATGCGGCGGTGCTGGCCGACGCGCACAGCACCGCCTGGCTGCTGAACATCCGGGGCGGCGATCTGGAGAACACGCCGCTGGCGCTGTCCCAGGGCCTGTTGCGGGCGGACGGGACGGTGGACCTGTTCATCGCCCCGGCGAAGGTGGACGAGGTGCTACGCGGGCATCTCGGCAATGCCGTGGCGCTGCGGATGCCGGAGGAATGGCCGGAGGCGCTGCGTGCGCTGGCGGGCAAGCGGGTGCGGGTCGATCCCGACCTGACCCCGGCCTGGTTCGCCATGCGGCTGCGCGAGGCGGGGGCGACCGTGGTGACGGGGGAGGATCCGGTGCGCCTGCCGCGGGCGCGCAAGAACGCGGTGGAGCAGGCGGGTGCCCGGGCGGCACATGCGCGGGACGCTCTGGCGCTGGCGCGTTTCCTCCACTGGTTCGCCGGGGAGGCGCCGCGGGGCGGGCAGACCGAGATCACGGCGGCCGGGAAGCTGCTGGAATTCCGCCGGGCGCTGCCGCTGTTCCGGGCGGAATCCTTTCCCGCCATCTCCGGTGCCGGGCCGAACGGGGCGATCGTGCATTACCGGGTGACGCCGGAGACGGACCGGGCGATCGGGCGGGACGAATGCTACCTGATCGACAGCGGGGCGCAGTTCCCGGACGGCACCACGGATGTGACGCGCACCCTCTGGACCGGGCCGGGCGAGGCCCCGGCGGAGTTGCGGGAGCGCTATACGCGGGTGCTGCGCGGCCATATCGCCCTGGCCACGCTGACCTTCCCCAAGGGGGTGGCGGGGCCGCATCTCGACGCCATCGCGCGGCGGCCGCTCTGGGATGCCGGGATGGACTACGACCATGGCACGGGGCACGGCGTGGGCTCCTTCCTTTCGGTGCATGAGGGGCCGGTCGCCTTCTCGCGGGCGGCGAAGCCCGTGCCGGTCGAGGAGGGGATGATCCTGTCCGACGAGCCGGGCTTCTACCTGCCCGGAGCCTATGGCATCCGCATCGAGAACCTGCTGCTGGTGCGTTCGGCCGGGCAGGGGGTCTCCGGGCGGCCCTGGCTGGGCTTCGAGACGCTGACGCTGGCACCTTATGAGCGGCGGCTGATCCTGCCCACGCTGCTGACCCCGGCGGAGCGGGAGTGGGTGGATGTCTATCATGCCCGCGTGGCGTCGGAGGTGGCGCCGGGCCTGGAGCCCGAGGTGGCGGCCTGGCTGCGACAGGCCTGCGCGCCGCTCTGAGCGGGGGAGGGCGTGCCGTCCGGCCCGGCGATACGCCGCCGGGCGGCTTGCACCCTCCGGCGGCAGGGTCTAACCCTGCTGCACCGCAAAATCGGGCTCCGGCCGGTTCCGGCATGTTTCGTGCCTGTCCTTGCCGCATGAGGCCAGAGGGATCACCAGGCCGATGTAGGCTGCGCTCGCAACAACGACATGCTTCGACCCGTCGCACATGGTGCGGCGGCCCATGATCGCCTGTTGCGAGCGAAGGCCGGGGATCGGCGGGGAAGTCCGGGCCAGGGGCGCGGATGGTTCCCGGCCGTCCTCCGCATCCCGCGCGTGACACGGCCCAAGGAACCGGGACCGTAGTTTCCCCCATGAGCCTCGCATGAGCTTCGACCTCGCACGCTACCGGGCCGAATGGACCGGCGGCAGCCTTCACCGTGAAATCCTGGCCGGGATGGTGGGCACCTTCGCCCTGATCCCGGAGGTGATCGCCTTCTCCTTCGTCGCGGGCGTCGATCCGGAGGTGGGGCTCTTCGCCTCCTTCGTGATCGGCATCGTCATCGCCTTCACCGGCGGCCGGCCCGCCATGATCTCGGGGGCCGCCGGCTCCGTCGCGCTGGTGGCGGCCGCGCTGGTCTCCTCGCACGGGCTGCAATACCTGCTGGCGGCCACGCTGCTCTGCGGGGCGATCCAGGTGGTCTTCGGCCTGCTCAAGCTCGACGTGCTGATGCGCTTCGTCTCGCGCTCGGTGCGGACGGGCTTCGTGAACGCGCTGGCCATCCTGATCTTCTCGGCGCAGTTGCCGCAGATGATGGACGTGACCTGGCACACCTATGCGATGATCGCGCTGGGGCTGGCCATCATCTATCTCGTGCCGCGCATCAGCGAGGCGATCCCCTCGCCGCTGATCTGCATCGTGGTTCTCACCGTCATCGCCATGGGCGTGGACATGCCGCTGCGCACCGTGGCGGATCTGGGGCGCCTGCCGGACTCGCTGCCCGCCCTGGTCTGGCCGCAGGTGCCGCTGAACCTGGAGACGCTGCGGATCATCTTCCCCTATGCGCTGGCCATGGCGATGGTCGGGCTGCTGGAATCCATGATGACCGCCGGGGTGGTGGACGACTGGACCGAGACCAACAGCTCCAAGCGCGCCGAATGCACCGGGCTCGGCATCGCCAACATCGCCGTCGGGGCCTTCGGCGGCATCGCCGGCTGCGGCATGATCGGGCAGACCGTGGGCAACCTGCGCTATGGCGGGCGGGGGCGGCTGTCCACCTTCGTGGCGGGGGCCTTCCTGCTGGTGCTGATGGTGCTGCTGCGGCCCTGGGTGGCGCAGGTGCCGGTGGCGGCGTTGGTGGCCATCATGATCATGGTCTCGGTCAGCACCTTCTCCTGGTCCTCGCTGCGCGACCTCGCGGCGCATCCGCGCCTGTCCAGCCTGGTGATGCTGGCCACCGTCGCGGTGGTGGTGGTGACGCACAACCTGGCGATGGGCGTCTTCGTCGGCGTGCTGCTGAGCGGCGTCTTCTTCGCCTTCAAGGTCATGCGGCTGATGCAGGTGGAGGAACGGTACGACGAGGCCAGCCGCATCCGGACCTATACGGTGAAGGGGCAGGTCTTCTTCGCCTCCGCCGAGATGTTCGCCGATGCCTTCGACCTGCGCGATGCGGTGGCGCGGCAGGTGGTGATCGACCTGACCGGGGCGCATCTATGGGACATCACCGCCGTCGGCGCGCTGGAGGGCGTGGTCAACAAGATGCGGCGCCACGGGCTGCGCGTGGAGGTGATCGGGCTGAACGAGGCCAGCGCCGGGATGGTGGAACGGCACGGGCGGTTCGGCCCGGCGGAGATGTAGGGCGAAGGGCGGGATGCATGACCCCCAGGGGCGTTACGGTCCGGCGCTGGCGCTGTCCGTTCCTCCCCCCCCCCCGCCCGCACGGGCCAGGGTCTTTCCCCCTATGCGCCCTCCCGGATTTTAGGGCTTTAAGATTTTAGGATTTTAGACCTTTATCCGTCCGGATGAGTGCGGGCTCTCCCATGCATGGCGAGCGCATGCCGCTCGGATTCTCGCTTCCAGGGGACGGTGACATGAGGGTGGAGTTGACTATATTCCTATAGCCCGGGCTGGGTCTGGGAAGCAAGGGGCGTTGGGCGCGGGGGGATCGAACACCTTCGGGCTGACGGTTACCGCGCGCGCCAGCCCATCGGGTCCAGGGCGCGGAGCGTCCTGGCGGTGAGGGGGACCGGGGCGAGAGGCGGAGCCTCTCCCCCGGGGCCGGACCCTTGCGCGTCCATGGGCCAGGGCATGCCGCCTCCCGGAACGACGGCGCCTATCGCCGGTCGAGCAGCAGGCGCAGTCCCAGCCCCAGGAAGATCGTGCCGGCGAGGCCGTTCAGCCAGCGGGTGGCGCGGGCGGAACGGTTCAGGCGGCCGACCGTCCGGCCGGCACCGGCGATCAGAATGGCGAAGAGCGGCAGGGCCAGCAGCGGCAGGAGCGGGCCCAGCAGCAGCATCTGGAGCCAGGCCGGGGCGAGGCCCGGCGCCACGAACTGCGGCAGGAAGGCCAGGAAGAACAGCGCGACCTTGGGGTTGAGCAGGTTGGTCAGCATGCCCTGGAGCACGATGCGGCCCTGGCCCCGGAGGTGCCCTCCCTGAAACCGGGGCGCCGCTCCGGCGGAGGGCGCGGCGGGGGCGATGCCCGCCTCGCCGCGCCAGGCGGCCCGCAGCGCCCCGAGGCCGAGCCAGACCAGATAGGCGGCGCCAGCGAGGCGCAGCAGGGCGAAGAGCATGGGCTCCGCCGCCAGGATGGCGGCCACGCCCAGCGCGGCGGCGGCGATATGGCAGAAGGCGCCGCAGACGATGCCCAGCACCGCCGCCCAGCCCCGCTGCGGGCCGCCGGACAGGGTCTGGCCCAGCACGAACATCATGTCCGGCCCCGGTGTCAGCACCAGGACGAGGCAGGCCAGGAGATAGGCGGCGAGCAGGGCGGGATCGAGCGGCATGGCGGTGGCTTTCTGCGCCGGGCGGCGGCGCCGGTCCAACGCATAATCCTGATCCCCGGCATCAGCGCCGCTGCTGCCCCGGCGCCGCCGGCCTGCCGTATCAGCCCCGCCCTGGGGGCAGGGCCGAGTGGAGGGAGTGGCATTGGTGACAGGCATGATGCGATGCAATATTGCGTGCCGCTACGCACCCGCGAAAGGAAACGTCTTCCTCTGCCGCCGGAGGGCGGGTGCCGGGCCCATGGACACCTGATGATGACCGAGAACGCAACAGACCGAAACCTGACACGCCAGGACGCCAAGACCCTCGCCCTTGCCTCGCTCGGCGGCGCTCTCGAATTCTATGACTTCATCATCTATGTCTTCTTCGCAGTCACGATCAGCAAGCTGTTCTTCCCCGCCGGCACGTCGGCATGGCTGGGAGACCTGCAAACCTACGGCATCTTCGCCGCCGGCTATCTGGCGCGGCCCCTGGGCGGCATCATCATGGCGCATTTCGGCGACAAGACCGGCCGCAAGCGCATGTTCTCCCTTTCCATCCTGATGATGGCGGTGCCGACGCTGCTGATCGGCCTGATGCCGACCTATGCCAGCATCGGCTATGCCGCGCCGCTGCTGCTGCTGGTCATGCGGGTCTTCCAGGGCGCCGCGATCGGTGGCGAGGCGCCGGGCGCCTGGGTCTTCGTGGCGGAGCATGTGCCGGCCAACCGCGTGGGCCTGGCCTGCGGCCTGCTGACCGGCGGGCTGACCGGCGGCATCCTGCTGGGTTCGCTGATGGCGACGGCGATCAACTTCGCCTATACCCCGGACGAGATCTTGGGCGGCGCCTGGCGCATCCCCTTCCTGGTGGGCGGCGTCTTCGGCCTGATCGCCATGTACCTGCGCCGCTGGCTGCACGAGACGCCGGTCTTCGAGGCGATGCGCGCCCGCAAGGCCGTGGTGCAGGAGATGCCGCTGAAGCAGGTGCTGCGCGGCCATGGCGCCTCGGTGGTGATCTCCATGGCGGTGACCTGGATGCTGACCGCGGCCATCGTGGTGGTGATCCTGCTGACGCCCTCGCTGATGCAGCGCCTGCACGACATTCCGCCGACCACGACGCTGATCGGCAGCAGCCTCGCGACGCTGACGCTGACGATCTGTGCCGTGCTGGTGGGCGTGCTGCTGGACCGCTTCAGCACGGTGGCGGTGGCGCTGGTGGGGACGGTGCTGCTGATCGCCTCGACCTATGCGCTCTATGTCGGCACCGCCGCGAACCCGGACAACCTGGTGCCGCTCTATGCGCTGGCCGGGGCCACGGTGGGGATCATCAACGTGGTGCCCTATGTGATGGTGCGGGCCTTCCCGGGGGCGGTGCGCTTCACCGGCGTGTCCTTCTCCTACAACGTGGCCTACGCGATCTTCGGGGGGCTGACACCGATGGCAGTGGGTACGCTGGCGGGCTTCGATGCGATGGGGCCGGCGCATTATGTCGCCCTGGCGGCGGTGATCGGCCTGGTCGCGGTGGTGGCCAACGGCATGCGGCGCGCCACGCCTTACGCTCCGCCCGTCGCGGCGGAGTGATCCCGGACGCCGCGGGGCTGCCCGCGGTGAGGTGAGCGGAGGAATGGGCGGGACCCGCGGGTTCCGCCCTTCGCATGTCTGCGCCCCGGCGCTGGCCCGGCCGGGATTGCAACGCAGGGATTCCTGACGCCTTCTATGCCCGGAGTCCCGCCGGAACCTCCGGCATGGGACCGCCCATCGAAGATGGAGGAGCCTGGACATGGCGGATCTGGTGATCGTTGCCTATCCCGACGAGCAGACGGCCGAGGCCGCGCGGCAGAAGCTGCTGAGCCTGCAGAAGGAGTACCTGATCGAGATCGGGGATGCCGTGGTCGCCGTCCGCCAGCCGGACGGGAACGTGAAGCTGAACCAGCTGGTGAACACCACCCTGGCGGGCACGGCCTCCGGCGCGCTCTGGGGCACGCTGATCGGCATGCTCTTCCTGAACCCGCTGCTGGGCACCGCGGTCGGCGCCGGGGCGGGGGCGCTGAGCGGCTACTTCACCGATGTCGGCATCGACGACAACTTCCTGAAGGATGCCACCCAGGCGCTGCCGCCGGGCGGCGCGGCGCTCTGCGTGCTGGTGCGCAAGGTCACGGCGGACAAGGTCCTGCCGGCCATGGCCGAGTTCGGCGGGACGGTGCTGCGGACCAACCTGACGGCGGAGCAGGAGAGCAGGCTGCGCGAGGGGTTGAAGACGGCGGGCTGACCCGGCCGCCGCCGCAGCATGGGGCCGGGGCCATGGGGGGCACCGGCCCTGGCGATCCGACGCGGCGGGTTCGCCTTTCCCGCCGCGAGGGCGGTCAGCCTTCGTCCATGCAGCGGCCGAGATCGAGGGCCGCGCCCGTGCCGGCCCCGCCCGTGCCATCCCCACCCCTGCCACGTCCCGGCGCGGCGGGGACAGGCTTCACCCCGGACAGGAAGACGCCCAGGACGCGGCCATCCTCGCTCGCCCCGGCCTGACGGGGGCTGACGGCATCCGGCGTTTCCAGCAGCAGCGTCAGCATCGAGCCCGGGGCCGCATCGCGCCAGGGCAGGAAGACCCGCTGGACCTTCGTGAATTCCAGGGAAAGCTGGCAGGCCCGGCCCCCCGCGTCGCGGATGGTGACGCGCTGCGGCGCGCCGCCGGGCGGAACATAGGCCGAGAGCGTCAGGATCGCGCCCAGCGTGTCCGGCCTGACGGGGACGCGCATCACCGCGGATTCGCCCAGGGACCAGCGGCCCCCGCGTTCGCGGAAGGACCAGCCGAGCAGCTCGGCCCGCTGCGGCATGGGCCGGAAGGCGATGGGCTGGCAGGCGAGGCCCAGCCGGGGCAGCGCGTCCCGGTAGGTCGCGAGATAGGTCGCCCTGCTGGCGCCGCCCGGGTCCGTCGGCCAGAGGACAGCGCGCGACAGCGCCTGCAGCACCAGCGGATCGTGCCCCATCCGGTCCGGCATCCGGCAGGAGCTCTCGCGGAGGAGGTCGAAGGCGCCTTCCTTTTCCGCCATGACCCGGGCGGAGGCGCGGTTGTGCAGGAAGGTGGCGCTGCCGAGCAGGCCCAGGCACGCCGCGCAGAGGAGCGTTGCCTGCCGGGCCCGGGCTGGGCCATGCCGCGCCGCGCCCTGGAGCAGCAAGGCGAGGCCTATGGCCGCGGCGATGCCCAGGCTCAGCGCGGAAAGGCGGGAGTCGACATAGGTGCAGTCCCCGTTCCGGCACCATGCCTGGTACTTCTGGGTGAAGGCATGGGCGAGCGTGTTGAGCCAAGCCCAGGCGAGGCAGGCGAGCAGGACCCGCACGGCCAGCCGGGCGTCCAGGCGCGCGGCCAGTGCCGGCAGCAGACGCGCGGCCAGCCAGGCGCCCGTGGCGAGCAGAAGGAGGGCGGGGGCGAAATCCTCCGGCGACGGGATGGCCAGGGAGAGATGGGGGAAGACGGTGCCGTTGACGGTGTGCAGGAGTTGCAGGCGGAGGATGTCGGCCAGCGGCAGGGCCTCCGCGATCGTGCCCGGGTAGTGGCTCGGGAAGACCAGGCGGTAGCCGAAATGGAGGGTCGCCGAGGCCAGCAGCGCCGCCCCGTGCACCTGGATCTCCCGGCCCCGGCGCGCCCGGGCCGCCATCAGCGCCAGCACGGCCAGCCCGAGCCCCTCCACCAGCGCGTATTCCAGCAGCATGGTCGCGGCGAAGAGGCCCAGCCCGGCGGCCAGGGCGGCCGGCACGGAAAGCTCTCCGGCGCGGGCCAGCCGGAGATGGATCGCCAGCAATGCCAGCAGCGGCAGGGTGAGCATCACCGGATAGGCATTGGGCGGCAGGTGATGCGCCACCATCGGCAGGATGCAGGCCGTGAGCAGCAGGGCGGCGCGCGTCAGCGGCAACCGGAAGCGCCGGGCGAAGAGGTGGCAGAAGGCCAGCAGCGTCAGGCCGAAACAAAGGACCACCAGAAGCCGGCCCCAGGCGTATTCCGGCAGCATGGTTCCCAGCAGAACCAGCGGCATGGCGGGATACATGCCGATGCGCCCCTGGTCCTCCGCGATGCGGGTAAGGCGGGCGACGAGATCCCAGGGCGAATCCATCTCGGTCAGGGTGACGTACTGCCAGAAATTGTCGTCGGCGGCCTGATGGAAGGCGGACAGGAAGGGCTGGAGCTGGATCGCGACGAAGGCGAGCAGCACGAGATCCGGCAGATGGCGCACCAGGCGGTCCGGAAGGAACCGGCTGCCGGTCCGTGGGCCGGGGGAAGGCTGGGCGTCCGGCCTGCGCGGCAGGGCCTTCCGGCCGGAGGCTGGCGCCAGTTCGCTGGCCGTGCGGGAGTTGGGAGAGCCAGCCCGTTGCCAGCGGCCCGTCGCGGTGAAGCCGGACAAGGGAGGGAATGCCTTCTTATTGAGAATGACGATCAATTACAGGAAACTGGGTGGCCGGACAGCAGATTTGTCACGAGCCATGCGCCGCCTGGATAGCTGCCCGGCTCGATCGTGGTGGGCGGGACCGGTTGGTGCCCCCCCCCGGTGGCAGAACCCCGCACGGCCTTCCAGGGCACCCTGTTGTTGCGCCGGGGAGGGGGCTCACCTAGCAGTCCTGTTCCGGATTTCCTGGGAGGACCACGATATGCGCCAGCATCCAGGCCTCATGCCCGCATCCCGCCGCTCCGTCATTCTTGGATCGCTCGCGACGGCCGTTTCCTGGTCGCTGGCCGGGATGGGCACGGCCCTCGCGCAGGAGGCCGGGAAGGCAGCTCCTCCGGCTTCCACCAAAGCAGCGCGTGGGGCAGTGGAGGCCTGCCGCGACGCCATCCTCCGCATCTCGCGCGAGGTCTGGGCGAACCCCGAGCTGTCGCTGCATGAGGAGGTTTCCTCGGAGATCCACCTGCGCGAGCTGCGCGCCGCCGGCTTCACCATCGCCAGCCAGGGGACTTCGGGGATCCCGACGGCCTTCGTCGCGGAATGGAGCCAGGGCCAGGGCGGTGCGAAGATCGGTTTCCTGCCGGAATACGACGCGCTGCCGGGCCTGGGCAACGCGGCCGAGCCCCGGCAGGTGCCCGGGCCGAAGGGCGTCGGGGTCGGCCATGGCTGCGGGCACAACATGCTCGGCGCGGGCTGCACCGGCGCCGCCATGGCGCTGCGGAAGATGATGATGGACGGCGGCCATCCGGGGACGATCCGCGTCTATGGCTGCGCGGCGGAGGAGACCGAGGGTGCCAAGGTCTATATGGCGCGCGACGGGCTGTTCGACGACCTGGATGCCTGCCTCGCCTGGCATCCGGCGCCGATGACCGGCACGGGCATGCTGCGGACCGCCGCGATGAACCTGCTGCGCGTTCGCTTCCGGGGCCGCAGCGCCCATGCCGGGGTCGATCCCTGGGAAGGGCGCAGCGCGCTGAAGGGGGCCGAGATGTTCGGGATCGGCGTCCAGTTCATGCGGGAGCACCTGCGCCCCACCACCCGGCTGCACTACGTCTATACCGATGGGGGCGAGGCGGCGAACGTCGTGCCGGACCGGGCCGCGGTCGCCATCGTGATCCGCGACACCAACCGGAAGCAGGTCGGGGAGGTGACCGGCTGGGTCCGCGAGGTCGCCGAAGGGGTGGCCAGGGCGACGCAGACCGCGGTGGAGATCGAGCAGCCCTTCGGCCTGCACGACCTGCTGCCGAACGAGGTGCTGGTCCGCCGCATCCACCAGCACATGTCGGCCGTGCCCGTCGAATGGACCGCGGCGGAGCAGGATTTCGCCCGCGCCTGCCAGCGCGAGTCGAAGCTGCCGGAGGCCGGCCTTGCCACCAGCCTCCTGCCCCTCCTGCCGGAGATGCAGACGGGTGGTTCCACGGATGTCGGCGATGTCAGCTACAACACGCCGACCGGCCTTTTCGCCTGGGCGACCATGCCGGCGGGGGTGGGGCTGCACACCTGGCCGGTCACGGCCTGCGGCGGCACCTCGATCGGCGACAAGGGGTCGATCAACACGGCCATCGTCATGGCCGGGGTCGGCTATGACCTGATGACCGACCCGGAGCTTCGTGCCCAGGCGAAGGCCGATTTCCGCAAGCGCCGGGGCGACGGGCCCTATGTCTCGCCGCTGCCGGAGGGCAAGAAGCGCCCGGAGGGCATCCCGCCGCGCCTGCTGCTGCGCGACGGCACCGGGGAGTTGACCGACGAGTTCTACGAGCTGGGCTCCCGCTAGGGGGCGGGCGGACCGCGCTCAGCCCGTTCCGGCCCCCATTCCGGCCAGTTCGCGCCATTCCGCTTCGGTGAGGGTGCGGAGCTCCAGCTCCGCCGCCTTCTTGGCCTTGGAGCCGGCATCGGCGCCGATCACCACGAGGTCGGTCTTCTTCGAGACACTCTTGACCACCTTGGCGCCGAGGGATTCGGCGCGGGCCTCGGCCTCCTGCCGCGTCATGGTTTCCAGGGAGCCGGTGAAGACGATGCTCTTGCCGGAAAGGGCGCCTTCCGCCACCGCCTCGGCGGGCTGCGGACGGACCTCCCGCAGCAGGTCGTCCAGGGCCTCCAGGTTGCGGGGCTCGGAGAAGAACTCCACCAGCTCCTGCGCGATGGCGGGGCCGATGCCCTGGATGCCGCCCAGATCCTCCCGTGCCTCGGAGCCGATGACGCGGGCATCGAGCATGGCCTGGCGCCAGTGTTCCACCGTGCCGTAGTGGCGGGCGAGAAGGCGGGCGTTCTGCGCGCCGATGCGGCGGATGCCCAGGGCGAAGAGGAAGCGTTCCAGCGAGGGCTCCCGCCGCGCCTCGATGGCGGCGAGGAGGTTGGCGATCTTCCTCGAATCCTTGCCGGAAGGGTTCTTCCCCCCGCGGCCGCCCCAGCCCTCCCAGCCGCGCATCCGCTCCGTATGGGCCTTGAGGCGGAAGATGTCGGCGGGGGTGTTCACCAGGCCCTCGCGGTGCAGGAGCTCGATGTTCTCGATGCCCAGCCCCTCGATATCGAGCGCGTTGCGGGAGGCGAAGTGGATCAGCCGCTCCACCTGCTGCGCCGGGCAGATCAGCCCGCCGGTGCAACGCTTGATCACCTCGCCCGGCGGCCGCACGGCATGGGAGCCGCAGGCGGGGCAGGTGTCGGGGAAGACGAAGGGCTGGCTGTCCTTCGGCCGCTTCTCCGGCACGATGCCGGTGATCTGCGGGATCACGTCGCCGGCGCGTTGCAGGATCACCGTGTCGCCGATGCGCACATCCTTGCGGGCGATCTCGTCCTCGTTGTGCAGCGTCGCGTGCTGCACCATGACGCCGCCCACATTCACCGGCTGCATCACCGCGCGCGGCGTCAGTGCCCCGGTGCGGCCGACCTGGATCTGGATGTCGAGCAGCGTGGTGGTGGCCTGTTCCGCCGGGAATTTCCAGGCGATAGCCCAGCGCGGGGCGCGGCCGACGAAGCCCAGGCGGCTCTGCCAGTCCAGCCGGTCCAGCTTGTAGACCACGCCGTCGATGTCATAGGCGAGGCCGGCGCGTTTCTCCGCCAGCTCCGCCTGGAAGGCCTCGGCGGCATGTTCGTCGGGCAGGAGCCGGGACAGGGGGTTCACCTGGAAGCCCCATTGCTCCAGCCGCTTCAGGTACCCGGAATGGGTCTCCGCCACCGGCTCGCTGGACTCGCCCTGGGCATAGGCGAAGAGACGCAGGGGGCGGCTGGCCGTCACCATGGGGTCGAGCTGGCGCAGCGAACCGGCGGCGGCGTTGCGCGGGTTGACGGGGATGCGGATGGCCGGGCCCACCGGCTCCCCCGCGGCGCGGCGGGCCTCGCGCTCCTCGTTCAGCCGGGTCTGCTCGGCATGGAAGGCCAGGAAGTCGGGCTTGGTCATGAAGACCTCGCCCCGGATCTCGATGCGGGCGGGGCAGGGGGCGGGGAGCTGGCGGGGAAGTTCGTCCAGCGTTTCCAGGTTGCGGGTGATGTCCTCGCCCACCGTGCCGTCGCCCCGCGTGGCGCCGCGCACGAAGCGCCCGTCCTCGTAGAGCAGGTTCACCGAGAGGCCGTCGATCTTGGGCTCGCCCACGAAGCGCAGCACCTCCTCGGCCGAGAGGCCCAGGAAGCGGCGGATGCGGGCGGCGAATTCGGCGAATTCCCCGGGGCCGAAGACATTGTCCAGGCTCAGCATCGGCGTGCCGTGCCGGCTCTTGCTGAAGCCCGCCGCCGGGGCCGCGCCGGGCGAAGCCTCGCTCGGGCTGTCCTCCCGCTTCAGGGCGGGGAAGCGTTCCTCGATGGCCGTGTTGCGGCGGCGCAGTGCGTCATAGGCCGCGTCCGTCAGGATCGGCGCGTCCTGCTGGTGATAGGCGAGGTCGGCCTCGGCGATCTGCCCGGCCAGGCGGGCAAGCTCGGCCCGGGCCTCCTCCTCGGTGAGCGACTCGACGGGCTGCAATTCGATGCGGTCGGACATGGCGGCTGGCCTAGGGCAGATCGGGTAGGAGCGGAAACGCCGGGTGATGGCGGAGCAACGCGGCAGGAAGGTGTTCGGGTGAAGGGGCTGTGGCCCGGGGGGAAGGCGCTGCCTTTCCCCCCGTACCCCCCATCCGCCAGGACGCTGCGCGCCCTGGACCCGGTTCGCTGGTTCCTGCTGGTGCCGGATCGCGCCGGAGAGCCATGCTCTCCGGCGACTGCGGGCGCCGCCAACGTGGGCAAGGTGCTTTTCTCGGAGGCCCGCCGATCCACCTGCTTCCGGGGATCGGGCCGTGGGCTGACTTTGCCACCGATGCCAACTCAAGGCGGGGTCTGGGGGGATACCATCCCCCCAGCGGAGGGGTGCCGGGGGAGGCGGAGCCTTCCCCGGGGCCGGCCAGGGGAGCGCCCCGAAGCGCTCCGGCCCGTCGGCCTATCGCCGGACCGGCGGCGCGCCGAGGGTGAACTTGAAGACCCGGACCGGCTGCACCACGCGCGACGTGCCGCCCTGGAAGGCGGGGAGGCGGTTGAGCTGGGCCGCCGGCAGCCAGAGGTCGCCGGCATCGTCGATCCACATCGCATCCACCCAGAGCAGGCGCGGGTCCTGCACCAGGGTGGTGACGGTGCGGTCGGGGGCGATGCGGAGGATGGCGAGCTTGTCCGTGTCGCTGGCGTAGATGTTGCCGGCGGCGTCGATGGCCGTGCCGCCCGTGGAGCCCGTCTGGGCCCAGGGCTCCACATGGCGGGCGCGCTCGCTGTCGGCGAGGTTGCGGTCGTCCACGTAGCGGGTGGCGATGCGCGACATCGGGCCGGAGCAGGACTGGTAGTAGAGCCACTGCCCGTCCCGGGAAACCTCGATCTGGTCGGCATGGATGAGGACCGGGCGGCCGTCGAGGCCGCGCAGCTCCTGCCCCTCGGCCGTCAGGGGGCGGCGGGCGGTGAGGGAGGGATCGCCCTCCAGCACGCGCCATCCGGCGCCGCGGTCCAGGTCCATCACGATGATCGCGGGCTGGCCGGCATCGGTGACATAGGCGAGGCGCGCGTTGAAACGCACGTCGTCGATGAAGCTGCGCTCGCCGGTCAGCTCGTCCAGCCGGTAGATGCGCTTCGCCTTGTTGGTGGCGAGGTCGATCTGCACCAGCTTCGGCCCGCCGGACAGGGCCGGCTTGCCGATGCCCGGGCTGCCGGTATCCACCACCCAGAGGTCGCCCTCCGGCCCGATGCGCAACGCGTTGGCGCGGACGAAGGCGTTGTTCGGTGCCGTGCCGGGACGCCAGGCGTTCCAGGCGGCGTCGGGATAGGGGCGGTACTGGCCGTTCACCCATTCGGCCACGCGCGGCCCCTCGGCGCCGTCCAGCCGGGCGAAGACCACGAAGACGCGCCCGTCGCGGCTGGTGGTGACGCCCTGGATCGGCGTGTCGGATTCCAGCACCGGGGTCAGCCCGTTCTGGATGGGCATGGCGCAGGCGGCCAGGAAGGGAAGGGTCATGCCGGCGGCGAGCAGGCTGCGTCGGTTCATCGCGTCCTCGATCGGAAAGGGGGCGGGACGGGCGCCGCGCAGCCTCGGGATGGGTGGGGACGCGGCATGGACCGGCCCGGCGAGGTGGCGGCAAGGGCCCGCAGGCACCGGAGGAGCCGGCGCCCTGCCCCAGGGAAGATCGGCCCCGGTCCTATCCCCTCGGCGGGGAAAGGGGCCGGGACCGGGTGGTCAGGCGGGGATCCGTATCAGGCGGCCCCCGCCAGCAGGTCGTCGGCCGCGGCGCGTGCGGCCTCGGTGATGGTCTCGCCCGCCAGCATGCGGGCGATCTCCTCGCGCCGGGCGCCGAGGTCGAGGGGTTCGACGCGGGTCTCGGCCCGGTCGCCGCGCACGCCCTTGGCCACGCGGAGATGGGAGGTGCCACGGGCGGCCACCTGGGGCGAATGGGTCACCACCAGGACCTGGAGCCGGTCCGCGACGCGCGACAGGCGTTCCCCCACCGCGGCGGCGGTGGCGCCGCCGATGCCGCTGTCCACCTCGTCGAAGACCAGGGTGGGCACCGGCGAGCCACGGGCGAGGACGACCTTGAGCGCCAGCATCAGCCGCGACAACTCGCCGCCCGAGGCGATCTTCGCGAGCTGGCCGGGCGTCTGGCCGGGATTGGTGGAGACGAGGAAGGTGATCCGGTCCACGCCATCGGCGGCCCAGGCGGGTTCCTCCCGGGCCACGATCTCGATATGCAGCCGCGCGCGGTCGAGCTTGAGAGGGGCGAGCTCGCGTGCCGTGGCCTTCTCCAGCTCGCGGGCCGCCTTGGTGCGGGCGGCGGTCAGGTCGGCGCCGGCGGCGATGAAGGCGTCGCGGGCGGACCGGGCCTCGGCCTCCAGCTTCGCCACGCGGCCGGTGCCGGCATCCAGGGCGCCCAGGCGCTCCTTCAGGCGCAGCAGCAGGCCGGGCAGTTCCACCACCGGCACGGCGTGCTTGCGGGCAGCGGCGCGCAGGGCGAAGAGGCGTTCCTCCAGCTGTTCCAGCCGGCGCGGGTCGGGGCCGAAATCGGCGCTCAGGCGCTCCAGCAGGGATTCCGCCTCGGCCAGCGCGTCCTGCGCGGCGGCCAGGGCGGCCAGAGCAGGGGCGGCTTCCTCGTTCGGCGCGGGCAGGCGTTCCAGGGCGCGGGCGGCGTTGCGCAGCGCGGCGGCGGGGCCGCTGCCGCCACGCCGGTCGCGCGGCTGCAGCTCGGCCAGGGCGGAGGCGATGGCCTCGGCGCGGCGCTCGCCCTGCTGCATGTGCTGGCGCTCGCTGGCCAGGGCCTCCTCCTCGCCTTCCTCCGGGGCGAGGTCGGACAGTTCGCCCACGGCGTGGCGCAGCCATTCCTCGTCGCGCTGGGCGGCGGCGATGGCCTCCTGCGCCTCGCGCAGGGCGCGGCTGGCGGATTTCCAGGCGCGGAAGGCGTCCCCCGCCTTGCGGCGGCGGGGTTCCAGCCCGCCGAAGGCATCCAGCAGCCCGCCATGGCTGCCGGGATCGGCGAGGCCCACCTGGTCGTGCTGGCCCTGGACCTCGACCAGCAGGGTGCCCAGGCGGCGCAGCAGCCCGACGCCCACCGGCTCCCCGTTCACGAAGGCGCGGGAGCGGCCGTCGGTGTTCACCACCCGGCGGACCACGATCTCCTCCTCCCCCTCCATGCCCTGCTCGGCGAGCATCGCGAAGGCGGGGTGGTCGGGGGCGGGGGCGAAGACGGCGGTGACGCTGGCCTGGGCCTGTCCGGTGCGGACCATGCCGGATTCGGCCCGCTGGCCCAGGGCGAGGCCCAGGCTGTCCAGCAGGATCGACTTGCCGGCGCCGGTCTCGCCGGTCAGCACCGTCAGGCCGGGGCCGAAGCGCAGGTCCAGGCGCTCGATGAGCACCACGTCGCGGATCGAGAGGGAGGCGAGCAAGCGGGCTCCGCGGGAGACACGGGGAGGGCGCGCGCGGCGCCCGCCCCGGGAGGTTCGTGGGAGGTCAGAAGATGGTGTTGAGGGCCCGCCGGAAGAAGCCCGGGCGCTCGTCGCCCGGCGCGGGGGGCGCCCCCTCCACCAGCATGGCGTAGCTGTCCTGGTACCAGGGATTGCCCGGATAGTTGTGGCCGAGCACGGAGGCGGTCTTGCGGGCCTCTTCCGTGAGGCCCATCGCCAGGTAGATCTCGGTCAGGCGGTGCAGCGCCTCCGGCACGTGGTTGGTGGTCTGGTAGTTGTCCACCACGTTGCGGAAGCGGCCGATCGCGGCGGCGTAGAGGCCGCGCTGCTGGTAGAAGCGGCCGATCGACATCTCATGCCCGGCGATGTGGTCGCGGGCGAGGTCGATCTTCAGCCGCGCGTCGCGGGCATAGGGCGTGTTCGGGAAGCGGTTCACCACATCCTGCAGCGCGGCGATGGCCGTGTTGCTGGAGGTCTGGTCACGCTGTGCGTCGTTGATCTGCTCGTAGTAGCAGAGGCCCCGCAGGTAATAGGCATAGGCGATGTCGCGATGCGCCGGGTGGAGCTGGATGAAGCGGTCCAGCGCCGTCAGCGCCTCGGTGTAGCGGTTGCGGGAATATTCCGCGTAGCCGGTCATCAGCCGGGCATTGGTGGCCCAGGTGGAATAGGGGTGCTCGCGCTCCACCGTCTCGAAGAGCTCCACCGCCTGGGCAGGCTTTTCCTGCTTCAGCGCGTCCATGCCGGCGGCATAGAGCTCCTCGGGCGTGCCCATGGCGGAGCCGTCGGGCTTGGTGGTCAGGGTGGAGGACTTGCCGTCCCACTGGTCGATCAGGCCACAGCCCGGCAGGAGCAGGGGCAGCAGCAGCAGCGCCCAGAAGGGGGCCCGGCGGGGAGCCCTGTGCGGCGCGTGGCTGGCGCGGCACGAGGGGGAGCGGCGGAGCGTGGCGATCATGCGCATGGTGGGCGCCCTATAACACGGCTGCGAGGCGCCGGCAGGGGCCGAAAGCAGCGTGGATGACGAAGGGATGCGGACGGCACGCCTCCGGGCGCGCGCCCGTGGGAACCCGGAAGACGCGGTGGCGGTTCCGCGGGGACTGCGGGTGCGCAGAGGGGCCGCCCGTCGGGGGACCGGGCGGACCCTGCTGCGCTGCTTCCTCGATGGGGCCAAGGGGAGCGGCTTCGAGGAAGCAATCCTGGCCGTGTTCCGGCACCTGCCTTTCAGGGGCCCTCGCGGCGGGGCCGGGACGGTGAAGGTGCCCGGTACGGCCATGGGGGAGGCCGGGGCCTTTGCGCCGAGAGGCGGGAGCCGCGCCCGGCGCAACCGGGGAGGGGGGCGAGGGGCCGTTCCGTCCCGCCGGGGGCTCAGGCGGGAGCGGCAGCCATGGGGAGGCGAGTGTTGGCCGCGGCGCTGGCATTCTCGGCGACCTGGGACTCGATGCGCCAGGCGGTCGGATCGGCGAAGAGGGCGCGCAGCAGGCGGTTGTTCAGGCTGTGGCCCGACTTGTGGCCCCGGAAGCTGGCCCGCAGCGGCGCACCGGCCAGGAAAAGGTCGCCCACCACATCCATCATCTTGTGCCGCACGAATTCCTGCGGATGGCGCAGCCCGCCCGGGTTCAGCACCAGCGGGCCGTCCACCACCACCGCATTGGCGAGCGAGCCGCCACGAGCGAGGCCCACAGCGCGCAGCCGGGCCACGTCCTCCGCCATGGTGAAGGTGCGGGCATCGGCCAGGATCTCGCGGAAGGAGTCCGGCGTCACGGGCAGGGACAGATCCTGCCGGCCGACAGCCGTGCCCTCGTAGATGACGGCGAGAGAGATCTCCAGGCCACGGCGGCTGTTCGGGTGCAACTCGGCCCAGGCGGAGCCTTCCTCGACGCGGATGGGCTTCAGGACCTCGATCGTGTCGCGCGGGGCGTAGGGGGCGGAGGCCGTGATGCCCGCGCAGTCGATCAGGAAGACGAAGGGCGCGGCCGAACCGTCCAGGATCGGGATCTCGGGGGCATCGACCTCGATGATGCAGTCGTCCACGCCGCAGCCGGCCAGGGCGGCCAGCACATGCTCCACCGTGCCGATCCGGGCCTCGCCGGCGGGGGTGGAGCAGGTCAGCGCGGTGCAGAGGCGGGTGTCGGTGACGAGGTCGTAGCGGGCCGGGATGTCCACGCCCAGGTCAGTGCGGCGGAACAGGATCCCCGTCCCCGCCTCGGCCGGGCGCAGCGTGAGGCTGACGCGGTCACCGGAGTGCAGGCCAGTCCCGACGCAGCCGATGGAGGCCTTGAGGGTCTTGCGAGCGCCGGTCACGGAAAGGAGGGAACCGTCCATAGAAGTTTTGGAACCTGTTTCTGCCGACGGCCTTGCTGCCGCCACGACTGGAAACTGGCACCGGGCGCTGGGAAGCGCCATTCAAGCCTTGTTTCTCAATATTTCTCGTTAAGTGTCTGATTTTCCTGAGTTATTGCGCATGAAAAAACCCGCCCGAAATCTTCGGGCGGGTTTCCGGATTCGCTGGCCGTCCTGCGAGGGCGGCCAATCGGCGGTCGGGCCGTCGCCGGCCCGGCCGTCAGTTGTTCTTCTGGCGGCGCAGGAAGGCGGGGATGTCCAGCCCGGTCTCGGCCTGCGGCGGGGCGCGATGGGCCTCCTCCGCGCGCTGCGGCTGCTGCGCAGGGGCCGGGGACTCCTCCGGCAGGCTGCGCTTCATCAGCCCGGTTGCCTGGCGGAACAGCCGGTTCAGCCCGCCCGGGGCGGCGCCGGGCGCCGGGACGGCGGAGGCCGGCGGGCGCGGCGGAGCCAGCGGGGCGGCCATCGGGCCACGCAGCACGGGCTCGGCGGTCGGCTGCGGGCCGGGCTCGGCCTCGTGATGGGCCTCGGCGGCCGGCGCCTGCGGCTCCGCCTGCCGGTTCACGGCGAGGCGCGGACCCGGCGCCGTGCTGGGCGACACGGCGGTGCGCAGCGAGGGCGGCGTCATCGAGACCGGCGCCGGGGCGACGGTGTGCCCCGAGGGCGCACCCGCGGTCGTCGCGGGACGGGCGGGCGCACCCGGGCCACCGGCCCGCGCCATCGGCGCGCCCGGGGCCGGATGCGCGCCGTACGGGTTGGCGCCGGGCAGGCTCGCGCCGGCCACCGCATGCACCGCGCCGCCGCCGATGGCGACCAGCTTCGGCGCCTCGGCCAGGGCTTCCTCGACCTCGGCGTCGATGCCCGTCGCCACCACGGAAACGCGCAGGCGGCCGTTCATCTCCTCGTCCACCGAGGAGCCGAAGATGATGTTGGCTTCCTCGTCCACTTCCTTGCGGATGCGGTTCGCGGCTTCGTCCACCTCGAACAGGGTCATGTCCCAGCCGCCGGTGATGTTGATCAGCACGCCGCGGGCGCCGCGCATGGAGGTGTCCTCCAGCAGCGGGTTGCTGATCGCGGCCTCGGCCGCCTTCACCGCGCGGTCGTCGCCCTCGGCCTCGCCGGTGCCCATCATGGCCTTGCCCATCTCCGCCATCACGGTGCGGATGTCGGCGAAGTCGAGGTTCACCAGGCCCGGGTTGACCATCAGGTCGGTCACGCCGCGCACGCCCATGTAGAGGACGTCGTCGGCCATCTTGAAGGCCTCGGCGAAGGTGGTGCGCTCGTTGGCCTTCCTGAACAGGTTCTGGTTCGGGATGACGATCAGCGTATCGACATACTGCTGCAGCTCGTCGAGGCCCATATCGGCCGCGCGGCGGCGCTTGGGGCCCTCGAAGTCGAAGGGCTTGGTCACCACGCCGACGGTCAGCACGCCGCGCTCACGCGCCATGCGCGCGATCACCGGGGCCGCGCCCGTGCCGGTGCCGCCGCCCATGCCGGCGGTGATGAACACCATGTGCACGCCTTCGAGATGGCGCGCGAGATCCTCGGTCGCCTCTTCCGCCGCGGCGCGGCCGATCTCGGGCTTCGCACCCGCGCCCAGGCCCTGCGTCAGATGCGGGCCGAGCTGCACGCGGCGCTCCGCGCGGCTGTTCAGCAGCGCCTGCGCGTCGGTGTTGGTCACCAGGAACTCGACCCCATCGAGTCCCATGGCAATCATGTTGTTGACGGCATTGCAGCCCGCACCGCCGACGCCGACCACGGTGATCCGCGGCGAGAAATCGGTATGCTGCTGACGAGGCATCGTCAGGTTGAGAGTCATCGGCGTAGCCCCCCTTGGCAACGCATGAATCCGGACGTGAATCCGGAAAAGAACTGTCCCCGCCGGCAGTTTGCCTCAGACACGATCCCTTAGCCAGTTCACGAAGCGCGCAAATTTGCCGCGCGGCGCGATTCCGCCCATGTCGAGGTCGAGCGCCGGGCGCCCGTCCCCCGCACCCCATGAGAGAAGGCCCAGCGTTGTCGCGAAATCTGCGGTTTGCATATTTTCTGGCAACCCGCGCACCGGATGCGGCTTCGCGAGACGCACCTGCCGGTCGAGGATTCGCACCGCGAGCTCGCGTATGCCCACGATCTGGCTGGCGCCGCCGGTGAGCACGACGCGCGAGCCGATCTCGGGGCCGAGCCCCGCCGCCTCGATGCGGTCGCGCACCAGCTCCAGCGTCTCCTCCAGGCGCGGGCGCACGATGTTCATCACCATGGCGCGCGGCACGCGGGCGATGTGGTCGTCGTCCTCGCCCACCTGCGGAATGACCAGCATCTCCTTCTCGTCCTCGGCGGTGGCGGTGACGCCGCCATACAGCGTCTTGATGCGCTCCGCCTGCGCGATCGGCGTGGCGAGGCCGCGCGCGAGGTCATTGGTCACCTGCCAGCCGCCGACCGGGACCTGCGCCGTGTAGAGGAGATGATGGTCCTGGATCACCGAGAGGCTGGTGCAGCCGCCCCCCATGTCCACCACCGTGGCGCCGAGCTCCTTCTCGTCCTCCACCAGCACGGCGAGCGCGGCGGCGAAGGGGGCGGAGACCAGCTCCTCGATCTCCAGGTCCAGCGCGGCGAGGGTGGCGCCGAGGTTGCGCAACGAGGCGGAGGAGGCGCTGACGAGGTGCAGCTTCGCGCCCAGCACGTCGCAGATCATCTTGCGCGGATCGTCCACGCCGGGCGTCGCGTCGATGGTGAAGCCGAGCGGGATGGCGTGCACGCTCTCGCGCCCTTCCTCGGCGGCGCGGCGGCGGCCGTCATAGAGCAGGGCGCGCAGGTCGGCCTCGGTGACGGCGCGGCCGCCGATGGTCCAGTGCAGGTTCTGCACGCGGCTTTCCGGCTGGCCGCAGGACAGGTTGCAGATCACGCCCGAGAGCTTGTGGTCGGCCTTCGTCTCCGCCTCGGCCACCGCGTCGCGCACGGCGCGCTCGGCCTCGGCGAGATCGACGACATTGCCGCCCTTCATGCCACCGGCGCGCTTCCAGCTGTAGCCGAGCACCCGCGGCTGGCCGTCGGGATCGACGCGCGCGATCATGCAGGCGGTCTTGGTGCTGCCGATGTCGAGCACGCCATAGATGCCCGAGCGCGCGCGGGGCCGGCGGCGCGGCCGGGCGACGGGTTCGAGCTGGGGCGGGATGCGCGTCAGTTCGTTCACCCTTTGCCGCTCCCGCGCTTGGCCTCGGCAGGCGGGGCGGGGGCATTCGCCTGGCGCACCACCAGCCGGTCGGGCAGGCGCATGTCCACGGAAACGAGTGGGCGGTCGAGCAGCGCGTTGCGCTTCTGCAGTTCCGCGAGGCGGCGGATCGCGGCCTTCTCCTCGCCCTCCGGCAGCAGCACGTCCATGCCGTTGGAAAGGTGCAGGTTCCAGCGCCGCTCGCCGACGCGCACCAGCGCCTGGGTGCGGGCCAGCACGTCGGGGGCCTCGCGAAGCTGGTCATAGAGGGCGGCGGCGTATTTCTCCGCGCCCGCGCCGACGATCAGCGGCAGCGGGCCGAAGGCGTCGAGCCGGTCGGTCGCCACCACCTTGCCGGAGCGGTCCACCACCGAGAAGCGGCCCTGGTTCTGCCAGATGGCGAAGGGGCGGCGCTCGCTCACGCGCACCACCACCGTGCCGGGCAGGCGGCGCTCCACCTCGGCCTGCGCGATCCAGGGCAGGGCCTCCAGCGCCTGGCGCGCGGCGTCGGGGGAGAAGGCGAGGGTCGGGTCGCCGGTCTTCACGCCGAGCGCGGCGCGGATGCGCGGCTCCGGCATGTTCTCGGCGCCCTCGATCCGGATCTCGGTGATCTTCAGCCCCGCATCGCGCGCGGCGGAGGTGAAGCCCGAGCCGAACTGCAGCAGCCCGCCCGCCGGGGCAAAGGCGGAGACGCCCGTCACCACCACGCCGAGCAGCGCCATGGCGACGCCGATGCGGAGCGCCGGACGGACCAGGCCCCGCCGGCGCCGCAGCCAGAGGCGCAGCCCGGAGGGCCGCTGTGGCTCACGCGGCATGGCGTAGCGCATCGGGGCGCAGCCCGTCATGGCGGGCCTGGGAGACGATCCAGTCGCAGAGATCGGGGAAGGCGATGCCGAGATGCGCCGCCTGTTCCGGCACCAGCGAGGTGGGCGTCATGCCGGGCTGGGTGTTGACCTCCAGCAGCACGAGCCGGCCCTCGCCCTCGCCGGTGTCGTCGTAGCGGAAGTCGGAGCGCGAGACGCCGCGGCAGCCGAGGGCGCGGTGGGCGTCCAGCGCCACCTCCAGCGCCCGGGCGCGGATCGCCGGCGGCACCGGGGCGGGAAGGGTGTGGCGGGAGCCGCCATCGGCGTATTTGGAATCGTAGTCGTAGAACTCGCCCGCCTCGGCGTTGATCTCGGTGACTTCCAGCGCCCGGTCGCCCATCACCGCGACGGTCAGCTCGCGCCCCGGGATATAGGGCTCGGCCATGATGGTGCCGTAGCGCCAGGAGCGGGCGATCTCGGCGCGGCGGTTGTCGCCGCCCTTGATGATGTGCACGCCGACCGAGGAGCCTTCCTCCACCGGCTTGATGACATAGGGCGTGGGGAGGGGGTCGGCCTCCTCCAGCTCCGCCGCCTCGATCAGCCGGTGCGGCGCGACGGGCAGGCCGGCGGCGGTGAAGGCGGCCTTGGCGGCGGCCTTGTTCATCGCCAGCGACGAGGCGCGCACCCCCGAATGCGTGTAGGGGATGCCGAGCCAGTCCAGGATGCCCTGGACGCAGCCATCCTCGCCGAAGCGGCCGTGCAGGGCGTTGAACACCACATCGGGCTTGGCGTCCCGCAGCGCCTGGATCAGCGCGGCGGGGTCCTGGCCCACCTCGATGCGGGTGACCTCATGCCCGGCCTTTTCCAGCGCGGCGGCGCATTGCGTGCCGGAGGACAGAGAGACCTCCCGCTCCGCCGAGATTCCCCCCAGAAGGACGGCGACGCGCGTCATAGAGCGAACTCCCCCATTCGCTTGATCTCCCATTCCAGCCCCACGCCGGAATGGGCCAAAACCCGGGCGCGCACCATCTCGCCCAGCGCCTCGATCTCGGCGGCGGTGGCGCCGCCGAGGTTCAGCAGGAAATTGCAGTGCTTCTCGCTGACCTGCGCCGCCCCATGGCGCAGGCCGCGGCAGCCGGCCGCGTCGATCAGGGCCCAGGCCTTGTGCCCCGGCGGGTTCTTGAAGGTGCTTCCCCCGGTGCGGGCCCGCACGGGCTGGCTGGCCTCCCGGCTCTCGCGGATCTCCCCCATGCGGGAGGCAATAGCAGACCGCTCGCCCGGCGTGGCGCGGAATCTCGCGCGCGTGACGATGCCGCCGGGCGGCAGGGCGGAGCGTCGATAGCGGAAGCCGAGTTCCACGGCGGGAAGGCGCCGGATGCCCTCCGGCGTGGCGATCTCGGCCCAGTCGAGGACGTCCTTCACCTCGGCCCCATAGGCGCCGGCGTTCATCGCCACGGCGCCGCCGACGCTGCCCGGGATGCCGCACAGGAATTCCAGCCCGGCAAGGCCGGCGGCGGCGGCGTGCTCCGCCAGGGTGACATCGAGGACGGCGGCCCCGGCGGTGATGCCGTCCGGTTCCACCGACACCTCGGAGAAGCCGCGGGCGAGGCGCAGCACCACGCCGCGCAGCCCGCCATCGCGGAGGATGAGGTTGGAGGCGGCGCCGATCGTGGTGAGCGGCATGCCGGCGGGCCTGGCGCGCAGCAGGGCCAGCAGGTCCTCCGCATCCGCCGGGCGGACCAGGAATTCCGCCGGGCCGCCGACGCGGAACCAGCTCTGCGGCCCCAGCACCGCGCCGGCCTGCACCCGCCCGCGCAGCCCGGCCATCCATTCCGGTAGGGAAATGGAAAGGTCCGGCGTGGTCGGGGCGGCGGCGCTCATCGGTCCGTCCGGCTCAGGGCGCGCTGGCGATGGCGCGGCGGGACGGGGCGCCGAAGGCGTCGCGCGGGCCGGAGCGGGCCTGCAACTCGCCGAGCTGTTCCGGCAGGGCATGGGCCCAGCCGGTGATGTTGCCGGCCCCGAGGCAGACCACGTAGTCGCCCGGCCGGGCGATGGCATGCACCATCTCGGCCAGGGAATCCGGGCCGGGCAGGGGGACGACGCTGCGGTGGCCATGGGCGCGCAGCCCCTCCACCAGCGCGTCCTTGTCCACGCCCTCGATTGGCGCCTCGCCGGCCGGATAGACATCGGCCACGATCACCGTGCCGGCGTCGTTCATGCACTTGCAGAATTCCTCGAAAAGGGTCTGCAGGCGGGAATAGCGGTGCGGCTGCACCACCGCGACCACGTCGCGGGCGCCGGCCTGGCGGGCGGCCTTGAGCACCGCCGCGATCTCCACCGGGTGATGGCCGTAATCGTCGATGACGGTGATGCCGCCGGCGTCGCCGACGCGGGTGAAGCGGCGCTTGACGCCCTTGAAGCCCACCAGCGCGGTGCGGATCGTCTCCTCCGGCACCTCCATCTCCACGCCGACGGCGATGGCGGCGAGCGCGTTCTGGACGTTGTGCTGGCCCAGCATCGGCAGGCGGAAGGGCTTGAGGTGGCGGGTCCGCTTGTTCAGCCGGTCCTGCACCACGACCTCGAAGGTGGCGCCCATGCGGTCGGTGATCACGCGCTCGGCGCGCACGTCGGCCTGGGGGGAGAAGCCGTAGGTGACGATGCGGCGGTCGGACAGGCGCGGGATCATCGCCTGCACCCCCGGATGGTCGGCGCAGAGGACCGCGAAGCCGTAGAAGGGGATGTTGCCCACGAACTGGGCATAGCCTTCCTTCATCGCCTCGGCGGTGCCCCAGTGGTCCAGGTGCTCCGGGTCCATGTTGGTGACCACGGCGACCACGGCGGGCAGCTTGAGGAAGGAGCCGTCGCTCTCGTCGGCCTCCACCACCATCCAGTCGCCCTCGCCCAGGCGGGTGTTGTTGCCATAGGCGTTGATGATGCCGCCGTTGATCACGGTCGGGTCGAGGCGCGCGGCCTCCAGCACCGTGGCGACCAGCGAGGTGGTGGTGGTCTTGCCATGGGTGCCGCCGATGGCGATGGACCATTTCAGGCGCATCAGCTCGGCCAGCATCTCGGCCCGGCGGACGACCGGGATCATGCGCTCCCGCGCCGCCTGGAGCTCCGGGTTGTCGCGCTTGATGGCGGAGGAGACGACGACCACGGCAGCCTCGCCCAGATTGGCGGCGTCATGGCCGATATGGACCTGCATCCCGGCCTCGCGCAGGCGGGCGATGTTGTAGCCCTCCGCCACGTCGGAGCCCTGCACCTGGTAGCCGAGGTTGTGCAGCACCTGGGCGATGCCCGACATGCCGATGCCGCCGATGCCGACGAAATGGATAGGGCCGATATTGAGCGGCAGGGCGCGCATAGGGCGGGCTCCCTCTCAGCGGGTCGTGTGCGAATGCGCCAGGGCCTGCACGCGGTCGGCGAGCAGGGCGGCGGCATCGGGGCGGGCGAGCCCGGCCGCGGCGGCGGCGGCCGGAATGAGGCGGGTAGGGTCTTCCAGCCGGGCGGTCAACGCCGAAGCGAGGGCCGCGGGCGTGAAACCGTCCGGATTCCCGGCCTGGTTTCCCGCCTGCAACATCACCTCGGCGGCGCCGGGGGCGGCCATGGCGCGGGCATTGGCGCTCTGGTGGTCGTCGATGGCGCCGGGGAGCGGGACCAGGATGGCGGGGCGGCCGGCGCAGGCCAGCTCCGCCACCGAGGAGGCGCCGGCGCGGGAGATCACCAGATGCGCGTTCCGGTACAGGGCCGCGACATCGGGGAAGAAGGGGGCGAGTTCCGCCGCCACCCCGGCCGCGGCATAGGCGTCGCGGGTGCGCTCCAGATCCTCGGCCCGGCACTGCTGGGTGACGCGCAGCCGGGCACGGTGCTCCGGCGCCAGGCGGGCGATGGCCTCCGGCACCACATCGGCGAAGACCCGGGCGCCCAGGCTGCCGCCCAGGACCAGCAGGTGGAAGGGCGCCTCGGCGGCGGGGGACAGGAAGCCCTGCCCGGCCAGGGCACGGATCGCCGGGCGGACGGGGTTGCCGACCACCTCGGTGGCCACGCCCGCCGGGATGCGGGCGGTGTCCTCGAAGACCAGGGCCAGCAGGTCCGCGCCGCGCGACAGGAAGCGGTTGGCCCGGCCCAGCACGGCGTTCTGTTCGTGCAGCACCATCACGGGACGGCGGGCGGCGGGCAGCAGCCGGGCCGCCAGGAGGGGTGGCACGGAGGGGTAGCCGCCGAAGCCGACCACCGCCGCCGGGTTCAGCGTGGCGAGGAGCTGCCGCGCCTGGATCGTGCCGCGCGCCAGGGCCAGCGCCCCGGCGGCGGCGCGGCGGGGGCCGCGCCCGGCCAGCCCGGCGCCGGGCAGGATGAAGCGGTCCATCCCCTCGAAGCGGGTGCCGCCCTTCTCCATCAGCGCGCCGGAGCGGGCATCGGTCATCAGCACCACGCGCTCGCCGCGCGCGGCGAGCTCCGCGGCCAGGGCCTCGGCTGGGAAGACATGGCCGCCGGTGCCCCCGGCGGCGACGACGAAGCTGCGGACGGCCGGGCCTCTCACAGGTTCTCCTCCATGGCCCGCCCACTGCGGCGGCGGGTGAGCGCCAGCAGGAAGCCCAGCCCCAGCGCGATGGCGAGCGAGGAGGAGCCGCCATAGGAGACGAAGGGCAGGGTCATGCCCTTGGTCGGGATCAGGTGCAGGGTGGAGCCCATGTTGATGAAGGCCTGCAGCCCGAACTGGGTCAGCAGCCCGGTCGCGGCCAGGATGACGAAGAGGTCGGTCTCTGCCAGCAGGCGCAGCATCCCGCGCACCACGATGAACATGAAGACCGCGATCAGCAGGGCGCAGACGATCATCCCGAACTCCTCCCCCATCACGGCGAAGACGAAGTCGGCATGGGCGTCGGGCAGCACGTTCTTGATGCGGCCCTCGCCGGGGCCGGTGCCCATCAGCCCGCCATTGCCGAAGGCCTCCAGCGCCACGTTCACCTGGTAGTTGTCGCCGGTGGAGGGGTCGAGGAAGCGTTCCACGCGCGAGCGCACATGCGGCAGGGTCAGGTAGGCGCCGACGCCGCCCAGCACGCCGAGCCCGCCCAGCGCGCCGACCAGCAGCACCGGCAGGCCGGCGATGAAGAGCTGGGTGAAGAAGACCGAGGTCACCACCAGGAGCATGCCGATATCCGGCTGGCTCTTGAGCAGGAAGGCGATCATCGCCCAGCAGCCGCCGGCGATCAGCCAGCCGGCCCAGCGGGAGATGGGGCCGGGGCCGCGCACCTCCGCCAGCAGCCAGGCGGCGACGATGGCGAAGCAGGGCTTGAGGAATTCCGAGGGCTGCAGCGACAGGCCGGGGATCGGCAGCCAGCGGCGGCCGCCCTTGATCTCCACGCCCACCACCAGGGTCGCGGCGGTGAGCAGGAGGCCCACCCCGAAACCCAGGATGGCCAGCCGCCGCACCTGCCGGGGCGAGAGCAGGGAGACCGTGATCATCAGGGCGATGGAGAGGGCGAGGTAGCCGACCTGCCGCCAGATGAAGAAATCGCGCGAGGATGCCCCGATGCGTTCCGCCACCGCCGGGGAGGCGGCCAGCATCATCACATAGCCGAAGCCCACCAGGATGAAGATGGCCGCCAGGGTCCAGCGGTCCACCGTCCACCACCAGCGTCCCAGGACCGAGGAATCCGCGCGCGAGAAGGACATGCGTCAGGCCGTCTTTTCCAGGGATTGCACCAGGGTGCGGAAATGCTCGCCGCGCGCCTCGAAGCCGCTGTACTGGTCGAAGGAGGCGGCGGCGGGGCTCAGCAGGACCACCGGTGCGTCCAGGCGCCGCGCGGCGTCGCGGGCGGCGGGCAGGGCGGCCTCCAGCGTGCCGGCGATCTCGTGCGCAACGCCGTGGGCGGCGAGGGTGGCGGCGAATTCCTCGGCGCAGCGGCCGATCAGCACGGCATGGGCGACGCGCGGGAAGAAGGGGACCAGGGGCTCGATCCCGCCCTCCTTAGGCACGCCGCCGGCGATCCAGATCACGCGCGGATAGGTGCCGAGCGCCCAGGCGGTGCTGTCCGCGTTGGTCGCCTTGCTGTCGTTGACGTAGAGGACGCCGTCCTGTTCCGCCACGCGCTCCTGCCGGTGCGGCAGGCCGGGATAGCTCCGCAGCCCCTCGGCCAGTTGCGCCCGGGTGATGCCGAGGGCGAGCGCCAGGGCGGCGGCGGCGGCGGCGTTCTGGGCGTTGTGCGTGCCCGGCAGGGCGGCGGCCTCGTCGAGATCGAGGATCGGGCCTTCCGCGTCGCGCAGCAGGCGCCCCTCGGCCCAGACGCCGCCGGGCTGCGGCGTGGTGCCGGAGACCGGCACGAGCCGGCCCCGGATGCGCGAGGCCAGGGCGCGGGAGTCGCCGTCGTCCATGCCCAGCACCGAGACCCGGTTGCCGGTGAGGATGCGCGCCTTGGCCTCGGTGTAGCCCGGCATGCCGCCATGGCGGTCCAAGTGGTCCGGGCTGAGGTTCAGCACCGCCGCCATGTCGAAGTGGAGCGCGTCCAGGCGCTCCAGCATGTAGGACGACATCTCCAGCACATAGGCGCCGCGCGCGAGCAGGGGCAGGGCGGTGGCGGCGGGGCCGAGATTGGCCCCGGCGGCCACCGGCATCCCGGCACCCTTCAGGATGTGGCGCAGCAGGGCGGTGGTGGTGGATTTGCCGTTGGTGCCGGTGATGCCGACGAACTGCGCCCTGGAGCCGGCGGCGCGGGCGGCGAGGAAGAGGAACTCCGCGTCGCAGAGGATCGGTGCCCCCGCCGCCAGCGCCCGGGCCGCGGCCGGGTGGGTGCGCGGCAGGCGGTGCGGGATGCCGGGGGAGAGCAGCAGCGTGTCCTGGGCGAAGGGCACGGCGGTCACGTCCGCCACGGTGAAGCCGGCGGCCTCGGCGGCCTCGCGCTGGGCGGGGTTGTCGTCCCAGACCACGATTTCCGCCCCCCAGTCCCGCAGCCGGTAGGCGGCGGGCAGGCCGGCCTTGCCCAGCCCGACCACCGCGATGCGGCGATTGGCGAAGGGCTTGAAGTCGTAGCCTTCCGGCAGCGTGTCGGAGACGCGGCGCGGCGGCTCCCGGTCGCGGGAGATGTCGGGCGAGGTGAGGTCGCGGGCCATGGCTGTCACCGGATCTTCAGGGTGGAAAGGCCGACCAGGGCGAGGACCATGGCGGCGATCCAGAAGCGGATGACGATCGTAGGCTCGGCCCAGCCCTTCTTCTCGAAGTGATGGTGCAGGGGGGCCATGAGGAAGACGCGGCGCCCGGTGCGCTTGTACCAGAAGACCTGGATGATGACGCTCACCGTCTCCACCACGAAGACGCCGCCGACGATGGCCAGCACGATCTCGTGCTTGGTGGCCACCGCCACGCCCCCCAGCGCGCCGCCCAGGGCGAGCGAGCCGGTGTCGCCCATGAAGACCGCGGCGGGCGGAGCGTTGAACCAGAGGAAGCCGAGCCCGGCGCCGATCAGCCCGGCCAGGAAGATCGCCAGCTCCCCCGTGCCGGGCACGAAGTTGAGCTGCAAGTAGTCGGCGAAGATGCGGTTGCCGACGAGGTAGGTGATCAGGGCGAAGACGCCGGCCGCGATCATCACCGGCACGATGGCGAGACCGTCCAGCCCGTCGGTGAGGTTCACCGCGTTGGAAGCGCCCATCATCACCAGCATGCCCACGATGGGAAAGAACAGGCCGAGCTGGAGCAGCACGTCCTTCAGGAACGGCACGGCGAGCGCGCCCTGGAGGTTGTAGGGCATCAGCCAGGTGATCCAGACCGCGGCGACGAGGCCGAGCCCGCCCTGCACCACGAGCTTCATGCGGCCGGACACGCCCTTGGTGTTGCGCTTGGTGACCTTCAGCCAGTCGTCCCAGAAGCCCAGCAGCCCGTAGCCCATGGTGACCAGCAGCACCGCCCAGACGATGCCGGAGCGCAGGTCGGCCCAGAGCAGGGTGGCGATGCCCAGGCTCATCAGGATCAGCACGCCGCCCATGGTGGGCGTGCCCTTCTTCTCCACCAGATGGCGCTCCGGCCCATCGGCGCGGATCGGCTGGCCACCGCGCTGGAAGGTGCGCAGCCAGCGGATCACCGCCGGGCCGAAGACCATGGAGACCAGCAGCGCCGTCAGGCAGGCGGCGCCGGCGCGGAAGGTCGTGTAACGCAGGAGGTTGAACAGGATGAACTGCTCGCCGAAGGGAGCGACGAGATTGTAGATCACGCAGGAGAGTCCTTCCGTCTGCCCTTCAGCGCCGCGACCACTGTCGCCATGCGGCTGCCGAGCGAACCTTTCACCATCACCGCATCGCCGCCGCGCACCGCGCTGGCCAGAACCGGAGCCAGGCTCGCGGAATCCGGGGCATGCGCGCCGCGCTTCCCCGGGGGGAGGGCCTCGAAAAGCCCGCGCATCAGCGGGCCGCAGCAATACACGAGGTCGGCCGCCGCCGCCGCCGCCGGGGCAAGGGATCTGTGCAGGTCTGGCCCGTGTTCTCCGAGTTCCAGCATGTCGCCGAGCACGGCGATGCGGCGCCCCGGGGGGTGGGTGGGCTGGGCGGCCAGCACGGCCAGGGCGGCGGCGACCGAGGCGGTGTTGGCGTTGTAGCTCTCGTCCAGGAGGAGGAACTCGCCGCCGTCCTCCAGCGGGATCGCCTGGCGCTGGCCCCGCCCGGCGGTGGGGGAGAAGCCCTCCAGCGCGGCGAGGAAGCGCACCGGATCGGCCCCCAGCGCCTCGGCGGCGCCCAGCGCGGCCAGGGCGTTCAGCGCCATGTGGCGCCCGGGGACCGGCAGCGTCAGGCCGAGCCGCATGCCGTGCAGCGACAGATGGGCGCGGGAGCCCGTGGCCGTGCCCTGCCAGTCGAGCAGGCGGATATCGGCCCCCTCCGCCTCGCCGAAGCGGACCAGCCGGGCGCCGGCCTCCCGCGCGCGCTCCGCCAGCCGCGCGGCATGCGGGCCGTCGGCGGGGAAGACGGCGGTGCCGCCGGGGGCGAGGCCGGCGAGGATGTCGGCCTTCTCCTCGGTGATCTCGGCCTCGGAGCCCAGATGGCCGACATGGGCGGCGGCGACGATGGTGATCACCGCCACGTCCGGCCGGGCGAGGCGGGCGAGGGGGGCGATCTCGCCCCGGTTGTTCATGCCGATCTCGATCACCGCATAGGCGGCGTCGCGCGGCTGGCGGGCCAGGGTGAGCGGCACGCCCCAGTGGTTGTTGTAGCTGGCCACCGCCGCATGGGTCGGGGCCAGGGCGGCGAGGCCCTGGCGCAGCATCTCCTTGGTGGTGGTCTTGCCGACGCTGCCGGTCACGGCGGCGAAGCGGGCATCGGAGCGCGCCCGCGCGGCGGCGCCCAGGGCGGCGAGGCCGGCGAGCGTGTCCGCGACGCGCAGCAGCGGCGCCTGTTCCGGCACCCCGGGCGGCAGGCGGTCCACCATCGCGGCGGCGGCGCCGGAATCCAGCGCCTGCGCCACGAAGTCATGCCCGTCGCGCTGGTCGCGGAGCGCGATGAAGAGGTCGCCGGGCTGCAGGGTGCGGGTGTCGATCGACAGGCCGGTGACGGCGATGCCCCCTGGCATCGTGCCGCCGGTGGCCGCGCGCAGCTCATCGCTGCTCCAGAGCGGGGCGGCGGTCATGGCATCTGTCCCGCCCGGTTCCGGCCAAGGAGGCGGCGCACCACCTCGGCATCGTCGAAGGGGGTGGTCACGCCCGCGATGGTCTGGCCGCTCTCGTGCCCCTTGCCGGCCACGGCCAGCACGTCGCCGGGGCGCAGGTCGTCCAGGGCGGCGGCGATGGCCGCGGCGCGGTCCCCCGCGTCGGTCCCGCCGGGACAGGCGGCGAGCACGGCGGCGCGGATGGCGGCCGGGTCCTCGGAGCGGGGGTTGTCGTCAGTCACCCAGCAGCGGTCGGCGAAGCGGGCGCAGGCCGCGCCCATCAGCGGGCGCTTGCCCGGATCGCGGTCGCCGCCGGCGCCGAAGACCACATGCAGCCGCCCGCCCGGCCCGACATGCGGGCGCAGCGCGGCGAGCAGGCGCTCCAGCGCGTCCGGGGTATGGGCGTAGTCCACATAGACGGCGGCGCCGTTGGCGAGGCGGGCGGCCAGCTCCATGCGGCCGGGCACGCCGCGCAGGCGTTCCAGCAGCGGCAGGGCCTGCTCGGCGTCAAGGCCGGTGGCCACGGCGAGGGCGAGGGCCATCAGCAGGTTGTCCGCCTGATAGCGGCCCGGCAGCGGCAGGGTGAGGCTGGCGCGGCGGCCGAAGGCGTCGAGCTCCAGCGCCTGGCCCTCGGGCAGCGGGCTGTGGCGCAGCAGGCGGATGTCCTGGCCCGCCTCGCCCACGGTCAGGAAGCGCAGGCCCCGGTCGCGGGCGATGCCGCGCAGGGCCGCCAGCGTTTCCGGCTCCATGTCCGCATTGGCCACGGCCGGGGCGCCGGGCGGCAGGACGGTCCCGAAGAGGCGCAGCTTGGCGGCGCGGTAGTCCGCCATGCCGCCATGGTAGTCGAGATGGTCGCGCGTCAGGTTGGAAAAGCCCGCGGCGGCGAGGCGGACCCCGTCGAGGCGCCGCTGGTCCAGCCCGTGCGAGGAGGCCTCCATCGCCGCATGGGTGACGCCGGCCCGGGCGAGTTCCGCCAGCATGGCATGCAGCGTCACCGGGTCCGGCGTGGTGAGCGAGGGGCCGGGCGCGAAGCCCTCGGCCCGCAGGCCCAGCGTGCCGAGCGACGCGGCGCGGTGGCCGGCCAGGGCCCAGATCTGGCGGAGGAAATCGACCGTGCTGGTCTTGCCGTTGGTGCCGGTGACGGCGACCAGCACCTCCGGCTGCGCGCCATGGAAGGCGGCGGCGGCCAGCGACAGGGCGCGGCGGGCATCCGGCGCGGCGAGGAGCGGGCGGGCGGGCACGCCCTCCGGCCATGCGGTGCCCTCCGGCGCCAGCACGGCAACGGCGCCGCGCGCCACCGCGTCGCCGATATGGGCGCGCCCGTCGGTGCGCGAGCCGGGCAGGGCAGCGAAAAGAAAGCCCGGCGCGACGGCGCGGCTGTCGGCGGTCATCCCGGCGATGCGGGCGGTGGCCCCGGAGAGGCCTTGCGGCAGGGGAAGGCCGATGGTCCGCGCGAGCTGGTCGAGAGCGATCGCGGCATCCCCATGGCCTGGGGCGGTCGCGGTCGTCATCGGGGCGGCAGGGCCTCCGCGTTGCGCCATTCGCCGGCATCGGTGACGCGCAGCGGCCCGCGCGCGGGATGTTCCGGCGTGCCGGGCGGCGTGGTGGTGGCCGGCGGCGTGGCGCGCATCGGGGTCGAGGCCGGGCGGGTGGTGGCGGGCACCGAGGCCTGGGCGGGCTTGCTGGCCGGCGGCGCGGAGGGTGCCGGGCCGCGGCCGGGCTGCAGCGGGATGTAGAGCGCCTGGTTGATCGCCGGGTCCTTGGGATCGTCCGGCACCATGCCCAGGATCGGCGCGACGCGGGCTATGGCGCGGCCGGCGGCGGGGGCGGCGACCCAGCCGGCGGTGGCGTAGCCGTAGCTCTTCGCGTTCGGCTTCGGCTCGTCGATCATCATGTAGATCGTGTAGCGCGGCGCCTGCATCGGGAAGGCGGCGACGAAGGCGGCGATGCGCTTGCCCTGGACGTAGCCGCCATGCGCGCCGGCCTTCTGCGCCGTGCCGGTCTTGCCGCCGGGGAAATAGCCGGGAACCTCGGCGGTCTTGCCGAAGCCGTCCGTGACCACGAGGCGCATGAGCTTGCGCACGATGGCGGTGGTGGCTTCCGAGATCACGCGCGTGCCCGGGCGCTCCACCCCCGGCGGCTGCGCCACCAGGGTCGGCTGCCGCAGGATGCCGCCATTGGCGATGGTGGAAATGGCGTTGACCACGTGCAGCGGCGTGACGCTGATGCCCTGGCCGAAGGCGATGGTGTAGGTGCTCGCCTCCTTCCACAGCGAGGCCGGGGGCGCCAGCGGCGTGGCCAGCTCGGGCAGCTCCAGATGCAGCTTCGAGAGCATGTTCATGCGCAGCAGGAAGTCGCGCTGCCGCTGCGGCCCGGCGGCCCAGGCCATGCGGGCGGCGCCGAGATTCGAGGAATAGGCGAGGACCTCGGGGAAGGCGAGGACGCGGTTCTTGCCCTGGAAGTCCCGGATCGTGAAGCGGCCGATGCGCAGCGGGTTCCTGGCGTCGAAGCTGCTGTAGATGTTGCTCGTGCCGCTTTCCAGCGCCATCGAGGCGGTGAGCAGCTTGAAGGTCGAGCCGGGCTCGTAGGTGCCGACGGTCGCGCGGTTGAAGCGCTGTTCCGGCGTGGCGCCGCCGATGTCGCCCGCATCGTAGTCCGGCAGCGAGATCATGGTGATGATCTCGCCGGTGCGGACGTCCTCCAGGATCGCGGTGCCGCCGATGCCGTTGAAGTCGTTGATCGCCTGCTGTAGCGAATCGCGCATCGCCACCTGGGCGCGCACGTCGAGGGAAAGGCGCAGCTCCTCCTCGGGCTTCAGGCGCAGCCGCTCGTTGAAGAAGCGCTCGACGCCGGAAACGCCCTCGTTGTCCACGTCCACGTTGCCGAGCACATGCACGGCGGCGCGTCCCTGCGGATAGTAGCGGCGCTCGGAGGTGTGGAATTCCAGCCCGGCCACGCCGAGATCGTTCACCGCCTGGGTCTGCCGCGGCGTCAGGGCGCGGGCGATGTAGACGAACTGGCGGTCGCCCGACAGCCGCGCGACCAGCTTGTCGCGGTCCATCTGCGGCAGGATCCTGACCAGCTTGCCGGCGACATCGGCCGGGTTGTCGATCACCTTCGGATTGGCCACCAGCTCCGTCACCGGCAGCGAGACGGCCAGGATCTCCCCGTTGCGGTCGGTGATCGGGGCGCGCGAGGCGGCGGTGGCGACGGGCGCGCCGGTGTTCGGACGCATGGCGATCCGCCGCGGCTCGCGCGGGTCGATCAGCGTGGCCAGGGTGAGCTTCGCGCCCACCGCGGCGAAGAGCAGGCCGAAGCCCAGCGCGGTGATCACCAGCCGGCCGCGCGAGCGTTCCAGCGCGGCGCGGCGGGCGAGGTCGGGCTGCGAGCCGCGCCCGCGGCCGGCCGTGCCAGGCTGCCGGCCCTCCACCCGCGCGCGGGCGCGGAGCAGCGGCGGGGCGTCGTCGGCCTTCGGGGCGCGGGGCGGGGTCATCGCGTGGCGGCGGAGGCGACGGGCACGGGCGGTGCCAGCGGCACCGGCGGGGCGAGCATGCTGCGCACGCCACCCAAAGCGGAAGCCGTGGGAACGGGCGCCGAGGGCGGCGTGGCCATGGCGGGGCGGTAGAGCGGGCGGCCCTGGCTCGGGATCGGGGCGGCCTCGGCGATCTGCGGCGCCACCGGGCGGGGCGGCGGGACCGGGGCGGGCCGGGCGGCCACCGGCACGGCGCGCGGCGTCTGCTCACGCCGCTCCACGGCCTCCAGCACGCGCGGCGCGGGCTCGGCATGGCGCGCCAGCTCGCGGCGCACGGGCTCCGGCTCGCGGCGCGCGGGGCGTTCGGCCGTCTCGGTCTTGCGGGGGCTGGCGCGGGCCGGGCTCTCGGCCGTCTTGACCGGCGAGGCGGGCTCGCTGTTCCGGACGGCGGACGCGGCCTCGGCGGCGCGCACCGCCGGGGCGGCCGCGATCGCGGCGGAGGCCAGAGCGACCGGCGCGGCGGAGGCCGGAGCCGCCTCGTCCTGCGCGGGCGCCTCGGCGGCGGCCACCGCGGTGTCCGCCGGCACGGCGAAGAGGTTGCGCGGCCCGGCGAAGGCCACCGCCTGCGGCAGGCGCTTGTCGATATCGGCGGCGCGGATGAACTGGTTCGGCTGCATGGTGTCGAGCGGCAGGTACTGCTCGACGTTCCGGCGCAGCCGCTCCGGTTCGTTCAGGAGCTGCCACTCCGCCTTCAGGATGCCGGTGCGCGCCTTGGCGGCCTCGGTCTGCCCCTGGATCTGGGCCAGCTCGCGGTCCAGCAGGGCGACCTCGTGCTTCACCTTGTACAGATGCAGCCCCGCCCCGCTGGCGGCGAGAAGAGTGAGCAGCGTCAGCGGGCGTATCATGGGGCAAGCCTCTCCATGGCGCGCAGCCTCGCGGAGCGCGCGCGCGGGTTGGAACGGGTCTCCTCCGCCTCGGGGCGGAGGGCGGAATTGGTCAGCAGCCGGAAGCGCTGGGCCTCCGTCCGGGGGCGGAGGGCGGCCGGGTCGTGCCGGGAGGCGGCGGGCGTGCGGCCGCTGGCATCGCGCAGGAAGCGCTTCACGATCCGGTCTTCCAGCGAGTGGAAGGCCACGACGACGAGGCGGCCGCCGGGGGCCAGGGCCTCGGCACCGGCAGCGAGGCCGCGCTCCACCTCGCCCAGCTCGTCGTTCACCTTCAGGCGCAGCGCCTGGAAGGAGCGGGTGGCGCCGTCGATGCCGGACGGATCGCGTGGCACGGCGCCGCGCACGATCTCGGCCAGGCGCAGCGTGGTGGTGATCGGCGCCTCGGCCCGGGCGGCGAGGATGGCGCGCGCGACGCGGCGGGAATGCCGCTCCTCGCCGAGCTGCCAGAGGATGTCGGCCAGCTCGCGCTCCGGCAGGGTGTTCACGAGATCGGCCGCCGAGGGGCCATCGCGTTCCATCCGCATGTCGAGCGGCCCTTCGGCGCGGAAGGAGAAGCCGCGCTCGGCCTGGTCGAGCTGGAAGGAGGAAACGCCGAGGTCGAAGACGACGCCGTCCAGCGGCGGGATGCCGTGCCCGGCGGCCAGCGTGGCGAGGTCGCCGAAGCGGCCGGGGACGAGGTGCAGGCGGCCGGCGAAGCGCTCCGCCAGGGCAGCGCCGCGGGCGATCGCGTCCGGGTCGCGGTCCACTGCCCAGACGGTGCAGTCCGCGGCCTCCAGGATCGCGGCGGTGTAGCCGCCGCCGCCGAAGGTGCCGTCGAGATAGTGGCCGCCATCGCGCGGGGCGAGGCTGTCCAGCACCTCCCGCAGCATCACCGGGGCATGGCCCTGGCGGCGGGTGAAGCCGAGGCCGTCGCTCATGCCTCGTCCCTGCCGCCGCGGCGGCCGTCGATGCCCAGGGCGGTCTGCAGGGCCTCGCGGGCGCGCTGCTTCTCCTGCCGCGCCTTCATGGCGGCGGCCTGGCGTTCCTTCAGCGTATTGGGTTCCCAGATCTGGAACTTCTTGCCCAGCCCGGCGAAGGCCACGCTCTCGGTGAGGTTGGCATAGGCGATCAGCGCCTCGCTCAGCACCACGCGGCCCTCGGAATCGGGGCGGATGCTCTCGGCCTGGGAGAAGAGGGTCAGCAACAGGTCGTCCTGCGGGTCCTCGAAGGGATCGGCCGGCTGCGCATCGGCGGAGTACTGCTCGAAGGCGCTCTGCGGCCACCCCTCCACACAGGGGTCCAGGTGATAGGGACGCAGGATCAGCTCCTCGACGCCCAGACGGGCCATCAGCGAGCGGTACGGGGCCGGAATGGAGACGCGCCCCTTCTTGTCCAGCTTGTTGGTGATGGTGCCCAGGAAGAGGGACATGCGCGTCGATCATCCCCCTCCCCCAAGGGTTCCAGGAACGGCGCAGGCGCGGACCGGCCATTCCCCTGATCCGGTCGGGACAGCGGCCGGCGGGACCCCCCGATCCCACCGGCTCGCCCGACCACCCGCAGGCCCCTCAGCCCCCCTCAGGATCTGAGCCTCACGGGATGACACGGGATATCATGGGCGATGGAGCCCCGCCAAGGACGAAGACGAGCCCTGCACGAGATGGTGCGTGGTTACGGATCAGTGTTGCCGGTGTGACACATGAAAAAACAGGGGTTTGCGGCGCTTGCTTCAAGCGGCGACCCAGCGAAACAACAACTTATGCGGGTGTTTCGTAAAGGGGAGGCGCCAGATGGTCTGTAAGCCGGGTTCTGTCACCGCCCTCTCGGACGATGGACGACCATTCCTCTGGGACGCGCCTCGCGGCGCGCCTCACGCGACCAACCCGGGCGGCGAGGCGGAAAAACCCCTGCGCCGGCGCGGAACGGACGAATCCGCCGCGCTCGCCGGCCGCCCCTATTCGGTCTTGCTCCCGGTGGGGTTTACCGTGCCGCCCCCGTTGCCGGGGGCGCGGTGCGCTCTTGCCGCACCTTTTCACCCTTACCCGGCAGGGTTGCGGCACCACGAGGGCGCCGGTCCGGCCGGGCGGTCTGTTTTCTGTGGCACTTTCCCTGGGGTTTGACCCCCGCCGGCCGTTAGCCGGCACCGCTTTTCCGTGGAGCCCGGACTTTCCTCGATTCGGGCTGAGCCCGAAGCGCGGCCGTCCGACCATCTGGCGGGGCGGGGTATGGGGCTTCCGGCGAATCGAAGCAAGCGGGGCGGAAGGCCCCGGGCCGCCCGTCAGTCCTCCGGCGCGATGCCGCAGAGTGCGGCGACGGCCTCGATGCGGGCGAGCGTGCCCGAGTCGGCCTCTCCCGAAACGGTTTCCTGCCGCCAATGGCGCTGGAAGGCGGAGAGCACGATCTCCGGACGCGCCGGGTCCACCGGATAGCCGATGGCCTGGAGCAGCGGCAGGGCGCGGGCCGTGCCGTCCTGGAGCGGCCGGGTGGAATGGCCGGACACGCCGGCCGGCCAGAGGCCGACGCCGTTGGCGGCGAGGCCCTGCCAGTCGAAGAGTTCGCCCGGGTCGATCTTGCGGTCCGGCGCCACGTCGGAATGGCCGACCACGTTGCGCGCCGGGATGGGCCAGCGGGACAGGATCTCCAGGCAGAGGTCGCAGAGCGCGGCCATCTGCAGGGCGGGGAAGGGGCGGTAGCCGCAGGAATGGCCGGGATTGACCACCTCGATGCCGATCGAGCGCCCGTTCAGCGTGTCGTGCCCGCGCCAGTGGGAGATGCCGGCATGGAAGGCGCGGCGGTGCTCCGGCACCAGGCGGAAGATGCTCCCGTCCTCCTCCACCACGTAGTGGGAGGAGACCCTGGCCTCCGGGTCGCGCAGCCGCGCGATGGCGGCCGCGCCGCTTTCCATGTCCGTGTAATGGAGGATCAGCATGTCCACCGGCATGCCATCCGGCCGGTCGTCCTGGTTGGGGCTCGGCAGGTCCGCGACGGTGATCTGGCTGATGCTCATAGGCCGCGCTCCCGCTTGATCCGGTCCCAGGCCGCGTTGATCTCGGCCATGCGCCCGGTGGCGCGCCGCACCAGCTCCGCGGACATGCCGCGGGCGGTGAGGGCATCCGGGTGGTTCTCGCGGATCAGGCCGCGCCAGGCGGCGCGCACCGCCTCGTTGCTGGCCCCGGGCGCCAGGCCCAGCGTGGCATAGGGGTCGGGCCCCTCGCTCACCGCCGGGGCATGGCCGCCGCCCTGGCGGGCGCCTTCCGGACCGAAATGGCGCGGGCGGCCCTGGCTGGCGCGCTCCCAGGCCGGAAGGTCGAGGGCGAGGAGGCGGTGGACATTGCCGAGGAAGCGGTATTCCGCCTGGTTCAGCGGCGCGTCCGCCGTGGCGATGCGGAACAGGGCCGCCAGCACGTCCTCCAGCATGCCCTTCTCGCCGGCAAAGGCCTCGGCGAGCTTCTGGGCATAGGGTTCGTAGCCCTCGGCACTGTCGCGGGCACGGTCGAAGAGCTCGCCCACTTCCTTCATGTTCTCGGGCGGGATGCGGAACTGCGTCTTGAAGGCGTCGATCTCGGCACGCCGCACCGGGCCGTCGCACTTGGCGAGCTTGGCGGACAGCACCACGACGGAAATGGCGAAGACCGTCTCGCGCGACCCGAGCATCCCCGCGAGGTTGGCGCCGCCCGGCAGGGCGCCGCGCAGCGCGCCCTCGTCCGCGGCATGGCCCAGCGAGGCGCCGAGCATGGCGCCAAAGGGGCCGCCGACCGCGAAGCCGAGCGCACTGCCGATGATCTTGCCCCAGAAACCCAAATCCGACGACCCGCGCGATCCCAGCTCTCACATGACACATAGCACGGGGCGAGGGCCTGGGCGACGTGCCTTGCACGGCAATCCGCCGCCGGCCGTCTCGATCCGGATGGGCAACGGGATGCCCGCGCTACGCGTCCAGCTCCGGGTAGTGGCGGAAGATGCCGTTCTGGTTGAAGGGCTGGCGGCGCGGGCTGGCGAGGTAGGCGGCGATGCGCGGCCATCCCGCCACCGAGGCGGCCAGGGCCGCGACATGCGGGGCCTTTCGCAGGGCACGCGCGCTGGCGTGTGGGAAGGCGTAGCGCAGCCCTTCCACGGCCTGGAACAGCGACAGGTCGGCGTAGCTCGGCGCCTGGTCCACCAGATGGCTGGAGCCGGCGGGGTTGGCGGCCAGGATGCGCTCGAACCAGCCGAGGAATTTCGGCATCCGGTTGTCGCGGAAGTCCTGCGCGCGCCGGGCGGCCTCGGGCTTCTGCTCCTCGTAGTAGAGGGAGGCGGAGACCGGGTGGTGGGTGTCGTGCGCCTCCGTCACCAGGTCGGCGATGGTGAGCTGGATCTGGTGGCACCAGAGACGGTCCGCCTCCGCCGCCGGTGCCAGCCCGTGCCGGCGGCCCAGATGCAGCAGGATGGCCGCGGTCTGGCCGATCAGCAGCGGGCCGTCGCGCAGGAAGGGCGGTGCGAAGGGTGGGCATGGCTGGTTCGCGGCATCCAGCAGCGCCTGCATCGCCGCCAGGCCGTTGGGGTGCCGGGCATGGTCGGTATAGGGTGCCCCGGCCGCCTCCAGCGCCAGGCGGACGAACTCGCCGCGCCCAGGCAGGCCGGGCCAGTAGAACAGTTCGTAGGCGGTTTGCTGGGCCATGCGGTGCTCCTGAGCTTGCATGGGAGGCAAACGCACGGCATGCGCTGCCGCTTCCGGCCCTTTCCGGCGGGCGGGCCGGGTTGCCGCGTGGCGGGGCGCTGCGCATCGTGCGCCATGGGTTGATCCGGGGTCTGGCCCCGGCGGGATAGGGATCTGGCGATGGCGGGCTGGCAGTTCTGGGTGGATCGCGGCGGGACCTTCACCGACATCGTGGCGCGCGACCCGGAAGGGCGGCTGAGCACGCGCAAGCTGCTCTCGGAAAACCCGGAGGCCTACCGGGACGCGGCGGTGGCGGGCATCCGCGCGATCCTCGGGCTGGCACCTGGCGAGGCGCTGCCGCCCGGCGCGGTCGAGGCGGTGAAGATGGGCACCACCGTCGCCACCAACGCGCTGCTGGAGCGCAAGGGCGAGCGTGTGCTGCTGATCCTGAACCGGGGCTTCGCCGACCTGCCGCGCATCGGCAACCAGGCGCGGCCGCGCCTCTTCGACCTGGATGTGCGCCTGCCCTCGCTGCTGCATGAGCGCGTGGCCGAGATCGGCGGCAGGCTCGACGCCGAGGGGCGGGAGATCGAGCCGCTGGACGAGGATGCGGCGCGGGCGGCGCTGCGGGCGGCGAGGGCGGACGGCATCCCCGCCGTGGCGGTGGCGCTGCTGCATGCCTGGGCCAGCCCGGAGCACGAGGAGCGCATCGGCGCCCTGGCGCGCGAGGAGGGCTTCGCCCAGGTCTCTCTGTCGCACCGGGCCTCGCCGCTGCCGCGCCTCGTGCCGCGCGCCGACACGGCGGTGGTGGATGCCTATCTCTCGCCGATCCTGCGCCGCTACGTGGCCCAGGTGGCGGGAGAGCTGAACCCGGACGGGCGGGCGGAGCGGGACCGCACCCGGCTCTCCTTCATGCGCTCCTCCGGCGGGCTGGCCGACGCGGCGGCCTTCGAGGGCAAGGACGCGATCCTGTCCGGCCCGGCGGGCGGCATCGTCGGCGCGGCGCGCACCGCCGCCATGGCGGGCTTCGACCGCATCATCGGCTTCGACATGGGCGGCACCAGCACGGATGTCGCGCTCTATGCGGGGCAGTTCGAGCGCGCCTTCGAGACCGAGGTGGCGGGCGTGCGGATGCGCGCGCCGATGATGGCGATCAACACCGTGGCGGCGGGCGGCGGCTCGCGGCTGGGCTTCGACGGCGCGCGCTTCCGCGTCGGGCCGGAAAGCGCGGGGGCGGTGCCGGGGCCGGCCTGCTACCGGCGCGGCGGGCCGCTCACCGTGACCGATGCGAATGTCATGACCGGCAAGGTGCAGCCGCGGCACTTCCCGGCGATCTTCGGGCCGGCGGGCGACCAGCCGCTGGACGATGCGGTGGTGCGGGAGAAGTTCTCGGCGCTGGCGGCGGAGATCGCGGCGGCCACGGGTGAGCCCGTGATGGACCCGCGCGCCGTGGCTGAGGGCTTCCTGCGCATCGCGGTGGCCAACATGGCGCATGCGATCCGGCAGGTGAGCATCCAGAAGGGGCACGACGCCGCGCGCTATGCGCTGCAGTGCTTCGGCGGCGCGGGCGGGCAGCATGCCTGCCTGGTGGCGGACGAACTGGGGATGGAGACGGTCTTCGTGCATCCCTTCGCCGGCGTGCTCTCGGCCTATGGCATGGGGCTGGCGGATGCCAGCGTGATCCGCGAGGCGGCGGTGGAGAGGCCGCTGGCGCCGGAGACCATGGCGGCGCTGGCGGAGCGGCTCGACGCGCTGGCGGAGGAAGGGCGGGCGGAGCTGCTGCGCCAGGGCAACGAGGTGGGGCGCCTGTCGGTGCAGCGGCGCCTGCACCTGCGCTATGCCGGGACGGATGCCTTCCTGCCGGTGGAGTTCGGGGAATACGGGGCGGTGCTGGCCGGCTTCACCGAGGCGCATCGCCGCCGCTTCGGCTTCGCCTCGCCCGAGCGGGAGGTGATCGTGGAGGCCTGCATCGCCGAGGCGATCGCGGCGGGCGAGCAGGTCGAGGAGCCGAGGCTCGCCGCCCGTGCCGCCGGGGAGGCGGTGCCGGTGATCGACGAGGTGTCGCTCTGGACGGGCGGGCGGGAGCACCGTGCCCCGGTGCTGGACCGCGAGGCGCTGCTGGCCGGCGACACGGTGCGCGGGCCGGCGCTGATCCGCGAAGCGAACGCGACCACGGTGGTGGAGCCCGGCTGGCAGGCCGAGGTGACGGCGCTGAACCACATGGTCATCCGCCGCGTCGAGCCGCGGGCGAATGCGGTGCTGGCGGATACGGGCCGGCCCGATCCGGTGATGCTGGAGCTGTTCGGCGCGCTGTTCATGAGCATCGCCGAGCAGACCGGCACGGTGCTGCAGAACACCTCGCTCTCGGTGAACATCAAGGAGCGGCTCGACTTCTCCTGCGCCATCTTCGATGCCGAGGGGCGGCTGGTGGCCAATGCGCCGCATGTGCCGGTGCATCTGGGTGCGATGGGGGAGAGCGTGCGGACGGTGATCCGCTCGCGCGGCGCCACGCTGCGCCCCGGCGATGTGGTGGCGCTGAACAACCCGTACAACGGCGGCACGCACCTGCCCGACGTCACGGTGATCACGCCGGTCTTCGGTGAGGCCACGGATGGAACGGCCGGCGAGATCCTGTTCTTCGTCGGCTCGCGCGGGCACCACGCGGATATCGGCGGGCTGACACCGGGCTCCACGCCGCCGGACTCCGCGACGCTGGAGGAGGAGGGGGTGGTGATCGACGACTTCCTCCTCGTCGAGCAGGGGCGCTTCCGCGAGGCGGAGTTCCGCGCGCTGCTGTCGGGCGCGAAATACCCCGCGCGCTCGCCGGACGTGAACGTCGCCGACATCAAGGCGCAGGTCGCGGCCAACGAGACCGGGGTGCAGGAGCTGCGCCGCGCCGTGCGCGAGCACGGGCTGGACACGGTGCGCGCCTATATGCGCCACGTGATGGACAATGCCGAGGAGAGCGTGCGCCGCGTGCTCGACCGGTTGGGCGACGGCGAGTTCGCCTATACGATGGATGACGGCTCGCCGCTGCGCGTCGCGGTGCGGGTGGACCGGGCGGCGCGGCGCGCGGTGGTGGACTTCACCGGCACGGGGCGGCAGCGCGGCGACAACTTCAACGCGCCGCCGGCGGTGACGCGGGCGGTGGTGCTGTATTGCTTCCGCTGCCTGGTGGGGGAGGAGATTCCGCTCAACGACGGTTGCCTCGTGCCCATCGGGATCGTGGTGCCGGAGGGCAGTTTCCTCTCGCCCTATCCGGGGGCCGCCGTCGTGGCCGGGAACACCGAGGTGTCGCAGGCCGTGGCCAATGCGCTGCTTGGCGCGCTGCGGGCCTGTGCCTGCGCTCAGGCGACGATGAACAACCTTCTGTTCGGCAATGCGCGCTACCAGTACTACGAGACGGTCTGCGGCGGAGTCGGCGCGGGTCCGGGCTTCGATGGGGCGAGCGCGGTGCAGACGCATATGACCAACACGCGCATGACGGATCCGGAGATCCTGGAGATGCGCTACCCGGTGCGGCTGGAGGAATTCTCCATCCGGCGCGGCTCGGGCGGCGCCGGGCGGTGGCATGGCGGCGACGGTTCGCGCCGGCGCATCCGTTTCCTGGAGCCGATGGAGGCGGTGATCGTCGCCTCCCGCCGCGAGGTCGCGCCGCACGGGATGGAGGGCGGCGCCCCGGGCGCGCCCGGCCGGCAATGGGTGGAGCGCCGGGACGGCCGGGTCGAGCCGATGCGCGGCTGCGACCGCGCGGCGCTGGAGGCCGGCGATATCCTCGGGCTTGAAACGCCGGGCGGTGGTGGCTGGGGTGACGGGAAGGGGAGGGGCTGAGCCCTGACGGGACGGGAGGACCTGCCGCGATGACCGCCCCGCGCCGCCTCGGCGCGGCGGCGGCGGTGCTGCTCGCCCTGGTGCTGGCCGGCCTGTGGTTCGCGCCGCGCCTGCTGGACTGGACCGCCTGGCGTGGCCAGCTCGCCAGCCTGGCGGCGCAGCGGCTGGGCATGGCGGTGACGCTGTCCGGGCCGGTGCACCTGACCCTGCTGCCGGAGCCGATGCTGGAGGCCGAGGGCGTCACGGTCGGCCTGCCGGAAGCCTCGCTCGGCTTCGGCGCGCGGGCGCTGAACCTGAAGCTGGATGGCTGGTCCCTGCTGGCGGGGCGCATGGCGCCGCGCGAACTCACCCTGGTCGGGGCGGATATCCGCCTGCCCTGGCCGCCGGTGCCGAGCTTCGCCTTCTCCGCCTCGCTGGCCTCCTTCCAGGCGGAGGTGGTGGACAGCCGCCTCACCATCGGCAGCATGGTCTTCGAGCGGGTGCGGGCGAAGCTCTCCGCCGGCTCCTATGCCGAGGCGATGCGCGCCACCGGCAGCTTCGTGCCCATGGAGGTCTGGGCCGGGCGGGAGGTGCGCTTCGATGCCACGCTGGGCCGGGCGGGCTTCGACGGCACCATGCCGCTGGACCTGACGCTGTCCTCCGGCGGCACCACGCTCGCGACGCGCGGCGCCCTGCCGCCCGAGGGCGGGCTGGAGGGGCGCATCGAGGCCTCCGGGCCGGATCTCTCGCTGATGCTGCCGGGGCCGCCGGGGCCCTTCCGGGCGCAGGGGCGGCTTTCCGCCTCAGCCGACCTGATCATCGCGGACGGGCTGGATCTCGACTTCAACGGCAACCCGGCGCGCGGCGCGATGACGCTGCGGCTGCGGCCGCAGCCCCGGCTGGACCTGTCGCTGGCGGCCGGGCGGCTGAACCTCGATCCCTGGCAGAACAGCCTGCGCGCCGGCGGCGGCCTGCCCTTCGGCCTGGATTTCTCGGTGGAGGCGGCGACCCTGCGCGGCGTGCCGCTGCGGCGCCTGCGCGCCTCCGTCTTCCGCGAGGGGGACCGGCTGAGTCTGACCGATGCCTCCGCCGTCCTGCCGGGCGAGACGCAGGTGACGATGAACGGTGCCACCGCCGGCAGGCGGCTGGAAGCGCTGCTGGATTTTCGCAGTGAGGAACTGCGGGCGACGCTGGCGGCGCTGGGCTGGCCGTTGCCGAGCCTGGCGCCGGACCGGCTGCAACATGCGGATGGCCGTGCCCGGCTGGTGATCGAGGACGGGCAGGTGGCGGTTCCGGAGCTGAGCGCCACGGTGGACGGCACGCGCCTTTCCGGCGCGGGCGTGTTCCGCCAGGGGCTGGCATCGCCGCCGGGGCCGGGCGCCACCGCCGGCCAGGACGGGGCGGCCCAGCCCGGGAGCGGCCCGGGTGGGGGAGGCCAGACCGCGGGCGGCACGGCCGGAGGCTCCCAGGGGGCTCCCCAAGGTGCTCCCCAGGGGGGAGCGGGCGGCAGAAGCGGTGTGGGCCAGGGGGTAGGTCAGGGAGCGGGCGCGGGGCCGGGTGGCGGAACACAGACCCAGGCGAATGCGCCCACGGCCACCGCGCCCCAGCCGGCCGGGACCCCGGCTGCCGGCGTCCAGGCAGGGACCGGACAGGCCGCACCCACCACGGCCACCGCCACTCCGGGGACGGGGGCCGCGGTGACACCCGCCGGCGGCGTGGTCCAGGCGGTGGGCACGCAGCGGCCTTCCTTCGGTCTCGGGGTGACGCTGGACCGTCTCGACCTGGACGGGCTCCTGGCACCGGGGCGGAGCTGGGAGGCGCTGTCCGCCGAGCTGGGCGGCTTCGACGCCAATCTGCGCCTGGCCGCCGACCGGGTGCGGCTGCGCGGGGTGACGGCGGAACGCGCCGGGCTCGACGCGGCGCTGGAGGCCGGGCGGCTGACCCTGCGCCAGTTCACCGGCCGGGTGGCGGGGGCGGATGTCACGGCTTCCGGCGTGGCGATGCTGGGCGCGCAGCCGCGCCTGTCGGACCTGATGCTGGAGGTGGCGGCACCGGACCCGCGCCCGCTCTTCGCGGCGCTGCCCGGCAACTGGCCGGATGGGACGCGGCTGGCCGGGGCGCCGCTGACGCTGCGCCTTTCCGGCGGCGGCCCGCTGGATGCGCTGGGCCTGCGGCTGGAGGGCGACTGGTCCGACCTGCGGCTCGACAGCAGCGGGGTGCTGGACCTGCCGGAACGGAAGCTGGCCGGGAACGTGACCCTGCGGCATCCGGGGGTGCCGCGGCTGGTGCGTGACCTCACCGGCTGGGAAGGCGCAGAGGGCTGGCTGGGCCAGGGCTCCATGTCGCTGATCGCGAATGTGACCGCCGGGCCGCGCGGCGTGTCCAGCGACCGCTTCGACCTGGTGGCGGGCACGCTGCGCACGGGCGGTCAGCTTTCCCTGGCTTTCGCGGGCAGCGAGGCGGGGGCCGCGCGCCCGCGCCTGACCGGCCGCCTCATGGCGGAGGACCTGCCCCTGCCGGCGCCGGTGCTCGATGCGCGCCCTCTGCCGCTGGACCCGCTGCGGCTGCTGGACCTGGATGTGGCCGTGGCCGCCGGCCGGATCGGCCCCTGGGGCGGCCCCCTGCTGGAGGACAGCGAAAGCACGGTGCGGCTGCTGGACGGCCTGTTGGAAGTGGATGTCGTGCGCGGCCGGCTGCGGGGCGGCGACGCCTCGGGGCGCCTGACGCTGCGGGCGGCGGAGGACGTTCCACGGCTGGAACTCCAGGGGCGCATCGCCGGCGGCGCGCTGGAGGGGGCGCTGACGGGTTGGCCACTCGACTTGCGTGACGGGGAGGGGGACGCGGTCTTACGCCTGTCCGCCCAGGGCCGCAGCCCCTCGGCGATGCTGGCCACGCTGGGCGGCGAAGGCAGCCTGGAATGGCGCCAGGGTGTGTTGCTGGGGATCGACGGCGCGGCGGCACTCGCGGCGGCACGCATGCCGGGCACCCAGGCGGAGGCGAGGCTGCGTCAGGCGCTGTCCGGGGGCGAGACACCTTTCGATCGCCTGACCATGGCCTTGCAGCTACAGGACGGACGCGCCCGGATCACCTCGGGCGAGATCACAGCCGCGGATCTGCTGCTCGGCCTGGGGGGCGAGATCGACCTGACGCGGCGGATGCTGGACCTGGGCCTGAGCCTCCGCATCCCGGACGGACCGGAGGTACGGCTAAGGCTGGCCGGCCCGGACGCCGCGCCGAAGCGGGTGCCGGAACTCACGCCCTGGCTGCTCTGGCGGGCGGAGCAGGGGCTGTAGGCGCCTACTCCTCCTCGCGCTCGATCATCCGCCGGCCACGGATGGGGGAGATATCTACCGGACCGCCGAGGGCCTGGGCCAACTCGCTGCTATCCCCGGCCTGGTACTCGCCCGGCGAAACCGGCTCCGCGGCGGTTCCGGCGGCGGGATCGTCGCCCCGGTCCTTGGCCTTGCGGCCATGGGCCTGCCGGCGGATCGTCGGGTCCTGCTGGATCGGGTCGTCCGTGGGGAAGGGGCGGTCCTCACGGTTGGCGAACTTCTCGTCGATCATCTGCGGGTTCTCCCAACCTTCCAGCCCGGGAAACGCAGGGGCGGCGAGACGGGTTTCCCCGCGGCGACTCGGCAGGGAGGATCAGCGGCGCAGCGGATCGTAGGGGTCCAGCGGGATCTCGGTCCGGCCGGTCAGGATGAGCTGTGCCAGCAGGGCGCCGGCATAGGGGCCCATGGTCAGCCCGCCCGCGCCGAGCCCGTTGGCGATGACGAGGCCCTCCAGCCCCGGCACCCGGCCGAGCAGGGGCCGGATATCCGGCCCCATGGGGCGGAAGCCGATCCGCATCTCATGCAAGGTGGCGTCGGCGAGGCCGGGGGCGACGCCCAGCGCGTTGTCCAGCACCTGCCGGATGCCGGCGGCGGTGAAGCGGTGGTCGAAGCCCGAGCCGGTCTCGCGCGTCGCGCCGACCACGACGCGGCTGTCGTCGAAGGCCAGCAGGTAATGGCTGCTCATCGGCAGCAGCACCGGCCAGTGGCGCGTGTCCACTCCCGGCAGGCGCAGGTGCAGGATCTGGCCGCGCTGCGGCTGCACCGCGAGTTCCAGCCCCAGCGGAGCCAGCAGCGGCGGCGCCCAGGCCCCGGCGGCGAGCACGACCTCGTCCGCCTCAAGCACCATGCCGTTCTCCAGCGTCACGCCGCGCACGGCGCCGTCCCGGGCCTGCAGCGCCGCCACGGGAAAGCGGTGGACCTGCGCCCCATGCCGCTCCGCGGCGCGCAGCATGGCGGTGGCGAGCAGCCGCCCATCCACCCGGGCCGCGCCCCCGACATGCAGGGCGGCGAGGCCGGGGCGCAGCGGCGGGAAGAGGGCGCGCGCTTCCTCCGGCATCAGGCGCGTGACCTCCCCGGCCTCGGGGGCCTCCTCGGCGCGGATGCGGGTGCGGGCCTCGGTCTCGTCCAGGTCGCCCTCGTCGCCGGGCACGCAGAGTGCGCCGACGCGGCGGTAGCTGAGCTGGGTCTCGCCGTCCTCGGCCAGCCGCTCCACCAGCGTGGGATAGTAGCGCGCCCCGCCGCCCGAGAGCCGGTACCAGTCCGGATCGGTGACGCGGGAGGCCCAGGGGCAGATGATGCCGGCGCCCGCCGCGGTGGCGCGGCCCTCCACCATGGGGTCGAGGAGGACCACTTCGGCACCCTCCCGCGCCGCGTGATAGGCCAGGCTGGAGCCCAGGATGCCAGCCCCGACGACGATCACGCGCATAGCGGTACTCCACGATCCGGATGGCCCGGCGGCGGGGCCCTAAATGGGTGGAAGCCGCCCTTGCGCGGAGGATACCGCCTCGGTCCATCCCTTGATACGGAGCGAAACAAACTTGGTGAGCGGCGATGCCGATGACGGTAACCTGGGGTGTGCCGCCGTGGGAGGGCATCGTCCGGGAGCGTGGAGCCGTTTCCCCTGCGCAGGGGCAGGACATTCGCGGTGAACGCCCGTGAGACGGAATGCCCAGGCCCGCCGGCAGGAGGGACCGGGCCATCATGGCGTCTCATGCGTCGCCAGGACAGGATGGGCCAAGCCAGGATGGACCAAGCCAGGATGGACCTGGGCAGGACAGCCTGGCCCGGCACTGGCGGGAACTGCGCGATCATCCGCTGCGCAAGCTGCGGCGACTCTATCGCTGGGCGGAGTTCCACCTCCGCCCGGCCGCGAGCGAGGCGGCGCTGGTGGGCGAGGCGAATGCCTTCTGGAACTCGCCGGACACGGTGAACCGGGAACAGTACTCGCACTGGCGCGGCGTCGGGGTCTTCGCGGATGACGAACGCTGGCTGGCGCTCGGGCGGCAGAATCTGGCCCTGTACCAGCAGTTCGCGCGGATGGCCGGGACCGGACCGCCGCGGCGGATCCTGGAATGGGGCTGCGGAGGCGGCGCCAACGCGGTGCATTTCGCGCCGCTCGGCGCCACTTATATCGGCGTGGACATCGTGCCCGAGAGCCTGGACGAGTGCGGCCGGCAGCTCGCGGCGATGGGCCATGGCGGCTTCCACCCCGTGCTCGCCGATCCGGCAGCCCCGGAATCCGTTCCGGGGAAGGTGCCCGAACCCTGCGACCTGTTCCTGTGCACCTATGTGTTCGAGTTGCTGCCCTCCGCCGATTACGGGCTGCGGGTCCTGGCGGTCGCGCGGCAGCTCCTGCGGCCCGGCGGCATCGCCATGATCCAGATCCGCTACAGCCGGCATTCCTGGACGTCGCGGGCGAAGCGCTTCGCCTATCGGCGCCACGTCGCGAACATGACCACCTATCCGGTCGATGTCTTCTGGATGGAGGCGGAGGCGAGGGGCTTCGTGCCGCTGGCGGTCAGGCTCGTACCGAGCGAGCCGCTCAACGGCAACACGAACTACGCCTATTTCCTGTTGGGCGGCTGACCGCGCCCGGTCAGGCAGGGCGCGTGATGTCGGGGACCTGCGGCACCGGCTCGGAATGCAGGATCAGCATCTCGGCGGGCTGCGAGGCCGGGGCCAGCACCGCGATTTCCTCCGCCTCGTCGGGATGGGTCGTGATCCCCAGGGCGGCGACCAGCATGGCGGCGAGGATCACGCTGCTGGCGAAGGGGCTGGCCAGGCGTGGCGATGCGTGCCCCGCCTGGCTCCGCCGCAGGCCGAGGGCGAAGAGCGACAGGAAGCCGGCGCAGAGGGTCATGGTCAGGCCGACGGCATGGGCGCGGCCCGGGAAGGGGAGGGTGGCACCCTCCCGTCCCGTCCGGGCGCGATGACGCCTCTCGGCGAGCGTGATCTCGCAGTCGCAGGCGATCGAGGCGAGGCGGATCCGGAGGGCGGCGGCGCGGCCCATATCGGCTTCGATCCGACGCAGTGCCAGGAAGGGGTTGCCGGTGCCGGCGACGGTGCGGACCGTGCGTGACACCTGCCGGGCTGTCTCGCTTCCCTGGCCATGTGCCACGGCGCGGGAAATCTCAGGCAGGAAATGGACGGCGACCAGCAACAACGAAGAATTCATGCTTTTGATCCTTCCCCCGCCGCCGATGTTACGATGCTGGCTTTATTTTACAAGACCGGATCAAAAAGAGGAAATGAACGAGGGATCGGCCAACAAACTGCGATGAAATAAATCTAGAGTTGTATACTTGCGATGATTTGCAATCGAAAAGCCGGCACCAGGGGAGGAGCCGGAACGGCCCCTCCCCGGCGGTCAGGCGGAGCGCACGTCCATGGCCAGGGTCATCTCGCTGGCCCCGGCCGCATAGGTCAGGCCCTTCCGCGTCGCCCAGGCGTTGGTGAGGATGAAGAGCGGGATCAGCGCCACGTCGCCCATCGCCATGGCCACGCCCTTCTGGATCAGGGCCTCGCGCTTCGCGTCGTCGATGGTGGACAGCGCCGCGACGGTCAGGGCGTCGAGTTCCGGGTTGGAATAGCGGCCATCATTGGAGGAACCACGGCCCTGCTCCCTGTTGTAGGTGCTGAGCACACTGTTCATGACGTTGCTGCCCTCGCCGGTGCTGCTGGACCAGCCCCAAAGGCACATGGAGTATTCCTGCCGCGTGGCGCGGGGAACATAGGCGCTCCAGGGCATGGCCTCGACGCGGGTCTGCACCCCGATCCGCGTCCACATCTGCGCCACCGCCTGCGCTGTCTCGGAATCGTTCGGATAGCGGTCGTTGGGCGTGCGGAGGGTGATGCGGAAACCCTCGGGAAAGCCGGCCTCCGTCAGGAGCTTCCGCGCCTCGTCCGGCGCATAGGGCGGCACCTTCACCTCGGGGGCATAGCCGAAGCTGCCCTGCGGCATCCACTGGCCGGTGGGGGTGGCCATGCCCTGCATCACCCGCTCGGCCAGGGCCTGGCGGTTGATGGCGATGTTCAGCGCCCGGCGCACCCGCAGGTCGAGGAGCGGGCTCTTGTCGAAGGGCTTGCCGTCCTTGGTCGTCACCTCGGGCGGGTTGGTGGCGTGCGAGAAGTCGGGGCCCAGGTAGATCAGGCGCAGGCCGGGCGCCGTCTCCACCGTCACCTGGGGCGAGCTGCGCAGGCGCGGCAGGTCGCCGGCCGGCGGCGTGTCGATGATGCCGACATCGCCGGACAGCAGCGCCGCGACGCGGGCGCCGGGATTGGTGATCTGCCGCAGGGTCACCTGGGTCCATTCCGGCTTCTGGCCCCAGTATTCCTCGTTGCGGACCATCTCCAGCCGGTCTCCGGGCACGTAGCGGACGAACTTGTAGGGGCCGGTGCCGATGGCCGCCTTGCCGCTGTTGTACTGGTCCGTGGTCGCGCCCTCGCCGACATGGCGGGAAACGATATGGACCTGCAGCAACTGGCGCGGCAGCAGCGGCGCCGGGCCCTTGGTGGTGACGCGCAGCGTCAGCGGGTCGGGTGCCTTCGCCTCGGCGATGGAGGAGAGGTAGGGCCCCAGGCCGCCGGGGCTGTTGGGCACGTCCCGGGCGCGGGCGAAGGTGAAGATCGCGTCGTCGGCCGTGAAATCCCGCCCGTCATGCCACTTCACACCGGGGCGGAGCTTGAACTCCCACTCGGTCTCCGAGACCGGCGCCCAGGACAGGGCCAGGCCGGGGATCGGGTTGCCCTGGCGGTCGCGTTCCATCAGGCGGCTGAAGATGTGGTTCGCGACGGTGTGGTTCGGCGTCGCGGAGAAGAAATGCGGGTCGATCGAGTTGATCGCGCCGCCGATGGCGATGACCAGCGGCTTGCCCTCGCCGGGGGCGGCGCCCGAGGCGCCTCCTTGGGCCAGGGCGTGGCGGGCGAGGAGCGGGGAACCCAGAAGGGCAAGGGAGGCGGAAGCGAGGTCGCGGCGCTTCATGGGGCAATCATCCTGGGCTCGGAAGGGCCGCCCGGCCGGGCGGCGCAGGACGCGCACAGTGCCACGCTTTGACAGGGAGGAAAGGGGGCGGGGCGGCGGTTCTTCCCCGGTGGCGACGGCGCCGGCTGCATCCGGGAGAGCGCGACGGCGGCGGCGATGCCTCCGGAGGGCTGCCGCGACCGGCGGCGGCCCTCCGGGGTGGCCCTTTGGGGCGGCCCGGGTCAGAAAGGCGTGCTGCCGCCCGTGGCGCCGATCACCTCGCCGGTCATGTAGCTGCCTTCCTGCGAGGCCAGCAGCACATAGGCGGCGGCGAGCTCGGCCGGCTGGCCGGGGCGGCCGAAGGCGGTCTGGCCGCCGAACTCCTCGATCTTCTCCTGCGGCTGGCCGCCGGAGGGCTGCAGCGGCGTCCAGAAGGGGCCGGGGGCCACGGCGTTCACGCGGATGCCCTTCTCCGCCACCTGCTTCGCCAGGGCCTTGGTGAAGTTCATGATCGCGGCCTTGGTGGGGGCATAGTCCAGCAGCGAGGAAGAGGGGTTCATCGCCTGGATCGAGGTCGTGTTGATGATGGCGGCCCCGGGCGGCATGTGCGGCAGCGCGGCCTTGGTGATCCAGAACATCGCATAGACGTTGGTGCGGAAGGTGGCGTCGAACTGCTCGGTCGTCAGGTCGGCGATGGCCTTCACCGCGGTCTGCTTGCCCGCGTTGTTCACGAGGATGTCCAGCCCGCCGAGCTGCGCGACCGCGTCGGAAACCAGCTTCCCGCAGAACGCCTCATCCGATACGTCGCCCGGCAGGAGCACGGCCTTGCGGCCGGCGGCCTCGATCTGCTTCGCCACCTCGCGCGCATCCGCCTCCTCGCTGGGCAGGTAGCCGAGTGCGACATCGGCGCCCTCCCGCGCGAAGGCGATGGCGGCGGCACGGCCGATGCCGGAATCGGCGCCGGTGATCAGCGCCTTGCGGTCCGGCAGGCGGCCGCTGCCGCGATAGCTGTTCTCGCCATGGTCGGGCATCGGCTCCATGCGGCGGACCTCGCCGGGCGCGTCCTGCGGCTGCCGCGGGAAGGGCGGGCGGGGATACTGCTGGCGCGGGTCGCGCATCGCGTAGGGATCGTTGCCGTCCTGGCTCATGAGCGGGTCGTCCTTTTCCGGAAGGGGCGCGGGCCGGCCCTGGCTGGCAGGGGGAGCCTGCTGCGGGCCCGATGGGGCGGCCGCGCCGTCGGGGCATGAACGGCCGGCGGCCCGCCCTGTTGCCGCGGGATCGGGCGAAGGCGGGAAAGGGGAGCGATTCTGACCCGATTGTGAGGCGCGGGCCGCGATCCCGTCCGGCAACCTGCCCCGGAACGGAAAAAGGGCGGACGCCCGGAGGCGCCCGCCCTTCCTGTTCCGGCGAAGTGGGCCGGATCAGCCCATCTTCTTCTGCAGGTTCTCGTCCAGCTTGGCGAGGAAGGCCTGGGTGTTCAGCCAGGGCTGGTCCTTGCCGATCAGGATGGCGAGGTCCTTGGTCATGTAGCCGGATTCCACCGTCTCGACGCAGACCTGCTCCAGCGCGTTGGCGAAGTCCACCAGGTCCTGCGTGCCGTCGAAGCGGCCGCGATAGGCGAGGCCGCGCGTCCAGGCGAAGATCGAGGCGATCGGGTTGGTGGAGGTGTCGCGGCCCTTCTGGTGCTCGCGGAAATGGCGCGTCACCGTGCCGTGCGCGGCCTCGGACTCCACGGTGTTGCCGTCCGGCGCCAGCAGCACCGAGGTCATCAGGCCGAGCGAGCCGAAGCCCTGCGCCACGATGTCGGACTCCACGTCGCCGTCGTAGTTCTTGCAGGCCCAGACATAGCCGCCTTCCCACTTCAGCGCGGCGGCGACCATGTCGTCGATCAGGCGGTGCTCGTAGGTCAGGCCGCGCTTGTCGAACTCGGCCTTGAACTCGTTCTCGAAGATCGACTGGAACGTGTCCTTGAAGGTGCCGTCATAGGCCTTCAGGATCGTGTTCTTGGTCGAGAGATAGACCGGGAAGTTGCGCGCCAGGCCGTAGTTGAAGGAGGCGCGGGCGAAGCCCTCGATCGAGGAGCCGAGGTTGTGCTGCATCATCGCGACGCCCGTTCCCTTGAACGGGAAGTCGCCGATCTCCTGCGGCTCGCCGCCCTCGGGCGTGTAGGTCATGGTGACCTTGCCGGGGCCGGGCACCTTCATCTCGACGGCGCGGTAGATGTCGCCATAGGCATGGCGGCCGACCACGATCGGCTTGCTCCAGTGCGGCACCAGGCGGGGCACGTTCTGGCAGATGATCGGCTCGCGGAAGATGGTGCCGTCGAGGATGTTGCGGATGGTCCCGTTCGGGGAGCGCCACATCTTCTTCAGGCCGAACTCCTTCACCCGCGCCTCGTCCGGGGTGATGGTCGCGCACTTCACGCCCACGCCGTACTGCTTGATGGCGTTGGCGGCATCCACCGTCACCTGGTCATCGGTCTGGTCGCGGTACTCGATGCCGAGGTCGTAGTACTTCAGGTCGATGTCGAGATAGGGGAGGATCAGGCGGTCCTTGATGAACCCCCAGATGATGCGGGTCATCTCATCCCCGTCGAGCTCGACGACGGGGTTCTTCACCTTGATCTTGGCCATTGCGGATCCTCTCCGGCAGCGGGTTCGGGCCGCCCTGGGGCGGGGCACGGCACGGGGCCGCGGCCTGCCGGGGGGCGGGAGGGTGGCGCGGACATTCGCATCGGGTCCGCCCCGGGGCAAGGCCCCCATGGGATATGGCAGGCGCCGTTCGCGGATATGGCAGGCGGTCCCGTCATCCGGCCGCCATGCCATGACCATGGGCCGAAACTGACGGCGCGGGCCGGCCGTTTCCCCCGGCATGTGGCAGGGGCCGCGCGGGACACCATCCGCCGCCCCGGCCGGAAACGCCCGGACCGCCGGGAAATGACCCAGGGGAGACACCAGCATGGCCCGTATCGTGTCGGGATTGTTCGACCGGCGTGAGGATGTCGAACTGGTCATCGAGCATCTGGTGCAGCAGGACGGGGTGGACCGCCGCCGCATCGCCGTGCACGCCGCCGACGGGGCGGATGCGGCGGAGGAGGAAGGCTTCTGGGCCTCGCTGCGCCATCTCTTCATGCCGGACGAGGAACGCCACGCCTATTCGGAAGGAATCCGCCGTGGCGGCATCGTGCTCACCGCCGAGCTGGAGGATGCGGAGGCCGACCATGCCATGGCGGTGTTGCGCGACCATGGCGCGGCGGACCTGGAGGACCGCCGCCGCGAATGGCGTGGCGCGGGCTGGCAGGACTACGTGCCGCAGGGCGAGACGGGCGGGCTCTCGCCGGCAGAGATGGCGGCCCTGGCTGCCGCCACCGCTGGAACGCCGGACCCGGCCGACCTGGGTGCACCCACGGGACGCGAAGGCCGCGAGGACGAGGATATCGAGGGAACGGCGGCACTGAACCCGCTGACCGGAACGCGCGTGCCGCTGGTGGTGGAAAAGAAGAGCGGGCTGCGCTGATACGCATCCACGGGGCCGCGTGCCGGGGGCCCCGGCACGCTCCGGATACGCCCGGGCGGGGCGTGGATCAGTCCACCGCCTCGGCCCGGTTCTCCACCATGGCCAGCAGCGTTTCCAGCCGGTCCGCCTCCACGGCCGGCTTGTCCCGCCGGATGCGGGCGATGCGGGGGAAGCGCATGGCGACGCCGGAGCGGTGCCGCCCCGAAAGCTGTGCGGCGTCGAAGATGACCTCCAGGACGAGCGCCTTCTCCACCTCCCGCACCGGGCCGAAGCGGCCGGTGGTGTGCTCGCGGATCCAGCGGTCGAGCCAGACCAGCTCCTGGTCCGTGTAGCCGGAATAGGCCTTGCCGACGGGCACCAGCTCCTCCGTCCCGTCCTCCGCGACGCGCCAGAGGCCGAACGTGTAATCCGAGTAGTAGCTCGACCGCTTGCCATGCCCGCGCTGGGCATACATCAGCACGGCATCCACGGTGAGCGGCGCGCGCTTCCACTTCCACCACAGCCCCTTCACGCGGCCGGCGACATAGGGGCTGTCGGCACGCTTGAGCATCAGCCCCTCGATCGAGGCGGCGCGCGCGCCCTCGCGCAGTTCGGCCAGATGGCGCAGGGAGGAGAAGGCAACCAGCGGCGAAAGATCCATGCCCGGCGGCCGGTGCCGCGTGAACCATTGCTCCAGCCGGTCGCGCCGGGTGCCGAAGGGCAGGGGGCGCAGGTCCTCCTCGCCATCCACGAGCAGGTCGTAGAGCCGTATGGCGACCGGGAAGTCGCGCTGCATCTTCGGCGTGATCACCTTGCGGTTCAGCCGCTGTTGCAGGTCGGCGAAGGGGGCGACGGTGCCGTCGCGCACCACCAGAAGCTCGCCATCCAGCGTGGCGTGGAAAGGGAGGTTCTCCAGCAGTTCCGGAAAGGCACCCGAGACATCCTCGCCGGTGCGCGACCAGAGCCGCACGCCGCCCGGGCTGGCGGCGAGCTGCACGCGGATGCCGTCCCATTTCCATTCGGCGCGCCAGTCCTCCGGCGCGGCCTCGATGGCGCCGAGATCGGCTTCCTCCAGCGGATGGGCGAGCATCAGCGGGCGGAAGACCGGGGCGTCCCGAGGGTCCGGCCTCGGCTCGCGCCCTTCCAGCCAGCGGAAGATCGGGATGTAGGGCGGGGCGACGCCGTGCCAGACCTCTTCGATCTCCTCCACGCCCCTGCCGGCCCATTCGGCCAGCGCCACGCGGGCGAGGCGGGCGCTGACGCCGACCCGCAGGGCGCCCGTGACGAGCTTGATCAGGGCGAAGCGACCGTTGCTGTCGAGGCTGTCGAGCCAGGTCTCGATGAGGCGCGGCACCTCGGCGCGGGTGGCGAGTTCCAGCCCCTCCACCACCTCGCTCAGCATCGGCGGCGGCGCGTTGGTGCCGGCCTTCTCCGGCCAGATCAGCGCGACCGTCTCCGCGAAATCGCCGACATAGTCCTGCGACAAGGCAAGGAGCACGGGATCGGTGCGCTCCGCCACCAGGGCGCGGATCACCGAGGGCTTGGCGGCGCTGAAGACCAGTTCCCCGGTCAGGGCGGCGAGGCCGACGCCGCGCTCGGGATCGGGCTGCTCGTCGAACCAGCGGCGGATCAGGGCGAGCTTGGCGAGGCGGCCGGGGGTGAAGACCAGGCGCTCCAGCAGTTCCGCGAAGGCAGGCAGGCTCATCGGGCCACATCCCCGGGCGAGGCATCCGCGCCGAAGCCGCCACCCGCGGGCAGTGGAGCTGTCTCCGGCGGGACCGCTTCCGGGGTGCCTTCCAACGGCGTGCCGTCCTCCGGCGGGGCGGCCTCCGGAGCGTCGTCATCCTCCTCGCGGCCGATCAGGTGCAGGGCGCGGCCCCGCACGCCGCGCAGCGACAGGGCGTGGATCAGCGCGTCGTCCCGCCCATGGGTGACCCAGACCTCGGGGGCCTGGACCTCCGTGCAGGTGGCCAGCAGCTCGTCCCAGTCGGCATGGTCGCTGACGATCAACGGCAGCTCCACGCCGCGCAGCCGGGCGCGCTGGCGCACCGTCATCCAGCCCGAGGCGGCGCAGGTCACCGGATCGGCCATGCGGCGCGACCAGGGCGTGGCCTCGGCCGAAGGGGGTGCCAGCACGATCTCGCCGGCCAGGATCGGCGGATGGCCGCGCTTGAGCCCCTTGGGCACCGGCTCCAGCGGGCCGAGCGGGATGCCCAGGCGCTCGTAGAGGGCGCAGAGGTTCCACAGCGCGCCATGCAGGTGGATGGGCCGGTCGTAGCCCGCCTGCCGCAGCAGGGCGATGATCCGCTGCGTCTTGCCCAGCGCATAGGCGCCGACGACATGGGCGCGTTCCGGGAAAAGGGCGAGGCTCTTCAGCAGCCGGGCGATCTCGTGCGAGGCGTCCGGATGGCGGAAGACCGGCAGGGCGAAGGTGGCCTCGGTGACGAAGACGTCGCAGGTCACCGGCTCGAAGCCCGCGCAGGTCGGATCGTGGCGGCGCTTGTAGTCGCCGGAGACGACGATGCGGCTGCCCCGCCATTCCAGCACGATCTGCGCCGAGCCCAGCACATGACCGGCCGGGACCAGGGTGACGCGCACGCCGCGATGGGTCAGGGACTCGCCATAGCCCAGCGCCTGCTGCTCGCGTCCCGCATTCCCCTCGCCGAAGCGGGATTCCATGATCGCCAGGGTTTCCGGCGTGGCAAGCACGGCACCATGGCCGGGGCGCGCATGGTCGGCATGGCCGTGGCTGACCACCGCGCGGGGGACGGGGCGTGACGGGTCGATATGGAAATCGCCGGGCTCGCAATAGAGGCCCAGCGGGGTGACGCGCATCCAGCTTTCGGGGTGGGGTGGGGAATTCACGCGGCGGCCCGTCCTGGCAGAGAGGGGACAACGCCACAGCGGGCCGGGCGATGCCAGGAGGAAGGGAGGGCCGGGGCGCGGTCGCGTCCGGCGGGAGGCCGGAACGAGGCCGCGATGCGCGAAGGCGGCCCTATCCCGGCCGGACCGTCGCCGCCTCCCGGACGGGGGTCAGCAGCCCCGCCTTCTGCGCCAGCCAGTGCGCCTTGTCGGCATCGCCGACCATCACCACCCCGGTGGCCGGGTCCTCCAGCCCTCGCAGCCGGTAGAACTGCAGGTTGCGGCGGAAGCCCTTCGGCTGGTCGGGCAGGGTCTGCAGGCTGCCGATCCGGAGGCCCTTGTTGTCGTGATGGCCGAAGAGCCGCCCTATCCGCGCTTCCACCACATCCACGGCCCCGGAGGGGCGCGCATAGTGCAGCACCACGGGCAGTTCGAGATGGTCGGCCAGAAGCGTGCCCTGGGGCTCGGAATCGTCGAAAGGCGTCGCGGTCGCGCGCAGGCGGCCACCGGAGACCATGCCGCCCTGGCCATCGGCTTTCAGCGTGATCGGGCGGCGGATCCGCAAACCCAGCAGCGCCAGCCAGCCGAGCACGAAGGCGCCGAAGAGCGACAGGATCCAACTGGAATCATGCATTCGGGTATCTTGCCCATTCCAGGTTGTCTGGAAGGGCATGATTAACACTTTATGCGGGAAAATCCTTGGTGGTTTTCGTAATCTTCCCGCAAGGCGGCCGGGGGGTTCAGCGATCCCCTGCCTCGGCCACCTCCAGCAGCGCCGCGCCGCTGCGGCGGTCCCGGGCGAAACGCGTGCCGCACTGCTCCCGCTCCAGCAGGCGGGAGGCCGGGTTGGCCACCTGCAGCTTCGCCTGGACGCGGCAGACCAGCTCGTCCCGGGTGCGGGGGCTGCCGCCGTTCCAGGCCCGGATCGCATCGCCCCAGTCGCCGGTTCCGTCATACTTGGCCCGCAGGTGGCGGGCCGCCCAGTCGGTGGCGCGGGCCGGGTCGAGCGGCCAGTCGGAGCGCGCGGCATGGACCCGGGCATTCACCTGCACGCAGCCGGCCATGATGGACTGGCTGGGGCGGGCGCCGGCCACGAGGCGCCGGGCAGCCTCCGAGGTGTCGGGAAAATAGGAACGGCCGCCGATGTTCAGCGCATAGGCGTGCAGCCCGGATTCCGCCAGCGCCACCGCCACCAGCAGCCCTTCGGGGAGGCCGTTCCGGGCCTCCGCCGCCCGCGCCGCCGAGAGGCAGGCGGCGCGCGGGCTGCCTTCCGAACGCTCCTCGGCCTCCGCCCGTGCCGGGCGCGTGTGCCTGGTCTCCGCCGGCCTGGCCTGGGCAGCCGGCATGGCCAACAGCAATCCGCTGGCGAGCATCAGCGCGCCGCGGGCTGTCAGGCCGCTGCATCGTGGGGCCAGGGATCGTCCCTTGATCCTGGCGTGATGGGCGCTCCGCGGCATACCGCTCGGGAACGCCGCGTCTCGTCGCCGGCGCGGAGGCGTCGGCTGGCTGCTCGCGGGCGTCATCACCTTCCGCCCTAGCAGCCAGAGGTTGCGAAACAAAGAAGAAAAGATGCCACCCGCCCGGCGCCGTCCAGGCGGCGCCTCAGACCGGGATGGGCGGCGGCTCGCCGGTCGGAAGCCAGTCCGGCACCGGCAGGCTGGCATAGGTGTCGCGCAGCCGGTTGGACCAGTTCTCGCGCAGGGCGCGGAAATAGGGGTCGTCCTCGGTGATCCGGCGTTGCAGCCCGATCCGCAGGCTGCCCTCCGTATAGACCAGGAGGTCCAGCGGCAGGCCGACGGTGAGGTTGGAGCGCAGCGTGTCGTCCATGCTGATCAGGGTCAGCTTGATGCCATCCACCAGCCCCGTCTCGTGGGTCAGCACCCGGTCCAGCATCGGCTTGCCGTACTTGGTTTCGCCGATCTGAAGGAAGGGCGTGTCGGGCGTGGCCTCGACGAAGTTGCCGGCGGCATAGACGAGGTAGAGCCGCATCGGCCCGCCCGCGATCTGACCGCCCAGCATCAGGGAGACGGAGAAGCCGACCCGGTGCGCCGACAGGCTCGGCCCGTCGGTCGCATAGATGGCGCGGACGGCGGCGCCGACGAGCTGCACCGCCTGGAACATGGAGGAGACGGTGAGCAGGGTCTGGCGCTGGCCCTCCAGGAAGACGCCTTCCTGCAGCCGGTTCCAGACCGCCTGGGTGATGGCGAGGTTGCCGGAGGACAGCAGGCAGAGCACGCGCTCCCCCGGCACGCTGACCGCGTAGTTCTTGCAGAAGGTGGCGATGTTATCGACGCCCGCATTGGTGCGGGTGTCCGAGAGCATGACCAGCCCCTGGCGGAGGAAAAGCCCGACGCAATAGGTCATGCTCCCACCCCTCCCTGGATCAGCCGTTGAGGAAGCAGCGGCTGATCTCGGCGCCGAGGCGGGTGTGCTCGTTGATCGCCGCGGTCAGGAAGCCGTGCAGGCCGGGGGTCAGGATGTCGGCGACCGGCCGGCCGCTGACCCGCGCGAGCAGGCCCGAGGAGATGGTGCGGCAATCGCCGCAGATCAGCGTCTCCTCCGCCTCGATATCCGCCAGCGTGCGGTCGAGCCGCATGTAGCAGAAGCGCAGCGAGCGCGGCATCTCCCGCCGCAGCAGCAGGAGCTCGGCGACGCGGGAGGGCTCGATCCGCGAGCGGTACATGTACTGGTAGGCGCGCAGCGCGGAAAGGGAGCGCAGTACCGCCTGGCATTGCAGGTGGTACTCCGGATGCTGCGGGCCGAAGAGGATATGGCGCGTGTCCAGCAGCCGCGCGGTGTTGTCGGCGCGTTCCAGCATGGTGCCGAGATGGGTGAAGCGCCAGGCATCGTCGCGCAGCATGGTGTCCGCCGCGGCGCCGTTGAAGGCCAGGGTGCGGGACTTCACCCAGTCCAGGAAGCCCGGGAGCTGGTCGTCCTGCACCGCGTCGGAGCCCAGGCGGTGCAGCGCGATCCAGGTGTCGTTCACCGCCTCCCACATGTCCACGGTCAGCGCCGTGCGCACGGTGCGGGCGTTGCGCCGCGCGGCTTCCAGGCAGGAGGCGATGGAGGAGGGGTTGCCGGTGTCGAGGGTGAGCCACTCCACCGCGGCGCGGCCGGAGCATTCCTCGTAGCGGCCGCGGAAGCTGGTGTCGGTGCCGGAGGCGACGAGGAGGTGCCGCCATTCGCCGTCCTCCCCGTCCATGGTGGTGAGCGAGGCCATGCGCAGGCTGGAGGCGAGCGCCCGGGCGAGGTTGCCGGCGCGCTCGTTGTAGCGGGCGAGCCAGAAGAGGCTGTCGGCGGTGCGGGCGAGCATCAGGCCTGGTCCTCCGTCGCGCCCGGAGGAGGGGGCTGAGGCGCGGGCGGTGGCGAAAGCGGCGGCATCGGCGCCATGGACTGCGTCATCCCGCCCCCCGGGCCACCCATCGACTGGGTCATGCCGCGCGGCCCCATCTGCTGGACCATGCGGTCCTCGACCACCCAGGTGTCCTTGGTGCCCCCGCCCTGGGAGGAATTGACCACCAGCGAGCCCTCGCGCAGTGCCACGCGGGTCAGGCCGCCGGGCACCATGCGGACCTCCCTGCCCATCAGGACGAAGGGGCGGAGATCGACATGGCGGGGGGCGAGCTGGCCATCCTCCGTCACCGTCGGAACGGTGGAAAGGGCGAGCGTCGGCTGGGCGATGTAGTCCTCGGGCCGGGCGCGGATTCGCGCGGCGAAGTCCTCGCGCTCCGCCTCGGTCGCATGCGGGCCGACCAGCATGCCATAGCCGCCGGAGCCGCGGGCGAGCTTGACCACCAGCTTGTCCAGGTTGGTCAGCACATGCGCGCGGTCATCGTCGCGGGAGCACATGAAGGTCTGCACGTTCTGCAGGATCGGCTCCTCGTTCAGGTAGAAGCGGATCATCTCCGGCACATAGGGATAGACGGCCTTGTCATCGGCGACCCCGGCGCCGGGGGCATTGGCCAGCGCCACCGTGCCGGCGCGGTAGGCACGCATCAGCCCCGGCACGCCCAGCGCGCTGTCGGGGCGGAAGACCTCCGGGTCGATCCACTCGTCGTCCACGCGGCGGTAGATCACGTCCACCCGCTGCGGCCCGGCGGTGGTGCGCATGAAGACCGTGTCGTCCTTCACGAAGAGGTCGTGGCCCTCGACCAGCTCCACGCCCATCTCGTCGGCCAGGAAGGAGTGCTCGTAATAGGCGCTGTTGTAGGGGCCGGGGGTGAGCACCACCACGGTCGGGCTGTCGCCGGCTCCCTCCGGGGCGATGGCCTTGAGCGTTTCCAGCAGTTCCTCGGGGTAATGGCTCACCGGCGCGATGCGGTGCGCGGCGCAGAGCTGCGGCAGGAGGCGCATCATCGCCTCCCGGTTCTCCAGCATGTAGGAGACGCCGGAGGGGATGCGGCAGTTGTCCTCCAGCACGAAGAAGGCATCGGGCCCGGTGCGCACGAGGTCGATGCCCGAGATCACCGTCCAGACCCCGGCGGGCGGGGTGAATCCCGTCATCTCCTTCCGGTAGCCCTCGTTCTCCAGCACCAGCGCGGAGGGGATCACCCCTTCCTCCAGGATGCGCTGCCCGTTGTAGACATCCTGCAGGAAGGCGTTCAGCGCCTTCACCCGCTGCTCCAGCCCGGCCGCGAGCCGGTCCCATTCGGCACGGGCGAGGATGCGCGGCAGGACGTCGAAGGGGATCAGCCGCTCGGGGTCGCCGCCGTCCGAATAGACGGCGAAGGTGACGCCGATCCGGCGGAACAGCACCTCGGCTTCCCGTCTCTTGGCGTCCAGGGCTGCGAGCCCATGCTTGTCGAGGTAGCGAGCCAGGCCCGCATAGGGCGGCCTGATCTCCCCGTCAGCGTTCATTTCGTCGAAGGCTTTGGCGACCATGGTATGAGCGTACAGCAAGGCACGTGCCGGAAAAGTGGGACGGTGCGGGTTCCTGGGGGGACGGACGATATTTCGCATCGTCATCGGCCAGGCCGGCGCACCGGCGGCGCGGGGTGGGGCGGAAGGTCCGGCATTTTTCCGTTGTGTTCACGTTTTGTTCGTGCATGATCGGGGCATGACCCAGCCCCTTCCTTCCTGTGTCTCGGCGACGCGCCGCCGTCCCCTGCCGATCGTGTTCCGGGAGGCCACCATGGCCGGGCTGCTTGGCCTGCTGGCCTCCTGGGGACTGGCGGAACTGGCCCTGCTGGTCCAGGGCTACTGAACGCCCCTCCGGACGCCTCCCCAGCCGGTTGCACGCCGCCGGCATGGCCAGATCGGTCATTTCATGGGCAGACCGGCGCATTCCGGGCCGGCCAGCCCATGCGATTCTTCCCCGCAACCCTCCCGCTGGGGGAGGAGCTAAGAGCCGAGATCCTGACGCGCCGAGGAGGCATTGTGGTCCCGGACTGGCTGAACACTCTTGCCGCGATCCATATCGGCCTGTCGCTGCTGGCCGCGCTGGCGGTGCTGCTGGACATCCTGCTCCTCGGCCGGCGGCAGCCCATGGCGGTGATGGAGGCGGTCTGGCCGCTCACCATGCTCTACTGGGGACCGCTCGGGCTGGTCTTCTACGGCTGGTTCGGCCGGACGGCGCCGCGGGGCCGGAACGCCGCCGCGCATCAGCACCATGGCGGCGGACATCATGCGGACGGGGCGGGCGCCATGCAGCATGGGGCGGGCGGTCACCGGATGGGGCATGGCGGCCAGGGAGAATCCCGGGGGCCGATGTGGCAGGCGGTGTTCAAGGGAGCCACGCATTGCGGCGCGGGCTGCGCCCTGGGCGACATCCTCGCGGAAGGCCTGGCCGCCACCATGGCGCTGACCCTGTTCGGCTCTGTCCTGTTCGGCTCTGTCCTGTTCGGCCGACTCGGCCTCGCCTTCCTGCTCGCCTATCTCTTCGGCATCCTGTTCCAGTACCTCGCCGTCGCGCCGATGCGCGGGCTCGGGCTATGGGACGGGCTGGTGGCGGCGGTGAAGATCGATACGCTCTCCCTGCTGGCCTATCAGGCCGGGATGTTCGCCGCGATGGCGCTGGCCGCCCGGGCCCTGCCGGGGCTGGAACCCGCGAGCTGGGCCTATTGGCTGGTGATGCAGGGCGCCATGGTGCTGGGCTTCGCCACCACCTATCCGGTGAACTGGTGGCTGATCCGGCGCGGCATCAAGGAGCGGATGTAAGCCCCGCGCCGCGTCATCCGGCCGTCTGGCTCGCGGTCCGGTCCGGGGCCCTATCCGGGGTTGGGTCCAGCGCCTGATCCAGTGTCCGGGCCACCTCCTGGCGCGGTGCGGGCAGCAGCCCGGCCGCCCGCTCGGCGGCGGCGAGTTCGGCATCCTCCGGCAGGGCGGCTTCCAGCATGCGCCGCGCGATCTCGCGCTCGCCCATCACCGTCAGGTTCGCGCCCAGCCGGGACAGGTGCTCCACCGTGGCATCGGAATGCGCCCGGGCCACGATCTCCAGATCCGGGTTCAGCGCCCGGGCCTGTTCCACCACCTGCCCGGCCTCGAAGGCTTCCGGCACGGTGACGAAGAGGCGCCGGGCGCCGGTGAGGTTGCCCAGGGCCAGCACCTGCGGGTCGGCGGCATTGCCCTCGATCACCTCCGCCCCGGCGGCGCGGGCGCGCTCCAGCGAATCCTCGCGGTCGTCGAAGACCAGGACCGGCCGGCCCGCCTCCAGCAGCCCGTCGCCAACGATCCGGCCGACGCGGCCATAGCCGATCAGCACGTCGTGGTCGGCCAGCGTGGTCGCCGTCTGCTCGCCGGGGCCGGGGATCTCCTCCTGCGCCTTCTCCATCGCCGCGGCGTCGGCGGCGGCGGCAGCGGCCGCCTCCTCCTTGGGATAGCGGCGGGCGGGGCGGCGCTCGGCCAGGGCGAAGATGAAGGGGTTCAGGAAGATCGAGAGGATGGCGCCGGCCAGGATCAGGTCGCGCCCTTCCTCCGGCAGCAGCTTCATGCCGACGCCGAGGCCGGCCAGGATGAAGGAGAACTCACCGATCTGCGCCAGGCTGGCGGAGATGGTGACGGCGGTGCCGTTGGGATGGCCGAAGGCACGCACGATCAGCCAAGCGGCGGCGGACTTGCCCAGTACGATGATGGCGATGGTGCCCAGCACCGCCCAGGGCGCTTCCACCAGCACCCTCGGGTCGAACAGCATGCCGACCGAAACGAAGAACAGCACCGCGAAGGCGTCGCGCAGCGGCAGCGCCTCCTCCGTCGCGCGCTGGGAAAGTTGGCTTTCCGCCATCACCATGCCGGCGAAGAAGGCGCCGAGGGCGAAGGAGACCTCGAAGAGCGAGGCCGCGCCCGCCGCCACGCCGAGCGCCAGCGCATAGACCGCGAGCCGGAACAACTCGCGCGAGCCGGTATGGGCGACGTAGTGCATGATCATCGGGATGACCCGGCGGCCCACCAGCAGCATCACCGCGACGAAGGCCGAGACCTTCGCCAGGGTGATGCCCAGGATCGTGGCCACCTCGCCGGCCGAGACGCTGCCGCCGGCGGAGATCTGGCCGACCACCGGCAGCAGCACCAGCGCCACCACCATCACCAGGTCTTCCACCACCAGCCAGCCGACCGCGATCCGCCCGCGTTCGGTTTCCAGCAGCCGCCGCTCGCCCAGGGCACGGGTCAGCACCACGGTGCTGGCGACGGACAGGGCGAGGCCGAAGACCATGCCGGCCTGCACGTTCCAGCCCAGGGCCCAGGCCAGCGCCATGCCCATCAGCGTGGCGACGGCGATCTGCACCACCGCGCCGGGAACGGCGATCTTGCGGACCGACATCAGGTCCTTGAGCGAGAAATGCAGTCCCACCGCGAACATCAGCAGGATAACGCCGATCTCGGCGAGTTCCGCGGCGAGTTCGGCATCGGCGACGAAGCCGGGGGTGAAGGGGCCGACGGCGACACCGGCCAGGAGATAGCCCACCAGCGGAGAGATCTTCAGCCGGTGGGCCAGGAGGCCGAAGGCGAAGGCCAGCACGAGGCCGACACTGATCGTCGCGATGAGCGGCGTGTGGTGCGGCACGGCTCTCCCCCTTCCGGTTGTATGCTATGGACGGTCACAAGATGGAGTGATTGTAAGCCGTTTCAACCTTTTTGGGTGATATTGACGCGGTAAATCCGCATCCCATCTACAAGTTGGGATGACACTGACCTCCGGGCAATGCCGTGCCGCGCGCGCCCTGCTGGACTGGACGCAGGATGACCTCGCCGAAAGGGCGGAGGTCAGCCGCAGCACCGTGCGCGGCTTCGAGGGCGGGCAGCACGAACTCCAGCGTTCCACCGGCACGGCCATCCGCCGGGCGCTGGAGGAAGCGGGGATCGTCATCCTGGAACGCGACGCGGCGGGCGGCGAGGGCGTGCGGCTGCGCTGAGGGAGGGGCCGCGAAGCGGTTTCGCCCGGCCCGGCACCCGCAACCATACATTTGGTCCATCCGGAAACCATGGGCGCGACCTGTCCTTACGCCGTTACCGCCCCCGGACGGCCGGCCCGCGCTCCGGCTCCACCCCAGGACCTTCCCATGCACCAGCCTCCCATCCCATCGTTCCGGCCCGGATTGTGGCGGAACGCTCTCCGCTGTCTCGCCGGGGAAGCCGGTGGGAAGGCTGGCCGATGAGGTCCGATACGCCCCGGCGCGGTACGGCCCTGCTGACCGTCACCGGCATTGTCCTCGGCCTGCTGGGCCTGGGGATCGGTGGCCTGGGCGGATGGCTGCTCGTGCTGGGCGGCTCCCCTTATTACCTCGTGGCCGGGCTGGCGATGCTGCTGAGCGGCATGCTGATCGCCACCGCCCGCGTCGCCGGTCTCTGGCTCTATGTGCTGCTGCTCGTGGGGACCACCCTCTGGGCCTTGTGGGAGGTCGGGCTCGACGGCTGGGCGCTGATCCCTCGCCTCGTCGCGCCCGCCGTGCTGGGGCTATGGATCTGCAGTCCCTGGGTCGCGGGGCGCCTGCACCGGGCCGCCGGGATGGAGTCCCGCGCCGCCCGCCGCCATGCCTGGGGCGGCATGGCCGCCTGCTCCGTGCTGATCGGGCTGGTCTTCGCGGCGGGCTACCGCACCACGGCGGAGCGCCACCTGACCTTCGGTGATCCCACGGGCTGGCAGCAGGCCGGCGCCGGAACGGAAGCGGCGGCCGCCAGTGACGACTGGCGCTTCTATGGCCGCACCCCGGCCGGTGACCGCTTCTCGCCGCTGACGCAGATCACGCCGGAGAATGTCGCGGGGCTGAAGCAGGCCTGGTCCTTCTCCACCGGCGACATGCCGCGGCAGGGGGAGAACAGCAACGGGCACGAATTCTCCTTCGAGGCGACGCCGATCAAGGTCGGGAACGGCCTCTATTTCTGCACGCCGCATCGCGAGGTGATCGCGTTGGATGCGACCACCGGCGCACTGCGCTGGCGCTTCACGCCCGGCGGCGACATGAGCCACAACGTGTACCAGGCCTGCCGTGGCGTCTCCTATTTCGATGCGCCGCCGGGCACGGCCTGCCCGCACCGGATCGTCTCCACCGCCTCCGACCTGCCGCGCCTCTTCGCGCTCGATGCCGAGACCGGCCAGCCCTGCCAGGGCTTCGGGGAGGGCGGCTTCGTGGACCTGCGGCAGGATATGGGCCCGGTGCCGCCAGGCTTCCATTTCATCTCGTCCCCGCCGCTGGTGATGAACGGGCGGATCATGCTGAGCGGCTGGGTCTACGACAACCAGAGCGTCGGCGAGCCCTCGGGCGTGATCCGCGCCTTCGACGCGGTGACGGGGCAGCTTTCCTGGGCCTGGGACATGGGGCGCGAGCCGGCGACGAAGCCGCTGGCGCCGGGGGAGGTCTATACCCGCGGCACGCCGAACGGCTGGGGCGTCTATACCGCCGATCCGGCGCTGAACCTCGTCTATGTGCCGCTGGGCAATGCCACGCCCGACTATTACGGGGCGGAGCGGCGGCCCTTCGACGAACGCTATTCGAGCTCCCTCGTCGCGCTCGACATGAGCACGGGCGAGGAGCGCTGGCACTTCCAGACCGTCCATCACGATCTGTGGGATTTCGACCTGCCGATCGGACCCTCGCTGGTGGACCTGCCGGGACCGGACGGGGCGACCATCCCTGCCTTGGTGCAGACCACCAAGCAGGGGCAGCTCTTCCTGCTGGACCGGCGGGACGGCAAGCCGCTCGCGGAGGTGCGGGAGCAGCCCGTGCCGGGCGGCACCATCCCGGGCGAGCGCTACGCGCCGACGCAGCCCTTCTCGGTGGGCATGCCGCAGCTGAACCCGCCGAAGCTGCGGGAGGCGGATATCTGGGGCGCCACGCCGATCGACCAGCTGCTTTGCCGCATCGAGTTCCACCGGATGCGCGACGACGGCCTCTTCACCCCGCCGGGCCAGCGGCCGACGATCGGCTGGCCGGCCTTCGACGGCGTGGCCGACTGGTACGGCGCGACCATCGATCCCGGGCGCAAGCTGCTCTACATCAACACCACCTTCATGCCCTTCAAGCTGCGGATGCTGCCTTATGAGGAGGCGGTGCGGCAGGGCCTGGTGAAGCCCTGGGCGGGCTGGGGGCATCCTTATCCGCAGCCGCCCTTCGCCAACAACCCGCAGCACGGCACGCCCTGGTCCATCGTGGTGGAGCCCTGGCTGAACCCGGCCGGCATCCCCTGCGTCCGGCCGCCCTGGGGGCAGATGCAGGCGATCGACCTGCTGACCCGCAAGGTGGTCTGGCAGCGTCCGATCGGCACGACGCGGGACATGGGCCCGGCCGGGCTGCGCGCGCCCGTCGGCCTGCCCTTCGGGATCTTCAGCATGGGCGGCAGCGTGGCGACGCGCAGCGGGCTGGTCTTCATCGGCGCGACCACGGACCAGGCCTTCCGTGCCCTGGATGGCCGCACCGGCCGCACCCTCTGGGAAACCCACCTGCCCGCCGGCGGCAATGCCACGCCGCTCACCTATACCGGCCAGGACGGGCGGCAGTATGTGGTGATCGCGGCGGGCGGGCATGGCGGCCTGCGCTCGCGCAACGGCGACGAGGTGATGGCCTTCGCCCTGCCGCGATAGGGGCGCGGGTTCCGGCCACGGGGATGGCGCCGGGGCGGGGAGCGGCGGGAGAGCCCGGAACCGCCCCGCCCGGGGCCGTGCCGCCTCAGCCCAGGCCGGAAAGCCGGGCCGGCAGGTCGGCCAGGGCTTCCTCGGGCGCATTGGCGAAGGCGAGCCGCAGATGGCGCTCCTGACCTGGGCCGAAGAAGGGGCCGGGGAGGGTGAGCAGCCCGTGGCGGGAGGCCAGGATCTCCGCGGCCTCCAGCGCATCCGGCGCGCCGTCCGGCAGGCGCAGATAGGCGAAGTAGCCACCCAGCGCATCCACATGCCAGCGGTGGCCGATCGGGGTCATCAGCCGGGCGAAGGCGCTGGCGCGGCGGCCCATCAGGTCGCGGTTGCCCTCACGCCACTCGCGCAGCGCCGGCACTGCCCAGGCGACGGCCTTCTGCGCCGCGCGGGGCGGGCAGATCTGCAGCGTGTCCACGGATTTGGCGAGCTCCGCCCGGAAGCCGGGCCCCGCCAGGATGGCGCCCAGCCGGTGGCCCGGCACGCAATAGGACTTGGAGAAGGAGTAGAGCTGCACGATGCCGTCCCGCCAGGATGGGTCGGCGAAGAGCCCGTGCGGCGCTTCCCGACCCGGCAGGAAGTCGCGATAGGTCTCGTCCAGCACCAGCCAGACGCCGCGCGCGCGGCAAAGGGCGGCGAAGCGTGCCAGGGTCTCCGGCGGGATGATCGCGCCGGTGGGGTTGTTGGGCGTGATCAGCACCAGGGCGCGGACCTGCGGGTTGGCCTCCAGCAGCGCGGCGGCGCGGTCCGGATCGGGCACGAAGCCGTCCGCGGCCGCGCAGGGCAGGGGCACCGCGCCGATCCCGGCGATCTCCAGCGCCATGCGGTGGTTGAAGTACCAGGGGGTGGGCAGCATCACCGCCTCGCCGCTGCCCGCCATCACCGGCATGGCCAGCGAGAAGGCGAGGTTGCAGCCGGCGGTGATCACCACATCCTCCGCCGTCACCGCCGCCGCATAGGTCGCGGCGACATCAGCGGCCAGGGCCTCCCGCAGCGCTTCGTCCCCTTCGATCGGGCCATAAGTGGCGCTGGAGGCCTCCCCCGCCGCCTCGGCCAGCCGCGCCAGCAGCGCGGGCGGGGGCGGATAGCCCGGCACCGCCTGGGTCAGGTCCAGCAGCGGCCCGGCCCCGCCGTCATAGGCGGCCGCCCAGCGCCGCGCGGCGGGGATGGGTGGGGCGGCGGTGGCGCGCAGGCGGGCCGAAAGAGGCAGGGTCGGGGGCAGGGCGGTGGCGGCGGACATGGCTCCATCCCTTCTCATGGCCCGGGGTTCATGGCGAGTGGCCTGTGACGCATGGTTGGCGGCTCGTGTGGTGGCTGCCCCTGCTGCACCCCTGGCGCGGGGATCGGCCCGTCGCGGCCCGCCCGGCAGGCCCACGCGGCAAGGGTTCAGCCGGGCGGCCGGAGCAGGGCCGGCGGATAGCTGGCATGGCGCCACCAGTGCCAGAGGAGCCGGGCGGCCAGGGAGCGGTGCGGGGCCCAGGCCTCGGCGAGCCGGACGAGCTCCCGTGGCGGCGGGCGGGCCGGCAGGCCGCGGAAATGGGCGAGGCCGGCGGCCAGGGCGAGGTCGCCCTCCGGGAAGATGTCCTCCCGCCCCTCAGCGAAGAGCAGATGCACCTGGGCGGTCCAGCGCCCCAGGCCGGGGATGGCGGTCAGGTGCGCCAGCGCCTCGGCATCGCTCATGCCGGGCAGTTCTTCGGGGCGGAGCCGCCTTTCCACCACGGCCAGAGCCAGGGCGCGCGCATGGGCCGCCTTGGGGCGCGACAGGCCGGCGGTGCCGCAGAGCGCGGCATCGTCGAGGCGCAGCAGCCCTTCCGGCGTCAGCGCGCCGGGCAGCGCGGCGAGGCGCAGCCAGATGGCGGTGGCCGCGCGGTCGCTGATCATCTGACCGCAGATCGCCCGGAGCAGGCCCGGAAAGCCGCGCGGTCGGGTGCGCCAGGGCAGCGGGCCGGCAACCTCCTCGACCCGCGACAGGGCCGGATCGGCCAGCAGCAGCAGGCGGCGCGCCGCGTCGAGCCCGGGCGGAGCGTCGGCATCGAACTGCTCGGAGGGTGGCAGGGGCGAAACCGGTGGCGGAACGATGGGAGAGGGAGGCGTCAGGGCTGTCTGTCCTGTTCCGGAACATCCGCCATGGAGAGCCCTTGGAGGGTCACGCCACGGACGGACCCGTATCGGATCTGCGAACGCATATGCCCGATGGGGAGAACAGGGAACAGAGAAGAGGCGGCGGGGAGCCTGAGGGGGATAGTGCGGCTCTCCCGCCGCCTGCTATCGCCACTGCCCCGTGAGGGGGGGAAGGGCAGCGGCGTGTTCCGAAGATGGGCGTTGCGGGCCCGGAACCCAAGTCATGATGCATGCGAAAGTGCAACGGCTGGCAACGGGCCGGCGCATCGCAACAGATCGTTGCAAGAGATGCGGACGAATCCCCGTAACCCGGCTTATGTAACAGCCATGGAGCCTGCCCCTCACATCCTGATCGTCGACGACGATCGAGAAATCCGCGATCTCTTGTCCCGTTTCCTGGAGAAACAAGGACTTCGCGTCACCGCTGCGCGGGAGGCGCGGGAGGCGCGGCGCGTCTGGCCGCTCGGCCGCTATCATCTGGTGATCCTGGACCTGATGCTGCCGGGGGAATCCGGGCTGGATTTCGCGCGCTGGCTGCGCAGCCAGTCCGATGTCCCGATCGTGATGCTCACCGCCATGGGCGAGGAGACGGACCGCATCGTGGGGCTGGAACTGGGGGCGGACGATTATGTCGCCAAGCCCTTCAACCCCCGCGAGCTGCTGGCCCGCATCCGCGCCGTGCTGCGCCGCGCCTCGGGCGAGGGGGCGGCGCCCAAGGACCCCCCGCCCAAGGCGGTTCGCTTCGCCGGCTGGACGCTGGAGCCCGCCCGGCGCCGCTTGCTCGATCCCTCCGGCACCGAGGTCTCGCTGACCGGCGGCGAGTACGAGCTGCTGACCGTGCTGGTGGAGCGGCCGAACCGGGTGCTGACCCGGGATATGCTGATGGACCTGCTGCGCGGGCGGCAGGCCGGGCCCTTCGACCGCGCGATCGACGTGGCGGTGTCCCGCCTGCGGCGCAAGCTGGAGGATGACGGGCGCAACCCCACGCTGATCAAGACCGTGCGCGGCGGCGGCTACGTGCTGGCGGCGAGCGTCGAGCGCGCGGCATGAGGCCCCGGCGGTGAGCCCCGGCCCGGCCGCCGCGCCGCCGGTCCCCGCGCCCGTACCGCCTTCCGCGCTGCCGGCTCCCGGCAGGCCCGGCGCCGGCACCCCTTCCAGCGCCCCGGCGCCGGGGCGGGGCGTCTGGCGCATCGGCTGGCTGCCGCGCTCGCTCGCGGCGCGCACGGCGATCTTCCTGCTGCTGGCGCTGATGCTGGTGCAGGCGGCGGGCCTGCTGATCCATGCGCTGGACCGGGTGGACCTGCAGCGCTTCGTGGAGCGGCGGGAGATTTCCGGCCGTGCCATGGGGCTGTGGCGCACGCTGATCATCGCACCGCCCGACCGGCGCGACATGATCGTGAACGAGGTGGACCTGCCCGAAGGCCTCACCGCCAGCCTGGACGACGCGCCCACCGCCCGGAACAGCCTCGCCAAGCCCGGCGAGGACGTGCTCAGCCTGCTGCCGCCCGAGGCCATCCTGGCCCTGCCACCACGCCTGCAGCCGCGGGAGATGGTGGTGGGGACCGGCAAGGGCCAGGCGCTGCTGGTCTCCCTGCGCCTGCCCAATGGCGACCTCTGGCTGAACCTGCGCCTGCGCGTGCCGCCGCCGCGGCCCTGGCACTCGCCCACCTTTTTGATCGCCTTCGGGGTGATGACGGTGGCGGCGGCGCTGCTGATCGTGGCGGCGACGCGGCGGCTGATCCGGCCGGTGCGCGACCTGGCGCGGGCCGCCGAAGCGCTGGGGCGCGACGTGAACGCGCCGCCCCTGCCAGAGACCGGGCCGCTGGAGGTCGCCACCGCCGCCCATGCCTTCAACACCATGGCCGAGCGCATCCGCCGCTTCGTCGGCGACCGCACGCAGATGCTGGCGGCGATCGGCCACGACCTGCGCACGCCGATCACCCGGCTGCGCCTGCGCGCCGAGTTCCTGGAGGATGACGAGCAGCGGCGGCGGATGCTGTCCGACCTCGACGAGATGGAGGCCATGGTGAACGCCACCCTGGCCTTCGCCCGCGACGACGCGGCGGACGAGCCTTCAGTGCCCCTCGACCTCGCAGCGCTCTGCCGCACCGTGCTGGACGAGGAGGCGGATGCAAGGCCGGAAGCGGAGGACGCGCTGACCTATACCGGGCCGCTGCGGCTGACGGTGCGGGGCCGGCCCATCGCGCTCAAGCGGGCGCTGATGAACCTCGTCGGCAACGCGCTGAAATACGGTCAGGCGGCCCGCATCCGGCTGGAGCCGCCCAGCGGCCGGCAGAACCCGGTGGTGCGGCTCTTCATCGAGGATGACGGGCCGGGCGTGCCGGAAGAATCGCAGGAGGCGGTGTTCCAGCCCTTCCGCCGGCTGGAAACCAGCCGCAACCGCGAGACCGGCGGCACCGGGCTCGGCCTGCCCATCGCGCGCAACATCCTCCGCGCCCATGGCGGCGACGTGACGCTGGAGAACCTCCCCGAGGGCGGCCTGCGCGCGGTGGTGACCCTGCCGGTCTGAGGTGGGTGAGCGTCGCTCTCCGGGGGCAAGGCTCCGCCTCGCCCCCGGGACCCCCACTCCGCCAGGACCCTGCGGGCCCTGGACCCGGTTCGTTGGCTCGTGCTGATGCCGGATCGCGCCGGAGAGCCATGCTCTCCGGCGACCGCCGGTGCCACCAGCGCGGACAGGGCGATTTCCTTCTTCTGGGGGCCTGCTGATCCGCCTGCTCTCCGGAATCGGGTCGCGGGCTGACCCTATCAGTCAGTGCCAACGAAGGGCGGGGTCTGGGGACATGCCATGTCCCCAGTGGAGGGGGACCGGGGGAGGCGGAGCCTCCGCCCGGGGCTAGCCATCGGCGTAACGTTCCAGCACCGCTTGCAGGGCGGCGGTGCGTCGCCACCTGCGGGGGCCCATGGCGTGGAATGGCATGCTGCCCGCTCACCTGCTCGATCCCCGGACCATCTTCCTGGAACCCGCCGTGCGCGACGGGGAAAGGGGGCGCGAGATCCTGGCGCGCTTCCCGGAGGCGCGGCAGGTGGAGGTGGCCTCGCATTGGTCCATCCCGGAACTGCGGGAAGGGGCGGCGGAGGACTGGCTGGCGGCCAAGCGCGACGTCCTGGTGCTGGGGGTCAAGAAGACGCTGGCCTGTCGGCCGAACGGGCGCAGCGCGGATTTCATCGCGCCCTCGGTGTCCAATGGCTGCGCCATGGCCTGCGCCTATTGCTACGTGGCGCGGCGCAAGGGCCATGCGAACCCGGTGACCGTCTTCACCAACATCGACGCCATCACCGGCTTCATCGCCCGCCACGCGGCGCGCCAGGGCATGAAGCTGGAGCCCAACCAGGTGGACGCGCGGGACTGGGTCTATGACATCGGGGAGAATGGCGACCTGTCGGTGGATGCCGCCATCTCCGGCAATGTCCGCGACCTCGTGGCCCTGTTCCGCGGCCTGCCGAACGCCAAGGGCTCCTTCGCCACGAAATTCGCGAATCCGGCGATCCTGGACTACGACCCGCGCGGCCGGACGCGGGTGCGGGTCTCGCTGATGCCAGAGGCCCGGGCGCGGCTGCTGGACGTGCGGACCTCGCCCGTGGCGGAGCGGATCGGCTTCGCGGGCGAGGTCTTCCGCGCCGGCTACGAGCTGCACCTGAACTTCTCCCCGGTGGTGGTGCACGAGGGCTGGGAGGCCGAGTGGCGCGAGCTGTTCCGGCAGATCGACAGCCGCTTGCCGGAGGCGGCGAAGCAGGGACTGGCGGCGGAGGTGATCATGCTGACCCACAGCGCCGGGCTGCACGAGGTGAACCTCGCCTGGCATCCCAGGGCCGAGGAACTGCTCTGGCAGCCGCGCTGGCAGGAGGAGAAGATGAGCCAGAACGGGGCGCGCAACCTGCGCTACCGGCACGGGGTGAAGGGGAAGCTCCTCCAGCGCTTCACCGCCATCCTGGGCGAGGTGATGCCCTATTGCCGCATCCGTTATGCTTTCTGAGAGCGCCGTCCATTTTTTAAGATGAATCTGCGATTTGTAACTTGCTTGTTGCATCGCGGCATGGGATGCGGCGGATCATGCTCCGCGCCCTCTACAACTGGATCATCGCCCTTTCCGCGCATCCCCGGGCCCCGGCGGCCCTGGGGGCGGTGTCCTTCGCGGAAAGCAGCTTCTTTCCCATCCCGCCCGACGCCATGCTCATCCCGATGTGCCTGGCGCGGCCCGACCGGGCCTATCACTATGCCTTCATCTGCACGGTCACCTCGGTGATCGGCGGGCTGCTGGGCTATGCCATCGGCGCCTATCTCTTCGAGGCGGTGGCGCTGCCGGTGCTGGCCGCCTATGGCCATGCCGACGCGTTGCAGACCTTCGGCTCCTGGTTCGAGCGCTGGGGCGCGGCGGTGATCCTGATCAAGGGGCTGACGCCGATCCCCTACAAGATCGTCACCATCGCCGCCGGCGCGGCGCATTTCTCGCTGCCGATCTTCTTCGTGTGCAGCGTCATCACACGGGGCGCGCGCTTCTACATGCTGGCCTGGCTGCTGCGCGCCTATGGCCCGCCGGCGCGGGAGTTCATCGAGAAGCGGCTGAACCTGATCGCGGGCGCGACGGCGCTGGCGATCGTCGGTGGCGTGCTGGCGCTGCGCTACATCTGAGCCGGAGGCCGGGCGGGGCGGCCCGCGCCGCCCCCCGGCGAGCGCTTCACAGCGCCTCGACGGCCTGGCGCACCAGCGCCGCATGCTCGGCCGGCTTCACCTTGCGCCAGACCTGGAGCACCTTGCCGTCCGGGCCGACCAGGAAGCTCGTGCGCTCCATGCCCATGTACTTGCGCCCGTACATCGATTTCTCGACCCAGACCCCATAGCTCTCGGCCACCGCATGCTCGGCATCCGAGGCGAGCGGGAAGGTGAGGCTGTACTTCGCGGCGAACTTCTCGATCGCCTTCATCGGGTCGGGGGAAACGCCGATCACCGTCAGCCCGAGCTTGCCCAGGGCGGGCAGCGCCTCCTGGATGCCGCAGGCCTGCTGGGTGCAGCCGGAGGTGTCGGCCTTGGGATAGAAGTAGAGCAGGAAGGGCTTCCCGCCGAGCGCCGCCTTGCTGACCGTGCGGCCGCCGCTGGCCGGCATGGTGAAGGGCGGCGCGTTCATGCCCGCTTCGATCACGGCGTGATCCTTTCCCGATAGGATGCGCCTCCGCCCGTCTGGGGGAGGGGGCCGAGATGGCGCTCGAAGAGAGTCCGGACCGTCTCGGCGGTTGCCTGCATCTCCCCGCGCAGGGCGCCCAGGTCAACCGGGGCGGCGGAGTCGGCCGTGCCATCCGTCATGAAGGGCGCGCAGACGCGCAGCAGCGCCGTGCCGGCGGCGGCGGGCAGGGCCTCGGTGCGCGGCCGCCCGACGGTGAGGCGCAGCATGGCCTGGATGCTGCGCCAGAAGCGGTCGGCGCGGATCAGGGCGGCGGCATCCTCGGGCGGCAGCAGCCGCGCCTTGGCCAGTCGGGCCAGGGCCTCGCGCGTCGTCGTCGCCAGGATGCGCGGATGGCTGGCGGCATGGGCGCATTGCAGGGCCTGGGCGATGAACTCCACCTCCACCAGCCCGCCGCGCATGGCCTTCACGTCCCACGGCCCCTCGGGCGGCAGGTCGCGCAGCATCCGGGCCCGCATGTCGCGCGCGTCCGAGAGGACCTTCGGCCCGGCATGCAGGGCCAGGGCCTGGCGCACGGCGGCGGCGATGCGCCGGCGCAGTGCCGGCGGCCCGGCCAGCGGGCGGGCGCGGGTGAGGGCCATGCGTTCCCAGCTCCAGGCTCCCTCGGCGTGATAGCGCTCGAAGCCTGCGAGGCCGGTGGCCATGGGGCCCTTGTTGCCGGAGGGGCGCAGCCGCATGTCCACCTCGTAGAGCCGCCCCTCCGCCCCCGGGGCGGTAAGCGCGGCGATGAACTGCGCGGCGAGGCGGGCGAACCAGGTGGGCGCCGGCAGGCTGCGCGTCCCGCCGCTGCTGTCCTGCACCTCGGGCGGGTGGTCGTAGATCAGGATCAGGTCCAGGTCCGAGCCCGGCTGCATCTCCCGCCCGCCGAGCTTGCCCATGGCGACCACGGCCATGGAGCCGCCCCTGACCCGGCCGAAGCGGGCCGAGAATTCGCGCATCACCTCCGGCAGCAGCGCGCCGATGGCGGCATCGGCGAGGTCGGAGCGCGCCTGTCCCGCGGCATCGGCGTCGATCAGCCCTTCCAGCGCATCGGCGTCGATCTCGAAGCGCCCCTCGGTCACGAGGCGGCGGGCACCCTCCAGCGCTTCCTCGTAGTGCCGCGCGGCGCCCACCAGGGCGGGCAGGGCGGCGGCCGCCGATCCGGCGCCCCCGGCCAGCAATCCCTCCAGCGCCGAGGGATGGCGGGCGAGATGGTCGGCCAGTGCCGGGGCGGCGCCCAGGATTCCGGCCACGCGTTCCAGCAGATGCGTGTTTCGCAGGAAGAGGCTGAGCAACTGCACGCCCGTCGGCAGCTTTTCCAGCAGCGTATCGAAGCGGGCCAGCGCCGCATCGGGCTCGCGCTGCCGCGCGAAGGCGGCCAGGAGATTCGGCATGAGGAGCGTCAGCAGCTCGCGCGCCCGCTCGCTGCGGGTGGCGCGGCGGTGGCCGTGGTGCCAGCCGCGGATCATGGCGGAGATGCCGGCCGGGTTGGTGAAGCCCATCTCGCGCAGCGTGCGCGTGGTCTCCGGATCGTCCTCCGTGCCGGTGAAGACGAGGTTGCCGCCCTCGCCGCTCAGGTCGGGCGCGCTCTCGAACAGGCGGCCGTAGTGATGCGCCACGCGGTTGAAGCAGGCCGTCAGGGCGGCGGAGAAGGCATCCAGGCTGTCGAAGCCGCTGAAGGCGGCGATGCGGCGCAGCCCGTCCTCGTCCTCCGGCAGCCGGTGCGTCTGGCGGTCGGCCACCATCTGCAGCCGGTGCTCGATGGTGCGCAGGAAGGTATAGGCATCGGCCAGGTCCGCCGCCGCGCGGCGTTCGAGCCGTCCGGCCCCGGCCAGCGCGGCCAGGGCGCCCAGGGTGGTCGGGTCGCGCAGGCTGGGGTCGCGGCCGCCCCAGATCAGCTCCAGCACCTGCACCGTGAACTCGATCTCGCGGATGCCGCCACGGCCGAGCTTCACGTCATGGCCCGCGACCGCTATCTCCGTCCCCGCGCCACGATGGCCATGCGTCGCGTGGATCTGCCGCTTGATGGAATGGATGTCCGCGATCATCGCGAAATCCAGGTGCCGCCGCCACACGAAGGGACGGATCTCATCCAGGAAGCTCTGACCCAGCACCTTGTCCCCGGCCACCGGGCGGGCCTTGGTCATCGCCGCACGCTCCCAGTTCTGCCCCATGCTGCCGTAGTAGGAGACGGAGGCCGGGATGCTGACCGCGAGCGGCTGCGCGGCGCCGTCGGGGCGCAGCCGCAGGTCGGTGCGGAAGACGTAGCCCTCCTCGGTGCGCTCCTCCATCAGCTTCACCAGGTCGCGGGCGAAGCGCACGGCGGTGGACTGGGCGCGGTCCGGGTCGGGCATCGCCTCCGGGTCGAAGAGGATCATCAGGTCCACGTCGGAGGAGTAGTTCAGCTCCCGCGCGCCCAGCTTGCCCATGCCCAGCACGGTGATGCCGGCGCCGCGCCCGTTGCGGGCGGGGCGCAGCTCGCCCCGCGCCGCGCCCTCGCGCAGAAGCTGGTTGGTCGCCGCCTCCAGCGTCGTATCGGCGAGGCGGGAGAGCGCCTCCGTCACCTGGTCGAGTCCCCAGAGCCCGGCGAGGTCGGCGGCGGCCACGATCAGCGCGCCCTGCCGCTTGGCCCGGCGCAGCGCGGCGCCGAGCTGGGCGCGCCCGGCATCGGGCAGCACCCGGCCCACCGGGTCGAGCGCCGTGGCCAGCGCCGCCTCCGGTCCGCGCTCGGCCATGCGCAACAGGGTCTGCGCCTCCCGCAGTGCGAGATCGGAGAGAAAGGGGCTGTTGCCGCCGAGCGCGGCGAGCAGGGCCTGCCCCTCGCCGGTGGCATAGGCGCGTTCCGCCGCCCCGCGTTCCGCGAAGCTGGCGATCAGCCGTTCCGCCGCCGCCGGATCGAAGGGGGCGGGGGGGCGTTTCATCCCGGGCGCTGTCATCGGCCTTTCGTCCCGTGACGCGGCGGGACGGTCAAGTCACGACGGTTCCAGCGGGCGATGCGGCCGACCCCGCGGCGCGGGCGGAGATGCCCGGCCCCGGCCCGGGGCGCCGGATGCGCCGCGCCCTGGGACGGCTGTTCCGGCGCGGTCTCCTGCCGGCGCTGGTGTCGCTGACCCATGCGGCGATGACGCTGGCGGCGGCGGCGGGGCTGGTGGCCTGCGCGCTGCTCTGGCGGCTGCAGGCGGGGCCGCTGCCCGTGCCGATGCTGGCCGCGGCGCTGGAGCAACTGGCCTCGGGCGACGGGATGAACCTGCGGATCGGCGCCGCCGCCCTGAGCTGGCTGCCCCCGGCCGATTCGGCCGGGTCGCCAGCCCTGTCGCTGCGGCTCTACGGGCTGCAACTGCCGGATGCCTCGGGCAAGGCGCGGCTGGAGCTGCCGGAGATCGCGGCGCAACTCCCGGCGCGGAACCTGCTGCTCCGGGGCGCCTATGTGCCCGAGACGCTGACCGTGGACGGGCCGCTGCTGGTGCTGGAGGTGGGACCGGACGGGTTGCCGGACCTGCCCCGGGCGAACGGCGGGCGGGATGGCCGCGGCTCGGCGGCCGGGGATGGCTCACGCGGGCCGGCGCGGCCCCTGCCGGACGAGAACCCGCTGCAATACCTGCTGCGCCGGAGCGGCGCGCGCGACCGGCTGGCGGCGCTGCACGAGGTGCGGGTGAACGCGGCGCGGCTGGAGGTGCGCGACCATGACGGCGCGGTGCGCGCGGTGATGCAGGGAGGGGACCTCCTGCTGCGCCGCGACCGCCAGGGCGAGAACATGGGATTCCAGGGCGGCGGGAGCCTGCGGGTCGGCGCCGCCGAGGGCACGCTGCGTTTCCTGGGGCATATCGGGGCGGAACCCGCGACGCTGAACCTGCGCGTCTCGCTGCCCGCGATGCGCCCGGCCGAGATCGCGGCGGAACTGCCGGTGCTGGCGCCGCTGGCCGGGCTGGACGCGCCGGTCGCGCTGGAGGCACGGCTCCGCTACAGCCGCGAGGGGGTCCAGGGGCAGCTCGACATGCGGGCGGGGGCCGGTGTGCTCGCCCTGCCGGATGGCGGCAGGGCGGTGATCGGCGGCGGGCCGGATGCGGCGAGCCTGTCCCTGCGGCTCGACGGCGTGGACGCGCAGCGCCGCCCCTGGGGCCATGTGGAGATCGGGCTCCGGCAGGGCGAGCTGGAGATGCCGGGCCTGGGGAGCGTGCGGGTGGGCGGCGCCATGCCCGGGACGGGGACGGCCGGAAGTGCGGCGGCGGCCCCGGCCTCCGCTGCCCCGGAAGCGGGAGGGGCCTCCGCTGCGCTGCCGGCGCTGCGGCTCTCGGCCAGCCTCGGGGAGCCGGACGCAGGCGGGCGATCCGCGGGGGAGGCCGAGGTGACGCTGGGGCGCGTGGCCGTGAGTGCCGCGACCGGGGAGCGGGTGTCCTTCGGCACGGCGACATCCCCGCCCTCCGGCCGGGCCGCTCCGGGTGCGGCGCGTTCCGGTGCGGTGGGGAACAGGGCTCCGGACCAGGGCGCGAGGCCCAGTGGTGGCGCTGGATCTCCTTCGCCCGCTCCCCCGGCCTCGGCGGCCGGTGCGGAAAGCCGGATCGCGCTGCGCTTTTCCGGCCTGGACCTGCTGCAATGGAACATGCCCCGCGCCGGGCTGGACCTGCGCCTGGGCAGCGGGCAGGTGGCGCAGCCGGACGGCACGCGCATCGGCTTCCGCGGCATCGAGGCGGCGGTGGAGACCGGTCCGGACCGCGCGACGCTGCAACGGCTCCGCCTGGCCCTGGCCGAAGGCGCCGGGGCGCGCGGCACCGCGCCGGTCGCCACGGCGCAGGGCGAGGCGCTGCGCCGCGCCGAGGGCTGGCGCTGGCGCCTCGGCCTGGGGGTGGACCGGACCTTCCTGCCGGACCTGGCGCTCTACTGGCCCGCCTCGGTGGCGCCGGGCGGCCGTTCCTGGATCGTGGAGAACCTGACCGCCGGCACGGCGCGCGACGGGCACTGGGAGTTCGGCGGGTTGCTACCGGCGAATGGCGGCACGCCGAAGCTGGAAACGATGACCGGCCTGCTGACGGTGGAGGATGCGACGGTGCACTGGCTGCGCCCCGTCCCGCCCGTGGAGCATGTGAGCGGCACGATACGCTTCCTGTCCCCGGCGGAAATCCTGGTCGAAGGGCAGGGCGGACGGCAGCAGGGCACGGCGCTCGCCGCCCAGGAAGTGCGGGTCCGGCTCTACGACCTCGATATCGGCCAGGAGAAGACGGAGATCTCGGGGCGTGTCGCCGGCCCGCTGAACGACATGCTCCGGGTGGTGGACCATCCGCGCCTGCACCTGCTGCAGACCGTTCCGGTGGACCTGTCGCGCGCGAGCGGCAAGGCGAATGCCACGGTGCATCTCGCCTTCCCGCTGCTGGCCGACCTGCCGGCAGAGCGCATCGCCGTGGCGGTGAAGGCGCAGGTAACGGATGCGGCCCTGCCGGACCTGGTGCTGGACCAGTCGGTGCGCCGGGGCCGGGCCTCGCTGGATCTGACCGAGGCGGGGATGCGCCTCGACGGCACTGCCGATCTCGGGCCGCTGCGCGCGGCACGGGTGGGCATGCAGGTGGATTTCCGCGACGGCCCGCCGGGGCAGCTGGTGGTGAAGGGGCAGGTCGAGGGACCGGCGGAGCTGGCGGCGCTGCGCGGCACGCGGCTCGACATCCTGGGCGACCGGATCGGCGGCCAGGCCGCCGTCAGCGCCCGCTTCGAGCAGCACCGCGGCGCCGAAACCCGGGTGGAGGCCGGGGCGGACCTGGCCCAGGCGCGGCTTTCCCTGGCGCCGCTCAACTGGCGCAAGGCCCCCGGCCCGGCGGCGCGGGCGGAGATGTCGATGCGCCTGCGGGATGGGGCGTTGCGCGGCATCGACGGCCTGCGCATCGAGGCGCCGGACCTGCTGCTGCGCGGCGCGGCCGAATTCGCTCCCGGTTCCCGGATCACCCGGCTGACCCTGGCGGAAGGGCGTGCCGGCGCCTCGCGCGTGAGCGGCGAGCTGGGTTTCCCCGAGGGGCCGGACGGGTTCTGGCGGATCGTGGCGCGCGGCCCGGTGCTGGACCTGCGCGGCGCCGATCCGGACTTCCTGAGCGCGCCGGAGGAGAAGGGGCCGGCGGAGCGCAGCGCCCTGCCGGGCTTCGACGCGGATATCGCGCTGGGGCAGGTGCTGACCACGGATGGCCCCTTCGAGCGGGTCGAGGCCCGCATCCGGCACGACGCGCAGGGCGTGCTGCGGCAGTTGCAGGCCTCCGGCCGCTTCGGCGGACAGGAGGCCTTCGCCGCCGCCATCACGCCGCGTGCCGGCGGCGGGCGGGATCTGTCGGTGCGGGTGGCGGATCTGGGGCGGCTGCTGCGGCTCACCGGCACCACGGGCGACGTGCAGGACGGCCGGCTGCGGGTCCAGGGGCACTGGGCCGCCGATACGCCGGCCTCGCCCCTGCTGGGGGAGGCGGAGCTGGAGAATTTCGGCCTGCGCGGCCGGGCGCGGCTGGGCAAGCTGCTGCAGGCGCTGTCGCTCTACGGCATCCCGGAGGCGCTGACCGGGCCGGGGCTGCGCGTGAGCAGCCTGCACGCGCCCTTCGCCCTGACGCGGGAGGCGCTGGGGCTGGAGGACGTGCGGCTCAGCTCCGCCTCGCTCGGCGCCACCGCCAAGGGGCGGGTGATGCGCCGGGACGGGCGGCTGGAGCTGGAGGGGACGATCGTGCCCTCCTACCTCCTGAACAGCCTGCCGGGGCGTCTGCCCCTGGTCGGGCGGCTGTTCAGCGCCGAGCCGGGCGGCGGCCTGCTGGCCGCGACCTTCACCGCCACCGGCACGCTGGGCGACCCGCAGATCGCCGTGAACCCGCTCGCCATGCTGGCGCCGGGGGTGCTGCGGAACCTGTTCGGCAGCGACGCGCCTCCCCGGACTCCGTCGCGGGAGCGCTGATCCGGGCAGGGGCCTGCTTGAGTCGCCGCCCTGCATGGCCGATAGGAGCGGGTTCGCCCGAAACGAGCGGAAGCGTATGTTGCCTCCAAACGGGGCGACGGCATGGATACACCACCCGGACCCAGCAACCTGGCCCATAACGAGCGGGTCAGGCTCACCGCCACATGGATGAATTCCATCGCCAGCGGCACCGTGCTGGTCGGGATCGTGGCACCAGCGGTGGCCATGCTCTACGGTACGGCCACTCCGAAGGGTGGCATCCTGGCCGTCCTGGGTGGCGTCCTCTTTCTGTTCTCGGGGATCGGCCTACATTTCCAGGCACGACGCCAGATGAAGGATCTGAGGGAATGAACTGGATCGAGATCCTGCTCATCAGCCTGCCGGTGCTGGGACTGGCCGCGGTTTCCCTGACCGGGCTGTATCTTCGCGGTCGCTGAGGCGATCGCCTTTCCCGGCACCAGCCCCGGTCAGCCCGCCCGCACCAGCGCGTGCTTCTTGCGTCCGGCGGAGAGCTTGGCGGTGCCGTCGCGCAGGTCGGCCTCGGTGACCTGGCGGGTCTCGTCGCCCACCGGCTCGTCGTTCAGGCGGATGCCGCCGCCGCGCACCAGGCGGCGGGCCTCGCCCTTGCTGGCGACGAAGCCGGCGGCGACCAGCAGGTCCAGCACCGTGGCGGGCAGCGGGGCGGCGACCGTGGGCAGGTCCTCGGCCAGGGTGCCGGCCTCGAAGGTGGCGCGCGCGGTCTCGGCCGCCGCCTCGGCCGCCGCGCGGCCGTGCAGGATCGCGGTGGCCTCGGTGGCGAGGACCTTCTTGGCCTCGTTCACCTCCGCGCCTTCCAGCACGCCGAGGCGGCGGACCTCCGACATCGGCAGGTCGGTGAAGAGGGCCAGGAAGCGCGCCACGTCGGCATCCTCGGTGTTGCGCCAGAACTGCCAGTAGTCATAGGGCGAGAGCCGGTCGGCATTCAGCCAGACGGCGCCGGCGGCGGTCTTGCCCATCTTCGCGCCGGAGGCGGTGGTGAGCAGGATCGTGGTCAGGCCGAAGGCTTCCTTGCCCGCCACGCGGCGGACGAGGTCGGTGCCCATGATGATGTTGCCCCACTGGTCGCGCCCGCCGAGCTGCAGGCCGACGCCGTAGCGGCGGTTCAGCTCCAGGAAGTCGTAGCTCTGGAGCAGCATGTAGTTGAATTCGAGGAAGGTGAGCGGCTGGTCGCGGTCCAGGCGCAGCTTCACGCTGTCCATGGTCAGCATGCGGTTGACCGAGAAGTGCCGCCCCACGTCGCGCAGGAAGGGGATGTATTCCAGCTTGCCGAGCCACTCGTTGTTGTCGAGCTCGATGGCGTCGGCCGGGCCGTCGCCGAAGGCGAGGAAGCTCTCGAAGACACGGCGGATGCCGGCCTTGTTGTGCGCGATGACCTCGTCGGACAGGAGCTGCCGTGCCTCGTCCTTGCCGGACGGATCGCCGATGCGCGTGGTGCCGCCGCCCATCAGCACGACGGGCTTGTGGCCGCAACGCTGCAACAGGCGCATCAGCATGATCGGCAGCAGGTGGCCGACATGCAGGCTGTCCGCCGTCAGGTCGAAGCCCGCATAGGTCGGCAGCGGCCCAGCCTTCAGCCGCGCGGCGAGGGCGTCCTCGTCGGTGACCTGGTGGATGAAGCCGCGCTCGCGCGCCGCATGCAGGAAATCGTCCATCTGGCGGGGTTCCGCAGTGAAGTGTGCTTGTCAGTGGGCCGGGCGTTAGCACAGTGACGGCATGGTGCGAAGAATGGGGTTGCGAACCATCGGGCTGCGCTGCCCTGCCTCGCTCGAAGGGGTGGAGGCCGCCCTGCTCGAAACCGACGGGGTGGCGGTGACCCGGGCCGGCCCCTTCCGCCTGCTGCCGCATCCGCCGGCCCTGCAACGGGCGCTGCGCGCGGCGCTGGAGGCCGGGCCGGAGGAGGCCTGGGGCGGGCTCAGCCCGGCGGTGGAGCGGCTGGTGGAGCGCTGTGCCGAGGCCGTGGCGGCGTTGGCGGGGTCCGATGGCATGGCGGCCGGCGGCGTGATGGCGGTGGGCCTCGACGGGCCGGGGCTGGCCGGATGCGGGCGGGACGGAGTGCCCGTGCCGCTGCTGGAGGGCGGCTTCCTGGCCCGCCGCCTCGGCCTGCCGGTGGCCAGCGGCTTCGGCGGCGGGCTGGCGGCGGGGGAGGATGGGCGGGTGATCCTGCCATCGGCCTATCCTGCCCTGACGGCGGGGCTGCCGCGGCCTCTGGCGATCCTGGACCTGGATGGCGTGGCGCGCGTGACCTGGCTCGGCGCGGGCGACCGGTGGGGCGCCAAGGCGCTGCATTTCGAGGCCGGGCCGGCGGGCGGCCCCGCCGAGGGCTGGGCGGGCTAGTCGCTGGAAGCCTCGGGCGAGGACATGAGCGGGCGGCTCGCCATGGCGGGGCGGGCCGATGGCGCGGTGCTGGCGAGGCTGATCGCGCATCCCTGGCTGTGGAAGGGGCCGGCCGGCTCGCCGGAGTGGGATGGACCTGGACGGGACGAGGCCGGGCAAGCCGGACCTGGGTATGCCGGACGGAAGCACGCCGGACCCGGGCACGCCCGCTTCGACCGGATCGGCTTCGAACGGGCCCTGCGGCGTGCCGGGGCCATGGCGCTGCCGCCGGCCGATGGCGCGGCGGTGGTGGTGGCCTGTTCCGCACTCTGCGTCGCCGAGGCCGCGCGCCACCTGCCCGCCCCGCCCCGGCAATGGCTGCTGGCCGGGCGCGGCAGGGTCAATGCCGCCCTGCGGCGGGCCCTGGCGGCGGTGCTGGAGGAGCCGGTGCGGACGGTCGATGCGGCGGGCTTCGACGGCATGGCCTTCCCGTCCCAGGCCCTGGCCGTGCTGGCCGCCCGCGCGATGCAGGGCCTGATGGCCGTGCCGGACGGGATGATGGCGGGGGAGGGCGGACGGGCCCGCTGAGGCGGCGGAAGGGAATACCGGCCCCCGACTGGCCCCCCGACTAGCCCCCCCCCTCCGACTGGCCCCGGACCCGCCCCAGCCTGGGGGCAGGTCCGGGGCCGGCGGGATCAGCCGCGCTCGGGATAGAGCCCGGCCAGACCCTCGGCGCTGGCGTCGCAGCGGCCGCGCTCGGTGATGAGGCCGGTGACGAGGCGCGCGGGCGTCACGTCGAAGGCCGGGTTGGCGGCACCGCTGCCCTCGGCGGCGACGCGCACCGTGACCAGCGATCCGTCCGGGGCGCGGCCGGTGATGTCGGTGACCTCGGCGGCGGAGCGTTCCTCGATCGGGATCTCCTTCACGCCATCGGCCACGCGCGGGTCATAGGTCGAATGCGGCAGGGCGACCCAGAAGGGCACGCCGTTGTCCTTCGCGGCCAACGCCTTGAGATAGGTGCCGATCTTGTTGGCCACGTCGCCGTTGCGGGTGACGCGGTCGGTGCCGACGATGACGATATCGACCTGCCCGTGCTGCATCAGGTGTCCGCCGGCATTGTCGGAAACCACCGTGTGCGGCACGCCATGGGCGCCCAGCTCCCAGGCGGTCAGCGCGGCGCCCTGGTTGCGCGGGCGGGTCTCGTCCACCCAGACATGGACCTTCATGCCCTCGTCATGCGCCTGGTAGATCGGCGACAGGGCGGTGCCGTAATCCACCGTGGCGATCCAGCCGGCATTGCAGTGGGTGAGCACGTTCACCGGCTCGCCGCCCCGGCCCTCGGCCTGCTTGCGGGCGGCGATGTCGCGCAGCAGCTCCAGCCCATGCCCGCCGATGCGGCGGTTGGTCTCCACATCGTCGTCGCAGATAGCCTTGGCTTCGGCATAGGCGGCCTCGGCGCGGCGCTCCGGCGGCTGGTTGCGCAGCGCCTCCAGCATCCGCTCCAGCGCCCAGCGCAGGTTGATCGCCGTGGGGCGGGTCTCGCCCAGCATGGCGGCCACCCGCTCCAGGTTCTCCGTGGAGGGGTCGCGGCGCAGCGCCAGGGCGAGCCCATAGGCGGCGGTGGCGCCGATCAGCGGCGCGCCGCGCGTCTGCATGGAGCGGATGGCCTGGGCCACCTGCTCCTCATCGGTCAGGCGGAGGGTCTCCACCGCCCAGGGGAGCTTGGTCTGGTCGAAGATGCGGACGGACCAGCCATCCTCATCCACCCAGATGCTGCGATAGGGAACACCGGCGATCTTCATGAGGGCGGCATATGGCCCATGATCGCGCCGGGACCCATGAAATTTCGGCTACACGCGGCTGTGCAGGGCGCAGACCAGGGTGAAGAGCAGGCGCGCCGTGACGAGGTCCACCGCGACCTTGCCCTCCAGCCTTTCCCGCAACAGGCCGGCACCCTCGTCGTGCAGCCCGCGCCGGCCCATGTCGATGACCTGGATGCGGGCATCGTGGCTGTCCTGGGTCACCGCCTCCTCATGCGCCTGGACGACCATCAGGTAGTCCTTGATCAGCCGCCGGAAGGGGCTGAGCGACAGGGCGAAGCCGTGCAGGGGCGCGCCGCTGGGGCCGCGGATGTCCAGCCAGAGCCGGTTTTCCCGCAGGTCCAGGTGCAGGCCATAGGGGCCGGGCGGCAGTCCGGGCGGGTCGAAGCGGTTCCCGGCCAGCAGGTCGGCCACCGCCTGGGCACGGTCGGCCTCGGCATAGGGGCTGTGCGGCGTCAAGCCCTCCGGCAGCTCGATGCGGACCAGGCGCTGGCTCTCGGCCTGCGACGCCTCGGTGACATGGCCCATCGGGGCGCCGCCGTCAGACATCATGCCGTCCACCTCGGATATGGTCCTGGTTCTCCAGGGGAATGTCTTCGGCTCCCCCGAAGCCGAGCTTGAGCATCAGCCCCACCGTGGCCCCCTTCACCGGCCGCAACAGCAGCGTCGTCACCAGGGCGAAGAGCGGCAGCCAGAGCGCCATGTGGAACCACATCGGCGGCTGGTAGGCCTTCTCCACCCAGAAGACCGGCGGCAGCAGCAGATGGCCGACGATGAAGATGGTGAAATAGGGCGGAGCGTCGTCCGCGTGGATGCGCCCCAGCGGCGTGCCGCAATGCTCGCAGGCCGGCGCCACGGCCAGGAAGCCCTGGAAGACGCGGCCCTCGCCACAGACCGGGCAGCGGTTCCGGAGCCCGCGCCCCATCGCCGTCAGCAGGGAGGGAAGGGCGGGCGCCCCGGCCGGGGTATCCGGCGGCCCCTGCCGCGGGCTCCAGCGCGCCCCCGGAAAGGTGTCCTGGTCCACCGGATGGGCCAGGGCCCGGACCACGGGGGCATCCGCCACGGGGGCGGCGGGCCTGTGGTCGGTCAGGGCCTCCCCGCCCGCATGGGAAATCTGCGTCATGTCCGCGTTGTCTCCGACGTTCCAGCCCCTTCACCCAGGGCTTCCGTGCCCCTTGTCTTCGGGGATCGTATTTGTGCGACGCAGCATCGGCGTGTCCGACGACGAAACGCAAGACAGTCGCCCACTTGTGAACGAAGCTTGGCACAGTGCAACAAATGCTGTCTCGACGGTGCCGCATCAACCCGTGCCCTGGCTTCCGCCGCCATGGCAGACGTCCATCTGGCGCAGATCTGCGCCAGACAGGGTGCCACGGGAAAGGATGGTGCCGGGAAGCGGCGCGGGGGGATAGCCCTCGCGTGGCCGTGCTCCCGGAGAGCCCACAGCCTGGGGTGGAGTGCCAAGCCCGGCCCGGGGCGCGAGGCGGCAGGGCATCGTTCGGGCGGGCGATGCGCCCCGGGCGGGCGCCGGCTAGGCTGGCGGCATGAGCGCGCCCGCTTCCCTTCGCTGCCTCGTCAATCCCCGTCCCGGCATACCCGGCCTCGTGACCCTGCCCGAAGGGGGCTGGCGGCGGGCCCGGGCCGCCATCATGGCCTGGCCCGGCCATGCGCCGGCGCCGCCGATCGACCTTCCCGAACCGGCGGCTGCGCTGGGGCTCGCGGCCCTGCACTGGAAGGAGGCGGGACGGCACGCCGGCCCGGGCGGCGAAGTCCGGGGAGCCGAGGTCCTGGGCGCCGCCTATGCGGTGCAGCGCCTGCTGTCGGCGGAGCTGGCGCGGCGCGGCGTGGCGCGGGCGGCGGAGGCACCGGAGCTCGAATCCGGGCGGCTGGCGGAGGCGACGCGGGGTATCACCCTGGCGAGCGGTCCGGATGCCGGCTTCGCCCTGGCCGTGGCCTGGGGGGCACGGCGCTTCCATGCCCGCTGCGTGGCGTTGCTGCCGCCGGATAGCCTGCCCGCCTGGCGCGAGGCGCTCGTGCACCAGGGGGCGGAGGTCCTGGAATGCCCGGCCGGGCCGGCTGGATCGGGGTGCACGGTGCGGGACGCGGCCCGGCGTGCGGAGGCGGAGGGCTGGATCTTCCTGTCGGACCATTCCTGGCCGGGCCAGACCGAGGTGGCGCGCGACGTGATGCAGGGATGCCGCCTCGCGGCGGAGGAAGCCTTCTCCGCTCTTCCCGCGCCGCCCAGCCATGTCTTCGTCCCCGGCGGCAGCGGTGCCCTGGCCGCGGCGGTCGCGGTGCAGTCGCGCCGCCTGGGCGGGGATGCGCCACGGCTGGTCGTGGTGGAGGCGGAGGGTGGGGAGCTGATGCGGGCCGCCGCCGCCGCCTGGACAGGGGCCGGGCAAGGCGAGGCGGAAGGGGACGTATCGCTGCTGGCCTGGGGGGAGCTGGAACGGGCTGCCTTTGCCTGCCTCGCCGTCCCATCGGAGGCGGTGGCCGGGGCGGGGCGGAGCCCGCCTGCCGGGCGTGCGGGGGCAGACCGGGCCGGGGAGCGTGGCGAGGCGGTGATGGCGGGGCTGCTGCTGGCGGCGCGCGATCCGGCGGCGCGGGCAGCCCTGGGCCTCGATGCCGGAAGCCGCGTCCTGGCCTTCGGCACCGGCGAACCCTTTGCCAAGCCGTGAAAGGACTGACCGGCGCGGCACTGCTTCTGCCGGCCAGATTGACGCTTCTTCATGATTGACGCGTAATCCTCCGGCATGGGTCCCGCGCCCGGAGCCGGGACGGACGATATTCTGGAGGAACGAATGAGGCGTCGTACCCTGACCGGGGCTGCCCTCGCGACCGTTGCCGCGCCCGCCGTGCTGCGCGCCCAGGGCAGTTGGCCGAACCAGCCGATCCGCCTCGTGGTGCCCTTCGCCGCCGGCGGGCCGACCGACATCCCGGCCCGGCTGATCGCGGACGAGCTGTCGAAGCAGTTGCCGCAGCGGGTGGTGGTGGAGAACCGCACCGGGGCCGGTGTGGTCGTGGGCTCCGACGTGGTGGCCAAGGCGCCGAAGGACGGCTCGGTCTTCCTCTACACCACCATCGCCCATGCCACGTTGCGGGCGATCTTCGCCAAGCTGCCCTTCGACCCGATCGCGGATTTCACGCCCGTCACCATGACCGGCGTGATCCCGATGCTGATGATGGTGAACAAGGACCTGCCGGCGAAGACGCTGCAGGAGTTCATCGCCCTGGCGAAGGCCAATCCGGGCAAGTTCGACTATGCCAGCACCGGCGCCGGGGCGGCGCTGCACCTGGCGAGCGAGCTGTTCCTGAAGCAGGCCGGCGGGCTGAAGGTGAACCACGTGCCTTATCGTGGCTCCGCGGCCGCGATGCCGGACCTGCTGAGCGGCACCGTGGTGATGATGCTGGACGTGGCCAACAACGCGCTGCCCTTCGTGCAGCGGGGCGAGGTGCGCGGCCTGGCGGTCTCCTCCTCCAAGCGGCTGCCCCAGCTCCCCGACCTGCCGACCTTCTCCGAGGCCGGGGTGCCGGGCTACGAGGCCTATACCTGGCACATGATCTTCGCCCCCGCCGGCACGCCGCCCGCGATCGTCCAGGCGATGAACGAGGCGACCAACAAGGTCATGGCCATGGAATCCGTGCAGAAGCGCCTGTCGGACCTGACCATGGAAACCCGTTCCAACTTCACGCCCGAGGCCACCGGCGATTTCCTGAAGACCGAGATCGCCAAGTGGGAGCCGATCATCAAGGAAGCCGGGATCACGGCCGGATAAGGGATTTCCCGTTCGTGCGTGGGGGCGGTCTCCGCCCTCACGGCGCCTGCCGTCAGGGTGGCGCGGTCCGCACCGCGCCGAAACCGCCCCGCAGCTTGCCTGCCGCCGCCACGGCCGGGGCCACCGTCACCAGCCGGCCATCCTGCCATTGCGCCAGCAGCGGGCGGGCGCGGGTGTTCTGGCCGCTCTCGTCGAAGCGGGCGCCCCAGCCGGTGACGGCCTTGCCCTCCGGCAGGTCGGTGGCCAGCACCGCGGCGCGGAGGCGCTCCTTCTCGGCGCTGCTGGCGCGGCCCAGCGCCTCCAGGAAGATCGCGGCGCCGGCATAGGTGGCAAGGCTGTGGCCGGAGCGCGGCTCGGCCCCGTATTTGCGCTTGTAGGCCTCGGCGAAGAGGCCGGCGCCGGGGGCGGCCGCCTCCTCCGTGGCGAAGGGGGTGACATCGACGTTCATCACCCCCTCGATCTCGTTCCCCAGGCTGCGGGCGGTATCGCTGAGGCTGTAGGCCCCGCCGGCGCCGATCACCATGCGCGGCTGCCAGCGCGCCTCCCGCATGGCCCGGAAGAAGGGGACGACATCGCCGGGATAGGCGCTGTGCAGCACCACCTCGGCCCGCGCCGCGCGGAGCTGGCCGAGCAGCGTGCCGAGATCCGTGGTGCGGGACGGAAAGGCCAGGCGGGCGGCGAGCGGGATGCCCCGCGCGCGCAGCCGGTCCTCCTGGGCGGCGGCGACGCTCTGCCCATAGGGGCCGTCCTCCGCCAGGATGGTGATGCGCAGGGCCCTGGGATCGGCCTTCCAGGCGGGGGCGAGATGGTCGGCCACGGCATCCACCGAGAGGCGGCCGAAATCCGTGGCGCGCGGGCAGCTGCGGAAGACATAGCGGGCGCCGCGCCCGGTCAGCGCATCGGCGATGGCGCCGAGCTCGAAATAGGGCGTGCCCAGTGCCTCGGTGACCTGGGAGGCGGTCAGGGCCAGGGCGGAGACGGCGGTGCCGAAGACGCAGGCGACCCGGCCCTCCCCGGAGGTCAGGCGTCGGACCTCGCTCACCGCCTGGGTCTGGTCCGAGGCATCCCCACGCAGCAGGCGGATCTGGCGGCCGGCGAGGCCGCCGGCCTCGTTGCGCTCGTCCGCCGCCATTTCCAGCCCGCGATAGGCCTCGTCGCCCATCAGGGCGAAGGGGCCGGTGAAGGGGAAGAGGGCTCCAAGGCGCCATTCCCCCGGCGTGGCGGCGGGCGGCAAGGCCTGGCCCGTTCCGGTCGGGGCCCCGCCTGCGCCGCCGCCCATGCCCGGGGCCTGCCCCAGGGCAGGCCGGGCAACGGGCAAAAGGAGGGCGGCGAGGCCCGCCAGCAGGGGGCGGCGCGCGGCAGGAGGCATCGGTGGGGGAATCTGGCTCGGCTGATGAGAAATCCAACGGTCATGCAAGCGGAAGCGCCCCGCCTGCGCAACCCCGGGGGGGCGTGCGTCCCGGTAGCCGCCCACTGGGGGAGGGGCTCCGCCTCCCGCACCGGCACCCCGCTTCCGGTACCCCGCTTCCGGCGCCCCTTTTCCCCCGACCTTGACGCTTCGGCCTCCCGTCCCGACCCTGGAGGCTCGCCGGTGCCCTGGGCCGTGCCGCCCGCCGCGGGGCATGGCCGGCGCCGACCCACAGAGGAGGAGGCCGCCATGGCACTGCCGGACAGCATGCGCTTCATCGAGCACGGCGAGGGCGGTGCGCCCGAGGTGATGCGGATCGCCCAGGGGCCTCTGCCGCAGCCGAAGCCGGAGGAGATCCTGATCCGCGTGCTGGTCGCGGGGGTGAACCGGCCCGACGTGGCGCAGCGCCAGGGCAGCTATCCGCCGCCGCCCGGCGCCAGCCCGGTGCTGGGGTTGGAGGCGGCCGGCGAGGTGGTGGCCTGCGGCGCCAATGTCGGCCGCTGGCGCGTGGGTGACCGGGTCTGCGCCCTGACCAATGGCGGCGCCTATGCGGAATACGTGACGGCGCCGGAAACCCAGTGCCTGCCCTGGCCGGACAACTATGACGCGCTGCGGGCGGCGGCGCTGCCGGAGAACTTCTTCACCGTCTGGGCGAACCTGTTCGGCCTCGGGCGGCTGAAGGCGGGCGAGACGGCGCTGGTGCATGGCGGCACCTCCGGCATCGGCATCACCGCGATCCAGCTCGGCGAGGCCTTCGGCGCGCGGATGCTGGCCACCGCCGGCAGCGCCGGGAAGGTGGCGGCCTGCCGCGAATTCGGCGCGGCGGAGGCCTGGAACTACAGGGAGCAGGATTTCGTCGAGGAGGTGAAGCGCCTGACCGGCGGCAAGGGGATCGACGCGATCCTGGACATGGTCGGAGGCTCCTATTTCCCCCGGAACCTGCGCTGCCTGGGGCAGGACGGGCGGCTGGTGATGATCGCCTTCCTGGAGGGCCCCAAGGCTGCCGAGGTGGATCTGCGGCCGATCATGGTCCGGCGGCTGACCGTCACCGGCTCCACGCTGCGGCCCCGCACGGCGGCGGAGAAGGGTGCCATCGCCCAGGCGCTGGAAGGGCAGGTCTGGCCGCTGCTTGCCGCCGGGCGCTGCGCGCCGCGCATCCATGCCCGCTTCCCGCTGGAGAAGGCGGCCGAGGCGCATGCGCTGATGGAGAGCAGCGCCCATATCGGCAAGATCATGCTGGAGGTGGCGGCCTGACCGCCGCGCCCGCCTCCGGTGCCTCCGCTTCCGGTGCCCCCGGGGTTTGACGGCGGTGCCACGGCCTGCGAACCAGCACCACTGCCTGGATGGGGAGAGCCGATGCGCCTGAAGATGCTCGAATCCGGGGCGGGGGAACCCGTCGCCCTGCTGCACGGGCTGTTCGGCCAGGGGCGGAATTTCGGCCTCGTGCAGCGGAACCTCTCGGAGCGGCATCGCGTCCTGGCGCTCGACCTCCGCAACCATGGCGACAGCCCGCACGAGGCCCGCATGGACTACCCGGCCATGGCGGGGGACGTGGCGGAGACGCTGCGGGCGGCGGAGGCACGGCCGGCGGCGGTGCTGGGCCATTCCATGGGGGGCAAGGTGGCGATGATGCTGGCGCTCGCCGATCCGGGCGCCGTGTCGCGGCTGGTGGTGGCCGATATCGCGCCGCGCGGCTATCGCCCCACCTTCGGCGCCTATGCGGCGGCCATGCGGGCCATCCCCTTGCGGCCGGGGCTGACGCGCAAGGAGGCCGATGCCGCGCTGGTGGAAGCGGTGCCGGAGGCGGGGGTGCGGGCCTTCCTGCTGCAGAACCTGGACCTTGCCGCCGAGCCGCCGCGCTGGCGGATCGGGCTGGAGGAGATCGCGGCGGCGATGGACGGCATCGTCGGCTGGCCGGACCTGCCGGCGGGCTCGCGCTATGACGGGCCGGTGCTGATCCTGCGCGGCGAGAGCAGCGACTATATCCGCCCGCGGGATGAGGACGGCATCCGCGCGCTGTTTCCCCGGGCGCGCTTCGCCACGGTGGCGAAGGCGGGGCACTGGCTGCATGCCGAGAATCCGGCCGGCTTCCTGGAGGCGCTCACGCCTTTCCTGGAGGACCGAGCCTGACCAGGGTGAGCTCCGGCGGCACGCCGAAGCGGATCGGGTAGCGGCTGCAGCCCAGCCCGCCCGAGACGACCAGCCGCCGCCCTTCCTCCTCGACCAGCCCATAGGCATAGCGGCGCCCGTAGCGCGAGGGCACGATCGGGGAATAGCCCAGGATGCGGATCTGCCCGCCATGGGTATGGCCGGACAGGGTCAGGCCGACCCGGGCGGGGGCGCGCGGGAAGATATCGGGCTCGTGCGCCAGCAGGATGGCCGGGGCGTCGTCCAGCGCCAGAGGGGCCAGGGCGGCAGGCAGGTCGTCCGCCCCCTCCATGTGCATCAACGGCCAGTAGGCCTGCTGGCTGTCGATGCCGCTGAGCCAGACGCCGCCGCCGCGCCCCGGGGGGCCGAGCGGCAGGCGCGTCGCCTCGTTGGACAGGAGGCGCAGCCCCGCCTCGGCCATGGCGCGGGCGGAGCGGGGCGGGCCCTGCCGGTTCAGCACGGCCTCCCGGTCGTCCCACCAGTCGTGGTTGCCCGTCACCGCGAAGACGCCCAGCGGCGCCTCCAGCCGGCCGAGGCGCCAGGCGGTCTCCTCCGGCGGCGGGGCGGGGAAGGCGCGGCGGAAGCGCCCGCGCAGCGCGCCCGGCAGGTCGCCCAGCACCACATGCAGGTCGGGCTGCAGCCGGTTCGCCAGGTCCACGATGCGCTCCACGCGGCTGAGCGGCATCCAGGGATCGCCGCTGTGCAGGTCGGCGGTGGCGCAGATCAGGAGTTCCGGCCGGTTTCCCCAGTTGGCCATGGGAATCCGGTATTCCTGCACGATGAGGCGGAAGCCGGGTTCCACCACCATCGCATAGGCGGAACCGGAAGCGCCGGTGGCCAGGAGCGTGGCGCCAGCGGCCAGCAGGTTCCGGCGGGTCAGCAAAGGCATGCCCGCTTCTGGCACGGGGCTTCCCGCGGCGTCCATGGCGGGCGGGGCGGGATGGAGAAAGCGTCACGCCGCGGACCGGAAGCCGCCCGCCGACCTCGGATGGCCGGCTTCAGATTGCCTGAGGCATCCGGAACTGCCCGGCCTTGTGGAGGTCCGCCGCGCGCCAGAGATACCAGGAGGCGGCCGAGCGGAAGGGAGCCCAGGCCTCGCCGATCGTGGCGAGGTCGCGCGGCCGGGGCTGGCTTTCCAGCCCGGCGGCGAGGCGATAGCCCTCGCGCACTCCGAAATCGTCCACCGGCAGGATGTCGGCGCGTCCCAGGGTGAAGATCAGCAGCATCTCCACCGTCCAGCGGCCGACGCCGCGCAGCGCCACCAGGCGCTCGATCAGCGCCTCGTCCGTCATGCGGGTGGCGGCGCGGCGGGTGGGCACCCAGCCGGCGGCGGATTTATGGGCGATGTCCAGGATCGCGGCCTGCTTGGCGCCGGAAAAGCCGCAGGACCGCAGCGCGCCCTCGGGCAGGGCCAGGATGCCGGCCGGGGGCGGGAAGGGATGGTCGGGCGCCAGGGCGATCAGGCGGTTCAGCATCGCCTCGGCGGCGCGGCCATGCACCTGCTGGTGCGCGATGGCCCGGACCAGGGCCTCGTAGGGTTCGCGCCCGCCGACGGGCTTCAGGCGGCAGGCGCCGACCTGGGCGATCACCGGGGCCAGGACAGGGTCGCGGGACAGGTGGCGGCGGGCTTCGCGATTGCTCATGTGCTGTGGCGGCCCATCGGCAGGGATGGCGGGGAGGACGAGAACAAAACTGGCACAAAGCCGCCGTTCCGCCAATCCCGCCCGGTCCCGGGGGCGTTCCGAGGGGCGTTCCGGAGGCGCGGGTTCGCGCCTCCGGACGGGGCCGCCCTTCGGCGATGCGTGTCTAGTTCAGCGAGAAGCAGGTCGTGGGCGCCTGCTTCATCTCCGTCGGCCGGGCCATCATGCTGTTGGTCAGGCCGATGGTGCAGGCCGCCGTGCGGGCGGCGCCGAGCGCTCCGGGCTTGGACAGGAAGAGCATCGGCCCGATCGAGGTGCGGACCTCGAAGCCGTCCTTCAGCAGGGTCTCCAGCGACTGGTCGATATACTCGAACTTCGTCTCGTGCCGGCCGGCCTCCGGCGCGGGAGGCGCGGCGGGCGCCGGCGGGGCGGGCTGCGCAAGGGCCTGTCCGGCCAGGGCGAGGAAGCCGGCCAGGGCCAGCAGGCGGGCCGGGATGGTGAAGCGGGTCACGGGACGGATTCCCCTCGGGGTCATGGGTCGCACCGCGTCAAACTGCCGCGCGGGCACGGGTTGGGCCAGGGGTGAGGTCGGTCACGGTCGCGCCATTGCGGTGCGGGTTCAGCGCCCGCCATTCACGCTCAGCACCTCGCCGCTGATCCAGGAGGCGAGGGGACTTGCGAAGAACAGCACCGCGTTGGCGATGTCCTGCGCCGTGCCGAGGCGACGCAGGGCGATGCCCTCCAGCAGCGCCTTCTGGCCCTCGGGGCCATAGCTCTCGAACTGCGCGATGCTGGCGGGATTGGTGGGGGCGAAGCCGGGCGCCACGGAGTTCACGGTGATGCCATGCGGGCCGAGTTCGTGGCAGAGCTGCCGGGTCAGCCCGACCAGCCCGTGCTTGGCGGCGCAATAGGCCTGGATGCCGGTGAGCGAGGCGCGCAGCCCCGCGCTGCTGCTGACGGTGACGATCCGTCCCGTGCCGGCGCGCTTCATGCCGGGTGCCACGGCGGCGCAAAGGTTGAAGGCGGCGTGCAGGTTTATGTCGAACAGCGCGTGCCAGTCCGCCTCCGGCACCTCTTCCAGCGGGTGCATCACCTGGCCTCGCACGCCCCCGGCATTGCAGACCAGCACGCCGACCGGCCCGCCGCTCGCTTCCTCGACCCGGGCGATCCAGCCGCGCGCGGCGCCGGGGGCGGTGAGGTCGAAGGCCTCGGTCGCGATGCCGGTGCCCGCGGCGGTTTCCGCCAGCTCCTCCGCCGAGAGGTCGCAGGCGAAGACCCGCGCGCCCAGCCCCTCGAAGTCGCGGGCGATGCGGCGCCCGAAGCCATGCCCCGCGCCGGTTACCGCCACGGTGATGCCGTCGAATCGAATCCGCATGCCGCTTTCCCCTCCGGGCGATGACCGTGCCGCATTCCGTTGGTGCCGAAAGATCGGCAACTTATGGTTGCAAATCCGATGCTGCACCTGCATAGGCTCGACCGGGCCGCGATGGGCGTCAATGCATCCGGGGCAACACCATGATGTTCCGCCGCGGCGGAAGGTTCAGCGCGCTGCCGGTCCTGGGGACAGCACCCCTTTCGTCACGGAGAACGCGAGGTGGCCACGCCGCTGCGGACCTGCCCGGCCCTGACATCACGGACGCCTTCGGGCTGCCGCCCTGGATTGTAACGACATACCGCTTCCGAGTGCCTCTGCCATGCGGCGCCGCAGTCCCGAAAGAGCGAAAACCGCATGGCAATCGTATCTTTCATGTGTCAACTTCGCTTTCTTTTGCTATTGCCGTGCCCGGGTAGAGAAAAAGCAAGGCGCATGGCACCGTTCCAGAAAATCGAGACGGTTTCGCCGGAATCGGCGCGTACCCTCGCGGTGATGCGTGGCCTGGCACTGGCCCTTTCCCTGGCTGCCCTGACGATGGCCGGGTTCTGGATCACCCGCTCCAACACCGATTTCGAGGTGTTCCTTCTCCCTTGGTACCGGGCCATCCTGTCAGAGGGCCGGCTGGCGGCCCTGCATGGCGGCTTCTCCGACTACACCCCGCCCTACATCTACCTCCTCGTCCTTTGCACACTGGCCGACGGGTGGCTCAAACCGGTCGTGGCGGTGAAGCTCTGCTCCCTGCTCTGGACGCTGTTCGGGGCGACGCAGGTTCATGGCATCTGCCGCGCGGTGGGCCGGTCGCGGGAATTCTCCCTGCTGGCGGCGGTGATCTTCGCCACGCTGCCGGAGCTCAGCCTCAACAGCATCGTCTGGGGCCAGTCGGACGTGGTCTACGTCTCCTTCCTGCTGGCCTTCCTGCACGCCCTGCTCCGGGGGTGGCGTGGCCGGGCCATGGTGATGTTCGGCATCGCCCTGGCCTTCAAGCCGCTGGCCGCGGTGGTCGCGCCCTTCGTCGCCTATCTGCTGCTGCGCGACCTGCCGGTGCCGGGGCGTGCCGCGCGGGCGCTGCGCGACGCCATGCTGGTGCCGCTGACCTATGCGGCGATGATGCTGCCGGCGGTGCTGGCGGGGCGGCCCTTGCGGGAGCTGTTCACCTTCTATGCCAATCAGTATGGCGAGCACCCGCTGCTCTCGATGGCGGCGCCCAATCCCTGGCTGATCGTCCAGCAGCTCGTCGCCTATCCGGTGGATTTCCGCGAGCCGCCCCTGCTGTCGCGCCTGGCCCCCGATGCCTTCCTCTGGCTGCAGGGCGTCCTGCCGCAGCATGACGGGATGATCCTCGCGGGCGTGGTCGTCGCGCTGCTGGCCTGCGGCGCGCTGCTCCTGTCCTTCCTGACCTGCCGTGGCCAGCCGGGGGCGGCGCAACTGGTGACCATGCTGGCCCTGGCGGCGCTGCTGGTTCCCTATTTCGCGCCGCGGATGCACGAGCGCTACTTCATCGCGGCAGGGGTCTTCACCTATGTCCTCGCCCTGATCCGCCCGGGCCTCTGGCCGGCCGCGCTGTGCATGCAGGCGGCGGCCGTGCTGAGCTACACCCGGTTCCTCTTCGACATCCCGAAGCTGCCGATGCTGGGCGTGCTCTTCACCACGGCCGCGCTGCTGCTGCTGCTGCGCCGCCACCTGCGGGACCGGAGGGAGATGGCGGCCGCCGCGCCGGCCAGCCTGGAACGGCTGGGCCATGACAGGCGGGGTCCCCAGGCGCAGACGTCCTGAGGCCGGCTTCCCGCCGCGTTCCCCCCCCCCGTTATCCCTCCCGGGCCGGCGCCGCTGGCGTCAGCGCCCCGGGATCTCCACCTCGACGCGGATCGAGGCGTACCAGGCGGCGAGGTCCGCGATCTGCGCGTCGGTCAGTTCCCGGGCCGCGAGGTTCATCTGCTCCTGCTGCCGGGAACCGGAACGGAAGGCGGCCAACTGGGTGCCGAGATAATCCGCGACCTGCCCGGCGAGGTTGGGCGCGCCCGGCACCACCGCCAGCCCGTCATTGCCGTGGCAGCCGGCGCATTGCCCGCCGGCCAGCCGGCGCCCGGCCCGCGCATCGCCCTCGGCCCCCCATGCCGGCGCCGTCCATCCCCCCGGCGCCAGGACGCCGAGGGAAAGCAGGCCGGCCAGCAGGCGGAGGCGCCGGGTCGTGGCGCCTCCCGTCAATTCCGGTCCCCATAGGAGATGCGGTAGATCGCCCCCGCCGCGTCGTCGGAGACCAGCAGCGAGCCATCCGCCAGTTGCGCCACGTCCACCGGGCGGCCGGAATACTCGTTGGTCTCCTCGTCCAGCCAGCCCTCCGCGAAGGGCTTGCTTTCCTTCACGCTGCCATCGGCGTTCAGGAAGGTGACCATCACCCGTGCCCCGACCGCCTGGCTGCGGTTCCAGGAACCGTGCTGCGCGTCGAAGATGGCGCCGCGATAGCTCTCGGGGAACATGCGGCCGGTGTAGAAAGTCATGCCCAGATCCGCCGCATGGGGCGCCATCTCGACCGCGGGCGGGACCACGTCGGCGGGCACCGTATCCTTGGCGTATTCGGCGGTGCGGACCGTGCCGCCGCCATACCAGGGGAAGCCGAAGTTCAGACCCGCCTTCGTGGCGCGGTTGATCTCGCCGGGCGGGGTGTCGTCGCCCATGCCGTCCACCTGGTTGTCGGTGAACCAGAGTTCGCTGGTGCCGGGGCGGAAGGCGATGCCGACGGAGTTGCGGATGCCGCGCGCGAAGACCTCGCGGTTCTGGCCGTCGCGGTCCATGCGGATGATGCCGCCGATGCCCTGCTGGTCATAGAGCGCCCGCTTCGCCGGGGGCGGTACGTTGAAGGGCTGGCCGAGGGCGATATAGAGCTTGTTGTCCGGCCCGATGCGGCAGACGCGGGCGGTGTGGTTGAAGCTCTCCTCGGCGGCCGGGATGAGCTGCCCCTGCGGCACCACCGTCGCGGCGGCCACGTCCGGTCCCTCGTAGAAGAACTCCGCCGCCGGGAAGGCCAGCACGCGGTTCTGCTCCACCGTATAGAGAATGCCGTCCGGGCTGAAGCAGAGGCCATTGGGGATGGCGAAGGCGACGGAGGGCGCGAAGACCTTCACCTCGTCCGCCACGCGGTCGCGGTCGCGGTCGGTGACGGCCCAGATCCGGTTCTTGCGCGTACCGACGAAGACCACGCCGGAGGAGGGGCCCACCGCCATGTGCCGCGCATCGGGCACCAGGGCATAGAGGCTGATGCGGAAGCCGTCCGGCAGGCGGATGCGTTCCAGGTTGCGGCGGATCTGGTCGGCGCGGCGGCCGGTCTGCGGCACCGTCTCCATGTCGCGGCTGGCGCCCGTGCCGCGGAATTCCTGCAGCTTCTGCACGGCGTCCCCGCCGGGCGGCGGTGCGGGCTGCGCCCGGACCTCCGTTCGCGGCGTTGGCATGGCCGCCGTCAGCAGAGTCGCGAACAGAAGGGCGGCCCCGCGCTTCCTGGAACCCGTCATGGTGCTTCCTTTCCCCGGGGCCGCGGCTTCTCGCGCCGCGTTCCCCCGGAAGAAGACTGCCCCCGCGCCGGGCGGATCGCAACGATTGTGCAATGGGATGGGGAATACGCGCCGGGGGACGTTCCGGAAAAGGGCAGGGCGGGGGGCATGGCCGTCCTGCCCGTTGGCAGGGCTCCGGAGCGGGCGTACCGCTCCGGGCCGCGGTCAGAGCTGCTGCGTGCCGAAGGTGTCGCAGGCCCGGATGTTGCCGCTCTCCAGCCCGCGCCGGAACCAGCGCACGCGCTGCGCCGAGGAGCCATGGGTGAAGGTCTCGGGCTGGACCGTGCCGCGCATCTGCCTTTGCAGACGGTCGTCGCCCACGGCGGCGGCGGCGTTCAGGCCCTGCTCGATGTCGCCGTCTTCCAGGATATGGCGCTCGCGGTTCGCCAGATTGGCCCAGACGCCCGCGAAGCAGTCGGCCTGCAACTCGACCCGGACCTGGATCTGGTTGGCTTCCGGGCTGTTGCCGCCGTAGCGCGCCTGGAACTGGTGCGCGCGCTCCAGCACGCCCAGCTCGTTCTGCACATGGTGGCCGACCTCATGCGCGATGATGTAGGCGGCCGCGAAGTCGCCACGCGCGCCCAGGCGGTTCTGCAACTGCTGCATGAAGTCGAGGTCGATATAAACCTTCTGGTCGTTCGGGCAGTAGAAGGGGCCGGTTTCCGACTGCGCCGTGCCGCAGCCTGAGCGGGTGACGCCGGAGAACAGGACCAGGGTAGGGTCGTGATAGGTGCGGCCCATCTGCGAGAACTGCTCGGTCCAGACGCGCTCGGTCTCGCCCAGCACCTGCGCCACGAAGCGCCGCCCGGCATCCTCGCGCCCGGCCTGCTGGCCGTTCCCGGCCTGGCCCGGGTCGAGGCGGCGTTCCTGCGGGGCCGGCTGGCCGGGATCGTCCCCGACGATGCCGGTGAGGTCCACGCCGAGAAAGGCGGCGATCAGCAGGATGGCGATGGTGCCGATGCCACCGCCGATGCGGCCGCCGGGGATGCGGAAGCCACCCCCGCCGAGACCGCCGCCCCCGAAGCCGCCACCCTGGCCGCGCCGGTCCTCGACATTCTCGCTTTCGGGGCCATCGAGCCGCATCTGTCCCTCCTCGTTCCGTAGCCGGCAACGTCACCCGGACCGGGCGGTTGCCCGGCCGGAGGATGATGGCGCAGGATGATGGCGGCGGATCATGGCCGCAGCATGGTCGCCCGCCCACGGGCGGGATCGCCGGCAGGGAGGTCCTAGGCGGCCGGGCCTTGCAGCAGCGCCGCCAGGGCGGGGGAGAGGCCGATGCTGCCCCGGCCGCGCGGGGCGGCCATGGCGCCCGTCGCCGGCTTGCCCGGGGCCATGCGCACCAGCATCTCCGCCAGCCGGACGCCGCAGGCGACGCCCTCCAGCAGCGGCACGGGGGCGTCGCGCCGCAGCCGTTCCTCCATCCCCGCCAGGGCGGCCCCGCCGAGCACCACGGAATCGGCGCCCTGGGCCACGAGGCGGGCGATCGCGGCACCGACCTTGGCGGCCACGCCTTCCGGGTCCTCCAGCGCCTGGGGCGGGGTGGCGTCCACCCCTTCCAGCCCGGCGCAGCGGGTGGCGAGGCCGTGCCGGGCCAGCAGTTCCCGGTACATCTCCACCCCGCCCAGCGTGACGAGGCCGAAGCGGGCGCCGAGCATGCAGGCGGTCAGGCAGGCGGCCTCGGTCATGCCCAGCACGGGGCAGGGCATGAGCTGCCGCGCCGCCTCCAGCGCTGTGTCGTGGGACACGGCGAGCACCACCGCATCGACCCGGTCCTCGCCCGTGGCGTGGCCGGCCAGGAGGTCCAGCACGGCATGGGAGGCGATGGCGTTCTCGGCGCGGGTGGAAATCACCGCCGGGCCGAAGCGCGGCGTGGCGGGGAGGATCTCCGTGCCCGGCGAGGCCGCGGCGCGCGCTGCCGTGGCGCAGAGGGCGGTGATCGCCTCCGTGGTGTTGGCATTCGCCAGGAGGATGCGCATCAGCTCGCGGCGGCCAGGCTCTGCATCGGCGGTGCCCATTCCGGGAAGTCCATCCGCGTCTGCGACGCCCGGAGCGCCAGATGGGAGGCTTCGGGCCGGTCGCGCAGCCAGACCAGGAAGGGGTTCAGCACCAGCACGTCGCCGCTCTGCATCGAGAGCGACAGGCCCGGCGCCTCCAGCGCCGCCCGCAGGGCCTCGGGCGCCGCCGCATCCGGCATGGACGGCCCGCGATAGCCCGCGAAGACGCCGCCGGAGACCTGGAAGGCGATGCCGTCGCCGAGGGCCGGGTTGGCGGCGTAAAGGGAGGTCAGCAGCGGCTTGTCCCGCAGCAGCAGGGCATTGTGGACGGAGGCGGCGGACAGCAGGGTGACGCGCGCCGGCGCGTCCGGCCGCAGCAGCAGGATGTCGCAGAAATTCGGGTCGGCCTCCACCGGCAGGGCGGTGCCGAGATGCCGGCCCAGCGCCCGGAGCACCGCTGCGGCCGGCAGGTCCTGCGGCAGCCCGCGCAGCAGCATGAAGCCCTGGCCATGGTCCAGCCGGGGGCGCATCGCCCCGGCCAGGGCCTCGATGCAGGGGCCCGGGGCTTCGGGCCCGGCCTCGATCTCGGCCCGCTGTTCCGCCCCCAGCGGCAGCATGTATTCGCTGGCGGACAGCTCCGCCCCTTCCCAGCCCATGGGGCCAAGCTGGGGCATGATCCTTCGGAGGAAGGGTCGCGATGTATCGTTCATTGCGGAAGAATCTAGCCTGCCGCGCCGCATCGCGCGAATCCCAGCCGTGCGGCGCAGCAATCAGGCGATACGACGGCCCGATTGCAGCCTTGTCCGGGCGGGTCGGCTGGGAAAGCATGCGGGGCATGGACTCGTTTTCCGCCCCCCTCGCCGCCGCCCTTACCCTGCCCTTCGAGGCCGATGCCATCCTGGAGGGGCTGCGGCCCTGGGTGGAGTGCGAGAGCCCCACCTTCGATGCCGGGGCCGTCAACCGGATGATGGACCTCGCCGCCCGCGACCTCGCTTTGGCCGGGGCGCGGATCGAGCGCATTCCCGGCCGCCCGGGGCCGACCGGCGCGATGCTGGGCGGCTGCGTGCGGGCGCGCTTTCCGCATCCGGACGGGGAGGCGCCGGGCATCCTGGTGCTGGCGCATCTCGACACGGTGCATCCCGTCGGCACGCTGGCGGCGCTGCCCTTCCGCCGCGACGGCGGGCGCTGCTACGGGCCGGGGATCGGCGACATGAAGGGCGGCACCTTCCTGGCGCTGGAGGCGATCCGGCAGATGATCCGGGCCGGCATCCCGGCCTCCCGCCCCGTGACGGTGCTGCTGACGCCGGACGAGGAGATCGGCAGCCTCTCCACCCGCGACCTGATCGAGGCGGAGGCGCGGCGCCATGCCGTGGTGCTGGTGCCGGAGCCCGGGCGCCCGGGCAGCAGCGCCGTCCTGGGCGATGTGGTGACCGGCCGCTATGCCATCGCCCGCTTCAACCTGCGGACCACCGGCCGGCCCAGCCATGCCGGCGCCTCGCTGGGGGAGGGACGGAGCGCGATCCGCGAGATGTGCCGGCAGGTGCTGGCCATCGAGGCCATGACCACCGAGGCCTGTACCTTCTCGGTCGGCGTCGTGCGGGGCGGGCAATGGGTGAACTGCGTCGCCACGCATTGCGATGCCGAGGCACTGACCATGGCCAAGCGGCAGCAGGACCTCGACGCGGCGGTGGAGCGGATGCTGGGCCTGCGCGCCTCCGCCCCGGATGTGGCGCTGGAGGTGCGGCGCGGCGTCACCCGCCCGGTCTGGGAGCCTTCCGTGGCGGATCTGGGCCTGCACGCGAAGGCCCATGCCATCGGCCAGCGCCTGGGCGGCGAGATCGGCCATGGCAGCGCCGGCGGCGGCTCGGACGGCAACTTCACCGGGGCGCTGGGCATCCCGACACTGGACGGGCTGGGCGTGATGAGCGCGGGCCACCATACGCTGGGCGAGCACCTGCTGGTGGACAGCCTGGTGCCGCGGGCGAGGCTCCTGGCCGGGCTGCTCGCCAGCGTCTGAGCCGCCCCGGCGCCGCGCTGTCCGTGGGAGAGGCGCTGCCTCTCCTATATCCTTTCCGCCTAACCCCCTGACGCTTGTCCTTGAGCGAGCCGGAGCAGCGAGGCGGCCAGCACGCGCACCCCGGCGGCGAGCTGTTCCGGCGAGGAATATTCCGCCGGGTTGTGGCTGATGCCCTTGTGGCTGGGCACGAAGATCATGCCTGTGGGGCAGACCGGCACCATGAACTGCGCGTCGTGGAAGGCGCCGGAGGGCATGCGCAGCGCGCGCAGCCCCTGGGCCTGGGCGGCGGCCTCCACCGTGTCCAGCACGCCGGTGTCGAAATCCACCGGCAGGGCGTGGAAGCGTTCCGTGACTGTGACCTCGCAGTTCTTCACGGCGGAGCGGATCGTGTTGTCGATCGCGTCGCCGTTCATCAGCAGCACGTCCTTGTCGGGGTGCCGGAAGTCGATGGTGAAGCGCACCAGCTCGGCCACCGAGTTCGAGGTGTTCGGCGTGACCTCGATGCGGGCGACGGTGAAGCGCAGGATGTCCTCGGGATCGGTCATCAGCGCGTTCAGCGCGTTGATGGCGCGCACCATGTCCTGCACCGCGTCCTTGCGCAGGCCGAGCGGCGCGGTGCCGGCATGGGCGGATTCGCCGCGCAGCTCCACCAGGAACCAGCGGCTGCCCTGGATGCCGGTGACGACGCCGATGTCATAGCCTTCGGCCTCCAGGCGCGGGCCCTGCTCGATATGCGCCTCCAGATAGGCGACCGGCTGCGTGCCGGGGCCGAGCGGGCGCTGCGGCAGGTCGGCCTCGGCCTCGCGCTGCCCGGCCAGCGCCCGGGCGAAGGTGACGCCCTCGGAATCCACGGTCGCGTCCCAGGTGTCGGCCGGCGAATGCCCGGCCCAGGCCATGGAGCCCATGCAGCCGGGAGCGAAGCGGCCGCCTTCCTCGTTGGTCCAGGCCACGACCTCGATCGGGTGCCGCGTGGCGGCGCCGCTGTCGCGGATCGCCTGCACCGCCTCCAGCCCGGCGAGCACGCCCCAGATGCCGTCGAAGCGGCCGCCCATGGGCTGGCTGTCCATGTGGCTGCCGGTCAGCACCGGCGCGGCCTCCGGGTCCGTGCCCTCGTGCCGCAGGAACAGGTTGCCCATCGGATCGACCGAGACGGTCAGGCCCAGCTCCGTGGCCCAGCCGATCAGCAGGCGGCGCGCCTCGCGGTCCAGCGGCGAGAGGCAGGGGCGATTCACGCCGTCGCCGGGAATGGCGCCGATCCTCGCCATTTGCATCAGCCGGTCCCAGTGCCGGTTCTGGTCCACTGCCGCGATCAGGTTGGGGGGCGCCGTGTCGCTCATCGTCTCGCCTGTTCCCGCTTGGGCTGTTGCCCCGCCGTTTTGGGAGCGACCGCCCGCGGGATCAAGGGCCGGGGCGGGACGGGGGAAGGGGCCGCCCCGGAGCAGCGGAGCCGTTCCGGTGGAACTGTTGGCGGCGGATGCCCGGGCCGGAGGCATGTCCGCGGGGCACCGGACATTCACGGTGGAGAAGGCGCGCCTCCGCTGCGGAGTTTCGCGCGAAGCGTCCATCCGCCCCTGTGTCTTGCCTTGACGGAAAGCATCGCGGGAGGGAATAGCTCGGCATCCGGCCCCCGCCGGAAGCCATCCTCGTGTGACGGAGCAGGTGATACCCGTGGGACGACGCAGGCGCCTGCCGGGGGCCGAGGGCGGCATCCAGCGCTGGCTGCGCGTATCGCTGATCGTGCTGATGGGCGGCCTGGCCGGGGCGGCGGGCTTCATCGCGGCGCTCACCGTCCGGCAACAGAACCTCTTCGAGGCACTCACCCGCTACAACAGCATGTTCGAGACCACCCTCGGCGCGGTGGAATTCATGCGGCTGCAGACCGAGGTCGCGGCCTATGCCCTGCCGAACATGCCGGTAGAGCACGCGGATGTGCAGCTTCGCCTCGATGTCCTGCGCAACAGGCTCTCCGTGCTGCGGCAGGGCGAGGTGCGGATGCTGATCCGCCGCAACCCGGAGAATGCCGGGCTGCTGGACCGGCTCGGCGAGACGATCGAACGGGTGCAGGCCCTGCTCGACCGGCCGGCCTCCGAGGAGAACAGCCGGGAGATGCTCCTCCTGCTGGGCGAGCTGAACGTGCCGATGATCCGCCTCGCCGCCTCCACGCATATGGAGGGCAGCAACCTCGTCGGCGAGGACCAGGGCGAGCTGCGCGGCCTCTACGTCGCCTTCATCGCGGTGCTGCTGGCCATGATCGCCGCCGGGGCGGGGCTGTCGCTGCTGCTGGTCCAACAGAACCGCCAGATCCGGCGCATCGCGCTGGAGGACCCGCTGACCGGCCTGCCGAACCGGCGCGCGCTGCTGGACCGGCTGGCGGAGCTGCTGGCGCCGCCGGCCCGGCGGGGCACCGGCCGCCCGCCGCCCCGGGTGCCGATGCTGCTGCTGGACCTCGACTCCTTCAAGGACGTCAACGACACGCTGGGCCATGTCGCGGGCGACGGGATGCTGCGGGAGATCGCCGCGCGGCTGCGCGGCAGCGTGCCGGGGGAAGGCCCGGGGAAGGGGATGGGGGAATACATGGTGGCGCGCCTGGGCGGCGACGAGTTCGCCGTGCTGCCGCCGCCGGGGCTGAAGCGGGAGGCGCTGTCGGAGCTGGCCATGCGGCTGGGCCGGGTCGTCAACCGGCCGCTGGAGCTGGAAGGGCGCATGATCATGCCCGGGGTGAGCATCGGCATCGCCGACCTCGCGCCCGGGCAGGGCGACGCGGTCACGCTGATGCGCCATGCCGACCTCGCGCTCTATGAGGCCAAGGGGGAAGGGCGGAACACCTGCCGCTTCTTCGAGGAACGGCTGCTGCAGGCGGCGGAGGAGCGGCAGCGGCTGCAATCCGACCTCGCGGTGGCGCTGCACGAGGGGCAGTTCGAGGTGCACTACCAGCCGCAGGTGCATCTGGCGGACGGGCGGATCACCGGGCTGGAGGCGCTACTGCGCTGGCGGCACCCACGGCTGGGACTGATCGGGCCGCAGAGCTTCATTCCCGTCGCCGAGCAGAGCGGGCTGATCGTGCCCATCGGCAACTGGGTGCTGCGGCAGGCCTGCACCGATGCGGTGCAATGGCCGGAGGAGATCCGGTTGGCGGTGAACCTGTCGCCGCGGCAGTTCGCCGATGGCGGGCTGCTGATCGCCGTGGCGCGGGCCCTGGCGGCCTCCGGCATCTCGGCACGGCGGCTGGAGCTGGAGGTCACGGAATCCCTGCTGCTGGACGACGATGCCGGCGTGCTGGCCACGCTGGCGGAGCTGCGCGAACTCGGGATCGGCATCGCGCTCGACGATTTCGGGATAGCCTACTCCTCCTTCGACTACCTGCGCCGCTTCCGCTTCGAGAAGATCAAGATCGACCGATCCTTCGTGCACGGCATGGCCACGCGGCCGGAATGCCTCGCCATCGTGCGCACCATGGCGGATCTGGCGCGGCGCCTGGGCATGGCGACCATGGTGGAGGGGCTGGAGAACGAGGAACTGGTCAGGCTCGCCCTCGAAGCCGGCTATACGGAAGGGCAGGGCTTCCATTTCGACGGTCCGCTGACCGCCGCCGAGGTGCTGCAACGCCTGGAGCGCGTGCCCCAGTATGGGTGAGGAGTACGGGTGAGGCCCGGCCGGTGGCAGCCACGATGCGGCATCGTTACGCTTGCCCCTTGCTGCCGGCCCCGCCGCTCGTCATGCTGCGTCGCAAGGAGATGCGATGTCCGTGATGGCCAATACCCTGACCGCGCTGGAGTCCGAGGTCCGCCGGCAGCTCGACCTCCTCGACTACCCGAAGCGCCCCTGGGTTCCCGAACGCACGGATGGCGCGCTGGACGTGGCCATCATCGGCGCCGGGCAGACCGGCCTCGCCGCCGCCTTCGGGCTGCGGCGGGAGAAGGTCGGGAACGTCGCGATCTTCGACCGGGCCGAGCCGGGTGCCACCGGCTGCTGGACGGTCTTCGCCCGGATGCGCACGCTGCGCACGCCCAAGCATGTCAGCGGCCCCGACCTGGGCATGGCGGCACTGACGCCGCGGGCCTTCTTCGAGGCGCGGGACGGGCTCCAGGCCTGGGAGGACCTGCACAAGATCGGCCGCGTGGACTGGCAGCGCTACCTCGACTGGTACGCGCAGGTGCTGGCCCTGCCGGTCCGGCACGAGCACGAGCTCCTCTCCATCGGCCACGATCCGGAGGCCGACCTGCTGCTGCTGCGCTTCCGCACGCCGGAGGGCGAGCGCGTGGTCAAGGCGCGCAAGATGGTGCTGGCCACCGGCATGGACGGCACCGGCGCCTGGTCGATCCCGGCGCCCTTCGACGGCCTGCCGGGGGAGCGCGTGTCGCACACCTCCGGCCATGTCGATTTCGAGGCGCTGAAGGGCCAGCGCATCCTGGTGGTGGGGGCGGGCGCCAGCGCCTTCGACAACCTCGCCACGGCGCTGGAAGCCGGGGCGGCGCAGGGCACGATGCTGGTGCGCCGGCGCCGGATGCCGCGCGTCAACCCCTTCCGCTGGATGGAGCAGGCGGGCTTCCTCGGCCAGTTCCACGCCATGCCGGACCCGCTGAAGTGGCGGATGATGCGGCACATCTTCGATCTCAACCAGCCGCCGCCGCAGGAAAGCTGGGACCGCGTGGCGCATGACCCGCGCTTCACGCTTCACATGGGCAGCTCGGTCCAGGGCGCGCGCATGGAGGGCGAGGAGGTGGTGCTGGAGACGCCGCGCGGCGAACACCGCGCGGACCACGTGATCGTCGGCACCGGCACGGCCTTCAACCTCGCCCTGCGGCCGGAACTGGCGGCGATCGCGCCGCATATCCTGCTGTGGAGCGACGTCTACACGCCGCCGGCGGGGCAGGAATTCCCCAACCTTGCCGCCTGCCCCTATCTGACCCCCGGCTTCGCCTTCCGCGAGAAGGTGCCGGGCGAGGCACCCTTCCTGCGCCATATCCACTTCATGGGCTATGGCGCCACGCCGTCGATGGGCCTGTCCGGCGCCTCGATCAGTGGCATGAAATACGGCGTGCCGCGGCTGGTGGACGGGATCTGCCGGAGCCTCTGGCTGGACGATGCGGAGATGCACATGAACGCCCTGCTCGCCTTCGACCTGGAGGAGCTGGTGAGCGAGATCCCGCAGGAGCTGGAGGCGGCGGAGTGAAGCCCTCCGCCCTCACCACCCATGTGCTCGATACCACCGCCGGCCGCCCCGCCGCCGGCATGGCGGTGCAGCTCTGGCGCGTGGATGCGCCGGCCCCGGCGCTGCTGGTCGAAACGGTGACCAATGCCGATGGCCGCACCGACGCGCCGTTGCTCTCGCCGCAGGATTTCCTGCCGGGACGCTACGAGCTGCGCTTCGGCGTGGGCGACTATTTCGCCGAACAGGGGAGTGATCCGGACTATCTCGACTGGGTGGCGATCCGCGTCGGGCTGACGGCGGAGGGCGGGCACTACCATGTGCCGCTGCTCTGCTCGCCCTGGAGCTACAGCACCTATCGCGGCTCCTGAGCGGCCGCGACGGCCTGGGGTGGCGGCTCGTTCAGCCCCTCTGGCGGGTCGGCATCGTCCACGGGGGCGAGCAGCGAGGAGCCGTTCTCGCTGAACTTGTTCACCCGCTTGCCGACCGGCCAGACCCGCAGCTTCTCCGCGTCCAGCGCCTGCATCAGGCCGAGAAGCTCCTCCGTCCCGCTTTCCCGCTCCCCCAGCCAAGCGTCCCAGTGCTCCGGCGGCAGGATGACGGGGGTGCGGTGGTGCAGGGCGGTGATCTTGCCCACCGCCTCGGTGGTCACGATCGTATAGGTGCGCAGCCAGCTTCCATCCGGCTGCTTCCAGCCTTCCCAGAGGCCCGCCAGGGCCATGGTCTCGCCGGAACGCAGCGCGATGGCATAGGGCTGCTTCGGCCCAGGCCCTTCCTGCCGCCATTCGTAGAAGCCGTCGGCCGGCACGAGGCAGCGCCGTTTCGCGAAGGCGTCGCGGAAGGACGGTTTCTCCGCCACCCCCTCCGACCGCGCATTCATCAGCTTCGCCGCGCCGCTGGCATCCTTCGCCCAGCGCGGCACCAGCCCCCAGCGCAAGGGGTCGAGGCTGCGCTGACCCGTGGCGGGGTTGAAGCGCACCACGAGGCTCTCCTGCGTCGGGGCGACGTTGTAGTTGGCCGGATGGTTGGGAAGCGGGTTCGTCGGGTTGAACTGCTTCTCCAGCTTCGCCGGGCTGGCTTCGAGGTAATAGCGTCCGCACATGCCCGGGGATCTGGTGTCGCCCGGGCCCTGCAACCAGCCCATGGTCCGCCACGTTCTTCAGGCAGACCGTACACGACAGAGGAGACTGTCACATGGACAAGGACCGCATCGAAGGTTCGCTGAAGCAGGCCAAGGGCGCCGTCAAGGAGAACGTCGGTTCCCTGGTTGGCGACAAGAAGATGGAAGCCGAGGGCAAGGCCGACCGCGCCGAGGGCAAGGTCCAGAATGCCGCCGGCGGCATCAAGGACAAGGCCCGTGAAGTGACCGACAAGTCCTGAGGGCATAAAACTCCCGGAAAGGGCGGCGCGGCATGGGCTGCGCCGCCCTTTTCCATGTTCAGAAGGGCAGGACGGAGTCCAGCAGCTCCTGCCCGTAGCGCGGCTTCTGCACGTCGCTGAGCGTGCCGCGCCCGCCGTAGGAGATGCGGGCCTCCGCCAGCCGGTCGTGCTTCACCGTGTTGTCGGAGGCGATGTCCTGCGGCCGGATGATTCCGGCGAGCGTCAGGTCGCGTAACTCGTGGTTCACCCGCACCTGCTGCCGCCCCGCGAGCACCATGTTGCCGTTGGGCAGGACCTGCGTGACCGTCGCGGCGACGCGAAGCGTGATCTCCTCGTTGCGCTTCACCGTCCCCTTGCCCTCGCTGGAATTGGCGGAGCTGGCCGAGATCATCTTGGTCGGGTCGAAGCCATTCGGGAAGAAACGCAGGTAGGAGGCATCCAGGCCCAGCAGGCGCGGGATGCCCATATCCTCCGAATTGTCGCGGCTGCGCTCCGTGTCGTTGGCCAGCGAGGCCTTGTCGGAGATCGAAACCAGCACCGTCACGAGATCGCCCACCGAGGCGGCCTTGGAATCCCGCAGGAAGGTGCGGCTGCCCGGACGCCAAAGGCTGTTGGAGCCGAGCTGGCGGGGATCGGCGGGGGCGGGTGTCGGCATGGTCACGGGCTTCCAGTCCGGATCGCGCGTCGGGTCGGCGATATCGGCCAGGTCCGGCGCGCGGCCAAGCCGGGCCAGGCGCTCGGTGGAGCCGCAGGCCGCGAGCGCCAGCGGCAGGAGGAGGAGCAGGACGCGCCGCATGGGTTTGTTCTCCTTCACCGGGCCGGCGGTCCGACGCGGACGCGCCCGGGCCCGATGGCCTGCGCCTCCACGACCTGGCGCGAGGACAGGTTCATCACGTTCACCGCCCCGTCGCGCGGCGCGGCCTCCAGCGCGCGGCCCTGGGCGGTCAGCAGCAGCCCGCCGCGTTCCACCACCATCGTCACCGTCGTGTTCTTCTCGATCATCACCGGGGCGCCGAGATCGCGCAGGACGAAGGGCGCGCCCTCCATGACCGGGCGGCGGAGCTGCTGGCCGACCACGAGCGAGGCATCCTCGGCGAGGCCGGGGCGGAGCCGGTCGGTGCGCAGGCGCTGCACCTGCACATCGCCGGCGCGCACCACCTCGCCCAGCGCGAGGCGCCGCGTGGCGATGGCGACCGGCGCGGTGGCATGGCCGCGCCCGGCGATGCGCAGGCGCTGGGTCGGCATCCCTTCCGCCGCGAGGACCAGCGTGGCGCCGAAGCGCCGGCCGTCGAGCCAGGGCTGCGCCACCTCCACCCGCACCAGGCCGGAAAGCGGCACCATGGGGGTGGTGAAGCCGGGGATCTCCAGCTCCATCGCCGGGTCGAGGCCCTGAGCCGACAGTGCCTCCCGCAGCGGCTCCAGCCACTCCTCCCGTGCCAGGGCGCGGCCGGCCCGCTCGATCACCACGCGCTCGTCGCTGGCGAAAGGGCGCCAGGAGATGCCGGCGCCGCGCGCGATGGCGAGGAGCTGCGGCGTTTCCACGATGATCCGCTGCCCCGGCGGGGGCGCCGGGCCGAGCACGCGCGTCCCCTCCGGGCCGAGATCGGCGAAGACGTCGCCCAGCCGCACCACCTCGTCCTCCACCACCACATGCGGGCGGAGGCTGGCGAGGTCGGCCCATGCGAGGCCGGGCAGGCCCGCGAGCAGCAGCAGCGCGAGCAGGGGCGGGCGGGCGGCGCGCATCACTTCAGCCGCGTCAGGGTGGAGAGCATGTCGTCGCTCGCCGTGATGACCTTGGAGTTCATCTCATAGGCGCGCTGGGCGGTGATCAGGCTGGTGATCTCCTGCACCACGTTGACGTTGGAGGTTTCCACGAAGCCCTGCATGACGTTGCCGTAGCCGGGCTGCCCGGCGGCCGCGGCCTGCGCCGCGCCGGAGGCCGGGGTGGCCATCAGCAGGTTGTCGCCCATCGCTTCCAGCCCCGCCTCGTTGGCGAAGACGGCAAGCTGGACCTGGCCGACATTCTGCGGCTGCTCCTGCCCCGCGACCTTGGCCAGCACCTCGCCGGTCGCATTGATGGTGACGTCGGTGGCATTGGCCGGGACCTGGATGCCGGGAAGGACGGTGAAGCCCTCCGCCGTGACCATGGTGCCGTCGGCGGCGAGGCCGAAGGTGCCGTCGCGGGTATAGGCGGTCTCCCCCGAGGGAAGCTGCACCTGGAAGAAGCCGTTGCCCTTGATCGCCAGGTCGAACTTGTTGTCCGTCTGGTTCAGGTTGCCCTGTTCGTGGATGCGGTAGATCGCGGCGGTGCGCACGCCGAGGCCAACCTGCGCGCCCTGCGGCAGGCTGGTGCCCGTGTCGGAGCTCTGCGAGCCGACGCGGCGGACATTCTGGTAGATGAGGTCCTGGAACTCGGCCCGCCGGCGCTTGTAGCCGGTGGTGCTCATGTTCGCGATGTTGTTGGAGATGACCTCGACATTGGTCTGCTGGGCCATCATGCCCGTGCCGGCGGTCCAGAGCGAACGCATCGGTCAGTTCCCTTTCGCCGCACGGGCGCGGACGGTCTTGCTGTTCGGTCGTTTCCAGGATCGGTTCAAGGAATCGCTCCCGCTCAACGCTTTTTCAGGATGCGGTCGAGAGCGTTGCGGATCCGTTCATCCTCGCGCTCTGCGAACTGCGCGGTGAACTGGAACTCGCGCAGTTCCTCGGTCATGCGGGTCATCTCCAGGATGGGGCGGACATTGCTGCCCTCCACCGCGCCCTGGACCAGCGTCGGGCGGTCCACCGCCTCGGGCGGCGTGTCGCTGGCGAAGAGGCGGTCGCCCTCCGCCTGCGGCTTCTGTCCGTCGGCGAAGCGCACGATGCGGATGCGGCCCAGTTCCCCATTCTCGCTCGACACCACGCCCTCGCCGGAGATGGCGATGCGGGTGTCGTTCAGGCCGAGCTGGATCGGCTCCCCGCCCGTGCCGAGCAGGGCGTTGCCGTCCGGGTCCACCACCGTGCCATCGGCGCCCAGGGTGAAGCGGCCGGCGCGCGTGTAGCGCTCGCCCTTTTCCGTGCGGAGGACGAACATGCCCTCGCCGGAAATAGCGACGTCCAGCGGGTTGCCGGTGGTCTGCACCGGACCGGGCGCGGTGTCGCGCCAGGAGGCGCGGTCCCAGGTGAAGGCCAGCTCGCCGCCCCCGCGGGGCTCGTCCACCTCGTGCTGCCGGTCGAGATACTGCGCGAAGACCGGCCGCGCGGCACGGAAGCCGGGCGTGTCCGCATTGGCCATGTTGTTGGCCAGCATCGCCGTGGTGCGCGCCTGCGCCATCAGGCGGGAAAGCGCGATATAGCCGGCATTGTCCATCCTGGCCTCCATGCGGATGCGGCGCGCCCTGGCGCCGACGGAGGGTGTTCCGCAACCCGCGTGCCAGGACCGGCGCGCCGCGGAAGGGCGGATGCGGGCCGGAAACTGCCGCCGCCCCGGCAGAATTTGCCGGGTGCCGGCGAATCCCTGCCGGGGGAAAGCCTTCCTTAAGGGTTGGAGCCGCATCTTCCGCGGCGCAGCAGGCGGCGCGAGCCGCGCATCCCCCGGATGGAGGCAGCCAGGACGGCGCATGGCGAAGACCGAGAAACCCGTGGAAGCGAAGGGCGCGGGCGGCCGCAGGAAGCTCCTGCTCCTGGCCGTGCCGGCGGTGCTGCTGGCGGGCGGCGCGGGGGCGTGGTTCTCCGGCCTGCTCGGCGGCGCCTCCGGTGGCGGCCATGCGGAGGCCGCGCCGAAGGAGGAAGGGGCGCATGATGCCGGCCCCAGGGGTGATCATGGGGGCGGTCACGGGGCCGATCAGGCGGGCGCCCCACCCTCGGCCGTGACCTATCTCGACATGCCCGAGATCATGTCCAACCTGAACGCGCCCGGTAAGCGCGGCGCCTTCATCCGGCTGCGCTCCAAGCTGGAACTGGCGCGGCCGGAGGATGCCGCGGCGGTGCAGCAGGCCATGCCGCGTCTGCTGGACCTGTTCCAGACCTATCTGCGCGAGATGCGGCCGGAGGAGCTGCGCGGCAGCATCGGCACGCACCGGCTGCGCGAGGAACTGATCGCGCGCGCCAACATCGCCGCCGCGCCGGCCCGCGTGAACGACGTGCTCTTCACCGAGATCCTGGTGCAATGAGCGGCGCTGCGGAGGAGGGCGACCAGGACGATCTCGCCGCCGCCTGGGGCGCCTCCCTGGCCGAGGCGGTGGAGGGGATCGAGGAGATGGCGGCCCCGGGTCCGGACGCCGCCAAGATCCTGAACCAGGCCGAGATCGACAGCCTGCTCGGCTTCGAGCACAGGACGGAGGAGCGGCACCGCAGCGGCATCGAGCGCGTGGTGGATGCCGGGCTGGTCTCCTATGACCGGCTGCCGATGCTGGAGATCGTCTTCGACCGGCTGGTGCGGCTGCTGACCACGACGCTGCGCAACTTCACCTCGGACAATGTCGAGGTGTCGCTCGACAACATGACCTCGATGCGCTTCGGCGACTATCTCGATTCCATCCCGCTGCCGGCCATGCTGGCCGTGGTGAAGGTGAAGCAGTGGGACAACCACGCGCTGATCGTGGTGGACAGCGCCATGATCTACTCGATCGTGGACGTGCTGCTGGGCGGGCGGCGCGGCACCTCCGCGATGCGGATCGAGGGGCGCCCCTATACCACCATCGAGCGCACGCTGGTGGAGCGGCTGATTTCCGTGGTGCTCTCCGACCTCGGCCAGGCCTTCTCGCCGATCGCCGGGGTGGAGTTCAGCTTCGAGCGCCTGGAGGTGAACCCGCGCTTCGCCGCCATCTCCCGCCTGTCCAACGCCGCCGTGCTCGCCCGCATGCGCATCGAGATGGAGGACCGTGGCGGCCGGCTCGACATGATCCTGCCCTATGCGACGCTGGAGCCGGTGCGCGAGGTGCTGCTGCAGCAGTTCATGGGCGAACGCTTCGGCCGCGACAGCATCTGGGAGAACCACCTCGCCGAGGAGCTGCGCCACACGCTGGTGCGGCTCGACGTGGTGCTCGACGAGCAGACCCTGCCGCTGTCCACCATCACCGCGCTGAAGCCCGGGGACCGCATCGCGCTCAACGTCGCGCCCGGGGCGCCGGTGCGGCTGCGCTGCGGCGACGTGCCGCTCTTCGAGGGACAGCTCGGGCGGCGGGAGAACCGGCTGGCGGTGCGGGTGGAGCGCGAGCTCCGCCGCGACGGCGCCGGTGTCGTGAGGATGGGGTGAGGGCCCGACGATGAACGCGGTCGAATGGACTCTCCAGGGTGTCGTGGTGCTGCTGCTCTGCCTCGCCATTCCCTTCGTCTGGAGGCTGGACCGGCGGCTGGCCGCCCTGCGCCGCGAAAGGCCGGCGCTGGAAAGCGGCACGGCCGAGCTGGGCGAGGCCGCGCGGCAGGCGGAGCGGGTGCTGGAACGCATGCGGCGCGGCACGGAGGAGGCCGACCGCGCCCTGTCGGCCACGCTGGTGCGCGCGGAGCCGCTGGGCGAGGACCTGCGCTTCCTGACCGAGCGGGCCAGCCTGATGGCGGACCGGCTGGAAGCCCTGGTGCGGGAGGCACGGCCCCTGGTGGTGTCGCCCGCGACGGCGGAGCCCGGCCCGGCAGCGCCATTGGCGCGGGCCGAGGCGGTGCCGGAGGTCGCGGCGATGCCGGAGCGCCCCTCCGGCCACGCGGTGCCTGCCGGTAATGCCCAGGATGTCCCGCGCAGCCAGGCCGAGCGCGACCTGCTGCGTGCCCTGAGGCTGGCCCGATGAGCCGGCCGCGTCTCCTGCCGCTGCTGATGCTGAGCGGCGGGCTGCTGGCGGGCTGCAAGCTGCTGGCCATCGGCCAGGCGGTGGAATGGCCGGCGGCGGTGCCCGGCATCGCCGCCATGGCGCGGCTGGACGGGATGCTGATCGCCAGCGCCACCGCCTCCGCGCCGCCCGCGCCGGTGTCGCCCGACCCGGCGCGGCATGGGGCCGCGCCGGCTGCCGCGAAGCCGCCCGTCCAGCCCGCCATGCCGGCGCCGGACCCCGACCCCGTCAGCGTCGCGGAGCGGGCCGTGCTGGAGAGCCTGCGCGAGCGTCGCGGGCAGTTGGAGCAGCGCGAGCAGGCACTGGCGGCGCGCGAGGCTGTCCTCGCCGCGGCCGAGAGCCGGCTGAGGTCACGCCTCGACGAGATGGCGGCGCTGCAGGCGCGGCTGGAGAAGCTGGAAAAGGCCCGCAACGAGCGCGAGGAGGCCGGCTGGCGCGGGCTGGTGAAGACCTACGAGACCATGCGGCCGCGCGACGCGGCCGCGGTGTTCGACGAGCTCGACATGCCCGTGCTCGTCCAGATCGTGGACCGGATGCGGGAGGCCAAGACCGCGCCGGTGCTGGGCGCCATGCGTCCCGACCGCGCGCGGCTCCTGACCTCCGAGCTCGCCCGCCACCGCAACCGGGCCAACGACCCGGATGGACCCGACAACAGCCAGGATGCCAGGCGATGAACAGGAACACCAACGTGCTGATCGTCGACGACTACAAGACGATGCTGCGCATCATCCGGAACCTGCTGAAGCAGCTGGATTTCGAGAATGTCGAGGAAGCGTCCGACGGGCAGGAGGCGCTGTCGAAGCTGCGGGCCGGCAATTTCGGGCTGGTGATCAGCGACTGGAACATGCAGCCGATGACGGGGCTGGACCTGCTGAAGGAAGTCCGCGCCGACGCCCGGCTGAAATCCACGCCTTTCATCATGATCACCGCCGAGAGCAAGACGGAGAACGTGATCGCGGCGAAGCAGGCGGGCGTCTCGAACTACATCGTCAAGCCCTTCAACGCCGAGACGCTGCGCGAGAAGATCGCCAAGGTGATGCAGGATGCCTGACCAGGAGCGCATCGAGCAGGCCGTGCGCAGCGTGCTCGCCAGCATGGGCGGCGACATCACCACCAACGAGGTCGTGCTGCTGGCGGAGCTGGAGGCGCTGGGACGCACCATCGCCCAGGCCAAGGCCGAGATCGCCGCCCTGCGGGTGGAGGAGATCGAGGACCAGCACATCCCGGTGGCGACCGACGAACTGGATGCGGTGCTGGAGCATACCGCCGCCGCCACCAACGAGATCCTCGACGCCTGCGAGGTGCTGGAACGGCTGGTCCCGGAACTGCCCGCCGCGCCGGCGGCGCGGATCGGCGAGGCGGTGACGCGGATCTACGAAGCCTGTTCCTTCCAGGACATCACGGGCCAGCGCATCGCCAAGGTGGTGGCGGCGCTGAAGGAGATCGAGGGCCGGGTGCAGAAGATCACCCAGCGCTTCGGCCCGGCGCGGGGCGGCATGCCCGTCGCCGCCCCACGTGAAGGGGCACCGGAGCGCAGCGAGGGCGAGCGGCTGGCGCAGGGGCCGCAGCTTCCGGCCGCCGCCTCGTCCCAGGCGGAGATCGACGCCCTGCTGGCGAGTTTCGACTGATGCGCGCCCCCGACCGGCAAAAGGCCGTCACCATGGGGCTGGCGCTCGGTGTCTCGCTGCTCCTCGCCGCCCTGCCGGGGCGGGCCGAGCCGGTGGCGGTACGCTCCGGCGAGCATCCGGGGATGGGGCGGCTCGTCTTCGACTGGTCGCTGCCCACGGGCTACCGCCTGGAGCAGCTTGGCGACCGGGCGATGCTGCATTTCGACAGCCCCGGCGAGTTCCGCATGCCGGCGAAGCTGCCGCGCAACGTGCTGGCCCTGCGCGGCACGGCGGACGGAGTGGAGGTGAGCCTCCGCAGCGGCGCGCAGATCCACCCCTTCCGCCTGGGCGAGCGCATCGTCCTCGATGTGCTCGATCCGCCGGCCGCCCGGAAGCCGGAGGCGAAGCCCCCGGTGCGTGAAGCCGCAGCGCGCGAGGCGCGGAGCCACGGACGGCAGCCGCCCACCCGCCGGAACGGACGGGATGGCGCGGAGCCGGCCGTGGCACCCCCCGTGCCGCTCCCGGTTCCGGCGCCCGTGCAGGCCCTCGCGACGCCGTCCTCGCCGGCGGCGGAGCGGCCCGTGGCGCCGCCTCCCCCCCCGTGACGCCCGCCGCCGAGTCCGCGCCGAAGCCGCCCGAAGGCCTGCCGGTGCGTGTCCTCGCATCCCCCGGGGGGGTACGGGTCCTCGCCCTGCCGCTCCCGGCGGAGGCGGGCCTGGCGGTGCTGCGCCGTGGCAACCTTCTGCTGGTGGTGTCGGATCTCGCCCGGCCGCTGGATCTGTCCGCCCTGCGCGACGATCCGGTCTTCGGCTCGGCCGATCTGCTGCCGCTGCCGGAGGCCACGGTGCTGCGCTTCCGCCTCGCCCCGCCCGCCACGCTGCGGGCCCGGCGGGAAGGTGACCGCTGGCTCCTGGAGCCCGTGTCCGCGCTGCCGCCGGCCCGCTCGATCCGCGCCGGGCAGGAGGACGGGATGCTGGTGCTGCGCGCCGCCGCGCCGGGCCGCGTGGTAGCCCTGCCGGACCCGGAAACGGGCCTGCCGCTGCTGGTGGGCACGGTGCGGGAGGCGGACCAGATGGTGCCGCAGGCGCGGCGGCTGCCGCAGGCCGAACTGCTGCCGACGACGCTGGGCGCGGCCCTGATCGCGCGCGGCGATGCGGTGGATTTCCGGGCGGGCGCCGGTCGTTTCCTGCTGTCAGGCGCCGGGGAAAGCGCGGCAGGGGCGGAGGCGCCCGTTGCCGATGCGCGCGGGATGACGCGCCTCTTCGACTTGCCGGCTCTGGAAGCGGCGGCGCTGTCCGAGCGCCTGCGGGCGCAGCAGGCCGGGATCGCCTCGGCCGCGCCGCTGCAGCGCGCGCCGCTGCGACGGGCGGCGGCGGAAACCCTGCTCTCCCTGGGGCAGGCGCAGGAGGCACAGGCCATGCTGCGCCTGGCCTTCCAGGAGGACCCGCAGGCGGGCCTCGATCCGGTGCTGCGAGCGCTTCAGGGCGCGGCGGCGCTGCTCGGCGGCCGCCTGGGGGAGGCCGGGGCGCTGGAGGACCCCGCTTTGCCCAGGACCGACGAGACGGCGCTCTGGCAGGGGCTGCTGCGCGGCGCGCGGGGGGAGGGGCGGGAAGCGGCTCCCGGCATCGCCGCCGTCGTGCCGGTGCTGCTGGCCTATCCGCCCTCGCTGCGGTCACGGCTGCTGGCTCCGGCGGTGGAGGCGCTGCTGGCGGGCGGCGAGCGGTCGGCGGCGCGGCAGTTGCTCGACGCGGGCGGTCCGGCGCCGGCCCTGGCGGAGTTGCGCGGGCGGCTGGCCGAGGCGGAAGGGCGGCGGGACGAGGCGCTGGCCGCCTATGAGGAGGCGATGCGCGGCCGCGACCGGCCGGCGCGCGCGCGGGCCATCCGCCATGCCGTGGAACTGCGCCTGGCGGGTGGGCAGATCGATGCCGCTGCCGCGGCGGATGCGCTGGAAGAAGCGCTCTACAGCTGGCGCGGCGAAAGCGAGGAACTGGCGGCGCGGCAACGGATCGCCGCCTTGCGGCAGCAGGCCGGGAACGGCCGTGCCGCGCTGGCCATGCTGCAGGAAACCGCGCGCCTTTTTCCCGACCAGGACGGCGCGCTGCGCCCGCTGATGCGGCAGGCGCTGGCCCTGGCGCTGGAGAAGGACGCGCCGGTGGCCGCCATCGCGCTGGCGGACGCCAATCCGGAACTGCTGGCCGCCGATCCGGATCAGGGCCGCCTGTTGCTCGGCCTCGCGGACCGCCTCGTGGCGCTCGACCTGCCGGCGCGCGCGGCGGCGCTTCTCGTGCGCGGCATGGACGGCGCTTCGGGCGAGGCGCGCGCGCGGCTTGGTCTGCGTCTCGCCAGTCTGCGCCTGGAAAGCGGCGATATCGCCGGCGCCGCGGCAGCGTTGCCGGATGGCGGCGTGCAGCCCTTGCCGCCGGATCTGGCGCGGGAGCGGACACTGCTGTCCGCGCGCCTGCTGGCACGGCAGGGCAAGGAGGATGACGCCGTCGCGTTGTTGCGTGGCCTAGGCAGCGATGGAGCGGAACCGCTCGCCGGGATTCTCGCCGCGCGCCACGACTGGGCGAATGCTTCCGATGCGCTGGCCGGATTGGCTGCGAAAGGCGAAGGGGAGATGGACGACGCGCGGCGCCGGCTGCTCCTGCGCGCCGCCGCCTATGCCGCGCTTTCGGGCGATGCCCAGCGCCTGGGCAGCCTGCGCTCGCGGTGGGCAGCACGGCTGGGAGATGGGGAATTATCCCAGGCTTTCAATGCCTTGACCCTCGATCCGGTGCACGGTCTGGCAGACCTGCCGAGGCTGCAGCGCGAACTGAACCTTTTCCGGGGATTTTCCGGTCGGCTGGATGAGTTGCGGGCCGATGCGGGGGCGGCGCGGTGAGCATCGTGCGCGGCGCGGGGGAGGGCCGCATTTTTTTCGGCCCGTGAAGTCCCGATTTCGCTTGCCCCCCGGACCCCCATGCCCCATATGCGCCCTCCGCAACAACTGACCTGATCGGCGCTGCCGGCTCACAGGTCGTCTTCTGGTGGAACAGGGGGCCGATATGGACGCTCTTACCGCTCCGCTGGGGATGGTCTCGGAATTTCCGAGCGACGCCCAGGGAAACTTCTCCTCCGGCGCCGATGAGGCAAAGGATTACTTCGTCGAGAAGGATGGGGTCCGCTTCGCGGGCACGCATCTGATCATCGACCTTTGGGGTGCGACGAATCTCGACGACCCCGCGCATATCGACGACGTGCTGCGCGAGGCCGCGATCGCCACGGGTGCCACGATCCTGCACGGGCACTTCCACCACTTCCAGCCCAACGGCGGCGTGTCCGGCGTGCTGGTCCTGGCGGAGAGCCATGTGTCGATCCACACCTGGCCGGAAAAGGCTTTCGGAGCGCTCGACATCTTCGTCTGCGGCGTCTGCGATCCCTACAAGGCGATCCCGGTGCTGAAGAAGGGCTTCCTGCCCGAGCGCGTGCAGCTCGGCGAGCATCGCCGCGGCATCTCCGTCTGACGCCAAAGCGTCACGTGCGATGACCGGGGGCGGGCCCTAGGGTCCGCCCTCTCTCTTTGCGGAAACCTTTCCGAAGCTGTTTGGGCGAGGGATTCGAGATGACCACCGATTCCTGGGTGAACGAGACGCTCTACCCCGACTGGGGCCAGCGCTTCCGCGTGAAGCGGGAACTGGCGCGCGTGCAGTCGGATTTCCAGGACATCATGATCTTCGAGTCCTACAGCCATGGCCGCGTCATGCTGCTCGACGGCGTGACGCAGATCACCGAGATGGACGAGTTCGTCTATCAGGAGATGCTGACCCATGTGCCGCTGCTGGCGCATGGTGATGCGCGGCGCGTGCTGATCATCGGCGCCGGTGACGGCGGCGTGCTCCGCCGCGTGCTGCAGCATCGCAATGTCGAGAAGGCCGTGATGGTCGAGATCGACGGCGAGGTGATCCGCCTGGTCAGGGAGTTCCTGCCGGAGATCGCCGGCGACGCCTGGAACGATCCGCGCGCCGAGGTGATCGTCGGCGACGGCATCGACTATGTGCGCAAGGCGGCGGCGGGTTCCTTCGATGTGGTGATCGTGGACAGCACCGACCCGGTCGGCGTGGGCGAGGTCCTCTTCACCGACGAGTTCTATGCCAATGTCGCGCGGCTGCTGTCGGATCGCGGGCTGGTGGTGAACCAGTGCGGCGTGCCGATCATGCAGGCCGACGAGCTGCGCGACACGAGCCTGCGCCGTGGCAAGGTCTTCGCCGATGTCTGGGCCTATGTGGCGGCGGTGCCAACCTATGTCGGTGGCTACATGACGCTCGGCTGGTCCGCCAAGGATCCGGCGACACGCCATGCGACGGTGGAGCAGATCCGCGCGCGCGCGGAGAAGGCCGGCATCCTCGGCCAGACCCGCTACTGGACGCCCGAGATCCAGGCCGCGGCCTTCCACCTGCCGCCCTATATCGCGGAGCATCTGCCCGCCCAGGGTTGAAGGCCCCGGGCTAAAGGCTCCGGCCGCCGCCTTCCACCGGTTCCGCCGTGGTGGCGCGCCCTTTGCGGGCTGCGCCGCCCTTTCGGGACGCGGGGAGGCGGCGGCCGCTTCCCATCCGGCCGTCACCGTTCCACCGGCCCCGCTGCGACCGCCCTCTCTCAGAGGCGTGTGGTCCTTTCGGGGCGCGGGGCGGTGACGGCCGCTTTCCTCCTCTCTCGCGGACGGCTCTCCGGCCGTCGCGCTCCACCGGTCCCGCCGTGGCCGCGCCCCCGTTCCCGGGGCTGCGCCGCCCTTTCGGGACGCGGCGACGCGACGGCCGGTTCTCCCTTCGGCCGCCGCCTGTCACCGGCTCCGCCGTGGCCGCCCTCCCTCCGAGGCGCGCGGCCCTTTCGGGGCACGGGACGGCGGCGGCCGCTTCCCCTTTCCACGCCTCTTGGAGCGAGCCGATCGCGGCCGCCTGGCTTCACCGGTTCCGCCGTGGCCCGCCTCGCGCGTGGCCCTTTCGGAACGCGGGTCGCCGGGCGGCCGCTCTCGTTTTCCGGGGGGTGAGGGGCTATATGTTCCCGAATAGTTCCTGTTTTCGGGATCGGAGTTCCCCGCCTTGGCCAAGCCCGTCACCCGCTATGTCTGCCAGTCCTGCGGCACGCCCCATCCGAAATGGCAGGGCAAGTGCGAGGGATGCGGCGAGTGGAACACGCTGGTCGAGGAAACCATCGAGACGCGTTCCCCCGGGCCGGCCGGGCGCACCGCGGGCGGGCGGCGGGTGGAGTTCGTCGGGCTGAAGGGCCGTTCCGCCCCGCCGGCACGGACGGCGGTGGGCATCGCGGAGCTGGACCGCGTGCTGGGCGGCGGCTTCGTTCCGGGCTCGGTGGTGCTGGTGGGCGGCGATCCGGGCATCGGCAAGTCCACGCTGCTGCTGCAGGCGGCGGCGCGCGTCGCGCGGGGCCGGCGCACCCTCTACATCTCGGGCGAGGAGGCGGTGGAGCAGGTGCGGCTGCGCGCGCTGCGCCTGGGCGTGGCGGAGGCGCCGATGGGCCTCGCCGCCGCCGGCAATCTCCGCGACATCGTGGCGAGCCTGGAGGATGAGCGCGACATCGGGCTGGTGGTGATCGATTCGATCCAGACCGTCTGGCTCGACAGCCTGGACAGCGCGCCCGGCACGGTCAGCCAGGTGCGCGCCTGCGCCGCCGAGCTCTCGCGCCTCGCCAAGTCGCGTGGCTTCGCGCTGGTGCTGGTCGGGCATGTGACCAAGGAGGGCACGCTGGCCGGGCCGCGCGTGCTGGAGCACATGGTCGATGCCACGCTCTATTTCGAGGGCGACCGTGGCCACCAGTTCCGCATTCTGCGCGCGGTGAAGAACCGCTTCGGCGCCACGGACGAGATCGGCGTCTTCGAGATGACCGAGGCCGGGCTGATGGAGGTGCCGAACCCCTCCGCGCTCTTCCTGGCGGAGCGTCGGGGCAACGTCTCCGGCTCCGCCGTCTTCGCCGGGCTGGAGGGCTCGCGGCCGGTGCTGGTGGAGGTGCAGGCACTGCTCTCGCCCTCCAATGGCGGCTCGCCGCGGCGGCAGGTGGTGGGCTGGGATTCCGGGCGCCTCTCCATGCTGCTGGCGGTGCTGGAAAGCCGTTGCGGCCTGAATGTCGGGCAGAACGACGTCTATCTGAACATCGCCGGGGGCCTGCGCATCACCGAGCCGGCGGCAGACCTCGCCGTGGCGGCGGCGCTGGCCTCGGCGGCGACGGACCAGCCTGCCAGCCCGGGCATGGTCTATTTCGGCGAGGTCGGCCTGTCCGGGGAGATCCGGCAGGTGGCGCAGATGGAGACGCGGCTGCGCGAGGCGCACAAGCTGGGCTTCGACGCCGCCACCCTGCCGCGCCGCGTGGCACGGGGCGGGCGGGCGCTCAGCGCGCCGGAAGGGCTGCGCCTGGTGGAGAACGGGCATCTGGTGGATCTGGTGGCCGAATTCGCGGCAGGCTCCCGCCCGCGCGCGAAAAAGGCCCCCGCCGCGACGGAGTGATCCCCTCGCCAAGCCCGGCACGATGCGGAACATTTCCGCCTGCGCCGGACTCGGCCGGCGCCCATCGCTCCGCAGGAGGCCCCATGCCCCAGACGTACCAGATCGCCGCGACACCCGAGACCGTGCGCTGGGGTGTCTTCGATCCGTCCTTCGCCCCGGTCGCCACGGTGGAATCGGGGGATCTCGTGGTGCTGCAATGCGTCTCCGGCGCGCCCGAGATCATGCCGCCGCCGGAAAGCGGCCTCGCCATCCCGCCCGCCCTGGCCGCGATCCATGCGGCGAAGGTGCCGCGCCTGGGGGCGGGCCATATCCTGACCGGCCCCGTGGCGGTGCGCGGCGCGGAGCCCGGCGACATGCTGCGCGTGGATATCGAGCGCATCGATCTCGGCGCCGACTGGGGCTTCTGCGGCTTCCGCCCGCTGATGGGCACGCTGCCGGAGGATTTCCCCTTCACGCGCATGCTGCACATCCCGGTGGACCGGGAGGCGATGACCTGCCGCCTGCCGATGGCGCGCGAGATCACCCTGCCGCTCGCGCCTTTCTTCGGCGTGATGGGCGTGGCGCCGCCGCGCGAATGGGGCCGCATCAACACCAAGGAGCCGCGTGCCCATGGCGGCAACCTCGACAACAAGGAGCTGGGCGCGGGGGCCACGCTCTACCTGCCGGTGCATGTGGAAGGCGCGCTCTTCTCCGCGGGCGACGGGCATGGCGTGCAGGGCGATGGCGAGGTCTGCATCAACGCGCTGGAAATCTGCCTCGACGGGCATTTCCGCCTGACGCTGGAGAAGGGCGGCGGCGCGAAGGACCCGCTGCTGCGCTTCCCGCGCGCGGAAACGGCAACGCATTTCATCACCATGGGGATGAACGAGGATCTCGACCTCGCCATGAAGCAGGCGCTGCGCGAGATGATCGGCTTCATCGCCTCGCGCACCAACCTCTCGCCCGCCGATGCCTATCAGTTCTGTTCCCTCGCAGTGGATTTCCGCGTGACGCAGACGGTGAACGGCGAGAAGGGCGTGCATGGGATGCTGCGCAAGGGACTGTTGTTCTGAAGCCGCTTCTCCCCGGTATCCACAATCCGTCCACAACTTTTGCGTGCCTGTGAACCGTCCTGCATCTTGTGGGAACGGTACGCATTCACCTACCGTATCTAGCGGTGCTGGATACGGAGGAGTCCCTATTATGGAGTGGACCGCCGAAGCGATCGAGACGCTGCAGGCTCTCTGGGCCGAAGGACATTCGACGGCCGAGATCGGCCGGCGCATGGGAATCTCGAAAAATGCAGTGGTGGGCAAGGCACATCGCCTGAACCTCTCCGCGCGTCCCAGCCCCATCCGGCGCGAGGAGGCGGGAGAGGTTCGCATGGCCGAGCCCGCCGCGCCGCGCGCCGTCGCGGAGGCCCCGCGTCCCGCCGCACCGCCGCCCGTACCGGCGCCGCCCGTGCCACGCCCGGCGTCTGCGGCGCCGGCCGTCATGGCGCCCGCGGTTCCCACGCCGGCTCCGGCCCCGCGCAGCGCCCCGGCGCCGCGCGCGCCCGTCGCCGCGCCGCCGGTGGTGCGCCCCTTCCAGCGTTCCGGGGCGCGCACCTGCTGCTGGCCGATCGGGGAGCCGGGCACGCCGGAATTCCGCTTCTGCACGGCCGAGGCGGTGCAGGGCCGTCCCTATTGCTCCGAGCACGCCTCCATCGCCTATGTGAAGGCGCGGGACCGGCGCGAGGACGCCGCCTGATCCACCAGCCGGCGCGACGCCGCTGACGGTCTTCTTCACCGCCGACACGCATTTCGGCCATGGCGGGGCGCTGGGTCTCTACCGGCGCCCTTTCCCATCCGTGGCCGCCATGGACGTGGCCATGGTGGAGCGCTGGAACGCCGTGGTCCGGCCGGAGGATGAGGTCTGGCATCTCGGCGACTTCGCGCTGAACCGGACGGCGCCTGCCGTGGCGGCGCTGGTGGAGGGCCTGCATGGCCGCAAGCATCTCATCACCGGCAACAATGACGGGCCCGCCGTCACGGAACAGCCTGCCTGGGCCAGCCTGCAGCCCTATGCGGAAATCGTGGTGGAGGATGTGCCGTTGGTGCTCTGCCACTATGCCTTCCGGACCTGGCGGAACATGCACAAGGGCTGGCGCAACCTGCACGGACACAGCCATGGCCGGCTGAAGCCGATGCCACGCCAGACCGATGTCGGCGTGGATGCCTGGGATTTCCGGCCGGTGACCCTGGCGGAGATCCTGGCGACGGGTGGCGCCGGCGCCTGATCCCGCAAATCGCTCAGTCGGGCGTCGTGGAAGTCGGCGGCACCGGCCTCTCGGAGCGGTCGGCGAAGCTCATCAGCACATAGCCGACGATGAAGACGATGTTGATCACCACGAGCCAGAGCAACTGCCGCTCGCTGACCGTGTCTTCCAGCCGCATGAGTGCCTTCAGCAGCGCCACCGCGGAGATGGCGGCCATGGAGGCGAAGAGCTTCCGCTTGAGCCCGGCGAAATCCACCGTGGTCAGCCAGATCGGCCAGCCCCTGCTGGTTCCGGGGCTGAGGCGGGAGATGATGTTCTCGTAGCTGGAGAAGACGACGATCACCACCAGGCTGCCGACCAGCGCCAGGTCGATCAGTGTCAGCAGGCCCAGGATGGTCTCGTGCTCGCTCATGCGGCCGATTTTGAAGGCCAGCCCCAGCAGTTCCCGCACGAAGGTCGCGATCAGCACCAGGAGCGAGAGGATCAGCCCCAGATGGAGGGGCAGGACCAGCCATCGGCTGAGTGCGATGAAACTCTCGATTCGCTGTATAGCCAGCCGCTTCTTTTCATTCATGCGGCCAGAATAGGAGCAGCGGCGCCCATCTGGAATCCTGTTGTTTCCGTCCCGGCACAATGGCCGCGGATCGGCGGGGCATCGGCCTGTCGGGGGCCCGTCAGTGGGGCGGGGCGGCGATCTGCTTCGCGATGGCGTCGGCGAAGGCGGAGGCACCGGGCCAGCCGGTGATGCGGCCCACCACGCGCCGCCCGCGGAACAGGAAGAAGACGGGGATGCCGTGCAGGCCGAAGCGGGTCGCCATCTCCGGATCGTCATAAACGTTGTCGTGCAGCCAGCGCAGTTCCGGCCACTGGAAGCGTTCGGGCCGCGCCAGCATCGCGGCCTTGGCGATGTCGCAGTTGGGGCAGTCGCGGCCCCAGAGGAAGAGCAGCGTCAGGGCCTGCGGCACATCCTCGGCCAGCACGGCGTCCAGGCTGTCATGGGTGACGGGCCGCATGGGAAAACGCGCGAAGAAATCCGGATGCGTGATCCCGGTCATGCCGTCTCCCCGCTTTGGGCCACCCCCTGGGCCGCCTTGCGGGCATCCGCCAGGGCGAGGAGGCGGAGCGAGGAGGCCAGCGGCATGCCGGTCTCCGTGCGCGCCGCATCGACCTCGGCCACCAGCCGGGCGAGGGGAAGGTTGCGCCGGAGGGCCATGCCCTCCAGCGCGGTCCAGAAATCAGGCTCCAGCGCGACGGAGGTGCGATGCCCCGCTAGGCTGAAGGAACGTTTCACCAGATGCCGCATCGGCCCCGCTTCGGATGGTCCGCCGGCATGTGGGGTCAGCCCCCGGCGCCGGAAAGGCTGGCACCAGGATGGATCATGTCCTCCGGCCGGACCCAGCGGTCGAAATCCTCGGGCTTCACATAGCCCAGCTTCTCCGCGGCATCGCGCAGGGGCAGGTTTTCCCGCAGCGCCAGCTTGCCGATCTGCACCGCCTTGTCGTAGCCGATATGCGGGTTCAGCGCCGTCACCAGCATCAGGGAATTCGCCAGGTTCTGCGCGATGCGCTCGCGGTTCGGCTCCAGCTTGTCCACCATGTTGTGGGCGAAGCTCTCAGAGGCATCGGCCAGCAGCGTGCAGGATTGCAGCACCGCCTGGATGATGACGGGCTTGAAGACGTTCAGCTCCAGGAAGCTCTGTGCCGCGCCGAAGGTGACGGTGGTGGTGTTGCCCATCACCTGGGCGCAGACCATGGTCAGCGCCTCGCTCTGCGTCGGGTTGGTCTTGCCCGGCATGATCGAGGAGGAGAGCCCGTCCGCCGGGATGACCAGTTCCGAGATGCCGGAGCGCGGGCCGGAACCCAGCAGGCGGATGTCGTTGCCGAGCTTGTTCAGAGAGACCGCGATGACATTCAGCACGCCCTGGAGCTCGACGAAGGCGTCATGCGCGCCCATGCCCTCGAAGGGATTCAGGCTGGCGGTGAAGTGCAGCCCCGTGAGCGCTGCCATCCGCGCGGCGAAGGCCTCGGCGAAGCCGGCATGGGTGTTGAGCCCCGTGCCCGCCGCCGTGCCGCCCTGCGGCAGCACCAGCAGGCGCGGCAGGGCGTCGTGCAGCCGCGCGATGCCGAGCCGCACCTGACGCGCCCAGGCGGCGAATTCCTGGCCCAGCGTGACCGGCACCGCATCCATCATATGGGTGCGGCCGACCTTCACGATGCCGTCCCATTCCTTCGCCCGCTTCTCCAGGCTGGCAAGCAGCACCTCCAGCGCCGGGACCAGCCGCTGCGTCACCGCCTCGGCGGCGGCGACATGCATGATGGTGGGGAAGCTGTCGTTGGAGGATTGGCCGCGGTTCACATGGTCGTTCGGATGCACCGGCTTCCGCGAGCCGAGCGGGGAGCCCAGCATCTCGTTGGCGCGGTTCGAGATGACCTCGTTGGCGTTCATGTTGGTCTGGGTGCCGGAGCCGGTCTGCCAGACGGGGAGGGGGAAGTCCTCGTCCCGCCGGTTCTCCGCGATCTCCTTCGCCGCGGCGATGATCGGATCGGCCAGTTCGCCCGGCAACTCGCCCAGCGCCTTGTTGGCCTCGGCGGCGGCCTGCTTCTGCAGCCCGACCGCGCGGATCAGCGCGGGCGGGAACTTCTCCGTGCCGATGCGGAAGAGCTGCCGGGCGCGCTCCGTCTGCGGGCCCCAGTAGCGGGTGGCGGGAATCTCGATGGTGCCGAGGCTGTCGGTCTCGGTGCGTGTGTCGGCCATGCGCGGGTCTCCCTTCGCGAGGGGGCAGTTTAGATGATAATGATTATCAAGTTCAATTCATGCGGGTCCAGAGCGCCTTGCCGAAGCCCCGCGCATCCAGTTCCTGCACCGTGCCCACCACCTCCGCCCGTCCGTTCCGGCAGCGCCACTCATAGGGCGTGTCATGGCCGGTCGCCGCCATGGGGATGGAATCGGAGGCCGGGTTCGCCCGGCAGAACGCTTCCGCA